>JAWVFT010000075.1:0-29601 GCA_033855775.1 Blastocatellia bacterium | reverse complement strand
CCATTCCTCACGCGGAACGACTCGTTCCTCGCGCGGAACGACTTCATCGGCGCGTTGAAAGGATTCATCGGCGCGCGGATAAACCCTTTCGGCGCGTTGAAAGGGTTCGTCGGCGCGTTGATGAAGTCCAACGGCGCGTTGAAAAGGCTCAACATAGGGGCGATGAGGCGTTGATTCGGCCTTTAAGCTTCGGTGTGAATCGTTTATGCGCGAGCGGATTGCTCGTTTATGGTACACGGGCGGCGCGTCGTGTCGCGGCAAGGGGCATAAATTCGCGCTTCCGCGCGGTTGTTCATGGGGAACGCATGTTGCAATGGGAGCGGGGCGCGTGGCTTCGGCCTGCGCGCCTTCGAGAGATTCAGCGAGACGAGAGTCAACAGGAGCAGCAACACATGAGCAGTCTTTTTCGAGTGGCCGGAGCGTTCTGCGCGCTGGCTCTCGCTCTCTGCGCGGCGGGATGCGTCGCGCCGCAGGGCAATACGGCCAACAGCAACGCGACGGCCAACACGACGAACACGGCGGCTCCCGCTTCGCAGCCGGAAATCGTGAAGACCAACGCCAGCGCGTCTTCGTCGCTGCCCGTCACGCTCCCGTTGCTCGACGCTTTCTTTCAAGACGAAACGTTCGCGCCGGAGTTGAAGACGAAGCTCCAATTAACAGACGAGCAGATTGAGAAGCTGCGCCGCGCGGCGCGCGAAGAGACTGGCCGGCTGCGCGAAACAAACGGGGACGACTACAGCGGCACAACCAACGCGGCTCGCGCTCACGCAGCCGAACAGATTAAGGCCGTCATCGGCGACGAGAAGGCGCAGCAGTTGACGGCTTTCATCAGCGAGCGTTGGAACGGCGCGGGCGAAGACGAAGGCAGCGCGAGCAACACAAGCACGGCCAACAGCAACGCCGCGAACAACACGGGCTCGAACGCCGCGCGCTCCGCGAAGAATCAACCCAACGCAGTCCCTTCGGACACGCGCGTCGTCGTCAACGCGCCCGCTTACAGGATGGACGTGTTCGACGGGGGCCGCCTCGTCAAGTCTTACAAAGTCGGCATAGGCTATCCAGAGTTTCCCTTGCCGAGCGGCCAGCGCAAGGCCAGCAACATCATCTTCAATCCGACCTGGACGCCGCCCGACGAGCCCTGGGTCGAAGCCTCCAACAAGGTACAGCCCGGACAGAAAATCGAGGCCGGAAGCAAGCTCAATCCGCTTGGGCCAATCAAGATTCCTATCGGCCTGCCGTCGCTCATACACGGCGGCAAGTCCGCGGCCAAGCTCGGCGGCTTTGCCTCGCACGGCTGCGTCGGATTGACGACGCCGCAGGTTCAGGACTTCGCGCGCACGCTGGCTCAACTCTCCGGCACGGAGTTAACCGAAGAGCAAATCGCCGCCTACGCCAAAAATCCCAAAGAGACGAAAGAGGTCAAGCTCGCGCGAGCCGTGCCCGTCGAGTTGCGCTACGAAACCATCGTTATCGAAGACGGCAAGCTGCACATCTACCGCGACGTTTACGACCGCGACACCAACACGGAAGAGAACCTGCGCGCAACGCTTTCGACCTACGGCGTCACGCTCGAACAACTGAGCGAGCAAGAGCGCGCCGCCGTCTTGAGCGCGCTCAAAGAGATGTCCAGAGACGCCAGCGGCAAGATTGACGAGCCGAAGCCAGCCGAACGCTCCGGCGAAGACACGCGCGGCACGACGGACACGAAGGCGAAGGGCAAAGCGCAGGCACAGGCAAGCGGCAAGGAAACGACCGGCGGCAATCAAGTGACGCGCGCCGTCAAAGGACGAAAAGAGATTGTCATAGAGATAGCGGCGTTGCGGGGCAAAGGCTACCCGGCTCCCGTTGACCTCAACACCGGCGGCGCTTCGAAGAAGCAGCCCGCGACCACCCCGGCTGGAAAACGACGCTAGATTGTCGTGCGGCATTCATAACTCGCCGGACAACATTCGTAGCCCGTCGGGCAGTTGTTCAAAGGTGAGGTGTTGTGATGAAACGCTCCGCGTTAATGGTCTTGATGATGCTGTTGAGCGTGTTGCTTGAGCCGCTCGGCCCCTGGCAGTCGCGCGGTCAATTGTCTGGCGCGGCGCAGACAGAGGCGCGGCGCGAAGGGACGGGCAGCAGGCCGTATCAAAGCTTAACTGTCGCGCTGCGCGAAGGCAGTTTCGTCCTGCGCGATTTGCAGTTGACGAGCGTCGGCGGCAGCACCAAGATAAGCGGCAAGCTGGTCAACCAGACGAAGCAGCAGTGGCAGGGCGTCATGTTGAGCTTGAAAGCGTATGACGCGAGCGGCAGGCAGTTGCGAGGCGTCGAAAGGGAAACCGTCTTCGGCTTTAACCAACTGGAGAAAGGCAAGTCCGCGCCCATCAATTCAGGCTACGGCGTCTGGCTCGAAGGCGTCCCGCTGCAATCAATCGCGCGCCTCGAAGTCGGCTTGCTCAAAGACGAACAGCGCGACTCTCATCATCGCTCAAGCGGAAACCCCGCGGACATGGAAGAATGAAAGCGTCGCTGCTTTGAAGTCAGACCGCTCGCGCTCGACGGTCAAGCTCTCATCTCTTCAACCGTCAACGCTCATCCGCTCACTCGTTCATCGCTTCAACTGTTCATCCCTTGAACAGTTCATTCGTCGTCAACTATCCGCGCGGTGTCAGCTTGTTCATCATCTCCGTGAAGCGCGGGTCGTCGCGCAGGGCGGCCCAGTTCGGGTCATGCTCGAAGCAGGCGCGATTTTCGTTGCCGAGGGCGATGGAGCGCGCGAGCCATTCAAAGGCCGCCTCGCGTTCGTCTTCAAGGGCATAGACGGAAGCCACCGCGTAGGCTATGTCGGGGTCAACTTCGGCGTTGCGCTCGACCTGCGCTGTCAGTTCGGCGCGGGCCGCTTCGTGCTCTCCCTGCGCGCTCAGGAACATGGCGAGGAAGGGGCGCACGCCGTGCATGTTCGGATGCGTGTCGAGGACTCGCTTCATCAATTGCGCGGCCTCAGCCGCTTCGCCTTGATAGTAGAGCGCGAGCGCGCGAAACGTGTGGACGAGTGGATTCGATTGCTCCGTGGCTTTGTCCAATTCCCGCAAAGCGTCCGCGCCGCGCCCCAGATAAATGTAGACGAGGGCGCGATTGCACTGCGCGACCGTCTGCGCCGCGGGGTCAAGCTCGGCGAGTCTTTGATAGCTTCTGAGCGCGCGGCTGTACTCGCCGTCGAGACGATGCAGCGTCGCTTTGACGAAATGCACGACCGCTTCGTTCGGCGACTCTCTGCGCGCCCGCGCCACTTCATCTCGCGCCTTCTGTTTCTGCCCGCGCCAGAGATAGACGAAGACCATCAACATCCGCGCTTCAATCACCTGCGCGTCGAAGGCGAGGGCTTTCGTGAAGGCGACTTCGGCGCGCTCGAAATCTTCCGCGCTGCCGAGTCCCTTGAAGACGCGATTGACGTAGCAGGCGCCGAGGCCGTCGTGCGCCAAGGCGAAAGACGGGTCAAGCTCGACGGCCCTTTGAAAATGTTTGATGGCCGCATCGGCATCTTCGGGCGCGACGGTGCGAAAGATGAAGCGACCGAAGAAGTCGCGCCCGCGCAAATATTCTTCGTAGGCGGCGGCGTTCTGCGTCGCGCGCCGCGCCATGTCAATCTGTTCATCGGGCGATAGCTCTATCCGTAAGCCTTCGACGATGCGTTCGGCGATGGTGTCCTGCACGGTGATGATGTCTTCGGCGGCGGCGTCAATGCGGTCGCTCCACAGCATGTCGCCGGAGAGCACGTCGAGCAGCTGGGCCGTCACGCGAAAGCGTTCGCCGACGTGTATGAAGCCCGCGGAGAGCACTGCGTCAACGTTCAACTCGCGCCCCGCGTCGCGCGGGTCAACCGTCTGGCCTTGATAACGCGCGATGACCGAAGAGGGCCGAACGACGAGCGAGCGCAGCCGCGCCAGTTCGGTGATGACCGCATCGGCGAGCGAAAATTCGTAGAAGTTTGACGCCGCGTCGTTGTTCAAATTCCTGAAGGGCAAGATAGCGATGCTCTTCTTCTCGCGCCCGCCGACGCTCGTCATCGGCGTCAGGTGTATGTCCTGCGTCGCGTGCGGCGAAGATGTTGTGGAAGCCGCGCTGCCGCCGCTGCGCGAAGCAGGCTCGCCCGTGGTGTTGAAGGCGCGTTGCAGCCAGCGCACGGCGCGCGAGACGGGGCCGGAGCCGGAGAGATGACGCGGCGGCCCCGGCTTCAAGCCTTCGGCCAACTGCGCGTCGGCCTCGCCGCCGCCCGCCGTCTCTCTGAGCGCCGCGCGCAAATCGTCGCGCATCTCGGCTATCTTCTGGTAACGGTCGCGCGGCTCTTTCTGAAGAGCCTTGTCAATGATGGCTTGCAGGCGCGGCGACGCTCCGCCGGGTCGCGCCTCCGCGAGCGGCTTCGGCTGCGCGTGCAGGACGGCGTGGCGCACGTCTATCGTCGTCTTGCCTTGAAAGGGCCAGGTTCCGGTCAGCATTTCGTAGAGCAACACGCCCATCGAGAAGATGTCCGCGCGAGCATCAACGCGGTCGCCGCGCGCCTGCTCCGGGGCGGCGTGCGTCGGCGTTCCGTAGGGGACGCCAACCTCTGTCAACTCCGTGCGATGAATGCCTTCGCTCTGCGCCGCTTCCTCGTCCAGGAGCTTGGCGAGGCCGAAGTCCAGAATCTTGACCTGCCCTGAGCTTGTCACCATCACGTTGCCGGATTTGATGTCTCTGTGAATGATGCCGCGCGCGTGGGCTGCGGCCAGCGCGTCCGTCACCTGAATGGCAATCAACAGCGCGTCCTTCAAGACGAGCGGGCGACCGTTGACCAACTGCCGCACGTTCTTGCCCTCGACATACTGCATGGCGATGAAGTGGACGCCCTCGGCTTCGTCCAAATCGAAGATGGTGCAGATGTTCGGGTGGTCCAGATTTGAGGCGAGCCGCGCCTCACGCTCGAAGCGTTTGAGGTTGGCTTCCTTGACGGTCAATTCCGGCGGCAGGACTTTGATGACGACCGTGCGACCGAGCTTTGTGTCCGTCGCTTTATAAACCGCGCCCTGTCCGCCTGCGCCGATTTTTTGGAGAATCCGATAGTTGAGCAGCGTGTCGCCAATCATGGGGGACTGTATTTAACTCCCAACCGCCCTTCGACTGCAAGAATTTTCCGCGCCCTTCGAGAATGAAAAGGCGAACTGCCTTTTTTTCGCAAACTCAAGTACAATTCGTTTCATCCCCGGCGTCTCAACACCGCCCGCTTGCAGTCCACCGAAAAGGATTGAGGATGAAACGAACCCGCGCCGCACTGTTGACCCTGCTCGCTCTAGCCATCGTAGTCGTCCCGCAAGGCAAGGAAGAGTCGCCCGCGCTCCGTTCATTGGTCGCCGCCGAAAGAGCCTTTGCGCGAACCTCCGTCGAGAAGGGGATACGCGAATCGTTCCTAGCCTTCTTTGCCGACGACGGCATCAACTTTCAGCCGCACCCGACAAAGACGCGCGAAGCATACTTGAGCCGCCCCGCGCCAACTGTGCGCCCGCCCGTAGAGCTTAACTGGGAGCCAATCTGGGCCGACGTGGCGCAGGCGGGCGACCTAGGCTACACGACCGGCCCTTACACGCTGACAGACCTCTCGCCCGAAAAGCGACCGACCCGGAACGGCTACTACTTCTCCGTCTGGAAAAAGCAGATGGGCGGCGACTGGAAAGTCGTCCTGGACCTCGGCACGCAACACACGTCGCCTTCAATGCAGAAGTTCTCCTTTCATTCATCGTCGCTCGCGGCGGCGCAGAACCTCGCGCGCATGAGCGCAGACGAAGGACGCGCGGCCCTCAAGGATTTGGAGCGAGCATTCGCGCAGGAAGCCGGGGCGCGCGGCTTTCTCAAGGCGTATGAGAATTACTTGACCGACGAGAGCCGCCTGCATCGCCAGCAGATGTTGCCGGTAGTTGGCAAGGATGCTATCCGCTCTTACCTGTCGCAGAAAACGTTGACAGTCAAGTGGGAGCCGCTCTACGCGGACATGGCGCAATCGGGCGACCTCGGTTATGTCTACGGCAGTTATACTTTGACGGACAACCCGGCGCAGTCCGGGGCAATCGAAAAGGGATATTACGCGCGCGTCTGGAAACGCGGACGCGACGGGAAATGGAAAATGGCGCTGGACGTGACCAGCCCGCTCCCACCAGAACAAAAGTAGCGGCGCAGGCGTAAGTATGATGAACCAAACAAGGCGGCGGGCGCGATAGACGGACGAAGCCCGCGCGCTATCGCAGCAGACCGTAAGCATTCAGACGAACATCAATTCCCCCACGAATTGTCACGGACGACCCACACTCGGAGGTTTCGCAGCTTGAGAAACAGAACTATCTTAACCCTTGGCGGCCTGCTCATCGTCGCTCTCAGCTTGCCGACGTTTATCTACTCGCAGCAGAACTCGACGGCGCCTCCGCCGCTGCCCGCCGGTTCGATGCGCGTGCGAGAGACTACGGCTTCCAATGCGAAGGCGAGCGCGGCGGTCGAGCGCGACGTGGCAGAAGCTTTGACCGTCATTCAGGACAACTACATTGACGGCAACAAGCTCGACTACAACACGGTCTTCAAGTCGTCCATCAACGGCATGCTGCACACGCTCGACCCGCACTCGAACTTCTTCGACAAGGCCGAGTTCGACGAGTTTCGCACAGACCAGCGCTCGCAGTACTTCGGCATCGGAGCCTCTGTCATAGACCTGCGCTTGAACGGCGAAGTGAGCACGTACATTCGCGCGACCTTTCCCAATTCGCCCGCTGGCCGCGCGGGCTTGCTCTACGGCGACCGCATCCTCGAAATCAACGGCGAGGACATGCGCAAGCAGCCTTACTTCGAAGTCAGCAAACGCCTGCGCGGCCCCTTAGGCACCTCCGTCAAGGTGATGGTCGAGCACGCCGCGGATGCGCGCACGGAAACCGTCGAGATAACTCGCGACGCCGTGCCGCAGCCTTCGATTCCCGAAACCTACATGATCAGGCCGGGCGTCGGCTACATAGCTTTGACGGGCGGCTTTAATTTCACGACGGGCGAAGAGTTTCGCGCGGCGCTTGAGAGCCTGCGCGGGAAGAACATGCAGATGTTGATACTGGACTTGCGTGGCAACGGCGGCGGCCTCGTCAAGCAGGCCGTCAGCGTGGCTCGCACTTTCCTTGCGCGGGGCCAGTTGATACTGACGCAGAAGGGAAGGATTCGCGGCAGTTCCGATACGGTCGTCTCGGACAACGATGCGCCCGACAACACGCCGCTCGTGGTGCTGGTGAATCGCGGCACGGCTTCGGCTTCGGAGATTGTGGCGGGAGCTTTGCAAGACCACGACCGCGCTTTGATTGTCGGCGAGAACAGCTTCGGCAAAGGACTCGTGCAGATTCCTTTTCCGATGGACTACGGGACGGCTGTGATGCTGACGATAGCGCATTACTACACGCCTTCGGGCCGTCTGATTCAGCGCGACTATTCCAACGGCGGCTTCTGGGACTACTACTCGCAGGGCGGCTCCTATCGCGCCGAGCGGCAGAAGGCGCAGGCTGCTCCGACGGGGCCGGAGAGTCACACGGACACGGGCCGCGTCGTCTACGGCGGCGGCGGCATCGCGCCCGACGAAGTGATAGCGCAGCGCACGCTCTCGCCCTCGCAGCAGCGGCTTGCAGACCCGCTCTTCGCCTTCTCGCTCGAACTGGCGCGCGGCCACGTCAAAGGCTTCGAGACGTACAAGGTCACGCATCCGATTGATTTCGGCCATGATTTGAAGGACGCGGAGTTTCCCGTCACCGAAGCGCTCTACGCCGCTTTCAAGAATTTCGTCGCCGCGCAAGGCTCCTTCAAGGCCACGCCTGCGCAACTCGACCGCGAGCGCGAGTTTGTCGAAACGCGCTTGCGTCACGAACTGGCGACCGCCGCCTACGGCACCATCACGGGCTATCAAGTCTTCAACGCCGAAGACCCGCAGATTAGCCGCGGCATCGAATTGCTCCCGCGCGCCCGCGAACTGGCCCAACTCGCTCTCAGCAAGCGCAAGCCTTCTGAGTAAACCGGCAACGAGCAGACTAGACTGACAACAGGCCGGACGCTTCCGCCACCGCTCCCCGCTCGTCGGTCAGCGCGGCTCATTCACCAACGAGCGCGACGCTCTCGCCAACGAGCGCGGCTTGAAGCGGAGCGTCAACCGCTCCCATGCCTGCGCGCTCCTTAAACTTCTGGACGTTTACGCCCTTCACGAGCAGCCACAGGCTCAGTGATGTCTCGGCAACAAAGACGGGAATGATGATGGCAAGGAAGACCTTGTTTGCGACCGCCGGATACAACAGCAGCGCGAAGCCATTCGTCAAATAGCCCACACCTGCAACTTGAATCAGAATCCCCAGCGCCCTGGGCAGATAGCCCGACTTGAAAATTAGGCGCCCGTGAATCAGGAAGCAACAACCTAGAAAGAGCAAGGAAACGCTAAAGCCGTAGCTGTGCGATTTCGTGGCAAGGCTCGTCAGGGCGTAGAGTTGCTCCGGCGTGAATGATTTGAGGGAAGCAGCATTCCCTAGCGGAAACAACGCCGTCACAAGATTGAGGGCGGCGACCACTTCTACCATGATTGATACCAGCCTGAAGAATGTCGCCAGCAAATTGAGTTCTTTGCTGACCGGCCGCAGCAAGAAAAAGTAAATCATCGCCAAAGTAATTGTGCAAATCAGCGCGAGAAATTCGGCAGCGATGCCGAAGCGCCACAGCGACTCCATCGCCATGATGTTGGCGGCGGTCGCCACGGCATCGCCCGCTACGATAAGCCTGCCACGGACGAATGCCTCGCCGAAGATGCCCAAGACAATAATAATCAAGTACAGCGCGCCGCCGGTTCTCGCATAAAGTTGCGGCGAAGTTTCAATCGAATAATCTTTCATTTCGTCTCCCTATTAAGAGCGGCGTGCAATCCCAATCGCAGGTTGCTATAGATGTGACCCGGCGGAGTGAACTCTCGTCAAACGGCCCCGCTATCAGAAACGCTCAGGAACGCGAATGATTAACAGGTGGCGTTAGCAGGGCCTTGATAGGTGGAACAATATGTCATGCGTCGAGCGTGGACGGGCATGTTGAAGGCGGCGCGGGCGTAGGGAAGCGCGATGCAGTTGTTGGAGAGTCATAAGGGCCGGGGCGCGAGCGGGAGCGGCGGCAACTTGACTTAAAGTGGCAGCGCGTTGGCTCAGAGTGGCAGTTGGTTGAAGCAGAGTTACAGCGCGTTCGACCGATGTTGCTTCGGGTTGGCTCAGTGGAGCGGCGCCCAACGGCTGAGCGTTAACTCAAGCAGGTCGAAGTCGAGCGGTTTGTTGAGGTATTCATTGCATCCGGCGGCGAGGGCGAGCGGGCGATGGTATAAGGGGTCGTGGCCGGACATGATGATGATGGGCGTCAGGCAGAGGTCTGCGTGCTGGCGCATGTAGCGGGCGACGGCGAAGCCGTGCATGCGCGGCAACTGCAAGTCCATGATGATGAGTTGCGGGCGCTCGCGCTCGGCCACTTCTATCGCCACCTGCCCGTCCCATGCTTCGATGACGGCATAGCCCTTCATTTCCAGCAACGTTTTCATCATCAGACGACTATCCGCGTCGTCTTCGACAATCATAATCACCGGCGGGCCTTGATGGTTGCGGTGGATCATTGGCGTTGTGTTGACTGCGCCGTGAGCTTGTTTGCTGCTATCTTGAAAATTCATCGGACGTGAACCTCCAGAGACGTTGAGATTTCGTACTGGTCGGCGGCACGCGCTAAAGGGAGAGCACAGGCCCAAAGGACTTTTAAATTATAGAGTGGACTACCCGGACGAGCCTGCATCGGCTGACGACTTCACCCTCATTGAAGCAAAGATTATAAGTTTTGTCAAAATGTTTGTCTGTGCGGTACCGGACGGGCGGGTAACTTAATTTTTTAAGCCTTGCGCGCCCGTAAAAACCGGCTGGCGGCCTCGCTTTCCGGCGGCTCACAAGCGCGACGGCATGCGCTTTTCCGCTCGAAGGCGAGAAAGGCGCGGCCATCGTCAACCAGAGCGCGCGGGCGCATGTGTGCTGGCCCTGCGCGCCGGATTGACAGCCGTGCGTCTGTAACTATAATCGTTACGGATGCGACACGCGGCGGGCGACGGCGCGCTTGAAGATTGAGCGGCGCGCGGTTTGGAGATTATGGCTTCGAGCAGCAGATTCGCGGTGGCGATACACGTCCTGACGCTGTTGGCGCGGGCTGGCGACGAGCCGCTCAAGTCCGAGCAGGTCGCGGCCAGCGTCAACACCAATCCGGTCGTCATCCGTCGCATCCTCTGCCAGCTGGCTCGCGCGCGTCTCGTCATCTCGCAGACGGGCGCGGCGGGCGGCTCAAGACTCGCGCGCCGGCCCGGACAGATAACCTTGCTTGAGGTCTACAGCGCGGTCGAAGCGGGCGACGTGTTCGCCCTGCATCGCCAGCCGACGAATCAGGACTGCTTCGTCGGGATGAACATCAAGGGAGCGCTCGCGGGCGTGCTCGAAGAGGTCAGCGCGTCGGTCGAAGGCGTGCTCAAAGGCATCACCGTCGAGCATGTGCTCGAACGCTTGCAGCCCTCCTCCTGCGCGCCCCCCGCGCCGCGACGTAAAGTTAGCCCGCCCAAGTTATCGCGCCGCGCGCTCTCTTCAACAGGGGCGAAGCGGCGGCTCTGAAACTTCATTGGCTAGAACTGCCTCGAAAGGTTTGCGACGTTATTAAACTTGAGGAGATGAAAAAGATGAGTGAGCATGTCAGGGAGACGAGCGACAGCAATTTTGACGCGGACGTTCTGCAATCGGAGCGGCCCGTGCTGGTTGATTTCTGGGCTGAGTGGTGCGCCCCTTGCAAGGCTCTCAACCCTGCGGTCGAAGCCGTCGCAGAGAAGTACGCAGCGACCGCGCGCGTCGTCAAGATGAACATAGACGACAACCCCTTGGTCGCGCAGCGCTACGGCATACGCGGCCTCCCGACCCTGATTCTCTTCAAGGGCGGCCACGTCGAAGACCGCATCGTCGGCGCCATCAGCAAGGATTCCATCGCGCGCCTGATTGACAAGCACACGAGCGCCTCCAAGAGCGCCTGACGCCGCCCGAAGCGATGACGACACGCTCAGCCCTTCTGCTCGGCGGCAGCGGCCTCGTCGGCGGCGAATGCCTGAAGCTGCTGCTCCGCGACGAAACGTACGGGCGCGTCATGGCCCTTGGGCGCAGGCTCCTGCCCGTCCGCCATGACAAGCTCGAACAGCATGAGATTGACTTCAAACGCCTGCCGGACTTCGTTCCCTTCCTGCTGGCGCAGGATGTCTTCTGCTGCCTTGGCACGACCATCAAAAAGGCCGGGTCGCAGGCGGCCTTTCGAGAGGTTGACTTCTCTTACACGGTCGAGCTTGCGAGGCTCTGCGCCGCGAGCGGAGCCGAACAACTCCTGCTCGTCTCGGCCCTCGGCGCCAGCGCGCAATCGCGCCTCTTTTACAACCGCGTCAAGGGCGAAACGGAAGCCGCCGTCGCAGAGCTTCCATACAAGGGCGCGCACATCTTTCGCCCCTCGCTCCTGCTAGGGCAGCGGCAGGAGTTCAGGCTCGGCGAGCGGCTGGCCGAACGAGCCTCCAAGCTCTTCTCGTTTCTGCTGAAGGGAACCTGGGCCAAGTATCGCCCAATCGAAGCGCGCGCGGTCGCGGCCGCGATGTTGTGGGCGGCGAAAGAGTCGAGGGCGGGCCTTCACATCTACGAATCGGAACAGATTGCCGCGCTCGCCGCCGAACTCGATTTGACCGAGTGGACGTAGATGCTGTCGGCGACGTTCAGCAGCGGGCGGACAAATTTGTTCAGCGAGCGCAGGAACTCGGAGGCGACAATCACTGTCTTGCGCTTGAGCGGCATCAAAGGCAAATCCGTGGGCTGTATGCCGAGGCCGAAGAACCCGTCAACCGACAGGCGCGAACTGCCGACCGCCTTGTTGAAAGCGTCGAGCAACTCGCCCGGCGTCCAATAGCGCACGTCGAAATCCTTGCCCTCGGCAAAGCCTCTGCGCGCTTGATGGTAAAACGAGCGGAGTCCATAGCGGTTCGGCATCTGCACCAAACTCTGCCCGCCAGCTTGAAGCACACGGCCAATCTCTTGAATCGCAGCCCGCGCGTTATCCTTGCTAAAATGCTGTATGACAGAGTAAGAGAAACAGATGTCGAAGCTCCCGGCGGCAAACGGTAGATAGCGCGCATCCGCAACCACCAACTGCGGCTGCACGCCTAGCTGCCGCGCCACATCACGCGCCGTCATGATGACGTTGATGTCGGGGTCGAGGCCCGTGACCGCGTAGCCCTTGCGGGCGGCGGCGATTGACCAACGGCCCCAATTGCATCCGATGTCCAGAAACGTGGCCGACTCGGCATCTGGAAGCCTCAAGGCGGGGATAGGATAGGCCGTCAGCTTTTCAGCCAACTCTTGATAGAGATAACCACCGGCGGCGGCGACGAGACTTTTCACATGCGGATGAATGGCGTCCGGCGAATCTGGCGTCCAGGGCGCGGGCGGCGTCCACTCCTGACGACCTTCGCGCGCCAGCCGTTGCGAGATGGCCGTCCATGGAGCCTCTCTCTCGTCAAGCAGCAACACAGGTATGCCGTCAACGATTGGATACTCATGACCCGCTGAGCAGATGAGCCTTTGCCCCTCCGGCTTAAGGGCTGAATAATCGCGCGGACAAACTAAATTCATGCGCGCATGATATGGAAATCTTTTGCCGTATGGAAGAGCAAATAATTTCGACTGGTCAAAATATAATTCCGGGCGTTATCGTGTTGGCGCGCGGCGCGGCTCTCGCGGCTTTCGCGCAAATGACCGGCGGAGGCTTTCAATAAACGACCGGAGGAGTCTCGAAACATGACGACACAGCCAGACCAGCCCCCAACCATCGACACAGACCGCGCACTGCGCGAGCATCTGCTCTACGTGCTGCGCGGCGGCGGGGCGCACGTTGATTTCGAGACGGTCATCGCGGACTTTCCCGCCGCGTCAATCAATCGCCGCGTCGAGCGCATTCCCTACACGCCTTGGCAAGTGCTTGAGCACATGCGCATCGCGCAGTGGGACATCCTTGAGTTTAGCCGCAACGCCAAACACGTCTCGCCGAAGTGGCCGGAAGGCTACTGGCCCGCCGCTGGTGAGACAGCCGACGCGGCGGCATGGCAACGAAGCGTCGAGATGTTTCGCGCCGACCTCAAAGAATTGGAGACGCTGCTTGAGACTCCAAACACAGACCTCTGCGCCCCGATTGCCCACGGCGACGGGCAAACATTCCTGCGCGAAGTCCTGCTCGTCGCAGACCATAACGCCTATCATCTCGGCGTGCTCTCAACGCTCAAGCGCATTCTCGCGAGCGACGGCGAATGAATCGCAAAGCTCCGGCGAGTGAACAGTGAAACTTTACGGCTCGCGCCCTTCGCCTCTGCCTTGCAGACTTTGTGAGGACTTGTTTCTATGCCGCCGCAATTGATTGACCTCAGCCACACCGTCGAGCATGGCCTCGTCACCTATCGCGGCTTGCCCGCACCCGTCATCTGCGACTATCTCTCGCGCGAAGAGTCGCGCGCCCATTACGCCGCGGGCACGGAGTTTCACATCGGAAAAATCGAGATGGTCGCCAACACCGGAACCTACCTCGACGCGCCCTTTCACAGGTATGCCGAAGGAGCGGATTTGTCCGCGCTGCCTTTGTCCGTGCTCGCCAATCTGGACGGCGTGCTACTGCGCGCCAACTCGGTTCGCGCGCGAGCCATTGACGCCGACGCTTTTCGTCAACTCAACGTGCGCGGTCGCGCCGTCCTGATTCACACCGGATGGGACGCGCATTGGGCCACCGACGATTACTTCGAGCATCATCCTTTCATCACCGCCGATGCCGCGCAACTGCTCAAAGACGAAGGCGCGCTGCTCGTCGGCATAGACTCGCTCAACATTGACGACACGCGCGACCTCGCGCGGCCCGCGCACACGATTCTGCTCGGCGCGGGCATTCCCATCGTCGAGCATCTGTGCAACCTGCAAGCCCTGCCCGCGCGCGGCTTCAAATTCTTTGCCGTCCCCGTCAAGGTCAAAAACTTCGGCACGTTTCCCGTCCGCGCCTTCGGCTTGATTGAATGATGAAAGCTCTGCCCTCAACGCTTCAGCCGCTTGCCTTGAGAGCCGAACGCGCCGCTGTTAAGTCAGACAACGCGCCGTCATTATGTTAGACAACGCGCCGCGTCTCGTGCTAAATCTTCCTCAGCGCATTAGCCGTCGGCCCTGTCTCCCCGTCAATCGCTGCTGTCCATGCCCGTGCTTGAATCAACAGCTATGAGCGACGAGCGATTGCTCGTCCGTCGTCCAACGTCTCCGGTCGGGAGCATCCATATGACTTCGTTCTCTTCGTCTGCCGCGCGCCTTCTTCTCTTCATCGTGTTGCTCTCTCTCGTCGTGCGCGTCCCCAAGGCGCAGGAGGCCGGGCGACCATCATCGCCGCCGCAGCAGGAAGAGCAGGCGGGCGACGTGTTGCGGATTAACACGGAGCTTGTGCAGACGGACGTGACGGTCCTGGACAAGAGCGGGCGGCTCGTCGAGGGACTCGCGCCGGAGCAGTTTGAGTTGACGCTCGACGGCAAGCCCGTTCCCGTCTCCTTCTTCGAGCGCGTCAAGACAGGCAGCGCGCGCGAGGCCGCGCAAGTGGCAGCATCGCGGCGCGTCGCGCAACAGGTCGCGCCCGCTTCGTCAAACGCAAACGCCGACGCCGCGGACAACGGGCGCGTCGTTATCTTCTTTCTGGACGACGTGCATTTGAACAACGAGAGTCTGGCGCGCTCGCGCCAAGCCCTCACGGAATTTGTTGACCGGCGCATGCGGCCAAGCGATCAGGTGGCGATTGTCTCCACCAGCGGCCAGATAGGTTTCCTGCAACAGTTGACGGACAACGAAGCCGTCCTACACGAAGCCATCTCGCGCCTCAACTACAAGCGCAATCCTGAGACGTATGCGGGCCGCACCGTCATCACCGATTATCAAGCCAATCAGGTCGGCGAACACTCCGACAGCGACCTCTTCAATTATCTAGTCTCTTCGACCATCAACGAATTTCAGTTGCTCGCGCCCAAGGGCGGCGACGGGCGCGGCCTCGGACAGATTGCCGCCAACAGCGTCAGGAATCGCGTCAGCCAGATTAACGCGCAGTCGCGCGCCGTCACGACCGACACGCTCGGCGTCCTGATGAGCATGATGCGCTCTTCCGCGCAGTTGCCCGGGCGCAAGCTTCTCTTCTTCATGTCCGACGGCTTTATCACGGACGCGCGTAGCTCCGCGATGACGATGCTCAAGCGCGTCACGGACGTGGCGGCGCGCTCCGGCGTCGTCGTCTACACGATGGAGACGCGCGGCATGTACTCAGACCCGGCGGTTGACGCGGGCCGCAACGATTTCCCGGACGGCCTCGCTTCCGGCGTGTCTGCGCGCAACCCCGCGAGCGAATCTTCCGCCATGCGCGAGCCGCTGCGCATCCTCGCGGAAGACACCGGCGGACGCTCCCTGCTCAACTCCAATTCCATCCCCGAAAGCATCCAGCAAGCCTTGGACGAAACTTCGGCTTACTACCTGCTCGCATGGCGGCCAGACACGCAGGAGCAACGCAGCGGCAAGGCGAAGCTCAAAGTCTCCATCAAAAATCGCCCGGAGTTGCGCGTCCGCCTGCGCCGCAACTACTACACGCCGCCCGCCGTCTCGCCAGCTCAACAACCGAAAGAGCAACCGCCGAAGGAATCGCCCGTGCAGGCTTTGACTCAAGACAAGACCATCGCCGAACTCAAGCCCGCAGCCGAACTCTTAAGCGCGCTCGGCTCCCTTTACCCGCAACACGCTTTGCCGACCGCGCTCGCCGTCGGCTACCAGAACACGCCCGAACAAGGACTTGTGCTGAAACTCTCTATGCAGATTGAACGCTCGGCTTTTGAGTTTGAGCAAGCGGAGCAGAAGCGCGAAGTGGATGTCATCGGCGCGGCCATTGACGACCGTGGATTGATTGTCAGCTTCAAACAATTGCTGACCGTCGCCCCGGACGCGGCGGCGCAGCGGCAGGGCTTGCCCGTCCTCTGGCATCAGCAGCTACGCCTTCAGCCCGGCCTTTATCAAGTGCGCGTCGCCGTCAGAGAGCGCGCCTCCGGCCGCACGGGCAGCGCGCAACAATGGATCGAAGTTCCAGACCTCTCGCAAGGCGCCATGCAGATGAGCAGTCTCTTTCTAGCCGAACGCAAAGCCGCAAACGGCGAGCAGGCGAAAGAGCCGCGCGTCCTGCTCGTTGACGTTGACCATCGCTTCGCGCGCTCCTCCGTGCTGCGCTACCAGACCTACATCTACAACGCCGTTGGCTCTACTGCTGCTGCCGCTACTGCGCCGGAGATTTCGATTCAAGCGCGCGTGCTGCGCGATGGCCGCGCCGTCATCACCATGCCGCCGGGCAAAGTCCCCGTCGGAGACGCGACGAGCCATGCGCGGCTGCCTTACTGGTCGGAAGTCCCGCTCGCGGATTTGACGCCGGGACGCTACCTGCTGCAAGTCGTCGCCACAGACAAACGAGCGGCGACGAGCGCCACGCAACGCCTCCGCTTCATCGTCGAATAAAGCGATGCTCTCATCAATCACGCCCTTGAAGAACTCGCGGCGAGCATTCGCTCCGAGCCGTAAACCTTGCGGCACAAAAGCGGGCGCAACAAAAAACGGCGTGAGCCTTAGACTCACGCCGTTTTTATATTTCAACCTGACTCACGCCGTCGCTTCGTTCAACTGCTTAAGGATGCGCCGCAACTTCATGCGCGCTTTGTGTAGCTGCGACTTCGATGTCCCGACCGAGCAACTCCTGATGCGCGCAATCTCTTCGTGCTCGTAGCCCTCAACGTCGTGCAGGACGAAGACCGTGCGATAGCCGGGCGGCAGTTGCGCAATCGCTTTGTCCAAAGCGATGCGGTCAACGATGGGCATCCGGTTCGGGTCAGCCGTCCCCGGCACAATGCTGTCCGGCGTCTCGCCGTCTTCCGTCGTCCGCTCGTCGCGCACCTTCTTTTTACGAAAGTGCATCAACACTTGATTGACCGTCAAACGGTGCAGCCACGTCGTAAACGCCGACTCGCCGCGAAAGCTTCCCACTTTGCGAAACAGTTGGACGAACACCTCTTGCGCCAAGTCTTCAGCCTCGGAGACGTTCTGCGTCATGCGTAAACAGAGCGCGTAGACGCGCCGGTTGTGCCGCTCGAAGAGTTCCGCAAACGCTTGCATGTCGCCCTGCGCGCCCCGCCGCGTCAGCGTCTTATCGGCAGCCTGCTTCAAGTCGAAAACAGTCTCTTCCCGTGGCGCGATGTTGCCTTGTAATGGATAAGTATTAGCCGTCATCATTAATATCTATACGAAACAATAAACCTTTCGGATTGCCAGATTTCCTATCAATTCAACTGGTTTTACGCTGGCAACTCGTATTATACTTAAGTCATCTTAAATATTCAAGTAGCTTAACCTAACGGAGCCTCAATGGATGCCCCTGCGAACGCCGGATAAATTGGAAGAAACCCTCAACAGCTTTGCCGAAGTGATGTCCGTGATTTTGCTTGAGCTTCATCAGCAGCACTTGGCGGAGCTTGATTTGACCGTCTCGCAGGCGCAGGTTCTCAGAGCGCTCAAGCTCAATGGTTGCCTGCCGACGGGGCAACTCGCGGCGGAGTTGAAAATTTCCGCTCCGGCCATCACGCAGTTGACCGACCGGCTGATTCGCAAGAATCTCATCGAGCGGCAGACCGCCGCCGCCGATAGACGAACGGTGCTGGTCGCGCTCTCAGGAAAGGGAAAGCGACTGATGGAGCAGATGCGCAAACGCCGCTGCGAAATCTTCAACCGCGCGTTGCTGCAACTGGACGAGAGTGAACGGGAGAAAGTCACGGCGGCTCTGGAAAAGGTGATTGGCGCGCTCGCGCAGTATGAATCGAAACGGGCAATCAAAGAGGCGCGAACGTCATCTAACGTAGTGAAAAAAAATAGTAACCAGGAACAAGTGGGGTGAGAGAGAAAATGAAAACTATCAAGAACAAAATGCTCGCGCTAGTCGCCTTGTTGGCGATTGCGACCGGCTCGGCTCTGGCCGCTCCTGTCGTAGGGAACGAACCCGCGACGAGTCAAGACCAACTGATGAAGAAGGTGCGTCACGAGTTGGTGACGCTGCCGTACTACGGCGTCTGGGACAATCTGGCGTACAAGGTTGAAGGCAACACTGTGACGCTCTACGGGCAAGTGGTGCGCCCGACGACGCGCACGGATGCGGGGCGGCGCGTGGCGAAGCTCAATGGCGTCGAGCGAGTGGTCAACAACATAGAGGTGTTGCCGCTCTCTTCTTTCGACGATGCGTTGCGCGTTCGCACATATCGCGCGCTGGTTCGGGCCGGAGGACTTTACCGCTACATGATGGGCGTGAATCCTTCGATTCACATCATCGTCAATCGCGGGCAGGTGTCGCTCGAAGGCGTCGTGTCGAACAAGGGCGATAGCCAACTAGCTTACATCACTGCGCGCGGCGTCTCCGGCGCTTTCGCGGTCGTCAATAACCTGCGCCTCGATGGCGAAGCGGCGGAAGCTTACTAAACCATCGCGCGCTCGGTTTATTCGGGCAAGCAAACGGCGAGGCTATAGCGCGCCGGCTGAAGAGAGTTAAAGGGTGAGGCTTTTGAGATAAAAGCCTCGCCCTTTAATTTTTTTTTTGGCTGCTTGCGACCGCTCGGCAAAATGTTGATTCGCGGTCGTCCAAAGTCGGAATTACTCATCATGCCGGACTGAACCCGACTCCTTCAGGCTGGCGCGCGGTCATCTATCTGCAAGCGAATTAAGCGGCGCGAGGCGCTCGGCGGCTCCCGTCGTCCGGCCTGAAAACTTTGGAGCGGATAACAAAATGCGCTTGGCAGTAACAAGATTGGCCTACTGATTATAGTTGAACTGAGGGACAAGCCGGTTTAAGCTGTGTTGCGACGGTGAAACGAGCGGTAATAAGTGAAACACGTCGAAAGAGCTTGAAGTGGCACAGATGATCCTCAACGAGAGACGGCAAGTGGACGGCAGCGCGCCGGTCGTGTTGCGGCCCCTCGATGCGCGAGTGCGGCAGGCGATGGCCTTCATCGAAGAGAACTACCGGCGCGATTTATCGCTGGAGAAAGTCGCGGCGGTTGTTCATCTGTCCATCTGGTATTTGTGCCATCTCTTCAAGTCTGAGACGGGCGAGACTCCCGTTCGTTATCTGAAAGCAATCAGAATGCGTCAGGCCGAGGCTCTCTTGAAAGATAGTTCATTGAGCATCAAGGAAGTGATGAACAAAGTCGGAATGGGAGATCAAAGCCACTTTGCCAAAGACTTCAAAAGAGTCTACGGCCTGACGCCCTCACAATTCAGAGCCACGCTTTCGGGGCCGGACAGCCACGCGCGAGCCGCTCAAGAATTATGATTCGACGGGGAGGCGGGCGCAAAGGTTTCTGGCCCGCGCTGGCCACGGCAGAGTTGCAAGAAATCAAATTCTATGGATAATAGCCGACGCTACACAGGTTTGATAACAGCCCGACGGTCGCTGCTATTACTTCCTCTACTTGGAGTGACGCTCCTTAACGTCGCTCCGCAAATCCCAACATTGCATCCACACAAACGGGAAGCAATCAATCACCCATGAAGGAGAATCCCATGAATAAGTTTAAGTTTGCCATCAACACGTTCGGCCTCTGTCTCTTGCTGCTGGTCGGCAGTTCGATGGCGCAAGCCCAAGCGACGCGCACTTGGGTCAGTGGCGTCGGCGATGACGTTAACCCCTGCTCGCGCACCGCTCCCTGCAAGACATTTGCCGGAGCCATCTCGAAGACCGCCGCCTGCGGCGAAATCTCCGTGCTCGACCCCGGCGGCTTCGGCGGCGTCACGATTACGAAGTCCATCACGATTAACGGCGAAGGCACGCTCGCGGGCATCCTCGCCGCAGGCACTTGGGGCGTCACGGTCAACGCCGGAGCCTCAGACAACATTTACTTGAAGAACCTGGACATCAACGGAGCCTGCACTGGCATTGACGGCATCCGCTTCCTAGCTGGCAACACCGTCATTGTCGAGAAGTGCCGCATCTGGGCCTTCACGAATATGGGCATCAACGTCAGCAAGACGGCGGGCGGCTTCCTCTCAGTCACAAATTCCAACGTTAGCAACTGCGTGCAGGGCGGCATCGTCTCCACGACCACCGCAGGCACGGTTCGCGCCGACATTGACAACACGAAAGTCTTCGGCTGCACCAACGGCTACAAAGCTGGCAGCAACTCGCAGTTCACCATCAAGGACAGCACGGCATCGGGCTGCGGCACGGCTGGCTTTCTGGCTTCCGGCGCAACGGCAGTCGTCAACATGGATTCTTGCGTGGCGACACACAACGGCAACGGCGTGAGAGTCGAGTTGAGCGGCGTGGCGCGGCTTGGCGCTTCGACCGTCTCGAACAATATCACGAAGGGCTTGGACAACGGCGGCGGCACGATTGAGTCTTACTCGGACAACTACGTTCGTGGCAATCCGGCCAGTGATGCTCCGACAGCGGTTGCCAAGACTTAAGCTCGACGGCAAGGCTCTCTCTGCTCATCTGCTTCGCTGCGAAGCGTGTGAGTAAGAGACAGCAAGGCAGCGCTTTTCGCTTAAGCAAGTTTGGCGGAAGCGGGCCGGAGGTTCTTGACCTCACCGATAGAGGGCGAGCAGTGGCGGCGAGCATGGATGAAACTCCTGCTCGTCGCGGCTGCCCGCCTTTTTCGTTTTCGTTATCTCTTGCGCGCGTTCTTCCGCGCCGGACTCTTCCCGGTTCGGCTCTTCTTCGCGGCGGGTTTGGCTGTGGACTTTGAAGACTTCGCGGCGGACTTTTTGATTGGCTTTGACTTGGACTTGGAGGCAAGCTTGGCCGTCGAACGCTTGCTACTTTTGGTCGCGGCCTTCTTGCGGGCGGGCGTCTTTTTTGAAGTCGCCGGACGGGCAGGGCGCGGTGTCTTCGCTGTCTCTTTGGCGGCGGCGACTTTGACGCGCACGCGCGCCAGCGGTCGCTGCGCCACGCGCGTCGCGGTCTGGCTGATGGTTTCGACCGCCGAACCTGCGCCTTCAATGACAGTCTCTCCGGCAGTCTCCAAAGCTGTCAGGGCCGTCTCCGGCAGGCTTATCGCCTGACTGATAATTTCACCGGCGAAGGCGGCTGTCTGGCTGGCGACTTCGCCAATGGTCTTGACCGCCGACTCCAAAAGATTCTCGGTCGGGCGCGGGCGTTCAGGCTTGCCGCGCCTGATTCTGACTCCGGCTCTAATCTTGTTCTGCTGTTGTTTGAGGATGTGGCGTTTGATTTTTTCCCTGATTAACTCGAAGCCGTTTTCTTTGCCGAAGCGATCTTGAAAGCTGTCGGAGAACTGGCCGTAGTCAGCCGTGAACTGCACGCGCCACTCTTCGCCGCTGGCCGCGACGGATTTGACTCCGGCGTCGAGTTGCAGGTCGCTGAGGGCCGCTTCCGCCGCCTCTTTGATAAGCTGCTCGTCGAGCTTCTTCTCCGGCGATTCATCCTTCATGCTCTACTCCACTTGCCTTCAATGACGGCGGGCGTGGCGGCGGGGCGGCGCGCGTTTCTGTTTCTTCGGCGCGGCGGCTTGCTGCGTGTCCTGCACAACCTTTGTGTCCTGGGCGACGGGTTGCGGCGGCGAGGTTAAATTCTCGACCTGCGCGCTGCGACGATACGCTTCGGCGTCGGCTCTGGCGATGGCTGCTTCGAGGCGCGTGCGGCTCTGCGCGAGTTGCTCTAGCTGCACGCTGACTCTGGCCTTCTCGCCTTCGAGTTGACGACGACGCTGCTCGCGCAAATCTTCGGGCCGCGTCGAGCCTACGCCCGCGAACGAGCGTTCGATGTTCTCCGGTCGCAGGTCTTCATCCAACTGCCGTTCGCGCGTTTGCAGTTCCGTCTCCTTCGCTTGCACGTCTGCGAGTTGCGAGCGCAATGCTGCCGCCGCATCCTGCGCGCTGCCCGCCGTTTGTTGTCCCGAGGCAAGCTGCGCGCTCACGGCAAAGAAGAGGCCGGCGAGCATGATTCTCAAAAAGGTCTTCATAATTTTTATCCTGTGTGGCGTTAATATACTCCGCGCGCGCTCTCCGGGTCGAGAGCAGAGAACTGTTACGATAGACGGGCGGCGAACAAGCGCGGGCCGCAGCGCGGCGGCGGCGAAAGAGTTTCGACCAGCCTTACTGCGGCCTGCGAAGATTCTTCGCCGCTGGCTCATGAGGAGAATATTGATGAACTCTATAAAGCGGGTTTTCGTGTTGTCCGGCCTGTTGCTGACGTGCGCTTTGTGCGGCGTCGAGGCCGGGGCGCAGTGGACGATTCAGCAGAGCGGAACGACGGTCAGGCTGCGCGGCGTCAGCGCAGTCAATCGAAACGTCGCATGGGCGAGCGGCGACAAGGGAATTGTGGCGCGAACAATGGACGGCGGCGCGACCTGGAGCGCGTCGGTTGTGGCGGGCGCGTCCGAACTCGACTTCAGAGACATTGACGCCTTTGACGCCGACACGGCCTACACGCTGGCGATTGGCCCCGGCGAAAAGTCCAGAATCTACAAGACGACCGACGGTGGCAAGCAGTGGGCTTTGCAGTTTACCAACAACATCGCCGCGGCCTTCTTCGACGCGATGGCCTTCTGGGACAAGCGGCACGGCATCGCCCTGAGCGACCCCGTTGACGGGCATTTCGTTATCATCAGCACGGACGACGCGGGCGCGACGTGGAAGCAGATGAGCACAGACGGAATGCCGCCCGCGCTCAAGGGCGAGGGAGCCTTTGCCGCCAGCGGAACGTGCATCACCGTGAGCGGCAAGCGGGACGTGTGGTTCGCCACGGGCGGCGGCGAGCATGCGCGCGTCTTCCATTCGCAGGATAGAGGGCGCACATGGACTGCCAGCGACACTCCCATCCTGAGCGGAAGGCCGCCGACAGGCATCTTCTCCATCGCCTTCAAGGATAGACGCAACGGCGTCATCGTCGGCGGCGATTACGAAAGGGAAAGGGACGCGACACGCAACGTCGCCGTCACAAAGGACGGCGGGCAGACCTGGCAGTTGATTGACAAGGCTCAGCCACAGGGCTACAGGTCTTGCGTCCTCTTCGTTCCCGGCACACACGCGCCCACGCTCGTGGCGGTCGGGCCTTCGGGCGCGGACTACTCGCTCGACGATGGCCGCACATGGACGGCTCTCGGCCAGCAGGGCTTTCACAGCGCGAGCTTCGCCGCCGCCACCAGCGCGGGTTGGGCCGTCGGCGAAAAAGGCTTAATCGCAAAATTCACAGGCGCCGCGCCCGACACAAGCCGCCGCGCAGGCTCAAAGTAGAGCCTGCGCGCAGCAATTTTTATTGCAATATCAAAAGCCAGCCCCTCGCCCGCAATCTCCAAACTCGCAAATTTATTTGCTACTGCCCGGATTTTGGCCGCTGAGGTCAACATCTCAGGAGTTTTGCTCAACCTTTTTGCTGCCGAGAAGACGACTTTACCTCTTGAGGTCACGGTCTCAGGAGGTAAAGTCGTGACCTCAGCAGCAAAAACCTTGGCCTTTGCTCTCAACATCATGGCCTTTGCTCTGAAGATTGCCGTTAGGAACCGGCTTTCGTCGGAGCCGGAGCCTTCTTCATCGCGTCTAGCTCTTTCTGCGTCTCTTCGATGAGTTGCTTCAAGTTGTTCTTCGCGGCTTCGTCCGTCTGCTTGTCTCTGGCCTTGTTGAGCGCGAGCAGGTAAGCGGTCTTGAGCGCAGCTTCGCTCGTTGTCTCGATGTCGGGCTTGACGCCGGTTCCTTCCCAGTTGGTCTTGGTGATGGGATTGATGGCGCGGCCCGTCGGGATAAACATGCCGAAGTGCTCGCCCAAACGCGCGCCCGTGCCGGGATGCGCGCCGCCGCCTGTGGTTTCGCCGATGATGGTCGCGCGCTTCAAGTTCTTGAGGTTGTAGCTGAACTCTTCGGCGCCGGAGAAGGTGCGGTTGCTGGTCAGGACGTAAATGTCCTTGCCTTCATAACGCTTGCCGGGGACGTTCGGCTTCGTCCAGAACTCTTCGGTGCGATTGCCCTCGCGCCAGTAAAGGTCGTTGAGATGCACGGGCTGGTTGCCGAAGAGATAGGATGAGATGAGAGCGACCATCGCCGGGTCGCCGCCGCCGTTCTGTCGCAGGTCGATAATCAGCGCGTCCGTGTTGGAGAGAAAATTCATCGCCGCCGCAACAGTCTCGCCGCCCAACTCAGGGTCGAAGAAGCCGCGCAGGTCAAGATAGCCGATGTTGCCGCGCAGCCGCTCAAGCTTTTCAAAGCCGTGGTTGATGCGATTGGCAAAGCGGCGGAAGTTCTCCTTCTCTTCGGCGCTCGGCTCTTTGCTCTCTTCGCGAACGGGAATCGCCTCCGATGAATAACGAACGCGCAGGTGCTTGTCGTGGCTCACGGCCTGCAAGTTCTCCGTCAGCATGCGCGCAAACGCGGCGGCGCTCGTCACCTGCTCATACTCCTTGTTCTGCATCTTTTCACGAATCGCCGCCTCCATCTTCTTCGCCATCTCAGGGAAGACGTAAGCCTCGTTCAGACGCTTCAACAAAGCCTCTATGACCTGCGTTCTGGTGGCCGCATCAATCGTCAAATCGGGCTGCTGTTCGGGCGGCCCCTGCGCGAGCGCGGTCAGGCTGCCGCACAGCATGACCATTGAAATTAGAGCGACCGGGAGGAACTGTCTGATTAAATGTTTCATCTCGTGAGTCTCCTTCAAACTTGATAGATGACGTGTTAAATGGATAACGATGAGCGGCGCTTGCGCTGAGCGCGCGGGTGACAAACTGGCTTGCCGAACGACGAATGAGAGCATCGCTCTTCAACGTTCGTTTGTGGCCGCAGCCTTCAGCCTTCACTATTTCCTGACGCCCGCCAGCAGCAAGTCGGCGAGGCGCGAGATTTTCTCTTTGATGTCCTCGCGCTCTCCGAGTTCGCGCGTGCTGAGGCTGTAGGGCAGCAGCGAGTTGGAAGCCATCAGGAAAAGCTCTGCGGTCGCCAGAGAGTCTTCAACGGCGAACAACTTCAACCGCTTGCCCTCGTCCAGAACTCCGGCGAACATCTGCGCCTCTTCCGCGAAGTAACGCTGGCGGCGCGCGAGCAAGCGTGGCCGCAGGGCCGCCAGCAAATCGTTCAAGCTCTGCGTGTAGTGCTGCACGCTGTCAAAGCGAAAGACGACGCGCTCGATTAACATCAAGCGCAAACGCTCCGTGGGCGGCGCATCAGTTTCAGCGATAAAGCGCAGCCGCTCGCGCAGCCGCTCGACGATGCGGTCGATGTGCGACAGAGCCACCTCTTCCTTGCTGCTGAAATGCAGGTAGATTGTGCCTTTGCCGATGCCGACCTCTTGCGCCACATCGTCAATCGTCATTTTCTTGTAGCCGTAGCGGGCCAGCAAGCGGTCGGTCGCATCCAGAATCGCCTCCCGCACCTCTTCACGGACAGCAGTTGTTCGCATCTTCTCTTTTCTTTGACTTATGACCGGATTCAGTTTTCAGTCACACAGACTTCCAAACGGATTTTCAAGGCGGCGGGTTCCGTAAAAGTTTTGCGACGATGAAAGCCTTGCTCGCGCTGCTTGCGGCAGGCGGGCGGGCGACGTTTGCTTCCGGCCCGCTTTTCGAGCGATGATACCGCGCATGATGGAGCGTCCTTTTTATTCAATCTACTCGCACAAATTCATTCGCGCGGCGGTCTGCATTCCGTTCGTGCGCGTGGCCGACCCGGCCTTTAATGTTGAGCGCACGCTCGCGCTCGCGCGCCGCGCCTCGGAGATGAACGTCGCCGTCACGCTCTTCCCGGAGCTAGGCATCTCCGCCTACTCCAACGACGATCTCTTTCATCAAGATGTCCTGCTCGACGCGACCGAGGCCGCCATCGCGCGACTCGTCGAGGAAAGCCGCGCGCTCACGCCCGTCATCCTCGTCGGCGCGCCCCTGCGTTTCGAGGGCAAGCTTTTTAACTGCGCCGTCGTCATCTACAGAGGCCGCGTGCTCGGCCTGACGCCGAAGACGTACCTTCCCAACTATCGTGAGTTTTACGAGAAGCGACAATTTACTTCGGGCCGCAACGCTGTCAGCCGCGAGGTTCATTTCCTTGGCGAGCGCGTGCCGTTCGGCAACGATTTGATTTTCGACGCGGTGAACGTCGAAGACTTTTCGCTGCACGTCGAAATCTGCGAGGACGTGTGGACGCCGATTCCGCCGAGCACATATGCCGCGCTGGCCGGAGCGACCGTGCTCTCGAATCTTTCGGCGAGCAACATCACCATCGGCAAGGCAGAGTATCGCCGCGCCCTCTGCGCCTCGCAATCCGGCAAGTGCATCGCCGCCTATCTCTACTCGGCGGCTGGCCCCGGCGAGTCAACCACAGACCTCGCCTGGGACGGCCACGCCCTCATCTACGAGAACAACGAACTGCTCGCCGAAGCCGAACGTTTCTCAGCCGAAGAACAACTCATCGCCGCCGACATTGACCTCGAACGGCTCGCCCAGGACCGCATGCGACTGACGAGCTTCAACGATTCGGTCGGCGAACACCGCGAGCGCGTGCAAGCGATTCGCCGCGTCGAGTTCGAGTTTGAAACGCCTGCGGGCGACATCCCTTTGATGCGTCGCGTCGAGCGTTTTCCGTATGTGCCGAACGACCCGGCGGTGCGTGACGAGCGTTGCTACGAAGCCTACAACATACAGGTGCATGGCTTGATGAAGCGTCTCTTGAGCACGGGCATCGAGCGCATCGTGCTCGGCGTTTCCGGCGGCCTCGATTCGACGCACGCCCTCATCGTCGCCGCGCGCACGTTCGACCGTCTCGGCTTGCCGCGCGAAAATATTCAAGGCTACACGATGCCCGGCTTTGCCACCAGCGACGTGACGCTCAAGAACGCGCACGCCCTGATGCGCGCCCTCAAGATTTCCGCCACGGAGATTGACATCAAGCCTTCTTGCATGCAGATGTTGCGCGACCTCAATCATCCGTTTGCCAAGGGCGAGCCTGTCTACGACATCACGTTCGAGAATGTGCAGGCGGGCGAGCGCACTTCTCATCTATTCCGGCTGGCAAATTTTCACAACGGCCTTGTGCTCGGCACAGGAGACTTGAGCGAACTCGCGCTCGGTTGGGCGACCTACGGCGTCGGCGATCACATGTCGCACTACAACGTCAACTCGTCCGTTCCGAAGACGCTGATGCAATACTTGATTCGTTGGGTCATCGGCTCCGGGCAGTTCGACGCGGAGACGAGCGCTATCCTGCAATCCATCCTCGACACGGAAATCTCGCCTGAGCTTGTGCCTGCCGGAAGCGACGAGCAGGAGAAGCCGACGCAGAGCACGGAAGAGAAGATTGGCCCCTACGAGTTGCAGGATTTCAATCTCTACTACGTGACGCGCTTCGGCTTTCGCCCGAGCAAGGTCGCCTTCCTCAGCCACACCGCCTGGAGCGATAAACGGTGCGGCGCATGGCCCGGCGCGATGCCGGATGAAAAGCGGCACGAGTATGAATTGGCGACCATCAAACGCTGGCTCGAAGTCTTCCTCTATCGCTTCTTCAAGATTAGCCAGTTCAAGCGCTCTTGCCTGCCGAACGGGCCGAAGGTCGGCTCCGGCGGCTCGCTTTCACCGCGCGGCGACTGGCGCGCGCCCTCGGATTCCGAAGCGACCGTCTGGCTCGACGAACTCAAGCGCAACGTGCCTGATTAAAAAGCGACGGCGCGATTGTCGAGAGACAAAGAGACGGCGCGCTTGTCAAGACGCTGCGCGTTAAGTTCAAGACGCTGTGCGTTATGATGAAGCGGAACTGTTGTCGCCGTCTCTTCCATGTGCGAGATTGCTGCCTTGAGTTTGTCGCTCAAGCTTATTGATTGATGAAACCATCAATGATGCTCAAGCTTACAGCCATTGCCGGATTGCTGGCCCTCGCAATTTCATCCCGCGCGCTTGCGCAGTCTGCGCCCGGCATCTCGTCCGTGCCGACGACGGATGCGCTGGCCTTCGTTCCGCTTCAACAAACTGGCGAGACGCGCGTCGTGTCCGGCGTGGTCGTTTCTCAGCAGAACGAGTTAGTCCCGAACGTCAGGATTCTGATTCGTTCTTCCAACGGCGAGCAGCAAACGATGACCGGCGCCGCCGGAAGCTTTCGTCTTGAAGTTCCCTCCGGGCCGCTCTCTCTAAAAATTTTCGGAAAGAACATCGCGCTGCTATCGAAGAGCATCGGGGCCACGGACGCTGCGGAAAATCTGCGCATCGCCGTCTCCTTCATCGTCCCGCCAATTCATGAATCGGTGGTCATAGAGGCGGCGCAGCTAGACCCTTCAATCGAGCGGCGCAACTCGACCATCTATAACGCGACGCTCTTTTCGCGCGACGACCAACTCTTCGACACGCTCGCGGGCGGCATCAACGCCGGTCAACATGAAGGCGGCGGCAAGTCGCTTGAGGTTCGTCGCTTCGGCTTTAACCTGGACCACGGCGGCGTGGGTGGCGGCCTCAAAGTCCTTGTTGACGACGTGCAGCAGAATCAGGGGACGCAGGGACACGGGCAGGGCTATCTTGGTCAACTGAAATCGCTGACGCCGGAGTTGGTTGATGAAGTGAGCATTCTGAACGGGCCTTTCAGCGCGCAGTACGGAGATTTCTCCGGCCTCGGCGTCGTCCACATACGCCTCAAAGAATCGCTGCCAGACCAACTGACCTTGCGCCTGCAAGGCGGCTCGTTCAAGAGCCTCCGTGCGTTTCTCGCCTACAGCCCGAAGCTCAAAAGCGCGGACGCTTTCGTCGCTTACGAAACGGCGCACACCGACGGCCCCTTCCTGAATCCGCTGCGCTACCAGCGCGACAACCTGACGGCCAACTACACCAAACGATTGAAGGCGGGCGAGGCGTTCGGCTTCAAGCTCAATTTGGGGCGCAACGATTTTTTCTCTTCGGGCCAGCTTCCGCTCGACGAAGTTGCCGCCGGTCGCTTAGACCGCTTCGGCTTCATTGACCCGTTTGACGGCGGGCGCGTTCGCACGGGCGTGCTCGGCGCCTATTATCGCAAAGAGTGGAACGACGCCTCCGTCATCAAAGCCGACGCCTTTCTTGCGCGCTCGCTCTTTGACCTTTATTCCAACTTCACTTTCTTTCTCGAAGATGAAGTCAACGGCGACGAGATACAGCAACACGATTCGCGGCTTCAGCAAGGCGTCAACGTTCAATACCTGCGCCCGCACAAGTTCTTCGGGCGGCGGGCTCTCTTCATCGCCGGGGCAAACTTTCACGCCAACCAGATTAACGTCCGCCTGACTCCGACCTTCGAGCGCCGTCCGATTCAATCGGACACGACGCTGGCGGAAAGCTCTCCGGGGCTGACTAACAGGTTGGCGACCAGCGACGATGCGCGCGTCAACAACGTGGCGGGCTACGCGCAGCAGGCGATTGACTTCATCCACGGGCACCTGCACATGGAGCTTGGCCTGCGCTACGACTACTTTCGTTTCAGCGTCACG
>JAWVFT010000074.1:0-4665 GCA_033855775.1 Blastocatellia bacterium | reverse complement strand
TGTTTGTTGCTCACTTTCTACTCCTGATTCGCATAAATAGTAAGCACCCGCCCCCAAAAGTTGTCAAAAGAATTTTCAGAGTGGCGCTAAAGGAACAGCCTCCTCCATCTTTGCAGAGTGTGCTCAGAAGTTTAGGCTGCCTAGATACCGGATATTATTACTACAGTAATTATTTAGATTTATGCATCGCCATCGCACAACGCTATAAGGCTTACCGCAATAAACCCTTCGATAGAAAGCTAACGGAGGAACATCTGGTTGCGGCTCTCACAGAAGAACCAGCCCCATCTTTCTCAAGTGTAGCTAGGCGTCTTGGTCATAGTAGAGAGTTCTTCCGTCAGAAATATCCCAAGCTTGTAAAAGCCATCGCTGCGCGCCATATGCGCTATCGCAAGAGCCATCAGGAAGAAAAATCCGAGAAGCTTCGCCGTCTAATCCGAAAAGCAATAAAAAGCCTTCTGGCGTCAAAATTATATCCTTCTGAAGCGAGGATAAGAGAGGAAGTACGGCAGCATCAATTCAGCGTTGGACGCAGTATTCGCTTCAAGCAAGCACTTCTGGAAGTAAAATCCGAGATGGGCATAGATAAGTAAGCAGTTTTTAGAAGCCATACCGCTCCTTACGATTGGAACCATAAGTTGGCCGCACGATATTGGAAGCATCAGTTGGCCGGAGCGGCCAACTGATGCTTCCAGTCACAACCCGAGATACAATCAGAGACGTGAGTAGGTCAGTCCGGTTTGGCCTTGATATTTTCCGCCGCGGTCTTTGTAGGAGACATCGCAGTCTTCGTCGGATTGGAGGAAGACGACTTGGCCGATGCCTTCGTTGACGTAGACGCGCAAGGGGAGGTCTGCGAGGTTGGCGAGTTCGACGACGAGGCGGCCCGTCCATCCGGCTTCGAGCGGGGTGGTGTTGACGAGCAGGCCGGCGCGGGCGTAGGTGGATTTGCCCATGGCGATGCCGGTCACGTTGCGGGGCATGTTAAAGGTTTCGACCGTGACGCCGAGGGCGTAGGAATGCGGCGGCATGAGATAGTAGCGCGAGCCGTCGTCGGCTGCGCGCAACGGCGGCTCGATGAGCGATTCTTCGTCGAAGTGTTTGGGGTCAATCTCGCGCCCGTGAATGGGCGAGAAGACGCGAAAGTCGTCGTCGGCGAGGCGCATGTCGTAGCCGTAGCTGGAAGCCCCGGCAGAGATGATGCGCCGCCCGTCTATCTCGCGCACCAGTTGCGCGTTGAAGGGTTCGATGAGTTGCGCTTCCTCCGCCATGCGGCGAATCCAGCGATCTGATTTGACTGTCATGATAGATGTCCAGAAAAGATTTTAAGAGAACGCTGCTCAGGATATAGAGAACAGCAGCAAGTGACAAGTGAAGAGTGACGAGCGAGAGGCAATGAGTTAGTGATGAATCATGAGCAATGAACTATCTGCTTTTACTCATCACTCATCGCTCATTACTAACTCGTCACTTGTCACTTGCTGCTGTTTTTATAATCTTGATTGCGCCGTCGCCGACGGTGAGGGCGAAGGCGGCGCCGCCTGCTCCGGCGCGTGTCATGATGGAGCGTGGGGTCGGGGTCGTTTGTTCGCGCGGCGTGAGTTCCGGGTAGTTGTTTTCAATCTGCCCGACGCGGAGGATGTCTGCGTCAACATCGCCGCTGAAGCCTGTGGGGAGTTCGAGCGTGATGTCGCCGGCGGCGAGTTGGACGTTGGCCCCGACGCCGCGCCAGCTTCGCGCCGTCGCAATCAGTTTCACAGAGCCGCGCAAGAGCGTGACACGCAAAGTCCCGCCGGGCGCGCTTATGAAAGCGTCGCTCTCCTGCGCTTGAAAGCTGATGCTGCCTTCGACTCCGGTGAGGTGGAAGGCGCCGCGCCCGTTGTTGATGTCGAGGTCTGTGAAGGCCGGGACGCGCAAGTGATAGTCAATCTTCCAAGGCAGGCCGAGCAGTTTTTTTGGAAAGTCTTTAGCCGCGCGGCGCATAAAAACTTTGTCGTGCGTGCCGGTCGTCAGGATGCGCAGTTGGTTCGGCTCGGCGTCTATGAAAAAAGTGTTGAGGGCGGCCAATCGTGTCAGGTCTTCCTCCGTGTCGGCGCGCAACTCTATGTCTGCGGTCAGGTCAACTTCGGGGCGCGACCAGGCTTCGATGGTGATTGTGCCTGCGGGCGCGCCGAGCAGCGTGATGGAACTGCCGTAAGCTAAACGACGAACTTCGTGGCGTGTGGTTGTGCGCGTGAGCCTGGGTTGAGCGACGACTGTGGAAGCGTTCGACGCGCCCTTCTGTTCCTTCTGCTGCCCCGCGACGGCGACGGCGCAGCAGACGATGACGAGCAGCAGCTTGAGCGACGAAGAGAGCTTGATGAAGCGACCGCGCGGAGCGAAACTTTTCATGAGCATCATTGTCAAGATGTAAGAAAAACGAAGGCGGACGCTCTCGCAATCGCGCTGGATTCGGAGAAGGCGTCCGCCTTGAAAATAGAGTTGGCTTGGCGCGCTCTTAACGACGGACGAGAGTGATGCTGCCCTGCTGGTTCAGAATGGTGAGCGAGCAGCGGCCATCGCCGACGTTGCCGTAAACCTTTCGCCCGTCGCCCAAGTTGAGGCCCGGATTCGCAAACATGCCAAGGTTAATCTTGCGCGTGGAGGGAGCGGCGGCCATCAGGCTGAAGGCGGAATCTCCGGGCAGACGAATCGTGACATCGCCCTTCACCGTCTCGAACTCATATTTGCCGCCCTCTGCCAATCGCCCGTCGTAAAAAATGTTGCCCGTAATCGTCTCGGCCATGACGCGGCTGGCTCCAATCTCCGACAACTCTATCTCGCCGCTGCCGTAAACCTTCGCGCGCACCATCGCGCCCTGCACGCCCCGGACAGTGATGTTGCCGCGCCGCGTCTCTATGTCAACGGAAGAGTTGACGGGGACGGTAATCCTGAAGTTGATGTCTCCGACATCGCCGCGCCCGCGACTCTCGTTTTTGACGTTGATGATGAGAGACTCTTCGGTCTGTTCAGGAGTGAACGGAGCGACGGGCGGATACATGTCTGCGCTGACTTTGATTTCGTCACGGTTCCAGGTTTCGACCGTCACGGTGCCGAAGAGATTGCTCAGTTGCAGGCGGACGTTCTTGCGCGTCGGGTATTTTCTCGAAAACCCTTTCTGGGCAAACGCATCGTTGGCCGCCGAAAAGGAGACGACGAGCAACGACAGCAACGCGAGGATGGCGCGCGTCTGGCCGACCCGGCGACGCGCCCGCTGTTGAGAATCTTGATTCGTCTGCGTGCTGTTCATTAAAGCTTGCAATTCTTAACTCGGCAACCGGGGACCAGGCAACGGTGCGCCCGCGCTGTCCTCGCAACAAAAGCGGAGCGGCGGGCGCGGGCGGAAAGTCTATCGCTGCTTCCGTCTCAACATCTTAAAGATCAGAAAACTCTCTGAGGAGTTCAACCTTATTATTGAGCACGGAGTTCAGCATCTCTTCCGTCATCTCGTCGTGCGGATTCTCTTTCAAGTCTTTGAGCCGGTCATCCACAGCCTCGTTGATGACCTTTAAATTCGCCTCGAAATCTTCGCGCCGCTGCTGGCTCCAATGACCTTTGCGCTCGTCCACGCGCTGCTGCCAGTAGTCTATCTCGCGCGAGACGCCGCGATTGGAGAGGGCGGAGGCAGGCGAAACTAAAGCCGGAAGTCCTCTTGTGCCGGAAGCGGTTGAGATGGCGTTCGCGGTAGTAGTTGATGACGAATTATCCTGCGCGCGATGGAGGCCGACGGCTGTGGCCAGAGCGACGGCGACGGCAATCGCCGCTACGGCCATCGCCATCTGCGAGAGCGACAATTCCCAACTGCGATTCATCCAACGCGTCCACCAGTGCGCGACCGGCGCGTTCGCCACGCGCGCGGCGGCAGCCGCAGCCTCACGCTCGCGGTCGGCTTCGATGGTATTGCGTATGCGGAGCCACAACGCGCGCTCGTTCGGCGGCGCGTCATACTCGCCGCGATGGTCGCGGCAAAAGCCGACGATGGAGCTAAGCTCATCGTGCGTGTTCAAGCAGGGGCGACATTCCTCGAAATGCGCGCTGAGCATCGATTGCTCTCGATGATTGAGCGCGCCGTCGAGATAGTCGCTGAGCAATTCTTGGCACTTCTCGCAGTTCATTTCACTTATAACCTCTCACTTGCCGCGCGCGCCGAGGCTGAGAACAGAAGATTTGACGCGCGGCCCCTCGGACTTCCTGGGCCTTAAAGCAATCTTGGGGAGACTGCATGTGATGGAAGCTTCTGGAACGGGGGCGAACCCGAAGACCTCATCCTCTTTTACCAACTGGCGGCTTCCGGGGTCGAACGCTGGAAACCTTGCAGACTTTCTTGGAAGCTACTCCGTGTCAAACTGTTGCCTGAGCAGCGTGCGCAATTTCATCCTCGCTTTATGAAGCTGCGACTTCGATGTCCCGACCGAGCAGCCGAGCATTCTGGCTATCTCCTCGTGCTCGTGTCCTTCTATATCGTGCAGCGTGAAGACCGTCCGGTATCCCGGTGGAAGCTGGCTGATGGCCTTGTCCAAAGCAATCCTGTCCACCACCGGCATGCTGTTCGGGTTCGCCGTCCCCACCACTATCTGCACCGGCGTCTCGCCCTCTTCCGTCGTCTGCTCCAACTTCACGCTTCGC
>JAWVFT010000073.1:0-39944 GCA_033855775.1 Blastocatellia bacterium | reverse complement strand
CCGCGTCCCCGCGTCTCCGTGACCCCGCGCCGCTTTTTCATCTTTCATCCCGGCTCTTGTTTCTGATAGAGTGCAGGCACAAAATTCAGGCTGTCAAAACTTGAGGGCGCGCTTGCAGTCTCTCCATCCCCCGAACCGACGCCCTCGAACATGCTGCCAGGGAGAGAGTGTATCGTCATGAATGAACAGGCAGGGCAGATGGAGCGGGTGAAGAAGCTGAAGGCGCTGCTGGTTTATCCAGAATTTCCCAACACCTATTGGAGTTTCAAACACGCCCTCCCGTTCGCAGGCAAGCGTTCCGCTTTTCCACCGCTCGGTTTGATGACCATCTCTGCGATGATGCCTGAGAGTTGGGACAAGCGGCTCGTTGACTTGAACGTGCGCCGCTTGCGTGATGCAGACCTTGAGTGGGCGGACATAGTGTTTGCGAGCGCGATGATGGTGCAGCAGGATTCGCTACGCGAAGTGATTGACCGCTGCAAACGTTTGGGGCGCAAGGTGGCGGTCGGCGGCCCGTTTGTGACGACCGGAGCCGAGCATGTCGAAGACGCCGATTACATCTTCCTCGGCGAAGCCGAAACGACCTTGCCGGAGTTTCTCAAAGACCTTGAGCTAGGCGTCCCTCAGCATCTTTATCAAGCTGGCGAAAAGCCCGACTTAACGCGCACGCCCGTGCCTGATTTCAAGCTCGTGGACATGCGCCGTTATTCCTCGATGGCGATTCAATATTCGCGCGGCTGCCCGTTCAACTGCGAGTTCTGCGACATCATCGAAATCTACGGGCGCGCGCCGCGCACCAAGACCAACCGGCAGATGATGTGTGAACTCGACGCGCTCTACCTCGCGGGCTGGCGCGGGTCGCTCTTCATCGTTGACGATAATTTCATCGGCAACAAGAAGAACGTGCGCCGGATGATGCCGGATTTGTGCGAGTGGATGGAGCGGCACAAGCATCCGTTTCGTCTCTTCACGGAGGCGAGCGTGAATCTGGCGGACGACGAAGAGTTGTTGGGCTTGATGCAGCGCGCCAATTTTCGCAAAGTCTTCCTCGGCATCGAAACGCCCGTCGAAGAGAGCTTGAAGGAGACGCAGAAGAGCCAGAACACCCGGCGCAACCTGATTGATTCCGTCCGCCGGATTCAATCACACGGAATGGAAGTGATGGCCGGGTTCATCGTCGGCTTCGACAGCGACCCCGTTGACATTTTTCAGCGGCAGATAGATTTCATACGCCAGAGCGCGATTCCGCTGGCGATGGTCGGGCTCTTAAGCGCGCTGCCCGAAACGCAGTTGTGGCGCAGGCTCCAACAGGAAGGACGCCTCCTGCACGAAGGCGAAGGCACGAACACCGAAGCCTCGCTCAACTTCGTCACCAGGATGGACAGGCAAACTCTGATTGACGGCTACAAGCGAATCCTGCGCACCATCTACAGCCCCGAAGAATATTACGCGCGCGTCTACGCCTCGCTCAAAAACACGATTAGCTCCGGCTATGAGATGAACAAGTTCAAGCCGGAGCATATCATTCATTTCTTCCGCGTCTTCTTTCGCCTCGGCGTCTTCGACGGAGCGCGCAGAGATTTCTGGCGGTTCCTCGGTCGCGTCTTCAGAGAGCAGCGCAAGGTCTTGCCCGAAGCGGTCGTGCTCGCCGTGATGGGCTACCACTTCCGCAAAATCACAAAGCAGTATTGCGACTAGCTCAAGCGCAATTCACGCGCAACGAAGAATCCTTCTGTCATCTCGGCATGAATGAGTCGCCTGTTATCATTGCGCGCAGTCTTGATTGGCGCGCGTGATGGCCGTGCCGAAGCGCAACTGGTATTCGGTTGACGTGAGAAAAGCGCAGACCATCGCGCGGTAGTTGCCGGGAACTCTATCGTTCAAAACGCCGAGCCAGAATTGATAGCCGCCTTCGTCGGGGTCGCGCCGTAGATAGCCGAAGTACTGCATCAGGACGAAGGCCGGGTCATACTCGCGGTCTTTGAAGGCTTGAATCTCAACCACGTCGCGCACGACCTGCGCGCGTGTCTTGCCGTCGTCAATCATCGCGCGCGCCTGTTGCTGTCGCTCATTGACGTAGGGCGTCAAGCCAGCCGTGTCGAAGAGCAAATTGACGAACTGTTCGGGCGCGAGCGTGTCTGGGTACTTCTGCCTGAAGGCGTCTCGCTGCGTCCAGTTGTCGGCGAAGTTCTGCTTGCTCGCTTCGAGCGAAGGGCCGATGACAATCAAGCTGCGGTCGGGCATGAACTCCGAGAACGTCGGGCGACGACCGAGCGAAGCCTTGTAGAAGCGATAGACGAAGTTGCCAGTCTCCTGAAATTCCAACTCGATATAGTAAGCGGCGGAGATGCCGATGCGTCTGAGGTGAACGCAGGCCGCGTCCGCGCCGCACTGCGTAATCTGCTCCGTCCAGTAATCAAGCCCGCCCTGGTCTGGAGGCCGGTTGAGAAAGTCCAGATAGTGCTGGCGGACGAAGAAGCGCGCGTCGTCAATCGAATTGGCGTTGGCCGTTGGCAGGGAATTGATGGCGGCGGCGATGTCGAGTTTGCCGAAGCCGAAACGCGCGTTCCAGATGGAGCCGCCGGTGAACGAATCGTGCGCCGCCGTGTTCTTGAGAATCTGTTTAAGCTGCGCGGTGTCGAGTCGCGGGTTGAGTTGCAGGAGAAGCGCGACGGCGCCCGTGACAGCCGGGGTCGCAAAGCTGTTGCCGTAAGCCCCGACGTGCGATGGGCTGTCGGGCGCGAGCGGAGAGTTGAAGAAGAGCGAGCCTTCGGCTTTTGATGAATAGACAGTGAAGGCGGGCGCGCTGAGTTCGGGTTTCTGTCGCCCGTCGGCGGTCGGCCCCTGACTGGTGAACGAAGCATAGTCGCCGATGGCGCGGTCGCCTGCGCGCGTCACATAGCCGCCGACGGTGATGCCGCCGCGCGCCGTGCCGGGAATTGTCGTTTGCCGCGTGTCGTCAACGTGGCTGATGAAGTCGCCTTCCAGACTCGCCCACGCATCGAAGCGCCCGTTCGTGATTGTCTCGCCGTGAAGCGTCAGCGTCCATGTGTGCGGCGCGGGGCCGAGCGCGGCGGCTCCGGGTTTTAAGAGGACGAGGATGGCCTTCTGGTCGTTCTGCGGATTGGCATCACGCTTGTCGTCCAGCGTGTTGTAAACATCCATGTACTGGTCGCTCATGCCGGGGGTGAGATTCGGATTGTAGACGACTGCGCCGGACTGCGCTCCGTCGGGGCGCGTGACGTTGACGGTGAGTTGGTCGGCCTGCGCATAGGAGAGCCAGAGCAACTGCGTCGTGTTTCTGACGTTAAGGCGCAGGCTGATGTCGCCGTTCGGGATAATGCTGCCGCTCGCGTGCGCGTGCATGTCGCCCGTGCTGCCGCCGGAGATGCAGACGGCGCGGCCCGGCCCGCCGCCCACGATTTCATCAATGGCGCGCTCGTTGCCGCGCGTGCCGTCGTGCGGCCCGACGTGGCCCGCCATGCTCATGTTGACGACAAACGGCTCGCCCAACTCCGCCGCCTTTTGTTGCACGAAGGCGAGCGCGTTGATTTGGTCTGCGTCCAGAAAATTGTCTGTGCCGTCGTTCTGGCGGCTGGCCTTGACGATAATCAAATCGGCTTCGGGAGCAATGCCCGCATATTTGCCGGAGACGGGAGAGGCGATGCCGTTGCCCGCTGCCGTTCCGGCGACGTGCGTGCCGTGGCCGGTCATGTTGCGTTGGCGAATGACGCCTTGCCCGCGCAGCGCGGCGTTGATGTCGGCCTCCGTGTAGAGACGACCGATGGGAGCGCTTGCGCCCGGCAGCAAGTAGTTCCATCCGGCATCCGGCGGAAGCGGCGGGGCTTGCGCGTTGTAAACCGTCATGTCAAGCAGAGCCTTGATGCGCGTCTGCTGGCGGTTCGTGCCGGGAACTGTGAAATCCGGATGGCGAAAGTCTATGCCGTCATCAATGATAGCGACGATGACGCCGCGCCCTGTCTGCGCGACGGCGCGCTGGCCGGAGGCATCGTCAACACCGATGGCACGCCGCGACAGGTCGTTGTTCGGAAAGGAGCGCGCGGAGGCCGTCAACTTGCTGATGGACGAGAGCGCGGCCAACTCCGTGAGGCGGCGCGCGTCCACTTCGATGGTCGCAAGCTGGCCGACGCGCGTGCCGACGGCAAATCCGGCGGCCTTCAATTCTTCGGTCGCGCGCTCGCCTTCGAGCATGACGGTCAGGCTCACGCGTGTCGCGCCGCCGTCGCCCACGCTTTCGACTCCGGCCAGACGCGATAGCTCTCTGATTTCAGAGTCGGCTTGCGGCGCCTCGAACATCCGTCGAGTGTTCAGACTCACGCTTGCGCTCCGCGCCGCCATGGATTGCGCGAGCGTTGCGCGCCGGATGATTTGGAGAAGCGGGTCGGCTTTCGCCAGAAAGAGCGCCTCGGCGTTTGAGTTAGGGCTGCTGCTCTGCTCGGCCCGGATGCGTTGTGAAGCAAGCGGAACTGCGTTGAGCAGCAAGACGAGGCAGAGCGCCAGCGTCAGGCTCAGCCTGTAGGTCAATTGCGCGTGGGGCGCGTCGCAGGGGAAGCGCGAGCCGGGGCGTCGTGTGTGTGCCATGTTGAAAAAAAATCTCCTGTGCCGGTCGTTGATTGAACTGCCGTTGCCGCCCGTCGCCGGGGAGAAAGAGCGACCGGAGCAAACGTGTGACCCTTTAAGCTATAGGCTTTTTTCTCAGGAGAATCGCCCTGTCAGGCAAAGCTGGACGACAAGATTCGTGATTCTGGACGACGATTGCGAGGCGGAAGCTGTCAGGCTCAAGGGCGGTTGTCGCTGCCGTAGAGAGTCTTTCTGAACTCGGAGGGAGTCATGTTGGTGTGTTTCTTGAACACGGAATTGAAGGAGGATTTCGAGTTGAAGCCGACTTCTTCGGCGATGCCCAGAACCGAGTAATGCTTGAAAGCCGGGTCGAGCAAACGGCGCTTGGCTTCGTCAACGCGGTAGGAATTAACGAAGTCGTTGAACGTTTGGTTGAGCCGCTCGTTGATGGTTTGCGAAAGATGGTGCGCGGGGATTGACAATCGCTCGGCGAGTTTCTGAAGCGTCAGGTCGCCGTCGGTGAAAGGCTGTTCGTGTTCCATCAGTTGCAGCAGTTTGCCCAGATACCTCTCGGAGCGTTCGGGCGTCAACGTGGACTTCTCATACTTTTTCGCGGGCGGCGGCTCGCTGCTCTCGTCGCCGGGCGAGCGCTTTCGCATCTCCAGATAGCCCATCGCGTAAACCATCACCGAAGCTCCGAAGGGCACCAGCAGATTCGTCGCCGCGCTCTGGTCCAAGGTGAAGCGCAGGATAACGCCGACCCACAAAATCAAAGACGCGATGACGAAAAACCGCACCTGAAACAACACGGCTCTTTCATGCGGCGAATTTTGCTCCTTAACTTTTCGTGAATACTTGATGAGGGTTGCAATAATCAAAATCAAGTAGACGAGAAACTGAACGATGAAGGCCGCCGACCTGATGTAGTACCATACGCCGAGCGAGTCGCTGTAAGCCTCCGCCCACAAGTGTTCGAGCTTCGCGGCGCTGCTCTGAAAATAGTAAGGCAGCAGATAGAGCAAGCAGAGCGCGAACGGGATGAAGTGAAGCAGGTCTTGCTTCTCAAATCTACGTTCTTTCGAGGTGATGGCGCGGATGTAAAGAAACAACAACGGCCCGGCGAGAAACACAAAGGGATGGTGGAGCCTGCTTAAATGAGGAGCGACGAAAACGTAGTTCGTCGTGATCCAGACCGAGCCGCTGACGACGATGGAAATCGTCAGCGTCATCGCCGCGAGCAGCCGGTTGGCCGTCTTATTGCCTCCCTTCGCGCCGAGCAGAGCCAGAGCCAGCAGCACACCCTGCGCTGCTCCCAACAGATTGAGGACGGCGAGAAAATTGAAAGATGGTTGCATTGAAATTCCGCCAGTCGTCGCGCTTCGCCGGGCGCGCCAGTCATCTCTCGCGGCGGTCGCGGCAGAGCAAGGCGCTCCGGCTCGAATCCTTTCAGGCAATTCTGCTCGATAAGCGGAACTCTACGCAACCGCCCGCCGCTTTTCGTGAAGCGCGAAGATTTTCAATCGCACTTCCAGACATTATTAAGGCGTTTGGCGAACGCGCCTGTGCCGCGACCAGCGCAGGTTTCCGCGGGCGCGCAGTCGGGGCAATAGACGAGCGTGCCGTTGGGAGCCTGGCCGAGGGCGGCGAAGGGTTTGGCGGCGAGCGTGATGGTCGAGCCGAAGACCGTGCCCTGGCCGTCGCCGTCAACCGAGACGCGGCCCGCGTCGTTCATCGTAATCAACTCTTTATAGTTTCGTTTGCCGGGAGTCGAGTTGGTGAAGTAGAGCGGGCGATTGACGATGAGGGCGTTGAAGGTGTTCGGGGCGATGGGCATGTCGCCGCTGGAAACGACGCCGCGCCCGAAGGTTTCAAAGCCGACGTTATCAAAATTGGGAAAGAAGTTGCCCTGACTAATCAGCGCGGTCTGCTCGCCGCCGCGCAGGGCCGTCATGTTCGCTTCCGTCTCCCATCGATTGCCTTGCAGCAACACGGAGGTCGTGCCGCCAAAATGTATGACGGCCAGACCGGCGCGATGACCGCCGGGGCCGATGCTGTTGGCCCGCACGATAATCGGCGCTCCGCCCGTCGGAGCAAAGATGAACTGCGTCGCATACTCGCTGACGACCTGTTCGATGACGGACGGGTCAACCCAGTTATCGAACTTGAAGTCCACCGTGTTGAACTGCATCAGCCCGCGCTCGACGTGGATGCCGCCGTTCTGCACATAGACTCCGGCGCGCGCGGCGAGCAGCCAGCACTCGACGAGTTGAATGCTCTTGGCGTTGGGCGAGTTGCCAATCTTGATGCAGATGCCGCGATTGGTGTTCGTCATCTTCCCGTCGTCGCTCGCGTAGATGGTCGAGTTGCGAATGCGTATGTACTCGCAGTTGTTCTGCGATGTCTCCGCGATGCGGATGCCGACGAAGTTTGGATTGACGCCGTGATACTGTATGAAGATTCTATCGAGCACGATGTCTGACGTGTCGAGTATGCCTTTGCCGGACTGGTCAATGTCGATGGCGACATCTGCCCCGTTGCCCGTCGTCTTGGGAAAGAGCGAGAGCCCTTGAATCAGTATACCGTGGGCGCGATTGAGAAAAAGCATAGTGCCTTTGGCCGGGCCGTTCCAGAGCAGTTGCGCGGAACTGGAATTGGAGTTTGCAGCCGAGCCCGCGGCGCTCGTGCTGATGAAGCGCAGACCTTGACGATTGTTGATATTAATCGTCTCGGTGATACGCATCTTCGCCTGCGCAGGGATGCTGATGGTCGAATAATCGGGCGCGGCGTCAATCGCTTTTTGCAGAGCCGCCGTGTCGTCGGCCACGCCGTTGCCTTTGAGGCCGAAGTCGCTCGCGTTCGTCACTTGCTCGCGGCGCGTTTCCTGCGCGAGCGATGCGCGCGGCGCGAGCGAAAGTGTTTCGCTGGCAGGCCGCGGCTGTTGCGCCGCGAGCGTTGCCGCGGTCATCATGAAGCACGCGCTGGCGAGCGCGAGGCAACGGAAGATTCTCAGTTTCCGGCAATTCATTCGTCGTCTCCTTCAAGGACTATTTTCGCGGGACGCGAGCGGCGGCAGGCTCGCTTGATGTTCAACCCGCCGCGCCGCTCGTTCCACAGACGCGAGCATTGTAAACGAGAATCGCTCAACTACTCATTTGACTTGAATCCGGCAGTTGTCATAAAAGCATCTGCGGCCCCGCTTGCTCGCGCGAGAAAGCCGCTGGCGCAGACTTGAAAGCGTGCCGGCGAAAGCGCGAGCCGAAGCCTGCAAGAGCCTGAGCCGGAACCAGAACATCAGAGGACATGGAACATGACATACGTTGTGACGGAGATATGCGTAGACTGCAAGTATACGGACTGCGCCGGGGTCTGCCCCGTCGAGGCTTTTCACCAACTCGACGACCGCCTGTACATCAACCCGGACGTGTGCATTGACTGCGACGCCTGCGTGCCTGCGTGCCCGGTTGACGCCATCTTTGCCGATACGACGCTGCCCGAAGAGTATCAGGAATGGCTCGCGCTCAACGCAGAGGCAGCGAATTATCCGGTCATCAGTCTCAAACAACCGGCCTTGATGGGGCCGAAATGCGCAGGCCCGCCTGAGGAGAGTTGAACAGCCATCCGAAGCGGAGTTGAACAGCCACGCTCTCAACCTTCTACACGCTTGAGCGTTGTCTTCAAGACCCTGAACCGTTGTCCTCAAGACGACGATGACGGGCGCGCGTCTCGTCATCGAAGCTTTCGCCTCTCTGCTGTTTTCGTTTCTGCCGTGTCGGCCCTTGCTCCTCTTTCTGCGCGAGAGCCGTACATCCTGCCGCCGATATGGAGTCATCTCCAACCCCATATCGGGCGCCGCTCGTTTCGCGCCGCGCTCCTGCCGCCGTCAAAAATTACAATTTTCTTGTGAAAGAGTTGCCGCCCATCGAAAACGCGGGCAATTGTTTAGACTTAAGCAACGGAGGCGGACAGAGGCTTTTGGAGGAATAGAAGTTGCCAGCAAGAAGGGCGTCATCTTGCCATCATCGGGCAGACATAAACCAGTAAGGAGCTATAGAGCAAAATGAGATACGACATCAAAAGCAGGATTCTTCCGGTGGCCCTCGTGGCCGCTATTCTTGGCGGGACGGTCGGCGCGTTCGTCGGACGAACCTCCAAAACGACCGAGCCGTCTGAGCGTTCAGCCATCGGTTCGGCCCTGAGCAGCGATGACGCCAGTGTCCGCGACAACAACAAAACTCTGACGCCCGCGCAAGCTCTGACGAGCGATGCTTCGTTGACGCCTTCATCCGAGGTTGACCCGCAGTATCGCACGGGCTTCATGGACGGCTTCCGCGCGGCGACGGCCAACGACCGCTTAGCCTCGAACAACTTTGCTAACTCGGAGCGCGTGGCCAGAACGACGCGCGTGGTCGAGCGTCCCGTCTACCGGACGGCGAGCCGTTCGAGCCGCAGCAACTCGCGCCAGGTCTATTACGACTACGGCAGCCAGCCGCGCCAGCGTTCGTTCTGGCAGAAGCACCGCGATAAGTTGACGGTGGCGATGGGCACGGGCGGCGGCGCGCTGCTCGGCGGGCTGCTCGGCGGCAAGAAGGGCGCTGTCATCGGCGCGTTGGCTGGCGGCGGCGGCTCCGCGCTCTACACCTACAAAATCCGCAATCGCAGTCGCAGGTACTAACACGGTCGAGGCGTCTGTGATGAGACTTGGCTCGCACAGATCAATAATCGGCGTCGTGCTCATTGCTCTGGCGGCGACATCAACGTGGGCAGCTTCTTTTAAAAGGGCTGCCCACTTGCTTTCAACGCCGCCCGTCCTGACAGAGCGCGCAGCCGTTTCGCTTAACGGCGAAAGCTTCGCCCTTGACGCTCGCGGACTTCAGAGCAGCAGGGCTGGCGCGGCGACGCAAGCCAACGGCGCAAGGCTGCCATCAACGATTCGCTTCCGCGAAGTAGAAGAGCGAGGGTTGATGGCGCGCGTGTGGGTCAACGGCGTCGGCAGCTACAGCTTTGCGATTGACACGGGCGCAGGCGCGACGTTGCTTTCCGAGCGTGTCGCGCGCGAGGCAGCGGTCGGCACGAGACGCAGCCGCGTGACGCTCGGAGGCTTGAGCGGCGCGGGCAAGGCCAGCGGGCGCGAAGCAGTGTTGAGCAGTCTGGCCATCGGCGAGAGCGACAACATGCTTCCGGGGCGCGGCCTCTGCATCGTCACAGACAACTTGCCGCCGGGAGTTGACGGCGTGCTCGACCCGACAGAGGCTTACTGGCCGCTCGGCTATGTGATAGATTTTCGGAACGATGAGTTAAGAGCTTTTGACCCGCGCGCAACGCCGCTCAGCCGCGACGACCAAACGCCGGGCGCGGCTGTCGTCGCGTGGCTCTTCGAGGCTGGCAGTCGCCGCCCCTTTGTCATGCTTAACGGAACGAGACGCGCGTTGATAGACACAGGCTCGCGCTTCGGCCTCGCGCTCGGCGTGGAAGATGCCAGAGCCATCGGCATCTTGAACGATGGACGTGGGCGCAGCCGTGACGGCGTGCGCGACATCGGCGGCGGGCAGGTGACGGCGACGAGAGTTGCTCCGGCCACAGTCAATATCGGCGCGCTCGCGCTCAGAGGCGTGCCGACGGATTTGCTCTTGGGGGCGCACGCGGGCGCGCCTATCCTGCTCGGGCGCGACGCGCTACGGCCTTTTGAACTGACCTTCGACCCGCTCCATCGCTTAATCCGCATCGCGCCGGGATAGCAGCAAAGCGTGAAGTCGTTTTAGACTGGCGAGAAGATTGGCCGCGCGAGTTTGCATGCGATGCGAAAGTTAAATCGTCTACGAAAGTTAAATCATCTGACAAGAGTTTTGGCCTGCGCTCTGCTGCTCGTCCTGGCTGGCGGCGGCCTGAAGTCTCCGGCGCAGAGCAGCGCGCCCGAAGCTTCGCAGCAGCGCGAGCGTCGTGTTGATTCCGCGCAGGTTGAAAACGCGCGCGCCGCGCAGCAGGACGACGACGATGATGTTGTGCGCGTCAATACGGACCTCACAAACATTCTATTGACGGCGATTGATAAAGAGCGTCGCTTCATGACGACTCTGCGGCGCGAAGATTTGCGCGTCACGGAGAACGGGACGGCGCAGGAGATTTCGACCTTCGAGCGCGAGACGAACTTGCCGCTCTCGCTCGCCATCCTGATTGACACGAGCCGCTCGCAGGAACGCACGCTGCCCGAAGAAAAGTCTGCGGCGCTGGCCTTCGTCGATACGGTCATCCGCCCGGAGAAGGACGCAGCCGCGCTCATCTCCTTCAACGGCGAAGCCACCATCGAGCAGCCCTTGACGAACGAAGTGGCACGGCTTCATAGCGTTATTGACAGGGTTAAGGTCGAGTTGCCGCCGGACAATCCGCAGTGCAAGTATGATGTCGGGGCGACTCCGGTTGATGAAGATCCGCGCTGTTGGACGACCGTTTGGGACTCGGTTTGGGCCACGGTCAGAGAGGTGTTGACGCAGACGCCTGAACGCACGCGCCGCGCCATCATACTGCTCTCGGACGGCGACGACACGAGCAGCAGAACGAAGAAGGAGGAAGCTATCGAACTGGCCGTCAAAGCCAACGTCGTCGTCTATTCGATTGGCATCGGCGACCCCGAACTCTACAGGTTAGACAAAGGAGCTTTGAGAAAACTCTCGGAGCAAACGGGCGGTCGCGCCTTCTTCCCGCAAGACGAGACGGAGTTGCGCGCCGCCTTCGCGCAGATTCAGGACGAGCTACGCTCGCAGTATTTGGTCGCCTACTCGCCGACCAACAAGGCGCGCGACGGCTCCTATCGTCAAGTCCGCATCGAAGTCGTCAACCCGCGACTGCGCAAGCAGAAGCTGAGCCTGCTTTATCGTCAAGGCTACTACGCCATGAAAACGACGAAGCCGTAACGCTGAATCGCGACGAGTTCGATTAATTGCGCGGTGAAGCCAAAGGTGACTGGGACGCGCCTTAAGCGGAAAGCGCTGCCACTTCGACTGGCAACGATTTGTCAGCGGCACAGAATTATATTCAATTTTCGACCGGAAGCAACTCCTTTTTATCGCCCGCCGCGCTTTGTCCCTACGCCTCTTCGTGGGTCGTCATTGGACGGAAAATATTTCTGTTGACGGCTGCTTATCTTTAATGATAAAAGCTTGCTTCCCGGCGCGTTTCCTTAGAGTTTCCTTCGGTCTTCTCACGAAATGAGCAAAATAGATTTTGCGTGTAGTATTTGACGGCTAATATTTTAATCAGCGTCATGGCCGCGCGGGCCGTCCGGCGTTTGGGCTAACAGGTGTGTGCTTGAACCGCTCCGGCTCAACGGCGTTTGAAGCCGCTGGAAATTGTTCTCATCAGCCGGGTTTGGCTGGCCGCAAGGCTGGCAGGTTTCTCTTCTTTGCCTTGCCAAAGGCTATTACTTTTTGCTCCGACCGCGCGGAGTTTTACAGCAACAAGTAACTCGGAAGCGAGGAACTCTCTTCGATTCCCACCACCCATAAGGAGAAAAGCATGAACAGTAAACCTCTCATCAAGTGCATGGTCAGGCTCTTTGCCTTAGCTCTGATGCTCGGAGCCTTGATGGTTGTGTCCTCCGAGAAAAACGTGAAGGCCAGCGACGACTGCGGTTTCGCTTACGGCAGTTGCCAGGACAATTGCAACATCAATTTTGCCACCGACGCAACTCAACGCTTCGCCTGTCTACAGGGCTGCGATTCGAGTTATGCAGACTGCATCGGCGACGAGCCGAACCCCTACCCCGTCGTCAGTCGCTACAGGATGTGCATCTCTGCCTGTATGAGCATGTGCGGCAACCCTCTGAACGACGATGGCACGGGCGACCCAAACTGCTTCCCTAGCTGCAAAGCCGACTGCATCAACAACTACGGCTGGTGGTAAGAGCGTCAGCCACACACCAACTGCCAGGGGGCTTGTAGAATCATCCAAATTCTACAAGCCCCTTGTTTGACAACGCAGCTTTATTCGCGCTCTTTTATTCACTCTCTTTTAGCCCGCAACCCTCCTACACGACCCCACCGCCAATTGAGCCTCGCCAGACTCCCGGCACACGCCGGAAATTGCGATCTTCACTCAGGAAATGCCAATTCTCACACTGGAAACGCCGATTCCGGCAGTGGAAATGACGAGTATGTGACGCGCGAAGAGATCGTGCGTGTAATAGACGCCGCGCGTCCCGTTTGAACTCGTAGAAAGTGGACTCGCTTGCGCCCGCGCAAAGAGCTATCTGCAAGCCTTCAGTCGCGCTGCGGGCTGACGGCTTCGCACCACTCGCGCGTGACCTCGTGACGATAGTCGAAGAGGCGGCGCAGTCGCGGCACGATGACGGCGGGCGCGGCCAGACGGCCAAGCAAGCCGAGCGGCGGCTCATACTCAATCTCGTCGCGCAGTGTCGCGCCTTCCGCGTGCGGCAGGATCACGTGGCGATGACGCCAGCTTTGAAACGGCCCTTCGATTTGCGCGTCCTCAAACATTCGCGGCGGGTCGTAAAGCGTGTGTCGCGCCACCCAACGTTTATGGAAGAGGCCGAAGAGGCGCGTCTCTATAATCGCCGTCGCGCCGGGCAGCAGGTTGGGCGCGCTCTGAATGATGCGCGACTTTTCCCAAGGCGGCGTCAAGCGACGGAACGCGTCCGGCAATTCGTGAAACGCGAAGACACGCCCCGGCGAAGCGCGTATCAAGCTCTCTTTGGTAAAGTTCATGGCAGCGATGCCAGACTATCATCTTTTCGTCGTCCAGGGCGCGCAAGTTTTCTCTTCCGGCGTAAACTTGTTTCGTATCGCGGGCGAGCGGCGCGCTTGACAAAACCGCATTTGTAACTATAAGTGTTACGAAAGCTGAAAGGGACAAGCGGGTCAGGCGTTGGAGGCAGTCCGATTTTTGACGGCGGTTGACCGAAGGAGCAGCGAAGACGGATGAGCATCATCAGCGGCATGATTGCGATTATCGGGTGCGCCGTGATTGTGATTATTTTGTGGGACGCGTTTGAGGCGATTGTGTTGCCGCGCCGCGTCACAAGGCGCATCAGGCTGATGCCGCTGGTGCTGTTCGGAAGCTGGACGCTGTTGTCGAAGGCGGCGCGGCGGATGCGTCCGGGCAAGCGGCGCGAAAGATACCTGGGCTTCTTCGGCCCGCTCTCTTTGTTGTTGTTGCTCTGCGTGTGGGGCATCGGTCTGGTCTTAGGCTTCGCGTTGATTCACTGGGCGATTGGCTCAAGGATGACCCCGACGATGAACGTGTCGAGATTTCTCACGGATGTTTACTTCAGCGGCACGACCTTCTTCACGCTCGGCCTCGGCGACATGATTCCGCACACGCGACTGGCCCGCGCCGTGACCGTCATCGAAGCGGGCATGGGCTTCGGCTTTCTGGCTATCGTCATCGGCTATCTGCCGGTCATTTACCAGAGCTTTTCGCGGCGCGAGATAAACATCTCTTTGTTGGACGCGCGGGCCGGGTCGCCGCCGAGCGCGGTCGAGCTGTTGATACGCCACGGGCGCGACCAGAGCATGACGCAGTTGATAGAACTGCTGCGCGACTGGGAACGCTGGGCGGCGGAGTTGTTGGAGAGCCATCTCTCCTATCCTGTGCTGGCCTTCTTTCGTTCGCAGCACGAGAACCAATCGTGGCTGGCCGGGCTGACGACAATACTGGATGTCTCGACGCTCTTGATTGTCGGCATCAAAGGCGTTCCGGCGGGGCAAGCGAAGCTGACCTTTGCGATGGCGCGGCACGCGCTCGTTGACCTCGCGCAGAATTTCAACACGCCGCCCGTCGCGCCCGAACTTGAACGGCTGACGCCTGCCGACTTAGCTCTGTTGCGTCACAATCTTGCCGCCGCCGGACTCCCTTTGCGCGAGGGCCAGGAGGCCGAGCGAAAGTTGATGGAGTTGCGACGGATGTATGAGCCGTACGTTAATGCGATTGGCAGTTATATGTTCATGCGGCTGCCAGACTGGATTCCGCCGTCAGAGGTGATTGACAACTGGCAGACCAGCGCCTGGGAGCGCAATCCGAACGCCTTCGCTTCCAGTCCGGCCGAGGCGCGACCCGCAGAGGGCGACGGGCGCGCGGTGAGCGCTTATCAATCGCTGCCCTTCGATCTTTTTTACTGAACTGCTAAAATAGGCGACGAGGAGCAAGCAAGCCGGATGGCCAGAGGGTGGGAAAGCAAGTCGGTCGCAGACCAGCAGGAAGCCGCCGAAGAGCGCGCACAACGCAATCAGGCGCGCGACGAATTATCGCCGCAGGAGCGAGCGCGCCGCGACCGGCTCGAAACATTGCGGCTCTCCAGAGCGCGCACGCTCGAACAACTTGAAACGGCGATTCGTCCCGCTCATCGTCAAATGCTGCAACGCACCTTGGGCGCGCTGGAAGCGGAGATTGAAGAGTTGAGTTGATTGCGAAGAGCAAGTTCACGCTGGAGGCGCGAAGGTAAAAACATAAGCTCGTAAAGAAGCAGTCAACTCTTTGCGAGCTTATGTTTTTACCTTCTTTGCGCCTTTGCGCGAAACGCTTTTACTTAATCCAAGTGAACGTGCGTTTCCATCGCGTGTTGCGGAAAAAGTCGAAGAGGAAATTGCCGCCGGAGGGCGCGCTCTCGTCGTAAGACCAGAAGACGAAGAGGGCGCGACCGATGATGAGGTCGCGGCGCACGAAGCCCCAGACACGACTGTCTGCGCTGTTGTCTCGATTGTCGCCCATCATCATGTAGGAATCGTCCGGGACTTTGACGGGCGCGCCAATGCCGTACTTGAAGTAGCCTGTGTCCGGCGGCGTGTTGCCGGAGGAGGCGAGCGTGTCGGGGCTGTAAAAAACGGAGTACGGCTCGCCGTTCCCCGGCGGAGTTTCGAGAATATCGAGCGGGGCTTTCTCCGTCTTGCCCTGCTTGGCGACGATGCTATGTTCGGGCAGCGGAGCGCCGTTGATGAGGACTTGCGCGCCGCGCACTTCGACCGTCTCACCCGGCAGAGCGATGACGCGCTTGATGTAGTAGTCGCGATACGGCGTGACGTGATAACGCGCGTCGAAGCCCGGATGGTCGCGGTCGCCCGGATACTTGAAGACAACGATGTCGCCGCGACGGACTTCGCGTTGCGGGAGAAAGAAGACGGGCGGGCCGGGGGCGAAGATGAACTTGTTAATCAGGAAGTGGTCGCCGATGTTAATCGTGTTCTGCATCGAGCCGGTCGGGACGGCGACCGTGCGCCCGATGAACGTGATGAAGAAGAGAAACATCAGGACGGTGACGATGATTGACTCGAAATACTCGCGCCAGACGCTCTTCGGCGGCCCCGGCGGCTTCGCTTCCGCTTGAGCCTCCATCACGTCCGCCAGCTTCGTCTTGCTCTCGCTTGCTTGCTTGTCTGCCATGAATCGCTTCTCACTCCATTGGTAAACGGAAAACAGAAATTCTCACGCAAAGGCGCAAAGGCGCGAAGGAAAGCAGGCAAGCTCAATCATCACTCAACACCTTTGCGGCTTTGCGCCTCCAGCGTGAGACTAAGCTTTTATCACTGCTCGCTGCCGTCAACGTTTTTCGAGTCTCACTTTAATTCCCTGAGCGGGCCGCAGCGACATCGCGGGCTTTAGTTTGACCTCGTGTTCGGGCGCGAGGCGCAGGCGAAACTTTTGGGCAATCGTCGCCAGCAGCAGGATAAATTCCATCATCGCAAAGTTGTTGCCGATGCAGGCGCGCGGGCCGCCGCCGAAGGGAAAGTAAGCGTAGCGCGGCAACTGCTCGATGAACTCAGGCGTCCAGCGTTCCGGCCTGAACTCTTCGGGGCTGTCGAAGAAACGCGCGTCACGATGCACGACCCACGTCGGCATGAAGACCTGCGTTCCGGCGGGGACGCTGTAGCCGCCAATCTCGCAGGCCGTGGCGGCCTCGCGCCCGACGATGTAAGCGGGCGGGTAGAGCCGCATCGTTTCCTTCGCAATCATCTCCGTGTAGCGCAGCCGCGGCATGTCCGCCATCTGCGGCGCGCGGCCTCCGAGCATCTCGTCCAACTCCTGCCAGAGCTTCGCCTCGGCTTCCGGGTTCTGCGCCAGCAAGAGCCAGGCCCATGAGAGCGCGAGCGATGTCGTTTCATAGCCCGCCAGAAAAATCGTCATCGCTTCGTCGCGCAACTGCTGGTCGGTCATCTGCGTCCCGTCTTCGTCCTGCGCTCTGAGCAGCATCGAGAGCAGGTCGCCGTAGTCTTCTTCGCTCGCGCGCCGCTCGTTGATGATGCGATAGATGAACGCGTCTATCTGCCGCACGGCTTGATGAAAGCGACGGTTGGCGGGCGTCGGCAAGCGATTATCCAGAATCCACTTGAGCGTCGCCTGCGATGAGAAAGGCTCGACGATGACCTTGAGCGCGTCGTTGATGTGGCGCGCGTCATGCGTCACGTCCGTGTTGAAGAGCGTGCGCGTGACAATCCGCATCGTCAGGTGCGTCATGTCTTCATGCACGTCGCGCGTCTCGCCTTCGCGCCATGAGGCGGCCATCGCTTCGGCGTAAGCGACCATCGTTTCGCCGTAGCTGTTGATTCGCCCGCGATGAAAGGCGGGCTGCGCGAGCCTGCGTTGTCGACGCCAGAAATCGCCTTCGCTCGTCAGCAGCCCTTTGCCGACGAGGCGACAGAAGAAGGGCGAGCGCACCGAGCGCGGCTTGATGAAGTTGCGATTCTCGGTCGTCAACACTTGCTCGATGTGCTCCGGGTTGTAAAGAAAGTAAGCCCAGAGGTAGAAGAAGCGCGCCCGCGCCACGTCGCCATACTCGCGCGGCAGCCGTTCGATGAAGGCCAGCGAATCGCGGTTGAACTCCGCCATGACGCCGAGCAGAAAGTGGCCCCTTGGGCCTTGGGGGACGAGCGCAGTTGACATAGCACAGGATTCTCTAACTAATCGCCTTCCTTGACAAGCCTCGCCTGCGTTTGACCAGCTGCGCTTGAAGCGCGAAGACGCGCGCCCGCCGTGTTATCATCCGCGCGGAACCTTTGACAGTTAACTGAGAAACAGCTATTGAGAAATCGCGGCGACGCTGGATTGTGCCGGAGCCTTGGCTGTAGCTTCAATCTAAAAAATTTAAGGAGTCGAATCTGTTGAGAGCTTTAAAAGCCTTTTCGTGTCTGGCCCTGTTGCTCGTCTTGTCGTGTGTGAGCAGCGCGCGGCGCGGCATCGTCGCGCAGGAAAGAGAGCACACGCTCTCCGGCGAGATTCGCATGCACAAGAGTTTCCATTCGAAGTTTCTGAACGCAGACCGCGACCTCATAGTCTATTTGCCGCCCGGCTACGACGCGGACAAGAAGCGGCGTTATCCGGTCTTCTACATGCACGACGGGCAGAATCTCTTCGACGGCGCTACCTCTTTCATTCCCGGCAAGGAGTGGCGCGTTGACGAGACGGCGCAGGCATTGATTGCCTCCGGCAAGATTGAGCCGTTGATTATCGTCGGCGTTTATAACGCGGGCGCGCAGCGGATAGACGAGTACACGCCGACGCCGGACGCCAAGGTCAAGCAGGGAGGGCGCGCAGACCTTTACGGGCGGTTGCTGGTCGAAGAGTTGAAGCCCTTCATTGATTCGCAGTATCGCACCCTTCGCGGGCCGAAGGAGACTGGCCTCGGCGGCTCAAGCCTCGGCGGATTGGTTTCGCTCTACCTCGGCCTGAAGTATCCGCAGGTCTTCGGCAAGCTGGCCGTCGTCTCGCCCTCTGTCTGGTGGGACAATCGAATGATACTGCGCGACGTGCGAGCGTTGAGCAGGCGACCGCGCACGCGCATCTGGCTCGACATCGGAACGAAGGAAGGACGCGACACTGCGGAAGCGACCGGCGGCACACGCGCCCTGCGCGACGCGCTCGTCGCCAAAGGTTGGAAAGAGAATTCCGACTTGAAATACTTCGAGGCCGAAGGCGCGGAGCACAACGAAACGGCCTGGGCCGAACGCGCAGGGCCGATGCTCATATTCCTGTTCGGCAAAAAGTGATGACGATAAAGTGACGATGATTCGTCGCGCGCCAAGATGAAGGACGAAGGATGAAAGCGGCGCTACTCAAAGCTTGAGTAGCGCCGCTTTCGTCCTTCGTCCTTCCACGCTTTCAGCTTTCATCCTTATCAGCGCTTTCAGCTTTCATCCTCCTGCGTCGGTTGGCCGTCGTCTCATACAGTCGGGCTGTCGTTGATTCCGACGCGGAAGCTCAAAGGCCAGCGCACGGGCTTCAACTCTTCGGGCGCGCCCCAGACGGAAAGCAAAGCGTCGGTCAGGCCGGTCAAGGGGTCGAAGCCGCGCGCCGCTATGAATCGCTTCGTCGCAGACCAAGTGCTTAAGTATCCGGCCAGGTCTTGCAAGTTCCAGCGCGCTTCCATCTGCACGTCCGGCGGCTTCAACTCGCGGAAGGGAAAGCGGAGCGACCTGTAGCCCTCCTCAAGCAAGCCTCTTTCGGGCGGCCAGTAAGGGCCAACCGTCTCGCCGTAAAACTCGTTGACTAGCGCGTCAATCGCGGGCGAGATTTTCAGCAGGTTATAAGCCCACACGGCCAGCGCGCCTCCCGGCTTGAGCACGCGCTTGACCTCCGTGTAGAACGCTTCAAGGTCGAACCAGTGAAGAGCCTGCGCCACCGTCACGAGGTCAACGCTCGCGGCTTCGATGTTTGTCCGCTCGGCTGCTGCGACGCGATAGTCAATCTTCTCGTGCGGGACGGCGCTCGCAAGCTGCGACTGGCTGGCGTCTGTGGCAATCGTCTGCGCGAAGTAGGGAGCGAGGCCGAGGGCCGCTTGCCCGTTGCCGGTGGCGCAGTCCCATGCGCGCTCGTGCTCATTCGTCAACGAAGCCAGATACTCGAACAGCGACGCCGGATAGCGCGGCCTCTGTTTCGCGTAATCCGCGGCATGAGCGGAAAAATGGTCTTTGAATTGCACGGCTCGTTTTCCTGTCAGGCTTTCTTCAAGTCTACTGCTACAGCTTCTTCGATTCTATCACGCACAAAAAACCGGGCGTCCGTTAAAGACGCCCGGCCCTTCCATAGGCAGTTAGTTAAGTTGATGACAGGTTGCTTCCTTCAGTGGGCCGCAACTCAGTCTTGGGGGCTAAAAACCTGAGCCTTCAGCTACCTCTTTTTGCTGCTCTTTTTGCTGCTCTTTTTGCTGCTGCCGCCCGTAGACCCAGAGACATCCGCGAAAGGAGGTTGCGGAGCCTGCTTTCGATGGGTCGGGCCGTTCGGTCAAATTGAGCGAAGAGTTGACGGCATTGTGACCGATTCTGTCAGGCTGACGCGTTGTGACAGTCGCTTGTCGTTCCCCGTTTCCTGTAAAGTCAACAACTTAGGCGATTAAACTTGTTTGGCATGATGATTGCGATGCACGCGTGTGCGCAGGTCTTGGGGGAAGTGAACTTGCGAGCCAGCCAAACAAAATCCTGCCAACAAGCTAACGGCTGAAAATGGTGAATCCGGTGGGCGTTGCGGAGAAAAAAAGTTTTGCCAAGCCTTACCAATGGGCTGTTATCGCCATTGGCGGGGCCATCTGCGCTTACTCGGCCACTCATCTCTCCTTCATCAAACTAAACATCGCCTTCTACTTTCTGGCCGTCTTCACAGTCCTCATCGCTTCGCGCATCACCATTCAGATTCCGCGCGTCTCCGGCTACATCTCCGTCTCCGACACCTTCATCTTTCTGACCATCCTGCTCTTCGGCAACGAAGCGGCCATCCTGCTCGCCGCCGTCGAGGGCTTCTGCTCGTCGCTGCGTTTTAGCAAGCTGTGGATTACGATTCTCTTCAACGCGGCGGTCATGGCCTGCGCCACGTTCCTCTCCGTCTGGCTGCTGCGCGCGGCCTTCGGCTCGGTCGATGCCCTGCGCGCAGGTTATTCCCCGGCCTTCATCATCGGCGTCTGTCTGATGGGCGTCACGCAGTATGTCACTAACTCCGGCATGGTCGCCTTCGCCGCTTCGCTCAAGACCACGCAGCCCTTCATACAGACCTGGCGCAAGAACTTTCTCTGGACTTCGATTACATACTTCGCGGGCGCTTCGTCCGCCGGCATCATCGCCAAGCTGATTGACAACTTCGGCTTCTACGCCTTCATCTCCACGATGCCGATTATCGCCATCGTCTACTTCACCTACTGCACCTACTTCAAGAACGTTGAAGCCTCCATGCAGCAGGCCGAACAGGCCGAGAAGCACGTCGCCGCCCTGCGCGAATCCGAAGAGCGTTTCCGCAGCGCCTTCGACCACGCCGCGGGCATGGCTCTCGTCGCTCCCGACGGACGCTGGATTAAGGTCAACCGCTCTCTGTGCGAGATGCTCGGCTATTCGCAGGAAGAGTTGCTGGCGACAAACTTTCATGCCATCACGCACACGGACGACCTCAGCCCCTTAATAGCGAACATCGCCAAGCTGTTGGACGGCAAACTCTCTACGCATCAGATGGAGCAACGCTATGTGGGCAAGCAAGGGCAAATGATTTGGGTCTTGCTCAGCATCACGGTCGTGCGCGAAGCCGACGCGCAATCCGTCAATCTCATCTTTCAGGTGCAGGACATCACAGACCGCAAGCGCGCCGAAGAAAGATTGCTCCACGAAGCCATGCATGACGTGCTGACGGGGCTGCCCAATCGCGCGCTCTTCATGGATCACCTGAAGCTCTCCGTCGAGCGCGTCAAGCGACGCGACGACCGCCTCTTCGCCGTCCTCTTCCTTGACCTTGACCGCTTCAAGATTGTCAATGACAGCCTCGGCCACATGGTCGGCGACCAACTCCTTGTCGGCATCGCGCGCCGCCTTGAGACGTGCCTGCGCCCGGGCGACACTGTGTCGCGTCTCGGCGGCGACGAGTTCACCATCCTGCTCGAAGACCTCAACGGAGCGCCCGAAGCCATCGAAGTCGCGGAGCGTTTGCAGAAATCTCTGGCCCGTCCCTTCAATCTCAACGGCCACGAAGTCTTCACCACCGTCAGCATCGGCATCGCCCTGAGCGCGACCGGCTACGACCGGCCAGACGACGTGCTCCGCGACGCCGACACGGCCATGTATCGCGCCAAGATGCTCGGCAAAGCCCGCCACGAAGTCTTCGATAAGACGATGCACGCGCTGGCGATGAATCTACTGCAAATCGAATCCGACCTGCGCCGCGCCGTCGAGCGCAACGAGTTCTTCCTGCAATATCAACCCATCATCACTTTAGAGACAGGCGCGGTGCGCGGCTTTGAAGCCCTCGTGCGCTGGCAGCATCCTGAGCGCGGCTTCGTCCCTCCGAGCGAGTTCATCCCGATTGCCGAAGAGACGGGCCTTATCATTCCCATCGGCCAGTGGGTGCTCGAAGAAGCCTGCCGCCAGCTTCACAGGTGGCATGAGCAGTTTCCTCAATATCCGCCGTTGCAGATTAGCGTCAATCTCTCGGTCAAACAGTTTATGAACGCCGACTTGCTCGAACACATCAAGGACGCGCTCAGAGAGACGGGCGTTGACCCGCACTCCTTGAAACTGGAAATCACCGAAAGCATGGTGATGGAGAACGTCGAGGCCGCCATTGATATGCTCAAGCAGATGCGCAGCCTCGGCATCGAACTCAGCATTGACGACTTCGGCACAGGCTACTCTTCGCTGAGCTACCTGCACCGTTTCCCCATCTCGACCTTGAAGATTGACCGCTCCTTCGTCAGCCGCATGACCGGCAATAACGAGAACGCGGAGATTGTTCGCACCATCATGATGCTCGCTCGCAGCTTGAAGATGGATGTCGTGGCGGAGGGCGTGGAGACAGCCGAGCAGTTGGCTCAACTGAAGTCTCTCGATTGCGAGTACGGGCAGGGCTACTACTTCTCGAAGCCGCTCAGCGTCGAACAGATGACGCCGTGGCTGATGGGACAACTGCCGGAAATATTGCTCTCGCCGCTCGACGGCTACATAAAGGAAGAGACGGCCCTCGTCGCTTGAGAGCGATAACGAAACCGCCTACCCGCGAGGCTTTGAGCGCTTTGACCGTGCGCGGCTATAGCTCGATGGATGAAATCGAAACCACAAGGCTCTGCTTGCGCCAGTTTACGACGGGCGACCTAGACGCTCTGGCCGGCATCTTCAGCGACTCGCTGGTGCTCAAGTATCTGGCGACCGGCACGGCTGCGACGCGCGAAGAGACGGAAGCCGCGCTGCTCAGCATCATTCGCCACTGGCGCCTCAACGGCTATGGTCGTTGGGCCGTCGCCGACCGCGTGACGCAAAAGCTCATCGGCTACGGCGGCCTGAGAAATTTCGACGGCACGCCGGAACTCGTCTACCTGCTCGACAGACCTTACTGGGGTCGCGGCCTCGCCACGGAAATCGCGCGGGCCTGTCTTGAGTACGGCTTCATGCGGCAGAAGTTTGAGCGGATTATCGCCTTCGCCCAACCGGGCAATCTGGCCTCGCTCCGCGTCATGGAGAAGGCCGGGATGAAGTTTGACCGCAACGACAACTTCTTCAACATAGACGTGGTTGTCCACTCGCTCACGCGCGCAGAGTATCTCACGCAGTCGCTCGTCGTCTGCGCTCCCGCCGACGCTGCCGCCAGCCTTTCGACAAACGCTCTCAAATAAATCGCGCCGCTCAAGCAGAGAGCGACGGCTCTTAAAGGAAGACGGCGCTTCCGTTCTGTTCGAAGCCGGAGCTTCCATCTGTTCGACGGGCGCGGCCCTCAGCCGTCGCCTGTCTTGAACTCACGCCGTCCGGCCTCGCTTCCGTTTCGTCTCAAGGCTTTTCACCCAGACTGTTGTAAGCGCTGACGGCTTCGATGGCGCCCTCGTGCATTCGTTCGGGCCGCACGTAGAGCCAGTGTTTTTCAAACTCCTCGTCCGAGAGCGACGGCTCGCGCCTGCGTTCCTGCTCCTTGAGCCATTGCTCTGCCCAGTCTCTTAACTCCGGGTCACGATTGAGGGCCGTTCGCGCGGCATGCATGTTAAGCGGCGGATTCACTTTTTTCTGTTCTCCTTATTTGTCGCCGGTCGGCGCGCTTGCTTACTCGCCGCTCGCGGTCGCTTCCGCTTCGCGGCTGCGGATGAGATTGGCCAGACCTTCCAGAGCCTTGCGGCCCATTCCGGTCGGGTCTTTCTTCAGTCCCACGGATTCCTGCGCGTCCGTGATGATTTCCAGAACCTCGCTGCGCACGATTGAACGTATCTCTTTCTCTTCTGCTGGCGTCATTGCTGCAACCCTTTCTCGTTTATCGTCGGTCTTGAAACTAGCCACACGTGTAATTACCCGCCCGCCGCGCGCTTGTCAAACGGCAGGCGACTGTTCGCGCGATTCGCGGATTGCGTAATCAACCGAACGAGACGACAATGGACGAACAATTTCACGCTGGAGGCGCAAAGGGAAGAAGCGTGCTATGAAATATTAGCAACTCTGCTTTGTGCTCTTTCTTATCTTCGCGCCTTTGCGCCTCCAGCGTGAGACTTTTTTTCGTCATGCTAATTTACACGAAAGGTCACAGACGATGATTAACCTCCGGCGAGCGCAAGAGCGCGGCCACTTCAACTTCGGTTGGCTCGACACCTATCACACCTTCTCCTTCGGCGATTATTACGACCAGCGCTTTATGGGATTCCGCGATTTGCGCGTCATCAACGAAGACTGGGTGCATCCCGGCCACGGCTTTCCGACGCACGGCCACAGAGACATGGAGATTGTCACCTACGTCCTCGAAGGCGGCCTCGAACACAAGGACAGCATCGGCACAGGCTCCGTCATTCGTCCCGGCGAAGTGCAGCGCATGAGCGCGGGGCGCGGCGTCCGCCACAGCGAGTCGAACCACTCGGAGAGCGAGTCTGTTCATCTGCTGCAAATCTGGATTATGCCCGACGAGCAGGGCATCGAGCCGAGCTACGAGCAGAAGAATTACACGGACGAAGAGAAGCGCAATCAACTGCGCTTGATAGCCTCGCGCGACGGGCGCGAAGGCTCCGTCCGCATTCATCAGGACGCGGCCATTTATGCTGCCCTGCTTGAGCCGGGGCAAGAGGTCAAGCACACGCTCAGACCGGGGCGACACGCCTGGGTGCAGGTGGCGCGCGGCGCCGTCACGCTCAACGGCCAGCCGCTCGAACAGAGCGACGGCGCGGCTGTCAGCGATGAGTCGTCTCTGACAATCGCTGGCCGCGAAGCGTCGGAAATTTTGTTGTTCGATTTAGTTTGAGGCGAAGAGACTTTGTTCTCGCGCAAGCGACAAAAGGAGAGAGCATGAAAGTCTTTGTGACGGGCGCGACGGGCTACATCGGCAGCGCAGTAGTCTTGAAACTGCTGGCTGCCGGTCACACGGTTGTCGGGCTGGCGCGCTCCGACGAAGCGGCGCGCAAACTCGCCGCCGCCGGGGCTGAATCGTTGCCTGGAGACATCCGCGACGCGGACACCATCAAGCGAGCCGCGAGCGAAGCCGACGGCGTGATTCATGCCGTCGCCACAGGCACGCCCGACGGGCCGCAAGCCGACACGCAGGCTGTCTCCGCCATCCTCGAAGCGCTTGAGGGAACCGGCAAGCCTTTCGTCTACAGCAGCGGCATCTGGGTCCTGGGCAACACGGGCGAGCGCGTGGCCGACGAAGAGAGCGAGCTTGACCCGACGCCGCTCGTCGCATGGCGTCCGGCCAACGAAAAGCTTGTGCTCGATGCGGCTGCGCGCGGCGTGCGTTCAATCGTCCTGCGGCCCGCTATCGTCTACGGTCGCGGCAGCGGCATCGTCGGCGACATGGTTGCGGAGGGACGACGAAAAGGAGTCGTGCGCTTTGTCGGCGCCGGAGAGAATCGCTGGCCGCTCGTTCACGTTGACGACCTGGCAGACCTCTACTTGAAAGCTTTGGAGAAGGCTCCGGCTGGAACCCTGCTGCTGGCTGCGAGCGGCCCCGCGTTGACCGTTCGTGAAGTGGCGGAAGCGGTCGCTCAAGCTACGGGCTGCGCGGGGCGCGTCGAGAGTTGGCCCATCGAGCAGGCGCGCGAACGCCTTGGGCCATACGCCGACGCGCTCGCGCTCGACCAGCAAGTTTCCAGCGAGAAGGCCATCAAGCTGCTCGACTGGCAACCGAGCGCGCCGACGCTGCAAGCAGAGTTAGCGGCGGAGTCCAGTGGTGAAGGCAGCCGTCCTTAAAACTTCAAGCGGCTTTCCTGCGCTGGACGCTCGCGCTGTTTCTGCGCGGCAGCAATCCGAGTCGCTCGCGCAAGCCGGGGCAAGCGTCCAACTCTTTTTCGGGAATGCAGTGGGCGCAAACCAACTTGCCGTCCAGGTCGCGCATGTGCAGCGACGGCGATGGCTTTCGACAAGCCTCGCATTTGAAATCTTTGCTCATGATGATTCTCGTCTTCGTTTAAAAAAATGCGTCAGGCCACGCGCGCTCGCTGGCGGCGCGGGTCGTATTCGTAAGCTAAATATTGTCGCCCGATAAATTTCAGCACAGCCGAAACGTGCTTGCACTCGAAGCCCGGCTCGGCGTTGCCGCGATAAACGAAATCGGCGCAGGTGCAGGCCAGATGCTTCGTCTGCGGCTCGCGGAACAGGTGATAATCGCGCTCCGTGCCTGACTCGCTGCGCGCAATCCAGCCGTACGGCTCGGCCTCGAAAACCTTGATGCGCTCGGAACGCGCAGCGCGCCGCTCCGCCGCCGAAAATTGATGCAATGTCGCCGTCTCTCTCTTCTTCGCGCTCATACTTCTCAGACCTTCCATCCCGAAATTTCAGGAAAAGCATTATAACATAAAACGGCGCGTGCATGGAACAATGTTTCATGTGTGATACAATGCGAATGTGCGCTCCGGCGCGCGTCCGAAGCGGCGCGAAGGAGAGTTCACAGCGGAGGCCCGGCTTGATGTATGCTTCTTGATGGAATGAGTTCAGGAACACTTGTGCTGCGCTTTGACGCCGGAACGTTGTTGCTCGACGGGGCGGAGCAATCGTTTGCCGCGCCGCGCGCGTTTGTCTGGGACGAGCGCGTGCAGCGTTGGCGCGCTCCGGCTCTTCGTTACAGGGACGCTGTGCGCGATCTGGTGCGCCGCGAGATTCCTTACGAAGATGAAGCGCGGGCTTATCAGGATTTCGATTTCCCGCAGAAGTTCGCGGTCGAGCCGCGCCCGTATCAAGAGCAGGCGATAGCGGAGTGGCGGCGTGCGGGGCGCGCGGGCGTCATTATCCTGCCGACGGGCGCGGGCAAGAGCCTCGTCGCGCAGATGGCGATTGAGTTGACGAAGCGCTCCACTCTCATCGTCGTGCCGACCATTGACTTGATGAACCAGTGGTACGACCTGCTGCTCTCATCGTTTCAGGCCGAAGTCGGGCTCATCGGCGGCGGCTACTTTGAGACGGGCGCGCTGACGGTGACGACGTATGCTTCGGCCTTTCGTTTCATGGAACGGCTCGGCAATCAATTCGGGTTGCTCATCTTCGACGAATGTCATCATCTGCCGTCGAGCATTTATCGTTACGCGGCGGAGATGTCGCTGGCTCCGTTTCGCCTGGGGCTGACGGCGACGCCGGAGCGCGCGGACGGCGCGGACCAGATGCTTGAGCAGTTAATCGGGCCGATTGTGTATCGCCGCGAGGCGCAGGAATTGGCGGGCGAGTATCTGGCGGACTACAGCGTGTTTCGCATCAACGTCGAGATGAGCCGCGATGAAAGAGCGGCTTACGAAGAGGCGCGCGCAATCTTCCGACAGTTTCTACATGAGAAGCGAATCAGCTTGAGCAGCCTGACGGGCTGGCAGTTGTTCATCGTCGCTTCGGCGCGGAGCGAGGCCGGGCGGCGCGCGATGATGGCTTATCGTGAGTCGAAGCGCATCGCGCTCGGCACGGAAGCGAAGCTGCGAGTCTTGAGCGAGTTGCTGCGTCGTCATCGTAGCGAGCGCGTCTTAATCTTCACCGCCGAGAACGAGATGGTCTATCGCATCTCGCAGGAGTTTCTGATTCCGGCCATCACGCACCAGACCGGCATCAAGGAGCGGCGACAATGGCTCGAAGCTTTTAATCAGGGCGAAGTGCTGGCCCTTGCGACTTCAAAGGTCTTGAATGAGGGCGTGAACATCCCGGACGCGGCGGTGGCGGTCGTGCTCTCCGGCTCGGGCTCTTCGCGCGAGCACATACAGCGTTTGGGCCGCATCCTGCGCAAGCAGCCGGGCAAGGAAGCGATTCTGTACGAAGTCGTCACCAGCGACACGACCGAGGAGGGCATCAGTCGCAGGCGCAGCGAAGGCTCGCAGTTTCGTGAGACGCGAGAGCAGGCGGGCGAGTTCGGGATGATGGAGTAAGTTTCAAAAGAGAGATGGAGCGAGAGTTAAGCGTAGATGTTGACGGCTGATTTATCGCAAAGCTGGCATCGCAATGGCCGCACGGGGCCGCGCTACATTGAGGTGGGCGAGGCTGGATACCTGCGCGACGCGGAAGCCCTCATCGGCATCTTCACGGCGCACGAAGGGCGCGAGCGCGCGTTGTTGGAAGCGGCGTTGAATGAATATGTCGGCGTGGGAACTGACTACAAAATCCTGCGCGGCCTCATCAAGCTGTTGTTGGATAGGTGTCGCTTTGAGACGGCGGCCATCATAGAGCCTGCGGAGATTCGTCGCGCGTTGTTTCTCAAGGCGCGCGAGTTTCATCCTTTGGGACGAGACGGAGCGGCGCGATTGATGGCGGCGGCGAGCGTGGCTGGCGAGCTTAATTGCGCGCCGGAGGATTTGCTCGCGGGCTTGTACGCGGACTTGCCGGAGCAGCAGCGTTTGATTGAGTTTGAGAGCGTGCGCGAGCGCGAGTTGTTAGACCTCTACAATCTGGCGCAGGCGCAGGCTTTGCTGTATCGCTGCGTCGAGATGCGTTTGTGGGTTGCGCCGCAGGGGCCGGAAAACTATCGCCGGTTGTTCGCGGCGATTAAGGCTTACAGGTTGATTCACAGCATCAAGGGCAGCGCGGCTGAGGGGTACGAGATACGGCTCGACGGCCCCGTCTCGATGTTTCATCGCTCGCAGAAGTACGGCATACAGATGGCCGTCTTCCTGCCCGCGCTGCTCACTTGCGTCAACTGGCGTATGCGCGCGGAGATTAGCATGAAGCCTGGCGAGCGCGGCGGCGCAGGGGCGAGCGCGTTCTTCGAGATGGACAGCAATCAGCAACAACTGCGCTCATCTTATCTGCCCGCTGCTCCGGCGGAGAACGCCGTGCTCGAACAACTGCCGCGGAGTTGGGCCGCGTATGAGAGCGCATGGACGCTTGAGCGCAGCAGCGAAGTCGTTAACCTTGGCGAGAGCGCGTTCGTCCCTGACTTTGTGCTGCGCCATGAAGACGGCGCGCTCTTTTATCTTGAGGCGCTGGGCTTCTGGACGCCGCGACACTTGCAGGAGCGGCTGCGCGAGTTTGAGCATTACGGCATACGGAATTTTCTGATTGCCGCGTGGGACGAACTGCGCGGCAGCCGCGACCCCTTAACGCGCGTCCTGCCGCACGTCATCATTTATAAGAAGAAGCTTGAGCCGGTGGCGGTCGAACTGGCGATAGAAAAATTGCTGGCCGAGACTTAAGGCCGTGGCTCAACGGGTTTGCCGCGACGGGTTTTGCTCTGATGCACTTCAACACGAAACAGCTTTACACGCCCGCGCTCGAAGTCTACGAGTTGACCGAACGCGCGCTCATCCTCGACACGGAGACGGTCGGGGCGGGGCCGACGATTGAGATAATCGAAATCGCCATCGGCGAAACTACGGGGCGGATTGTTTACGAGACGCTGGTGCAGCCCGTCTTCAACGCCTTGCCGCCGCCCTCGAAGCATCATCGCTTCGACAAGTCGGAACTCAGGAGCGCGCCGCAGTGGACGGACATCTGGCCCGCGCTTTCAACGCTCATCGAGAATCGCCTTCTCGTCGCCTACAACGCGGCCTTCGACCGTCGCGCGCTGGCGGCGACCTGCTCGCGTTATCATCACATCACGCGCGAGTGGGGCTGGCGTTGCGCGATGCAGTTGGCGAAGAAACTGACCGGGGCCAAGCGTTCGTTGACATTGGAAGATGCCTGCGCCCACTTCGGCCTCGCGGGCGGCAACCACCGCGCCGCGCGCGACGTGCAAGCCACCTGCGAACTGCTCAAAGCCCTCTCCGCCGCTCAAGCCGAAGCCGACAAATAATCGCCGCTGCCCTCAATCCCGAATCCCGCGCGCACAGATTGCTCTCAACCGAACTCAGCTTGCTCTCATCTCATCTCAGATTGCTCTCGTCCGAGGTCAGATTACTCCAAGCTAAACTCGGATTGCTCTGAACTGAACTCAGACTGCTCCAATCTGGACTCAGATTACTCTCGTCTCATCTCAGATTGCTCCAATCTGGACTCAGATTACTCTAATCTGAGTCCAGATTGGAGCAATCTGAGCAGGTTTTTCGACCTTCGAAGCAGCCGTAAAGGCGCGGAAATGCAGGGGAAACGCCTGTTTTGCTCACGCAAACTGTCCGGCGGCGAAGCCGGAGGCCCATGCCCATTGAAAGTTGAAGCCGCCGAGGTGTCCGGTCACGTCCACGACTTCGCCTATGAAGTAGAGGCCGGGGGCGCGGCGGGCTTCCATCGTCTTTGAAGATAGCTCGTCGGTGTCAACGCCGCCCGCCGTGACCTCCGCTTTCCGGTAGCCTTCGGAGCCGTCGGGCGCGAGTCGCCAGTCGTGCAGGCGGCTGGCTATCTCTTCCAGTTCGCGCGGCGTGTAGCGATTGAGCGGGCGCGAGGGCGCGTATAGCTCGCACCATGCGTGCGCGAAGCGTCTGGGCAAAAACTGGCTGAGCAGGTTGGCGAGTTCCATCTGGCTGCGGCGTTCGGCGGCGAACAACTGCGCCGCGTCCTGCTCAGGCAAGAGGTTGATGGAAAGCGCGTCGCCGCGCCGCCAGTAGGAAGAGGCTTGCAGGATAGCCGGGCCGCTCAAGCCGCGATGCGTCAGCAACATGTTCTCTCTAAACCCGGCTCCGTTGCAGGCGACGAGCGCGTCAATCGAAATGCCGCTTAACGTTTTAAGTTTAGCGAGCGTTTGCGCGGCGAAGGTCAGGGGAACGAGCGCGGGGCGCGTCTCGCGTATGCGCAGGCCAAACTCGCGCGCGACGCGATAGCCGAAATCGGTCGCCCCGATTTTCGGTATGGACAGCCCGCCCGTCGCAACGACGAGAGCCTCGCTTTCAAAATCGCCTTGATTCGTCTCAAGCTTGAACGTCGCGTCTTTTTTCACTTCGCGGACGTGACAGTTGAGACGAATCAACACCTTCGCTCGTTCACACTCTGCGAGCAGCAGGTTGATAATCTCGCTCGAATGACGGTCGCAGAAAAGCTGGCCGAGCTTCTTCTCGTGATAGCGAATGCGGTGGCGTTCGACCAGCGCAACGAAGTCGGCAGGCGTGTAGCGCGAGAGCGCGGACTTGCAGAAGTTCGGATTGCCCGAAAGAAAGTTATCTGCGGTCGTGTGCAGGTTGGTGAAGTTGCAACGGCCCCCGCCGGAGATGGCAATCTTGCGGCCAACGCGGTCTGAGTGTTCAAGCACGACGACGCTGCGCCCGCGCTTGCCCGCTTCGATGGCGCAGAACAGGCCAGCCGCCCCGCCGCCGATGATAATCACGTCTTTCTTCATCCTTCAGTCGTTGCTCCAATTGTCGCTTCAACCTTCTGCGAAGCGACGGCGGCCGCCGTCTTTTCGCGTTCAATCATGAAGCGCAGGGCCAGCAGGATGACGATGTTGAAGAGCAATCCGAGCAGAGCAGAAAACTGCTCTTTGTAGAAGGCGAAGACCTGCGAGAGAAAGATGGAGACGAGTATCGAGCGCTCGAACATGCGATAGGCGAAGAGCCTTGAGCGGCGCAAAGACCAGACGCCGCAGAGCACGAAGAAACCCGACAACAAAGAAAACCAGATGCCCGCCCAATCGAAGGCCGACAGCTGGCTCATCTGCCCGGCCACGCGCCCCAGAATGTGATAGTCGAGTATCTGCTCGCGCCGCAGGCCGACGAAGAATATCAGCACGAAGACGTAGAGCAGCTTGAAGATTAACTGCCCTATGAAGAAGGCCACGAGCGCGCGTGTGAACCAGCGCGAAGGGACGATGCGACGATAGAAAGTTCTGACCAGAACTTTCGCCCGCGCGAGCAGTCCGGGCCGCGCACGCTCGCACAGGTTGGCCTGCGCCAGCGAATCCTTCAGGGCTGCGACGAGCGGGTTCGCGGGCTCGCTCTTTTCAAGATAGGCGAGCGCGCGTTGTTGCTCCTCCTCGTCCAGATTGTCGAGCGCGACCTCTTCCATCTCATGCAGCGCGTTTAAGAGATACTCGCGGCTCGAAAAACCGCCGCGCGTTTGCAGAGCGCGCCCCGCCATAAAGAGCAGTATGAAAATCACGTACATGATGGCGACCGACGGGCGAAAGAAATAGTCGTTGTCGCTCGTCACAAACTTGCCCACTTCGTCTATGAAGACCCCGAAGCCGATGCCGCCCGTTATCGCTCCCAGAAACTCCGCCGCCTTTCCCAACAGCGAGAGCAGGATGATAATCGAGGCCATCATCAACAGCCCGCCCCAGAGGACGTGCGCGACGTGCAGGCCGCTGCCGCCGAGTTGCGGGTAGCCCGTCAGGCTCAGGAATAAACGAATCGTCAGAATCGCCGCCACCGCCGCGACCAGAAAGGTTTCGAGGTAAAAGCCGATGCCGAAATTACGGATGAGAAGTTGTCGCCGCATGTTATCCTGCCAGCATACTTGAACGCAGACCGCCGAGCACAACTGAAACCCCGTAGCCTCTGGACGCAGGTTGAGAAGCTGCGGATGCACGCGCGCGTCATCGAAGACCGCGCGCCGTCGGCTGCTCCCGTCGTCGTGCTGGTGCATGGCCTCGGCGTTTCCAGCCGCTACATGATGCCGACCGCCGAGCGTCTCGCGACTCATGCGCGCGTCTTCGCCCCAGACTTGCCCGGCTGCGGCCTGAGCGATAAGCCGCCGCGCGCCCTCACCGTTCCCGAACTCGCCGACGCCCTCGCGGCATGGATGAAAGCCTGCGGGCTTGAACAGGTCTTGCTGGTCGGCAATTCGCTCGGCGCGCAGATTATAGTTGATTTCGCAGTGCGCTATCCCGAAAGAGTTGAGCGGGCCGTGTTGGTCGCCCCGACGATTGACCCGCGCGCCCGCGTCTTCATGCGACAGGTCATGCGCCTGCTGCTCGACGCCCTGCGCGAACCCTTGAGCCTGACGCCGCTCGCTATCGCGGATTACCTGCGCGCCGGAATCTTTCGCGCCGCGCGCACACTCCGCCACGCGCTCGTTGACCGCATCGAAGACAAGCTTCCTTTGATGAGCGCGCAAACGCTCGTCGTGCGCGGCGGCAGAGACCCGATTGTCCCGCAGCAGTGGATGGAAGACGCGACCGCGTTGTTGCCCAGAGCGCGCCTCGTCGTCATCCCGCAGGCCGCGCACGCCGTCAACTATAACGCGCCCGACGAATTGGTCTGCGAACTCTTGCGCTTCATGAGCGAACGATGAAAGCCCCGCTCTGAACAACTCAAGCGCCGTCGCTCTCATCCTTCGCGGCTGTGGCCACAAGGGCCGCCCAAGCAAAGCCTTTGTGAGTTGAATGGATGACTCTTGACTTTTTATCATCCTATAATAGAGTCGCTTGTTGTTGGACGCGCCCAGAGAGAGATAGTCGCAAAAGTTGTTTCCTCATGACGCTTGCAGAAGGCACACGCCTTGGCCGCTACGAAATTCGCTCGCAGCTTGGTGTCGGCGGGATGGGCGAAGTCTATCTGGCGCTCGACACGAATCTGGGCCGCCTCGTCGCCATCAAAATTCTGCCGCCGGAGTTGGCCGCCAATCAAAAGCGGATGCAGCGTTTCAGCCGCGAAGCGCAGGCCGCTTCGTCCCTCAATCACCCGAACATCCTGACCATCCACGAAGTCGAACAGCACGGCGACACGCCCTTTATCGCCACGGAGTTTATAGACGGCGTGACCTTGCGCCAGCGCATGAACGAGCGCTCGCTCAATCTGGAAGAAGCGCTCGACGTGGCGGCGCAGTCCGCCAGCGCGCTCGCCGCCGCGCACGAAGCGGGCGTCGTTCACAGAGACATCAAGCCGGAAAACATCATGCTCCGCAAGGACGGCTACGTCAAAGTTTTGGACTTCGGCCTCGCCAAGCTGACCGAGCTACCGGACACGACCAGCCCCGAAGCCGTCACGCAGGTTTACACGGACATCGGCTCGGTCATCGGCACGGCCCGCTACATGTCGCCGGAGCAGGCGCGCGGCCTTGAGGTTGACGGGCGCACGGACATCTTCAGCCTCGGCATCGTGCTCTACGAAATGCTGGCGCATCGCTCGCCATTCGCGGGCGGGACGAATCATGAAGTGGTCGCCGCTATCCTGAAAGAGGAAGCCCCGCCGCTCTCTGCTTACAACCCTGATATTCCAGAGCATGTGCAGGCCGTCGTCGCTAAGGCTCTGACCAAAGACAGAAACGAGAGATACCAGACGGCCAGAGAGTTGCTCGCTGATATTAAGAGCGTCAAGCAGGACCTGGAGTGGGAAAAGAAGCACGGCTCGTCCGGCATCTCAATGGCGAGCGGCCAGCGCGTCGCGGCGACCTCGCAGGAGAAGCCCGCCGCCGTCACCGCGCGCGGCTCTGAGACGCGGCAGACATCGAGCGCGGAGTATCTGGTCGGCCAACTCAAGCGGCGCAAACGAAGCGTCGCCGTTGTCATCGCGGCGATGGCTCTTGCGGCGGCGGGCCTCGTCTATCTCTACTTGATGCGCAATCGTCAGGCGATTGATTCCATCGCCGTGCTGCCCTTCGTCAACGTCAACAACGACGCCAACACGGAGTACCTGACGGACGGCGTGACGGAGAGCCTCATCAACAATCTCTCGCAGCTTCCGAACCTGAAAGTCATCGCGCGCAGTTCCGTCTTTCGTTACAAAGGGCTGGTCGTTGACCCACAGACGGTCGGGCGCGAGTTGGGCGTGCGCGCCGTGCTGACGGGGCGCATCGTGCAGGTCGGCGACACCTTGAGCGTGCAGGTCGAACTCGTTGACGTGGCCAACCAGACGCAGTTGTGGGGCGAAAAGTTTAATCGCAAAGTTTCCGACATCATCGCTTTGCAGGACGAACTCTCGCGCGAGATTTCCGAGAACCTGCGCCTGCGCCTGACCGGCGAAGAGAAGAAGCACCTCGCCAAGCGTTACACGGATAACCCCGACGCCTATCGTCTCTACTGGAAGGGCCGCTATCTATGGAACAAGCGGCGGCCCGAAGATGTCAGGGAAGCAATCAATAATTTCAAGCAGGCGATTGCGCTCGACCCGAACTACGCTCTGGCTTACACGGGCCTCGCCGATTGCTACATCCTCGGCAATCTCCTGCAACTCTCGCCGAAGGGCGCGATGCCTGTCGCCACCGAAGCCGTGCGCAACGCGCTCAGGCTCGACAACGATTTGGCCGAAGCCCACACGTCGCTGGCGAAAATCAAGCTCTCGTTTGAATGGGACTGGACGGGCGCGGAGAGCGAGTTCAGGAAGGCCATCGAACTCGGCCCCGGCTACGCGACCGCGCATCAATGGTACGGCGTCTATCTCTCGGAGATGGGCCGCCACGACGAATCGCTCGCCGAGAGAAATCGCGCGCAGGAGCTTGACCCGCTCTCGCTGTCCATCCGCACGGGCCTCTGCCGCGCTTACTACTGGGCGCGTCGCTATGATGAAAGTCTCAGGAACCTTCAGCCCGCGCTCGAACGCGACCCGCAGTACGCCGACACGCATTGGAGCTACGGCCTCGTCTACGAGCAGAAGAAGATGACGGCGGAAGCCATCGCTTCGTTTCAAAAGGCGATAGACTTTTCGCGGACGGTGGATTTTCCCGAAGGCAAGCCGGAGATGATAGCCGCGCTCGGCCACGCCTACGCCATCGCGGGCAAGCGCGCCGAAGCCGAAAAAATCCTCGAACAATTGAGCGACCTGATTGAGCAGCAACGCTACGTCTCGCCCTACTCCATCGCTCTCATCTACATCGGCCTCGACGATAAAGACCGCGCCTTCAGTTGGCTTGAACGAGCCTACAACGAGCGCGACGAAGCCTTCATACACCTCAAGGTTGACCCGCGCCTGGACCCCTTGCGCTCAGACCTGCGCTTCTCCAACTGGCTCTCTCAGCTTAAACTCGCGTCCTAATCCGGCCCGTGATAAAGTGTGCTTTTCCGCTGCCCCGCGTGGTTTCCCGAATTTCGAGCGCCTTCCGATTTCGCCGAAGCATGACAGAGGTTCTACCCATCGTCAGTTTAAACGAGAGCCACAACTGCCGGAGCTTCAAGAGCCACACAGCGCGGCTTATCCTTCGCGCGTCCTTGATGCCGCTCGCCTCTATCATCAAGCGCGCGTCTCTCGTCCTTCGCGCGTCTCAAGCTCTTTCGTTGGCCGTTTGTCTAATCTGGCTGCTGGCCTTTGCGCGCCCTGCGGCGGCGCAGGAGTTTCGCGGTTCGATTACGGGCCGCGCGAGCGACGCGGCGGGCGCGAGTGTCGAAGGCGCGAGCGTCGTCGCCGTCAACGCGGCCACCAGAATTGCCACCTCGACGGCCACGGACGAAGACGGCAACTATACTTTGCTCTATCTCACGCCGGGACAGTACGAGTTAATCATCGAAGCCAAAGGCTTCAAGAAGCTACGGCGCGCGGGCGTCGAAGTTCGCGTCGGCGATAAGCTCAACCTCGATTTGTTGCTGGAAGCGGGCGAGGTCACGGAGCTTGTCAGCGTGACGAGCGATGCGCCGCTTCTCGACGCCGCGACGGCTTCTTCGGGGCAAGTCATCGACCGTCGTCGCATCAACGAATTGCCGCTCTCGGACGGCAACCCCTTCGTCCTTTCGCGCCTCGCCCCCGGCGTCATCTTCACGGGCGACCTGAAATTCTCGCGCCCCTTCGATAATCTCGGCACGTCTTCGGTCGTCGCGGATGGCGCTCCCGGCGGCAACGAGTTCACGCTCGACGGCTCGCCTAACACGGAGAGCCGTATGCCGCGCGTCGCCTATGTTCCGCCCGCCGACGCCGTGCAGGAATTTAAGGTCGTCACCTTGAGCTTTGACGCGCAGCAGGGACACACGGCGGGCGCGACCATAGACGTGACCTTGCGCAACGGCTCAAACTCTCTGCACGGCACGCTCTACGAGTTTGTGCGCAACGACATTCTCTCGGCCAACGATTTTTTCCTGAACCGCGCGGGCCAGGGGCGCGACGCCCTGCGCTACAATCGTTACGGCGGAAGCCTCGGCGGCCCCGTCGTCCTGCCGCGCTTCGGCGAAGGCCGCAGCCGCACATGGAACGGTCGCAATCGCTTCTTTTTCTTCTTCGCTTACGAAGGCTTGAAGGACGCTTTTCCTGAGCCGGGACAGTTCACCGTCCCGACGCTGGCGGAACGCGAAGGAGACTTTTCCGCGCTCCTGCCGCTCGGCATTCGCATCTACGACCCGCTCACTGCGCGTCGCGTGGGTTCGCGCATCGAGCGTTCGGCGTTTCCCGGCAACATCATTCCGCAGGAACGCATCAGCGACATCGCCCGCGCCTATCTCTCGTTTTATCCGCTGCCCAACCAGCGCGGCGACGCGCAGGGACGCAACAACTTCATCACTGCCAGCCCGCGCTCCGACACCTTCAACTCCGAAGCCCTGCGCTTCGATTTCACGTACAACGAACGACACAACGCTTTCGTCCGCTACACGCGCAACAATCGCCGCGAAGCGCGCGGCAACTGGACGGGCGTCGTGGGCGGCATTCGCCCGACCGGCACCTTCCTCTTTCGCAACAACAACGGCGCGACCTACGACCACATCTACACGATGTCGCCCTCGACCGTCTTCAATTTCCGCGCGGGCTTTTCCAGCTTCTCTTCGCCGACCGTCAGAGAACACGAAGGCGCATTCACTCCGGCCTCGCTCGGCTTCTCAGCGCAGACGGCTGCTGCCTTCGCCGGCTACGACTATTTGCCGCGCTTCGAGACGGGAGAGTTTTCCGTCCTCGGCGACAGCCTCGGCAGCCGGATTACACACACGGTCATCTCTGCGCAGCCGACCGTCACACGAATCAAGGGCGCGCACACCCTTCGCGCGGGCTACGACGTTCGCAGCTACCGCGAAAACTCCAACGGCCCCGGACACGCCGCTGGCCGTTACGACTTTCGCACGGACTTCACGCGCGGCCCCTTCGATAATTCGCCCGCCGCCTCCATCGGTCAAGACCTCGCCGCCCTGCTCTTAGGCCAGCCGACCGGCGGACTCTTAGACCGCAACGCCGCCCGCTCAAACCAGACGCTCTATCACGCGCTCTTCCTTCAGGACGATTGGAGACTGACGCGCAAGCTGACGCTCAATCTCGGCCTTCGCTACGACTATGAAGCGGCGACGACCGAACGCTTCAATCGCAACGTGCGCGGCTTTGACGAACAAAGCTCAAGCCCCATCGAGGCTGCGGCCCGCTCGGCTTACGCCGCCCAACCGATTCCCGAACTCGCGCCCGCAGACTTTCGCGTGCGCGGCGGCTTGCTCTTCGCTAACGATAAAGAGCGCGGCTTCTGGGCGCCGGACAGGAATAATTTTCAACCGCGTCTAGGCTTTGCTTATCGTCTCAGTGAACGCACGGTCGCGCGCGGCGGTTGGGCCGTCTATACCATTCCTTTCATCATCGACGGTGTGCAGCAACCCGGCTTTTCGCAGCCCGTCAATCTTGTCCCGACGCTCGACGGCGGCCTGACCTTCCGCGCCAATCTCTTCGACCCTTTCCCCGAAGGCATCGTCGCGCCCCCCGGAGCCAGCCTCGGCCTTGCGACCTTCATCGGGCGCGACATAGAGTTCGTTCCCGTCAACAGACGAAACGCTCAGGCGCAACGTTGGTCTTTGAGCTTCGAACATGAACTGCCCGGACAATGGCTCTTTGAAGCGGCCTACGTCGGCAATCAAGGCTTTGACCTGACGACCGACACGGACATCCTCAACGCCGTGCCTCGCCAGTTTCTCTCGCGCAGCCCCGCGCGCGACCAGGCCACGATAGATTTCCTGAACGCCAACGTCGCCAATCCCTTTCAAGGTCTGGCTCCGGGGACGAGCCTCAACGGCGCGTTCGTTCCGCGCGAACAACTGCTCAGACCCTTTCCGCAATTCGGCAACATCCGCACGCGCCGCGACGACGGCTCGTCCATCTATCACGCCGGGCAATTCCGCGTCGAGAAACGCTTCACGCGCGACTACACGCTGCTCGCCAGCTACACCTTCTCGAAGCTGCTCGAAAGAATCTCGTTTCTCAATCCGACCGACACGGAATACGAGAAACGCATCTCCATCAACGACGCGCCGCATCGCCTCGTCATGAGCGGCATCTGGGAATTGCCCTTCGGCAAGAAACGTCTCTGGGGAAACGATTGGAACAACTTTGCAGACGCTCTCTTCGGCGGCTGGCAACTGCAAGGCATCTGGCAAGCACAGAGCGGTCGCCCGCTCGAACTCGGCAACCTCTATTTCAACGGCGACCCTTCAACTCTTCGCGCCAATATCAACGGCTCCAACGTTGATGCCACCTTCGACACCAGCGGCTTCTACTTCACAGACGCAGCCGTGCGCATTGGCGGCCTTGTTGACCCCGCGCGACAACGCAACGACCCGCGCATTCGTCTCGCCGAAAACATACGCACGTTCCCCACGCGCCTCTCAGGCTTTCGCGGCCAACCGCTCAACCTCTGGGACTTGTCGCTCATCAAGAGTTTCTTCTTCAACGAAACCATGCGCCTGCAACTGCGCGGCGAATTTCTCAACGCCTTCAACCATCCGCAATTCAACAACCCGAACCCTGACCCGACCAGTTCCAGCTTCGGCAAAACAACGAGCCAGGCCAACCTGCCGCGCAACGTTCAACTCGGCGTCAAGCTCATCTTCTAAAAGCTCATCTTCTGAAACTTTCAACTTCACGCGCGCCAAAAATTGAAACGCTAAAAAGCAAAGGACACGAAGAGAAAGACAAAGGACACGATGAAAAGCCTTGCCTTCCTTCGTGTCCTTTGTCTCTCAAGCTCTGAGATATTTTCTTGTGACAGCTTTACATCACCGGATGCTGCTGCCTGAGCAACCGCCGCAGTTTCATTCTCGCTTTATGAAGCTGCGACTTCGATGTCCCGACCGAGCAGCCGAGAATCTTAGCGACCTCTTCATGCTCATGCCCCTCCACATCATGAAGCAGAAACACAGATTTGTAGCCGGGCGGCAACTGGCTGATGGCCTTGTCCAAAGCAATCCTGTCCACCACCGGCATGCTGTTCGGGTTCGCCGTCCCCACCACTATCTGCACCGGCGTCTCGCCCTCTTCCGTCGTCTGCTCCAACTTCACGCTTCGC
>JAWVFT010000072.1:0-22677 GCA_033855775.1 Blastocatellia bacterium | reverse complement strand
CGCCATCAAGCCTTCAACTCCGGCTGGCATCTATCTACAACAGCGCGGCTTGGCGATTGAAGATTTCAAATCCTACGGCTCGCGGCGCGGCAATCATCATGTGATGGTGCGCGGCACGTTCGCCAACGTCCGCATCAGGAATCTGATGGTTCCCGGCGTCGAAGGCGGCGTGACTTGCCTGCAACCCGTCAACCAGCAGATGAGCATCTACGACGCTTCGGTTCATTATCAAGCGGCGAACATTCCGCTCGTCGTCTTTGCGGGCCACGAATACGGCACGGGCAGTTCGCGTGACTGGGCGGCCAAAGGCACGCGCCTGCTCGGCGTGCAGGCCGTCATCGCGCAGAGCTTCGAGCGCATTCATCGCAGCAATCTGGTCGGCATGGGCGTCCTGCCGTGTCAATTCAAGGAAGGGACGAGCGCGCAAACGCTCGGACTCGATGGCACGGAGACGTTCGACATCACCGGCCTTGAAAACAGCGTCAGGCCGCGACAGGACATCACGCTCGTCATTCGACGCCAGAGCGGCGCGACCGAAGAAGTTCCCATCACCCTGCGCATTGACACGCCGATAGAACTGGACTACTACCAGCACGGCGGCATTCTCCCCTTCGTTCTGCGCCAACTGCTCCAACAACAGTGACGAGCAGCAAGCAGCGAGTGACGAGTTAGCGATGAGTAATGAGCGATGAGTGACAAGCGAAAGCAGATAGCTCATCCCTCATCGCTCACCGCTCATCATTCATCACTCATCACTTCTTCCTGCTCGTCACTGCTCTTATGAAGCCAATCTTCTTTACGATTCTGGGCGTGGGCTTGCTGCTGCTGGTTGTCTATGATGTTTACGCGACCATTCTTCATGCGCGCGCGCGTTCCGGGCCGATTGGCGAGCGGCTCAACCGTGGGCTCTGGCGGCTGGCGCGCGCGCTGGCTTTCAAGCTTTCGCGCGCCCGCCGTCATAAAGTTCTCAACGTCGTCGGCCCTTTGCTTTTGCCGTCGCTGATTGTCGTCTACATCCTCACGCTGTTGTTGGGCTTCGCTCTCATTTATTACCCGCGCATGCCCTCGCATTTTGTCGTGCTGCAAACAGCCGTCGCGCATCCGTGGATTGAAGCTTTCTACTTCAGCGGCATCACGCTGACGACGCTCGGCTACGGCGACATCGCTCCGCTGACGCTCGTGATGCGGATGGTCGCGCTGGTGGAAGCCGCCTCCGGCCTCGCGTTGATTTCGCTGTCCATCACTTACTTGATTACGGTCTACAGCGCGCTCGAACATAAGCGAGCCGTCGCGCTCTCGTTTTATCATCAGGCCGAAGAGGGAGCGAACGTCGCGGGCTTTATCGCGCACCATTTTGTCGGCGGAAAGTTTTACGGGTTGGAAGCCGTGCTGCGGCAGGCCGCGCGAGACATCCAGGCCTTGCTCGAATCACACGTCGAGCATCCGGTGATTCACTATTTTCACCCGCTCGAAGTTTACAAGAGTTTGCCGCGCGTGATGTTTCTTGAGCTTGAAACGTGCGCCGTCATTCGTTCATGCCTCGACCGCGACGAGTATCGAGAATTGTGCGACCACCCGGAGGTCAGAACGCTCGAAGCCAGCGCGTTCCATGTGCTGCACGACCTCGTTGAGTCACTGGACTTGGAACGTCGCGCACGGCGGCGCGTCGAGACTCACTTTGAAGAAGCGCGTCGTTGGGAGCAACGCTTTCAGCAAACCATGCAGCGGTTGAGTGAGAGCGGCATCAAGACCAGCCCGGACCGCGACACCGCTTGGGAGCACTATCGCCGCCGCCGCGAAGACTGGGAAGCGCAACTGCATCGCTTCAGCCACTATCTGGGCTATGACTGGGACGAGATAACAGGCGACCGCGATTTGCTCTACGCCGCCGACGAAGCGATGGAAGAGCCGCGTGCGGAGGAAGCGACGCGGAGACGCGGGGACACGGAGACGCGGTGAAAAACGACGAGCGCGCTGGCGAGCTTTTCTTCCACGCCGAGCCACCGTGTCACTACGTCTCCGCGTCTCCGTGTCTCGCGCTTAAGGGAGAAATGCGCCGCGATTGTTTCTGCCGATGCGCATGTTGATGAGCCAGCGGAGCCAGCCGTAGCTCAGGGAGCGCGGGGCCAGATATTCTGTGATGCCGGTGGCGTGCTGCGTGCGCCCGTCAATTTCGAGCGTCGCGCGGCTCAGGAAACGAAGGTAGAAGAAGCTGCTGTCGATGATGCGTTGTTGTCGAATGTTGAGTGTCTTGACATCTGCGGCGGGCGTCGTCTGAAATTCCAGAAGAGTCGGATAACGCTGCCCGAAGAAATGCTGTCGTGCGCGGGCGGCCTTGACGCGCGGGGCGAAGACTTCGAGCGAGTTGTCTTGCGTCAGATAGAGCCGCGTCGTGCGCTCTGTCTCGCCGCGCTCGCGGTAGCGATAGAAGACGGCGGTCGTCGCAGGGAAATGAATCCGTCCCCATTGCCACTCGGCTATCGTCGCGGGCATCCAGCGCGTGTCGCGGTTGTGGTCGTGATAGCCTGTTCCATGAAAGCGTTGCTCAAAGGAGCGCGCTCCGTCGCGCCCGGTCAATGTCAACTCGCCTGACACGTCGCAGCGCGGCGCGACCATGTTCCATTGATGCGCGTGGCCATCGTCAACAGCCGCTTGCTCATCGCTCTCGCCGGCGAAGAAATCTCCCTCTTTGATTGTCCACGAAAGTCTGGCTTGGAGCCGTTTGCGGCGGCGCAATGTTGTGTTGATGTTCAGTTCATAAAGAGGCGCGGCGCCGCCTTCGACAAGCCGGAAAGAGTTGTCGCCAATCGTGCATTCTGGGCGCGCGACGCTGGCTTGAAAGTCTGCGGGCGAGTATTCGTTGATGGCGCGAAAGAGCGGGCGGCCATCTCTGTAGAAGAAGACGGCGACGGCGGGGAAGCGCGCAGCGGTTGCGGAGGAGTGCGCTCCGTTAACGATTGCCGCCGCCGCTCGATTGTAGCGCGGGGAGAAGATGAAGTTGGTCAGGAAGATGACGACGAGAGCATCGCGCCCGTCGTGGCTTAAGGCGTCGAAGTACCACCATTCGTAAGCGGGCGTTGAGGCTTCACCGTGCCATGCGTCACCGGCAATGCTCGACGAAGGGCGAAAGCTGCCCGCGTTGTTCGCTCTCTCTTCGCTGGTTGTTGTCACCGTGGCCGACAGCTTAACAGAGGAAAGGATGAAGGCGGAACGCGGCTTCGATAAAGGCGGCACAAGGCGACGATGAATGAAAGCCTCGCTCTCAACAGTTCATTATTGCTGCGCGCGCTCTTCGAACGCAACATCGCTCAATCTTCATCATCGTCGCCGCTTGCGTTCTTCATCGCTGACGCTTGCGTGCTTCATCGTCGCAGCGTTTCGCCTTCATCGCGGCTCCGGCGTGCTTGGACTTTCGGCGCGGCTGAGTGATAAAGTATTTTCATCGCAAACAAAGCTCTCGCATTGATTAACCAGACAGATGACAGAGGAGTAACAGCTATGTCTACCGCGCAATCAGCCGCGTCCGATACGCCTCGTAAGTACCAGCTTTTTATCGACGGGCAATGGGTGGATGCCGAATCCGGCAAGACCTTCACGACGCCCAATCCGGCGACGGGCGACACGCTCGCCGAAGTCGCCGAGGCGGACAGGGCCGACATTGACAAGGCCGTCGCGGCGGCTCGTCGCGCCTTTGAAGGCAAGTGGGGAAAGATGAGCGCGCGCGACCGCGGGCGGCTGCTCTACAAGCTCTCGCAGTTGATTGAGGCGCATTCGCCGGAGTTGGCCGCGCTTGAGACAGCCGACAACGGCAAGCCGATTCGTGAGTCGTCCTACGTTGATTTGCCGCAGGTTGTGGAAAATTTTGAATACTTCGCGGGCTACGCCACGAAGATTGACGGCGAGACGATTAGCGTCCCCGGACAGATGTTCAACTACACGCTGCGCGAGCCGCTCGGCGTCTGCGGGCAGATTATCCCCTGGAACTTTCCGCTCTTGATGGCCGCCTGGAAACTCGCGCCCGCGCTCGCCGCCGGAAACACAGTCGTCTTGAAGCCAGCCGAACAAACGCCCGTCAATGCGATGGAACTCGGCAAGCTGATTCAGGAAGCGGGCTTTCCTGACGGCGTTGTTAATATTGTTCCCGGCTTCGGCGAAACGGCGGGCGCCTCGCTCGCTTCGCATCCCGGCATCGACAAGATTGCTTTCACAGGCTCAACCGAAGTCGGCAAGATAATCGCTCATGCGGCTGCCGACAACCTGACGAAAGTCTCGCTCGAACTCGGCGGCAAAGCTCCGAATATCGTCTTCGCCGACGCAGACATAGATCAGGCCGTCAGCGGCGCGATGATGGGCATCTTCTTTAATCAAGGGCAAGTCTGCTGCGCAGGCTCGCGCCTCTTTCTTGCCGAAGAGATTAAGGACGAGTTTCTCGAAAAGTTCAGCGAGAGGGCGCGCAGGGTTAAAGTCGGCGACCCGATGGACAAGGCGACGCAGATGGGGCCGCAGGTTTCCGATGAACAACTCTGCCGCATCAAGAGCTACGTTGACATCGCGCGCGAAGAAGGCGCGACCGTGTTGACCGGCGGCGAGTCGCCGCAACTCGAAGGCGACTTTCAGAAAGGCTTCTTCTTCCAGCCGACCATCTTCAGCGAAGTCAACAATCAGATGCGTGTCGCGCAGGAAGAAATCTTCGGGCCGGTCACGTCCGTCATCACCTTCAAGGACGAAGACGAACTCATCAAGCAGGCCAACGAAACCATCTACGGACTCTCGGCTGGCATCTGGACGCGCGACATCGTTCGCGCGCATCGCTTCGCTAAGGAAGTACACGCCGGAACGATTTGGATTAACACCTTCAACATGTTCAATGCCGCCGTGCCTTTCGGCGGCTTCAAGCAATCCGGCTACGGGCGCGAGATGGGCAAGCACGCGCTCGAACTCTACACGCAGGTCAAGAGCGTCTGGGTTGATTTGTCAGGCAAGCCGATTGGCTGGTACGGAAAGTAAGCGACACGGGGACGCGGAGACGCGGGGAAAGAAAACCTTTCGATGACAAGGTTGCTCGCCGCGTCGCCGCGTCTGTTTTTGCGCTCTGACCAGGCGTGGTATCATCACAAGCGCTCTCCCAAAATTTGCTTGACACAATCGAAGGAGACGCAATGCGTTTAGGCCGTAACTCACTCTTTTTATCGCTCCTGCTCTTTGGCTCTCTGTTGCTGACAGCCTGCCCGCAGCGCGAGACAATCTCGAAGATTAACGCTGACCCGGCGCGCTACCGCAACAAGGAAGTGGGCGTCGCCGGCACCGTGACCGATAGCTACGGCGTGCTCGGCAACGGCGCTTATGAAATGGACGACGGCACGGGCAGACTGTGGATAGTGACGCGGCGCGGCGTGCCTGCGCGCGGCGCGCGTGTCGGCGCGAAGGGTCGCATCTACACCGGCTTCAGCTTTGGAGGCCGCAGCCTCGGCACGGTGTTGGAAGAGTCAGACCGTAGCAGTAAGTGATGACGATTTGAGTCATTAGATTCGTTGATTCATCCGGTCATCTGCTCATGCGCGCAGCGCATCAATGAACACAAGGCTCGATGAATAACTTGACGGCCTCTCTCGACGAACAATACGCGCGGCTGCACGAGCGTTCCTGTTCGTTGATTGAAGCGCTTCCGGCTGAGAGATTGTACTGGCAGCCGCGCGCCTCTTCGGGGGCGTTCCCGGTCTATTCCTGCGGCGAACATTTGCTGCGCAGCGCCGCCGCCGTCGAGCAGACATTCGGCGGCATCACCACGAATCTGTGGGACGACCCGTTCGAGTGGACACTGCCGGAGACGCTTTCGACGCCCGCGCGCGTGGCCGAATATTTGTTGGAAGTCGAAGCGACCAGACGACGCGGCTTTGCGCTGCTGGCAAGCGACGACGACTTGCGTAAAGAGTTTGCGCACCCGTCGGGCGAGATGCAGACGCTCTTCGTGTTGCTGTTGGAAACGCTCGCGCGCGCGGCGCATCATCAAGGACAAGCCCACGCGACGTTCCGCCTCTTCTCCGACGCGCGCCTGCCGCAGGTTTAGAGTTCTGCCGTCGAACTTTGCCGGAGTCTTTAACGTACAGCAAGGGCGGCAGCGGCAACCTGTAGAGCGGAGCCGTCATTGTCGCTCATCAATTATTTTCAGACGAGGTTTCTTCAACATGCATTGCCCGCAATGTGGACAGCAACAGGTTTCCGGCGAACTGCGTTTCTGCTCGCGCTGCGGTTTTCCGCTCGGCGGCGTCAGCGAATTGCTGGCGACCGGAGGCCAACTCGTTACTTCACCTTCGACCGCGCCGCGAAAACGCTCGCCGCGTTATGAAGGCATTCGTCAGGGCGTCACCTTGGTCTTCATCGGCGCCATCGTCGTGCCGCTGCTTGGGATTATCAATTCGTTTCAAGTCAACGGCTCAATGTTGGATATTCTAGTCCCCATCTCCGCTATCCTCTTTTTCGTCGGCGGCTTTATGCGGATTCTCTACGCGGCGATTTTTGAAGAGGGCACGCCGCAATTCCAAGCGCAGAATACTGCTCTGCCGTATGCGTCGCCTCCGCCCGCCGTCGCTCCGCAGTTGAACGCGGGCATGCGCGGCACGGCTTTGCCTCCGGCGCAGAGCATCCCTGTCGCAACATGGCGGCAACGCCCCAACACCGCCGAGATGGTTAGCCCGCCGAGCGTCACGGAACACACGACTCGCTTGTTGGACGACCCGCCGGAACGCTCTTAAGCTTTAGACAAACGCGCTTCCGGCGACGCCCCCGTCCAAGACAAATCTCAACGTCAAACAAAGTCTCATCTCTCGTTAATCGCCGACAATCGAAACATGAGCGCGCGCCAGCCAGAGCCGGATGAACACACGAACACTCTCGCCAGTCGCCTGCGCCAGCGAATCCTCGGCGGCGGCGGCCCCATCCCATTCAGCGAATGGATGACGGCTGCGCTATACGACGCGGAGGATGGTTACTACTGCCGCCGCGACCTAGCGCGTTGGGGAAGAGCGGGCGACTATCTGACCAGCCCCTTGCGCAGTTCGCTCTTCGCCGCCACCTTCGCGCGCTATTTCGCCAGGCTCTACGAAGAACTCGGAGCGCCGCATAGTTGGACAATCATCGAAGCCGGGGCGGGCGCGGGCCACTTCGCATCTGGCGTCCTCGAAACATTCGAGCGAGATTATCCGAAGGCTTTCGCCGCGACGCTCTACATGATTGACGAAGCGAGCGGAGACGCGCGCGAGCGCGCTCAAGCAAAGCTCGCGGGCTTCAAAGAGCGCGTAGAATTTCGTCGCCTCACGGAGATGGCTGCGCCCGCCTCGACGGCCATCATCTTCGCCAATGAATTGCTCGACGCCTTTCCAGTGCATCGCGTCAGGATGCGCGAAGGGCAATTGCGTGAACTGTGCGTTGGCTGTGACGCGAGCGGCGAATTTGTTTGGATAGAATGCGCGCCGTCAACGCCGCGTCTCGCCGAATATTTCCGGCGGCATCAAATCAAGCTCGCGGAAGGGCAAACGGCGGAAGTAAATCTTGCGGCTCTGGATTGGATGGCGCGCTCCGCCGCTCTCTTCGAGCGCGGGTTTCTCATCGCCGTGGATTATGGAGCGGAAGCCGGAGAACTCTTTGCCAGTCCTGAGCGTCGTTCGGGAACCCTGCGCGCTTTCCAACGGCATCAATTCGCGGACGACTTGCTGGCGCGTCCCGGCGAACAGGATTTGACTTCCACCGTTGACTGGACTGCCATCAGAAACGCAGGCGCCGCCGCCGGTCTGCGCACAGTCATCTTCGAGCGACAGGACAAGTTTCTCTTACAAGCAGGCTTGCTCGAACAGTTGGAGCGGCTGGCGGCGGGCGTGCAGAGCGAGGCCGAAGCCGTTAGCCTGCGCGCCGACGCCCGCCACATGATTTTGCCGGATTCGATGAGCGCCGGTTTTCAAGTCCTCGTCCTCAATCGAGCGACGGTCGAAAGAAGAGCTATCGAGGGCGACGACTCTTTGCCCGCGTGAAATTCATTTGACGAAAAAAAGATGTTAAGCTCTACTTACCTAAAGCTTGCGCCATGATTTCTTGCCGAACGCGCGGGCTTGGCTGCCCGTTCCATCCCCCGGTTCGCGCATTAGCTTCAAGACATAAATATTCGAACACTCGGAAGACCGATTAGGGCAACGCATGAACACAAAGAGTTCTACCGGCGACTCTCAACCTTCAGACAACAGACAGGACAAGATGGCCACCGGCAACGAGGGCCTCGATGATGTCTTATGCGGAGGCTTCCCGGCCAATCGCCTCTATCTAGTCGAGGGCGACCCCGGCACGGGCAAGACAACCCTCGCTTTGAATTTTCTGCTCGAAGGCGCCAGAGCCGGCGAGTCTGTTCTTTATGTGACTCTCTCCGAAACTAAAGAAGAGTTGACGGCGGTGGCCGAGTCGCACGGCTGGTCTTTGGACAGCATCAACATTTACGAACTGATACCCGCCGAAGAGAGTTTGAAGACCGAGACGCAGTACACGATTTTTCATCCGTCGGAAGTGGAACTCGGCGACACGACCAAGGCCGTGATTGAACAGGTCGAACGCCTCAAGCCGCGCCGCATCGTCTTCGATTCGCTCTCGGAGATGCGCTTGCTGGCGCGCGACCCGCTGCGCTACAGGCGGCAGATTCTGGCTCTGAAACAGTTCTTCGCCGGACGCCAATGCACCGTGTTGCTGCTTGACGACCGCGCCTCGACGGACGGCGATTTGCAGGTGCAGTCAATCGCTCACGGCGTGCTGATGCTTGAACAGTTGACGCTCGATTACGGAGCCGAGCGGCGACGCTTGCGCGTTATCAAGCTGCGCGGCAGCCGTTATCGCGGCGGCTTTCACGACTTCACTATCCAGACCGGCGGCATTGACGTTTACCCGCGATTGGTGGCGGCTGACCATCATCAGGACTTTGCGCCGGAACCCATCAGCGGCGGCGTTCCGGCTCTTGACGCCCTGCTCGGCGGGGGGCTTGACCGCGGCACCAGCACGCTCATCATGGGGCCCGCGGGCGCTGGCAAGTCTTCAATCGCGGCTCAGTTTGCCGCGACCGCGGCGAAGCGCGGCGAGATAGCCGCCGCCTTCATCTTCGACGAAGGCATCAACATACATCTGGCGCGCGCCGCCGGACTCGGCACAGACTTGAGGAGCGAAGTGGAGGCCGGGCGCGTCAAGGTGAAGCAGATAGACCCGGCTGAATTGTCGCCCGGCGAGTTTGCCTACTACGTGCGGCGCGCGGTCGAGCAGGATGGCGCGCGCGTCGTGATAATTGATAGTCTCAACGGCTATCTGCAAGCGATGCCCGACGAGCGATTCCTGACCGTGCAGATGCACGAGTTGTTGACGTACTTGAACCAGCAGGGCGTCGTCACGATACTCGTGATGGCTCAACACGGTTTCATGGGCGTCAACATGGGGACGCCCGTGGATGTCAGTTATCTGGCCGATACGGTCATGCTGCTGCGCTACTTTGAAGCCAGCGGGGCTGTGCGGCGCGCGATTTCGGTCGTCAAAAAGCGAACCGGCTATCACGAAGACACCATCCGCGAACTGCGCCTTTCGTCTAAGGGAGTTGAAGTCGGCAAACCCTTGACGGAATTCCACGGCGTGCTCACCGGCGTTCCGACTTACTCCGGCGAGAATCGCATTGCTCTCAAGGATGACGATGCGACAGGCTGACCCGCACAATCCAGACGAGCGCATTCTGCTGCTTGCGCCGACGGGCCGCGACGCTTCCATGACGAGCAGGTATCTGGCCGAAGCGGGGATGTTCGCGGAGGCATGCGCCGGGATTGATGAACTCTGCCGCAAGCTCTCGGCGGGCGCAGGCGTCGCGGTCATCTCCGAGGAAGCTCTCACGCCGGAAGCAATGCGTTGTCTGGTCGAAGCTCTCGGCCAGCAGCCGCAGTGGTCTGACTTTCCGCTCTTGATATTGACCGGCGGCAGCGGCTCCATGCCCGCCAACCTCGGAACGCTCCACGCTCTCGGCGAAGTCAGCAACATGACGCTGGTCGAGCGGCCCACGCGCGTCATCACGCTGGTCAGCGCGACCCGCTCGGCTTTGCGCGCGCGTAGGCGCCAGTATCAGGTGCGAGAGCATCTGGCCGAAGAAGAACGGGCGCGCGAAGAGCGCTCAAGATTGCTGGAAGAAGCAGTCGCCGCGCAACAACAAGCGGAAGCGGCGCGCGCCGAATCGGAAGCGGTCAACCGCGCCAAGGACGTTTTCCTCGCCACGCTCTCACACGAGTTGCGCACGCCTCTGACGGCTGTGCTCGGTTGGGCGCGGATGCTGAGCCGCTTGCCGTTTGATGAGAAGACAGTCCAACACGGCATTGAGGTCATCGAGCGCAACGCCGAAGCGCAGAACCAACTCATTCAGGACTTGCTCGATGTTTCGCGCATCGTCACAGGCAAGCTTCATCTCGAAGTGAGGCCGGTGGAGCTTGCTTCCGTTATCCGGGCGGCGGTCGAATCAGTGCAGCAAGCGGCGGAAGCGAAAGGCATGGAACTCGGCGTCGAGTTCGACACGGAGCCTGCTCTGGTCAGCGGCGACCCGGACCGTTTACAACAAGTCATCTGGAATCTGCTCTCCAACGCTATCAAGTTTACGCCCAAGGGCGGGCGCGTGGTCGTCAAACTTGACCGCGACGGCTCAGACATGCGCATCACAGTGAGCGATACGGGGCAGGGCATTCCGCCGCACTTTCTGCCGCACGTCTTCGAGCGTTTTCAGCAAGCCGACGGTTCGACCACCAGAGTTCACGGTGGCCTCGGCCTCGGCCTCGCCGTCGTCCGTCACCTCGTCGAGCAACACGGCGGAACCGTCTCCGTCGATAGCGGCGGCGAGCATCAAGGCTCAATCTTTTCTGTCAATCTGCCGATAGCTGCGGCGAGCGAGCCGGGCCACGAGCGCGAGCAAAGCGAATTACATTCTCCTCCCGGCAACGTCGCGCCGCTTCGCACGACGCTGCTCGCAGGACTGCGCGTCCTCATCGTTGACGATCAGGAGGACGCGCGTGAGCTAGTCTCCATGGTTCTCAGTCAGGCCGGGGCAGAGACTATTATCGCAGGCTCTGCGGCGGCTGCGCTGGCCGCGCTCAAGCAAGCGAAGCCTGATGTGCTCATCTCGGATATAGGCATGCCGGACGAGGACGGCTTCATGTTCATCAGCCGCATCAGAACGCTCTCCGCGCAAGAGGGCGGCGCCATCCCTGCCATCGCCCTGACGGCCTACGCCACCGCCGCCGACCGCGAACGCGCCCTCGCCGCAGGCTTTGAAAATCACATCGCCAAACCCATAGAGCCCGTCGAACTCGTTGACGCCGTTGCGCAGGTGACACGCAAAGCCGCCATCTCTCATTAACTTTCTACACTCCGCCGAAGCATTTCCGTTAAAACTAAGTTGTAAAAAACTGCTGTCTCCCGAACAGCTTTCAACCGACGAGCAAGCGAAAGAGAGCTATGCTCTTTTCTTCATGAAGGGGAAAATAAAATGCGCAACAAGATTATCCTGACGGCGGGCATCGCCGCCGTTTCATTGGCTCTGTTGGCCGGTTGCGGAGGCGCGAACACGAACGACGCGAACACTGCGACCAGAAACGGAGCGAACCTTAACGGCAACGCGAACGCCGCCACGTCAACGCCCCGCAGCAGCGCCGCGCTCGGCGACGACGACCGCAAGTTTATGACGAACGCGGCGACCGGCGGCATGGAGGAAGTCGAACTCGGTCGCCTCGCCGCCGGGAAAGCGCAGAGCGCGGACGTGAAGAAGTTTGGCCAGAAGATGGTGGACGACCATTCGCAGGCCAACACGGAACTGAAACAACTCGCCGCGCGAAAGGGCGTCACGCTGCCAGCCGGCATGATGGATGACCAGAAGGCTGACAAAGATAAGCTTTCAAAACTCTCCGGCGCGGAGTTTGACCGCGAGTACATGAAGATGATGGTTGACGACCACGACAAGGATGTCAAAGAGTTTAAGGACGAGGCCGACGACGGCAGCGACGCTGACTTGAAAAGCTTCGCCGCGAAGACGCTGCCGACCTTGCAGGAGCATCAACGCATGGCGAAGGACATCAAAGGCAAGCAGTGATTCTTTGAGCCGAAATTCTTTGACCCGGATGGATAGCTTCGAGCTTGTCCGGCCCTGAAGCGGCGCGCTCGCTAAATTGAAGGCTCGCCGCGACGCTTGACGCGTGCTTTCGCTCGCGGCAGTCGGGCGTGTAAAGAGTAAGGAGTGTTCATGGCACAGACAGCCGCCGATGTGCTCATCGAACGCATTATTGATTGGGGCGTCAACGTCGTCTTCGGGCTGCCTGGCGACGGCATCAACGGCATTATGGAAGCGTTGCGCCAGCGACAGGAACGCGTCCGCTTCATACAAGTGCGCCACGAAGAGGCGGCGGCCTTCATGGCCTGCGCTTACGCCAAATACACTGGGCGACTCGGCTGCTGTCTGGCGACGTCAGGCCGACAATAGCCGCGCTCTCAAGATTCATCACGCGCAAGGAAGACCGCAGCTTTCCAGAGCAGGCGCAGGCTGGAATGCGAGAGTGGTGGGAGTTGATGCGCAAGCGCGCCATGCGCGACGACGTGCCGATTAAGCCGTAGCGCATCGCTTGGAAACTATCCGAACTGGCTACGGACGACGCCATCATCTCGACCGATTCAGGCACGATTACGACCTGGATTGCGCGACAGTTCAAGATTAGGAAGCAGCAGATGTTCAGTTGCTCCGGCACGCTGGCGACGATGGCTCCCGGCCTGCCCTACAGTCTCGCGGCGAAGGTCGCTTATCCCGAACGGCAATCCATAGCCTTCGTCGGCGATGGCGGCTTCACGATGTTGATGGGCGAATTTCTGACGGCAGTGAAATATCAATTGCCCGTCGTCTTAGTGATTATCAAGAACAACAGTCTCGGCCAAATCCGTTGGGAGCAGATCGTCTTTCCAGGCAATCCAGAGTACGGCTGCGAGCTATACAATCCTGACTTTGCCAGGTTCGCGGAAGCCTGCGGCGGCTTAGGCTTCAAGGTCGAGCGACCCGAAGAGATTCGCCCCGCGTTGAAACAAGCCCTCGCCTCAGGAAGGCCAACCATTGTCGAAGTCTTGGTTGACCCCAACGAGCCACCGATGCCGCCCAAAGTCAGCGCCGAGCAAGCTCTGCATTTAACGGAAGCCTTAGCGAAGGGGCAGCCCGAAGGCGGCAAGATTGCCCTGACGCTCTTCCGCGATAAATTGAATTAACTGCTCTGAGATGAAAGCTGGCCGCCCGCAGCCTTTCGGACAGAGACGCGCGAGCTTCGCTCAGGCGAGGAGGCTATTGAGTCCTCACAGATAAGTGAACGCGCGTCTTGAGCAGTATTGTCTGTTCGCTGCAAATATCTCCCGATGACAGCACCATCTTGTAATGCTGCCCTGCAAAACATATACCCACAATTAAGTTTCGGGAAACAACTTTATTGTTTTGTAAAGGACTTTATTGTTCGCAAACAAAATGCTGTTCACGAACAATAAAGTTCTTACCTGAAGAGGACGTAAGTCCTTTATTCTCGACTAGCCCAAAGGGCTTCTTTAAAATAAAAGTTCTTCCCTAAGTCATGATTTGCTGCTAGGGCAGAGAATTGAGTGAATAATTAAGTTCTTCCCTGAACAAGATATAAAATTACTTCTATACCTTGTTCGAGCTTAGTTGCTTCACACCCGCATTCTGAAGATCTTTCCGAGCGCAACCGCCCTGACCCAGGCACTCCTTAAAACGCTCATCGGCCTATGCTCGATTTGCGAGATGGTTTTTGAATAAATGGCTCAGCGTTTCGCAAACAGCTTGTTGCACACGGTTAAGATTTTGTTGACTTCAAAAAAAAGAGAGCATACATTGTTTCGTAATTGGAGACCTCAAAACTCTGAAGCTGAGGGTTGATAAGCCAGCGCATATAATACCAGGCCATTTTAGCTCTTCTGGCATCCGCAGCTTCCTTACAGTCTAAAGGAGTTTACCATGCCGTTCAAATTCAAAGATCTCATCATCACGGTCGTCCCACGGGGGCAGTCAGAAATCGCTGCCAGTGGCGGCTGTGGCGGTTGCTCGGATGCAGGCAGCGCTTCCGTAGGCTCCTGCACTCACGAATGCGGTGTACAGTGTTTCGACAGTGGCGAGGCTATCGAAATCGGCCCGTACAAATTCATTGACCCGCCATATCAACTTGAGCTTCGTCAGCTATTGGTCTATGCGCTGGCAAAGGGCAATGTGAAGGTGCCAGTACACAAGGACATTAATGTCCTTGAGGAACAGATGCGTCCACAGAGTTTGGAAGAGATAGAAGCTCTCGAAAAGCAACTGACCGGCGCTTTGCAGGAGTTACAGCAGCAGAAAAGCATGTTTCCATCCAAGAAAAACGGATGTCTCCTCGGAGCTTGGAAGAGATAGCATCTCTCAAAAGCATCTGACGGGTGCGCTGCATAAACTATTGTGGAAATAAGTGACGCTCCGGCAGAGGTGATAATCAACACCGCGACAATCATAAGGAGTTTACCATGCCGTTCAAATTCAAAGATCTCATCGTCACGGTCGTCCCGCGAGGGCGTTCAGGAGTCGCAGAGAGCGGAAGCGGCTGTGCCGCCTGTTCGGATGCAGGCAGCGCGACGGTCGGCTCCTGCACTTCCGAATGCGGTATGCAGTGTTTAGATAGCGGCGAGGTTATCGAGCTTAGCCCGTACAACTTCATCGACCCGCCATATCAACTTGAGCTTCGTCAATTACTCATATATGGACTGGCAAAAAGCAACGTGAAGGTGCCGATTCAGAATAAGGTTCATGTCCTTGAGGAACAGATGCGCCCACAAAGCTTAGAAGAGATAGAAGTTCTCGAAAAGCATATAGCTGGTGCGTTGCGCGATTTACAAGAGCAAAAGGTGAAGTTCCAGCAAAGGTCGAAATAGACAGCACGATAGGCATCAAGGCTCGACCGTTCGTTTCAATGCCCACGCATCCGGCGTGATGAGATGCAGCCAGCTTGCAGAAATTCGTGTCAATCCAACCCTGACCCTGCTCGTGAAGGCTGCCAGAGGCCGACGGTAGCGTCGAGACACTCAAGATAGTGCTGCTCGCTGATGAACGCTTTGCCCCACATAACTTTTGCCGATCCCAATGATGGTTCGGCTCACTCGAATGCGATTCAAGACCTGCTCGGTCGCAAGTTTCGTTTTAATCCTGCTTATCGGTTCAGTTCCTTTGATCAGCTAACTGAAGAAGATCGGAGGCTCCTCGGCACAATAGATGGCGATCCTGAAATTTGCGGTATACTGGTGCCGTCCGCGCCCGGTCTATCAGTTAAAGCAGTCTGTCGAAACACCGCTCTCCTGCTTGAGTCACTACGCTCACCCGGTTTCTTGTCGACAGAGACGCAGAAAGAATTCTCACAGGGAAACTCTACGCTCCTTCGCTTGGTGCTAGATTCTGTGCTTGAAGTGCAGCTTGGAGATGCCTTTGTGTCCGGCGCTTCGGCAGCGAAGATAATGGGACCGTGTGCGCTGGAGAAGAACGACGAGAGCCGACCCGCACGGCTGTCGCTTGAAGCTCTTCAGTACGGGCAGGCTTTAGAGTGCGGGCATGCTCCGATGCTCTCGGCGCGGCTCTATTTCTACAATCGTATGCCTGCCTCTCCGCGCTGGACACGCCGGATCAACACTAGGCGGGAATTTGCCGATTATCTAGGACTGGAAGCGGAAGGCGTAAATCAACGATTGCTCAATCGCGAGTGGATGCTGCTCAATGCCTCTCCTGACAATCCGGGCTGGCTTTCTTGGCGTTCGCGCCGCCACCCACGCGTGCGTTCTCCGTACAAGCTATATCTCAGTCCTCAGTGCGAAGACCTCCGTGAGACCTTACGCATCGTTCTGCCGATTCTGACCGAACTGGATTTGCCTGCCTTCAAGCTGGCGCGAGATTTATATGGAATCTTGCGACCGGATAAATTCGTCATCTATGTCCCGACACTGGAGCAACTAGAAGTTACTAGCGATACATTGCTCTCAAATTTAAATGGTGTTCGAGCACATGGTGTACCATTCACCGCCAACATTGATGCCGAAGGACTGGTGTCCTGGGGGATGGACCCGCCCAAATGTGAAAGGCTCTCGTCGTGGCAAGGGACAAGCTGGCGGCGCTGGGTGACAGATCGTTTAGCGGTTGCGCTACTGGCGGCTAAGGAGTCGCCGCCCAACGCCGAACTAGAACCTTGGCAATTTGCGTTACAGCGGGTAAACATTGAAGGCGTCAACATCAGCACATGGACGCCTGCGAATGTCGAGTGGGCAGGGACAAAAAGATGAAGGCGAATGATGTTCTAATCTTGCCATTAGGCGCTCTGCTCGTGCCAGTCGATGCTCTGGAGCCGGAGTTGAAGGAACGCTTGAGCTATAGCTTAGGCGATTATCTCATCAGCCGCCCACGCTCGCGCGGGCGCTCTCTGGTCGTAAACTCAGAGGCTGCCGCATTTCTTAAGCAATTTCGCTCTCCAAAGACGGTAGTGGAAGCGGTGATAAGCTATAGTCAGCTTACAGCATCCGACCCGGAGCAGACACTGGATAGTGTGCTATCGCTCATCGAGCGAATGCGCCACTTGCGATTGCTCGTCATCTCAGGCTCGACTCAAGCAAATGAGATTCAGCCAACTTTGGCTGATTCAAGTAGTGTTGTTGATTGTAGAGTGATCTCTTGTGTTCACATCTTCGAGGATGTTGAGGTTTACAAAGTTGCGGACCACGCGCAACGTGAACTGGCCCTAAAAATCCTGCGTCCCGGAGCGCGAGAGAAATCTAGAAGAATGCTTGAACGCGAAGCGGCGATCCTTGGGATTTTGGATGGCCGCTACTCACCAATCTTGATTTCGAGAGGGCTGTTCGAAGGCCGAGCTTATTTGGTCACAACGTGGTGTGCTGGTGCGGATGCCGCAGGTACTGCGCGAACACTTCGCAGCCCGCTTGGATTACAACATGCTTCCGGTCTTACCCAATTATGCGTCCGCATCCTGAAAGCCTATGCGCTATTGCACGCGCGCGGATTGATTCATGGAGACATACATCCGGGCAACGTTTGCATCGGTGAGGGTGGCTCGGTCACGCTGCTCGACTTCGGCCTCAGTTGGTGTTCGGACGAGTCGTTCCATCTGCCGCCTGATGGGCGCGGCGGCCTCCCGGAATATATGGAACCCGAGTATTGTCAGGCACTCAAGCAATGGGAGTTGCCGCCGCCCGCAACCCCAGCCTCTGAGCAATACGCGCTTGCCGCACTCTGCTATTTTTTCCTGACCGGCGTCCACTATCTAAATTTCAGTCTTGAAAGAGAAAGCTGGCTCCGGCAAATCATAGAAGAGAGTCCACGCCCCTTTTCTGCTTCCGGGAATGAGCCCTGGGCAATGTTGGAGCAAGTCCTCGCCAAGGCGCTTAGCAAAGAGCCATCCAGCCGATTTGGCTCCGTATCTGAATTCGCAGAGGAGTTTGCGCGGGCTGCCGAATTCAGGCAGCGGCGCCACAGTTGCCCTTCAGCAGCGCGCCAATTGCTTGAGAACGTTCTACAACAATTTGGACGATCTGGCGCTCGCATCCGCACCGAACTGTTGGATGAGCCGAGATGCTCGATTAATTACGGCGCGAGTGGCTTGGCTTATTTCTTTTACCGGCTAGCTTGCCTGCGCGACGACCCGGAACTCCTAGCAACAGCCGATCTATGGTCTTCTTGGTCCAGAGAGAACGCGGCGCAGCCGGGCGCATTCCATAGCAATGAGATTGGTATCACGGAGGAGATCGTCGGGCCTTTCTCGCTGTATCACAGTGAAACCGGCGTGCAATGCGTACAGGCTCTCATCAGCCATGCGATGGGTGATCTGTATACAGCTAACAGGGCAGTTCAGAGATTTCTTGCTGCCTGTGAGCCATCCTGGGACAACCTTGATCTCACGCTGGGTTATTCAGGTATCTTAATCGGGTGTGCGTCACTGTTCGAGGCGCTGCCTGATCATGTGTACGTGGATCGCCATTCTTTATACGAACTGGGCGAGCGAACATTCAACTTTATCTGGGACCGCATTGCGGACGAGCAGGTGCAGAAGGCTCGAACAGTTCCTTGGCTTGGTCTCGCGCACGGTTGGGCTGGCATCCTTTATGCAGTACTGCGTTGGAGCGTGGCTACTCGAACGGAGTTAGCCGGAATCCGGGAGAAATTGGATGAACTTGCAAACCTTGCGAAATGGAGTAGTCCAAGCGTTGCATGGCCATTACGGATAGGAGAATCCGCCAATGACCGTTCTCCTCGCACGGGATGGTGCCACGGCAGCGCAGGTTATGTGCTGCTCTGGACGTTGGCCCATAGCATTATGGCAGATGAGTCTTTCCTTCGCTTGGCTGAAGGAGCCGCAAATCATATCTGGGAATCACTCGATTCTCGCAAGCCTATGAACGGAAGCCTGTGTTGTGGCTATACCGGCCAAGGTTACGCTTTGTTGAGCCTGTACCGGCACACAGGAAATCCGGTATGGCTCAACCGCTCTGAAACGCTCTGCGAACGCGCGGCACTCCTCGCGCATCGCACGGAGAGGAGGGCCAGTCTCTATAAGGGGGATATAGGAATCGCGCTGCTGGCAGCGGAGATGTTGCTGCCTGAGCTTTCCTGCACGCCAATGTTTGAGGCTGAACAGTGGGCGTTGAGAACTTAAAAACAGGCCCTCGTGTGCTGCTGGCGCTTCCACAATTCCCGCATGATCCGTCGAGCGGCGCGGCACGAACAGCGACCACGATCTGCGAAATGCTGGCCGCAGCCGGGTTCGTTGTCCACTCCCTGGCGACAACCGCCAGTGAGGGAGATGATCTACTGAATGTGCGCCGGGTACTCGCCGATGGCGGTCTTGATATTAATCTCACCACAGAGAGAGACGGGGCAACAATCCTACAATATGCTCATCGTGGGATTGAGCACATGTTACTTGACACTAATGAGAGCGAACTGTCGAATTGGCAGGAAAGTTATGGCTCTAAATTCGACCTGCTGTTCGATGAGGAACTAGCCACATTCCGCCCGCAAATTCTGCTCACGTATGGCGGGCAAGAGGGCGATGTTCGGCGGCAGCGCCGCGCTCGCTCCCTTGGCTGCCGCGTTGTTTTTGCGCTGTTCAATCTGGGCTATTTTTCGCGCGGTTTTTTCGACCACGTTGACTTCGTCCTTACCTCAAGTGAATTTCTCTCAACACGCTATAGTGAAAAGAGTAATCTTTGTAGCACACCGCTCCCCACTCCTTTGCATCTTGAAGATGTTTTTGTGCCTGAGCGCAAACCCAGTCGTGCAACAATGATCAATCCGTCTATCGGAAAAGGAGTCATGTTCGTCGCGCGGCTCGCTGAGGAACTAGGGACGCGTTTCCCGGAAATCCCCTTCGAAGTAATTCAGTCTCGTGCCAGCAACCGCCTGTTGGTCCAATCGGGGTTCGTCGCAGGGTTCGACCTTCGTCGCCATCAGAGCCTGATAATGCGACCAAGCACGCGGCTTCCCCGCGACATCTATACTCAAACTCGCCTGCTCCTCGTCCCTTCTGTTGCGGAAGAGGCTTCTGCGCGCGTGGTTGCGGAGGCGCTTGTAAACGGCATTCCGGTGATTGCGAGTGACCGCGGTGGCCTTCCTGAAAACTGTGCTGGTGGTGGTTTAATCCTCTCGCTCCCGTTAAGCTTAACGCTACAGACTCGCTGCCCCGTCGATGCCGCTGCCGTGCGACAGTGGATCGATGTAATCGTAGAATTATACCGCGATGAAAAGGCTTATGAATTTGCATGTGCGCGAGCGCGCGAGTCTGGCAAGCGATATCTACCTGAGGCGGTAGCGCCGCAATATATTAATTTTTTCAAGCGAGTACTATATACGAATGATAAAGTCCTTACCTGAAAATGTCCGCAGTCAAAAATAATTTTAACCATTGTCCGGGCCGGACGATTGAAACACCGGCAAAACATTCATGATCTGCGCCTCAAGTTGACGTTAGTTAGTTTTATGCTTTCATCACTCGTCAATTTTTTTGTCCCTATTTTGGTCTGGGACTACTTCTCCCTGCTTGATACTCTTGATAGCTTCCTTTGCTCTCGGATCAATGGCAGTAAGGTTGAGAGGCTCAGGAGAATTTTTCAACATGGGTATCACGCATAGGTAATTGATGGGTTTAATGTTCTGCTCTCTTGACGGGATGTTGATGGTCGTTTCAAAGATGTAGACCGGTTGCAGTATTTTCCCATTGTTGTCGTAGTATGCCTTACTTGAGCCGATGATTTGATACGGAGTCTTTTCGCCATACTCGGACATGATTTGTCGTCTCGCCATTTCTTCGGCTTCCCGCTGGGAAATCATCTCCTCCGGCTGGACTTGCTTTTTGGAACCGGCGCTTAACTCTCGCCAACGACGTATGAGTCCCATCACTTCGCCCTTATCTCCGATGTTCACCACGATCTTCGAGCCGGGTCCCATGACGGGCATGTTGTCAATCGTGCGACCGTAGGTGAGGGCCACTAATTCGTCAATCACGGGTCCAGCCTTCTTGCCGTCTATCACGCTGCTAGCACGAAGCCCGCCGAAGTGTGCCAGCCTCAGTTCACCCATGTTCCCGGGCTGCAAAGCGTTCTTATTCAAGAATTCTTCAGCCATCTTAATGGCCTCTTCTCGACTGGGCAATTGGGGCACAAAGTCGCCCATATACTTCTTCATGCTTTTGTTGTAAGTGATGTTTCCATTGTTCAGATCATGTTCAAACGTTTCGCTGACATCATCCTTTGAAACGTAATAAACAGTGTTCTCATCCGATTTGTATAAGTCACCGACATTGCTCGTGCCCAGGAATTTCTCGATCAGTTTTTTTGAATCGTCTGGACTCGCGGCGGCGGGGCTTTCAAACGTGTAGACATAGACGGTCTCTTTCGACGCTGGTGGCTCCGTTGTGCGTCCACACGAACTACAGGAGGACATGAGCAGGGTGATGGTTAACCCCATCAAGAGCAATAATGTTTTTTTCATCCAAGTATCCTCAAGTTGAGAGTGTTTGGGACAAAGCTATTAATACTGCCACCAGGTTTTCATGTTCGCAGCCCCACCTCCGGGGTCCGCTGCATAATCGCCCAGGCGGTCATTTTCCGTAGTGGTGTACATAATGGCGCTGGCATAACCGGGGTAAGGAGCGCCGTCCGGCGCGACAGTACTGGAATACTGTCTCTCTTCATTGACGGTATCGAACCATGATCGCCAGACGCTTCCGTTGGCTTTAAGCTTGTTGGCATAACGGTTCGGGATGCCGTTGTCTGAATAACTGAGAGTGCGAAACCCAACCAGTTGATGAAGACCTTGAAAAATAGAAGTCATGGGAGTCCACCAGTCGCCGCCAGCGGGAGCTTCGGGCGCGGAAGCCACCGTGTTGCATGACTCGATAATCATGAACTCCAGATCACCGCCGTTGGCAAGGTCGCCGTATGCCGGGCAATTTCTCAAATCAACTCCGTCTGAAGTGCTCTGGTTAGTCTGCACGTAGTAGGCGCTTCCATGTGCGGCCACGTAAGCGAGGTCCATCTTGTCTACAAAATTCTGATGACTCGAATCAAACTCGAATGGCTCGCCCCAGAAATATTGGACTTCTTGGTAACGGTGTGATCCGATGTTCTGCTGCCCCTGAAAGTTCTTGATAAAATTCCAGACGTTACGCACGAAGCGGTCTTCAGCCCTGTCAACATAGCCGCCGATCTCGCGGTCGCCGCAGTATGCGGAAGATGAGAATGATAGGACGAGGACAAAGGCGACGAAGATATTCATCGCTCTCAGGAGTGGAGTGGAGTGTGTTGACGGTTTCATAATTGATTTTCTCAGTTCGATCATCCAAAGCTCATTGGGACGCACGCGAGGCTGTCTCGTATGGCGCTCAGAGAGGAGTCAAATCCTGTTTGCTGGCTGGTGTTTTCTTTTCCTATATATTGACCAGGCGAACGCTGTCACCCATGTTTGAGACTTCCATAAAGCCCTTAAGGAATGAGGACGCGAGCCAACGGGAAAATATCATCAGTGAAAATCGAGGTGTTCTACTTGTAAAGCCCGCAAGACTCATGCCAATCAAAGCGCCACTCTCATTTATCTCTTTTATGCGGGAAACAGAGGTTCGCTATACGGGAAACAAAGGTTCGCCGTACATGGTCCGGTTGCGAGGTGTCTACTGTAGAGGGCAGGTGCGATTGAATGTGTGTACTTTCCACAACACATATAAAGTCACGACGCGAAACAAGCGCATGGAAGAAAATTGCGCGTTGGCTATCGCTTGACAAGTGGCATCTGCATCCGGCGTGCCCGGTTCAGAGTGCTTAAATCAACGAACGAATAGTGAGAATGATCAAAAAAAATAAATGATATTTCAAGAACCTTGAACAAGGAATAAAGAGATTTGGAAGCCTGTACCACGCGCGGGCGCGTTTGTCCTTTAGAAGATTCTCTTTAAGAGTAAGTACCGAGACAAAAATATAGTAAGCTATCTGCATTATGGGCAGATTCATCAAAATCACTCTCGATGATAAAATGCGCGCCGCTCTTGAAGACGGCTATCACCGCGACCAAAGCCATACGTTTCG
>JAWVFT010000071.1:0-18424 GCA_033855775.1 Blastocatellia bacterium | reverse complement strand
GATGACGCCGCGGTAAGAGTCGTACCACGAATCGAAGATGAGAGCTTTGAGCGGCGCGTCAGGATTGCCCTTCGGATGCGGCACGTCGCGGACGATGGCCTCCAGCACTTCGTCAACGCCGAGGCCCGTCTTGGCGCTGGTGAAGACGGCGTTGTGCGTTTCCAACCCGATGAGATGCTCTATCTGCTCGATGGCTTTATCCGGCTCGGCTCCTGGCAAGTCAATCTTGTTGATGACGGGAATCAGTTCGAGGTTGTTGTCGATGGCGAGATAGGTATTGGCGAGCGTCTGGGCTTCGACGCCCTGCGAAGCGTCAACGACGAGCAGCGCGCCCTCGCAGGCCGAGAGCGAACGCGAGACTTCGTAGCTGAAATCGACGTGGCCCGGCGTGTCAATCAGATTCAGGACGTAAGCCTGCCCGTCGCGCGCCTTGTAGTCGAGACGAACAGCGTGCGATTTAATCGTGATGCCGCGCTCGCGCTCCAAGTCCATGTTGTCTAAGACCTGGGCTTCCATGTCGCGCCCGGCGACCGCGCCCGTCAGTTCGAGCAAGCGGTCGGCGAGCGTGGACTTGCCGTGGTCGATGTGGGCGATGATGGAAAAATTTCGGATGCGTTCTGGGTTCATAAAAATAGCAACAAACAACAAGTGACGAGTGACGAGCCGGAACAGTCTTGCTTGTCACTCGTCACTTGTTGCTTGTCATTGTAGTTATAACAAAACGGGCGCGAAACCGCACGCGCGCTTTGCCACCGCGCCGGAGTCGCCGGATGAAGCGTCGGCCGGAGAGCCTGCGAGTTGACGGGCGTGTTTGGGGAAACGCGGGCGAAGTCTGGTCGCGTGCGCGTGAGGTGGACGGGCAATGCGTCAAACCAGTTCGAGCAGGAAGAGGAGGCCGGTCAGGGCCGCGAGCGCGAGGAGACTGGCGAAGACGTACCAGAGGAATAAGCGTTGATGGCAGACGCGGCAGCGCAGCGCGAAGCTGCTGCTGATGACCCTTTCGCAGTTAGGACAGTTCATTTTTTGCTCCCCATATTTTGTGGCCGCAGCCCGCGTGCTTGGTTTCGCCGCGAGCCGATGAGATGGCTTTTTTAAGATGGCTCTTTACGCCGTCGCTTTCATCCATTCGATGCAGCGTTCGAGGTGCGCTTGCATCGCTTCCGGCGGGTCCTGATGAATGCGACCGTGGCCCGGCAGCGTCCACTCGAATTGATAGTCGCGCAGCTTCATCATCGAGCGCGTCTGCTCCGGCCATGAATACCATGCGACGCTGCGAAAGGCCGTCAGCGTCTCTTTCGAGGGCGACCAAGCGAGATGGTCGCCCGTGAAGAGAAACTTGTTTCGATAGAGCAAGAGCATGTGGCCGCGCGTATGTCCGGGCGTCGGAATAATCGTCAGGTCGTCGTCCAGATGAACGGCGTCTTCGCCTTCGATGACGCGCTCGATTGAGTAGCGGGCCGCTCCGTCAGCCGCGTGCATGATGCGCTCGCAGCCAAACTTTTTGGCGAACTTCGCGTGGTCCGCCACGTCGTCGCGGTGTGTCAGAAACATCGTCCGAACGCCGCCCAACTCCGTGATGCGTTTGACGAGCGGCCCTGCGAAGCGCGGGCTGTCAACGAGCACGTTGCCGCCCTCGTTCGCGGGGCGCAAGATGAGATAGCTCCACGCGCCGTAGCTCGATTCGGAGGTGAAGCCGCAGAAGTAGACGTTATCGCTGATGGGCATGGGAAAGGCGTCAATCCCGATGCGCGCGTCGTGTTTGCGGGCCGTGCCGATTGAGCCGGTCGGGCAGGCCACGAGCGACATCAACGCGAGGCACGTCTCGGCTTCGGTCTGCGGCTGGCGATAGACGCTCGATTGGTCGCCGTGGTCGCGGAAGATTGACGGCGCAATCTGGCGGCAGGCGTCGCAGTCTATGCAACTGGCGTCAACGAAAAAGTCGCCCGCGACATTCTCCGGCAGTCGCTCGGCAGGGTTAGCCATGAACGTTTGCTCCTTCGGCCATTTATCATGACGCAACAAGTCTACGAGAGCAAGTAGTAGAAGCATGTGGACGCGCCGGGCGAGTCATGAAGGATGAGCAACGAAGGACAAGCGATTGATAGTTGTCGCCTTCATCATGTTCGCCTTTAGCCTTCATCGCGTTCATCGCGTTCGCGCGCACGTCGTTCATCATTTCGCGCTCGCGGCCCTTTAGTCTTGCCGCGTTGTTTTTGCTTGCGCCGCGCTTCTGCATATAATCGCCTCACTTTCAAAACAATTGCGCGGCAGCGAAGATGTAAGGTAAGTTGGTTGCCCGAAAGAACAAGCCAAGAGGTAGTTTATGACTTCCAACGCGGTTGCGAGCCGAATCGTCGCAACTCTCAACGCTTCCAGCCAGCCGCGCCTTCCCCCGACAAAAGATAGGAGGGCAGGCGACTGATGTTGAATGTGCTGCGCTCGCCCGCGTCGTGCTACGGCTTTGCGGTCGCAAGCGTTGTCGTCGCAACGGCGGCACGCCTCGCCCTCAATCCAGCGCTCGGCGACACAAACGTTCCATACATCACTTACTTCCTCGCCGTGATTCTGACGGCTTGGGCCTGTGGGCTGCGGCCCGCTTTGCTCTCCGTGCTGCTCGGAGCTTTGGCCGCCGCCTATTTCTTCGTCGCGCCGACCTTCTCGCTCTTTATCGGCGCCTCCGAACATCTTCTCAGTCTCTCTATTTTCCTCTTCGTCGGGTCTGCGATAGCCGTCCTGAGCGAAGCGATGCACAGGGCCAGGGCGCGAGCGGAAGCGACTGCGCGCTCGCTCAGCGAAAGCCGCGAACAGCTTTCGACGACGCTGCGAAGCATCGGCGATGCAGTGATAACGACGGACGCCGCGGGCCTCGTCACGTTCATGAATCCGGTCGCGCAGAGTTTGACCGGTTGGCCGCTCGCTGAGGCGCAGGGCAAACGGTTGGAGGAAATCTTTCGCATCATCAACGAGCGAACGCGGGCGCCGGTTGAAAGCCCCGTGGCTAAAGTTATCCGCGAAGGCCGAATCGTGGGCCTCGCCAATCACACGCTGCTCATCGCCAGAGATGGCCGCGAGATTCCGATTGACGACAGCGGCGCTCCCATCATTGATGACGGGGGCAGCACGAGCGGCGTCGTCCTCGTCTTTCATGAAATAGCGCAGCGCAGGCGCGCTGAAGAAGCTCTCAGAAAGAGCGAGGAGCGTTTGCATCTCGCGCTCGAAGCCGCGCGCATGGGAACTTGGGATTGGAACACGCAGACCAACGAGTTGAACTGGTCGGAATCTTTGTCGCCGCTACACGGCATCGCTTCCGGCGCGCAGCCCGATAACTTTGAAGCCTTCGTCGAACTCATCCACGCGGACGACCGCCGGCGTGTGACCGCTGCCGTCGGCCTCGCGCTCTCCGAAGGCGCGGCCTACGACATAGAGTATCGCGTCCTTTGGCCGGACGGCGGCGTTCACTGGGTCGGCGGCGTCGGTCACGCTTTCTACGACGACGGCGGGCGGCCTTTGCGAATGACTGGCGTCGCCGTAGACATCACAGACCGCAAGCGCGCGGAGGAAGCCTTGCGCGCGAGCGAAGACCGCTATCGCGCCTTTGTGGAAAATAGCTCGGAGGCCATCTGGCGTTTCGAGTTGGAGCAGCCAGTCGCAACCGGCTTGCCGGAAGACGAACTCATCGAGCGTTGTTACGAGCATGGCTATCTGGCCGAGTGCAACGATGCGATGGCAAAGATGTACGGCTTCAAGAGCGCAAGGGAGATTGTCGGCGCGCGCCTCGGCGACATGCTCGTCCGCTCTGACCCCGCGAACATCGAATACCTGCGCGCCTTCGTTCGTTCCGGCTTCCATCTGACCGAAGCCGAGTCGCACGAGTTTGACCGCGAAGGGCGACAAAAAATCTTCGTCAACAATCTGGTCGGCATTATCGAAAACGGACTGCTGCTGCGCGCCTGGGGAACGCAGAGCGACATCACCGAGCGCAAACGCGCGGAAGCGGCGCTGCGGGAAAGCGAGTCGCGTTTTCGTCGCATCGTCGAATCGAATCTCATCGGCGTCAGCTTCTCCAAACTGAGCGGCGAGATTACCTACGCCAACGACGCTTACCTTGAGTTGCTCGGCTTCACCCGCGCCGAACTCGAAGCCGGAAAGATTCGTTGGGACGATTTGACTCCGCCCGAATACAGCCATCTTGATGAGCAAGCGATTTCAGAGATTAAAGAGCGCGGCGTCTGCACGCCGTTTGAGAAAGAGCACATACGCAAAGACGGGACGCGCGTGCCTGTGCTGGTTGGCTCGGCGCAGTTGGAGGGCGAGGAAACCTGCGTCGCCTTTATCCTCGACCTGACCGAACGCAAGCGCGCCGAAGAGATACGCACCCAACTGGCGGCCATCGTCGAATCGTCCGACGACGCCATCATCGGCAAGACGCTGGACGGAACGCTGATGAGTTGGAACATGAGCGCGCAACGGATGTACGGCTACACAGACGAGGAAGTAATCGGCAAGCACATCTCGCTGATTATTCCGCCGGAGCGCGCCGACGAGTTGGAGCGGATTCTGGCGCAACTCCGCGAGGACGAGCCTGTCAGGAATCTGGAAACGAGGCGCGTCAGAAAAGACGGAACGATTATCAACGTCGCTATCTCCGTCTCGCCAATCAAAAACAGCGCGGGCAAAATCATCGGCGCGGCCACAATCGCGCGCGACATCACACAGCGCAAGCGCGCCGAAGAGGAACGCACGCGGCTTCTGGAACGCGAACAGGAAGCGCGCGCCGAAGCCGAGCGCGCCGTAGACCGCATCGCCCGCTTGCAGGACATCACCGCCGCTCTCTCCGAAGCCCTGACGCCCGCGCAGGTCGCCACCGTCGTGCTCAATCAGGGCTTGACGGCGATGGGCGCGCAGGCCGGTTCGGTCGCATGGTTGAACGAACAGGGCGACGAGCTTGAGTTGATTGATGCGGTCGGTTTCCCGCCGGAGTTGGTTGACGCGTATCGCCGTTTCCCGATGGACGCGCATGTGCCGCTGGCCGATGCCGTCCGCGCCGGAGAGATAGTTCTGATCGAAAACTTTAATGACAGAGAGCGGCTCTATCCGAATCTCGTCAGCCTTCACACGCAGACCCGGAATGAAGCTTTAGCCGCCGTCCCCTTGATTGTCGAAGGCCGCACGATTGGAGCGATGGGCCTCAGTTTCAGAGAGCCGCAGAAGTTTGACGATGAAGACCGCGCCTTTATGATTGCGCTGGCTCGCCAGTGTGCGCAGGCCATCATGCGCGCGCGCCTCTACGAAGCGGAGCGTCGCTCGCGCGCAGAGGCCGAAGCGGCCAATCGCATGAAGGACGAATTTCTCGCCACGCTCTCGCACGAACTGCGCACGCCTTTGACAGCCATGCTCGGTTGGACGAGACTCTTGCGCACCGGCAACCTGGACGAGACGACCGCCGAGCATGCTCTGGCAACCGTCGAACGCAACGCCAGAGCGCAGGCTCAGTTAATCGAAGACCTGCTCGACGTGTCGCGCATCATCACCGGCAAGCTGCGGCTCGAAACTCATCCGCTCGAACTCGTGCCTATCATCGAGGCGGCGGTCGAAGCCATTCGCCCTGCGGCTGACGCCAAGTCCATACGCCTGCGGACGGAGCTTGACCCGCGCGTCGGCTATGTCTCCGGCGACCCCGCGCGCTTGCAGCAAATCATCTGGAATCTGGTTTCAAACGCCGTCAAGTTTACGGGCAAAGGCGGGCAGATAACGGTCGGCCTGGAGCGCGCGGGCTCGCATGTGCAGCTTTCCGTCAAGGACACGGGCGAAGGCATCAAGGCGGAGTTTCTGCCCTACGTCTTCGACCGCTTCCGGCAAGCCGACGGCTCGACCACGCGCGTTCACGGCGGGCTCGGCTTAGGCTTAGCGATTGTCCGTCATCTGGTCGAGCTGCACGGCGGGACGGTCAAGGCCGAGAGCGACGGCGAAGGACACGGCGCGAGCTTCACTGTCAGCCTGCCGCTGCTGAGCTTGCCCGCCGACACAACCGGGGCCGAACGAAATTCTAAAGCCAGAGGCAACGGAGCGCGCCACGCGCCTGAGGCTCCGCTGAGCAATCTGCGCGTGCTGGTGGTTGACGATGAAAGGGATGCGCGCGAGTTGTTGACGGTCGTGCTCGAAAGGCAGGGCGCGTCTGTCAGGGCGGTGGGAAGCGCCGCCGAAGCTCTCGCCGCCTTCGGCGCCCTCAAGCCGGACGTGCTCGTCTCAGACATCGGCATGCCAAACGACGACGGCTACAGCTTGATTCGCCGCGTGCGCGCTCTGGCTCCCGAAGAGGGCGGGCAAGTTCCGGCGGTCGCCCTGACGGCCTACGCCGGAGACAACGCCCGCGAGAAGACGCTCGCCGCAGGCTTTCAAGTGCATCTCGCCAAACCCATAGACCCGACCGAACTCCTGGCCTCCATCGCCCGCCTCGTTAAAAAATAGAAACGTCCAAAGTCAAAACAGCAGTCCAAAGTCTAAAGTCTAAAGTCCAAAGTCAAGGAAGATGATTCTTGACTTTGGACTTTAGACTTTAGACCTTGGACTTTTTTTATTGTTTCGGCTGCCCGGCGCCGCTTTCTGTTTCGACGTTCTTGGTGTCGGTCTTCTTGCGGAGCAAATTCTTGACGCCGAAGAGCGATTCGAGCGCGTCCTGCCAGAAGGGAGCGCCGACGCTGAGCAGCAAGACCATGATTGCCCAACCGAGCAGCGTGCTGAAGTCGCGGCGGCGGTCGGCCACCCACTCGGCCCCGGTCATCGCGTCATGAGCCTCCGCGCAATCCTGTTTCGCTGACTGGCAGTTTTCCGGGATGAGTCGATTCTCATTATTGAGCGGCTTTCCGTCCTCGCTCAGGCGAGGCGCGGAGAAGACGAGCCTGCTGAACCACGTCTTGACCTGCGCCCACGTCAGCGGCGAGAAGCCGAAGCCTTCGTACGTCTCAACGTAATCTTCAATCACCTGTCTCTGCTTGTTCACCTCTTCGGTCGTGACAGCCGGCTCGTCCGGCGAAGGCGAGGGCGTGGCGGTCGCAGCGTTGTCGGCTGCCGGAGCGGGCGCGGCGGGGAGACTGCCGCCGTTATTCGTGCTGCCGTTGTTCGTGTTGCCGCTATCCGTGTTGTTGGGAGTCGCGCTGACGGAATTGGCGTTGGCGTTCGCGTTGATGTTGGCAACGGCGTTCGGATTGACTCTGACGTTGGGGCGGGCGTTTGTGTTGACGCTTGCGCCGGAGTTGCTGTTGGCTGCGCCGCCTGTGGTGTTGACGCCTGCGCCGCGATTGGCGTTGTTCGTCGCCGTGTTGCCCTGCAAGTTCTGCGACAGGTTAGAGCCTTCGCTGACGATTAGAGCGCGTTGCAGGTCGTTGGTGGCGATGTTGTGATAGATGCGGAAGAAGCTGGCGTTGAGATAGACGACGACGCCGATGCTGATGTAGATGGCGATGGTTTTCATCTGCCGCGCGTAACGCTCTTCAAAGCTCTGCATCACCGTGTCGTACCAGACCTCGACGTGATCCAGCTTCGTGCGCAGCGTAGCGAAGGCGGCGTCCATCCGCTGGCTGAGTTGGCCGAGGATGCCCGCGATGGTCGTCAAACTCGCGGAGAGTTGTTCGAGGGCCGCGACCGTCGCCGTGTTCTTATTGGCCTGCGCCGCTTTCAGGTCGGCGGCGATTGAGTCCTGCGCCGAGGCTAGCAGTTGCAGCGCATCGTCGAGCTTGACGCGGCGCAGGTTGATGAGGTCGCCGAAGAGCACGTTTTGCTTGACGGAGTTTCCGCTGACGATGTTTTTCACGTCGTTGATTAAAGGCGACAGCCCGGCCTGCATCTCCGCAAACTTGGCGCTGGCCGCGCCCTGCAAGAGCGGCGGGTTGTTTGCGACGAGCCGGTTAATCTCCGTTTCCAGATCTTTTATGTCCGCGTACATGGCTTGAAACTTCGTCACGTAGTCGGAATAAAAATGCGTGGAATCAACCCGCGCCAGAATCTTCAGCAAGTCTTCCTTCGAAATCGAATCCAGCATCAGGCGGCCTCGTTGAGTATAGCGGCCGACCTTCTTAAATTCGCCCAGAACAGTTTGCACGAGGTCTGAGGAAGCGTCTTTATCCGTGGCCGCCAGCGTGCCTTTGGTTGAATCGCTGGCAGGAACTTGAGCCGGCGGCGTCGCGGCGCCTTTGTCAACGATATGCTCGAAAAGGTCGCCCAACGATTTCTCAATCTCTTTCGATTTGAGCCGCAAAACCTTTTTGATGAAAGACTGTATGGCCTGCACAATCAGGCTGAGAACCAGCAGAACGACGACGATGGCTATCACTGTGTCGAGCGTGTCAAGATTGAACATAATATTCTTCTTCTCTCCTTTGGGGACAAGGCTTTTAATGAAGGCCAGCGGACTCAGGCCGCGTTAAGGTTTGAGCCGACTATGGCGGGCCGCTGCTTGCGACCGCCGGGTTGTGCTGGCCTGTGAGACGCGAAAGTTTGCGATTCAAGCTAAGCAAAGAGGACGCCGTTAGGCTATGCCGCCGCGTCATATCATGAACGGGCAAATGTGTCCACAATAAAATCAAGCGACGCGTCGCGGCGCTCAACCGCAGCCCTTGAGTTGAGAAATTCTACGGCTCCATCTTTCTATGAGGGCGGGCGGCGAAATATATCAGGGGCGCGGGAAAGCCGAATCGCGGCGCGGCTGGCCGGATTGCGGACCGGGCGGCCCGAAGCTCTCCGCCGCGCTTCGTTTATCGAGGCCGCCAGTTTAAAGGTTTACAAATCCCTGCGGCCTGTTTATAACATTGAAGGATGCGCGGATTAGCGCGAGCCTGCAAAGGCTCTGTCCTGACCGCGCGTTCATTTCCCCCAAGCCCCCGAAACCAGCGAAACTTCCGTGTCGGAAGCAATTGTCGTGTCTCGCGGCGACGCGCTCGGCCTCGCAAGCTGGATGCTCCCCATCCGCACAAGCTTTTCGTGTCCTGTATTAACGTCAAACCCAAACTCTGAAGAGGAAGCATGCCAAACCAACAGGTGACTACTGATTCTCTCGACGCAAAGCAGTTGTTGAAAGCTCTGACTGCTCTTAAAAAAGGCGACTTTTCCGTGCGCTTGCCGGATGAATGGACGGGCATCGCCGGAAAAATCGCGGACACGCTCAACAACGTGATTGAGATGAACGAGCGGATGGTCAAAGAGCTTGAGCGCGTCAGCCGCGTCGTCGGCAAAGAAGGCAAGATTGCGCAAAGGGCCGCTCTGCCTTCGGCCAGCGGGGCTTGGGGCACGATGGTCGAAGCCGTCAACACCTTGATTGACGACATGGCCCGCCCGACCAGCGAGATGGCCCGCGTCATCGGCGCGGTCGCCAACGGCGACTTGTCGCAAACGATGGCCCTTGAAGTCGAAGGCCGACCGTTGAAGGGCGAGTTCCTGCGCTCCGTCAAACTCGTCAACGCGATGGTTGACCAACTCGGCTCCTTCGCCTCCGAAGTGACGCGCGTGGCTCGCGAAGTCGGAACCGAAGGCAAGCTCGGCGGCGAAGCCAAAGTCAAAGGCGTCGCCGGAACGTGGAAGGATTTGACCGATAGCGTCAACTCGATGGCCGGGAACCTCACGGCTCAAGTGCGCAACATCGCGGAAGTGACGACGGCAGTCGCCAACGGTGACTTGTCGAAGAAAATCACGGTCGATGTAAAAGGCGAGATTTTAGAGTTGAAGAACACCATCAACACGATGGTTGACCAGTTGAACTCGTTCGCATCCGAAGTGACGCGCGTGGCTCGTGAAGTGGGAACGGAAGGCAAGCTCGGCGGGCAGGCTGACGTGAAGGGCGTGGCGGGGACCTGGAAAGATTTGACCGATAACGTTAATTCAATGGCCGGGAATTTGACGGGACAGGTGCGTAACATCGCGGAGGTGACGACGGCAGTCGCTAACGGCGACTTGTCGAAGAAAATCACGGTCGATGTGAAAGGCGAGATTTTGGAGTTGAAGAACACCATCAATACGATGGTTGACCAGCTTGGCTCGTTCGCGTCGGAAGTGACGCGCGTGGCTCGTGAAGTGGGAACGGAAGGCAAGCTTGGCGGGCAGGCTGACGTGAAGGGCGTGGCCGGGACTTGGAAAGATTTGACGGACAGCGTGAACTTCATGGCCGGGAATTTGACCAGCCAAGTGCGCAACATCGCTGAGGTGACGACGGCGGTCGCTAACGGCGACTTGTCCAAGAAGATTACGGTCGATGTCCGGGGCGAGATTTTAGAGTTGAAGGACACCATCAACGTGATGGTTGACCAGCTTAATGCCTTCGCGTCGGAAGTGACGCGCGTGGCGCGCGAGGTCGGCACGGAAGGCAAGCTCGGCGGGCAGGCTGATGTGCGGGGCGTGGGCGGCACTTGGAAAGATTTGACGGACAGCGTGAATTTCATGGCGGGCAACTTGACCAGCCAAGTGCGCAACATCGCTGAGGTGACGACCGCCGTCGCCAACGGTGACTTGTCCAAGAAAATCACGGTCGATGTGAAAGGCGAGATTTTAGAGTTGAAGAACACCATCAACACGATGGTTGACCAGCTTGGCTCGTTCGCGTCGGAAGTGACGCGCGTGGCTCGTGAGGTCGGAACCGAAGGGAAGCTTGGCGGGCAGGCGCAGGTGGCAGGCGTGGCGGGGACGTGGAAAGATTTGACGGATAACGTCAACTTCATGGCGAGCAACCTGACAGTCCAGCTTCGTGACGTGTCGAAGGTGGCGACGGCCATCGCCAACGGCGACTTGACGCAGAAGATTACGGTGGATGTGCGTGGTGAAATCCTGCAAATCAAGGAAGTCATCAACACGATGGTTGACCAGTTGAACTCGTTCGCGTCGGAAGTGACGCGCGTGGCTCGTGAAGTCGGCACCGAAGGGAAGCTCGGCGGGCAGGCGCAGGTCACGGGCGTGGCGGGGACTTGGAAAGATTTGACCGATAACGTCAATTTCATGGCGGGCAACTTGACCGGGCAGGTGCGTAACATCGCTGAGGTGACGACGGCAGTCGCCAACGGCGACTTGTCCAAGAAAATCACGGTGGACGTGAAGGGCGAGATTTTAGAGTTGAAGAACACCATCAACACGATGGTTGACCAGTTGAACTCGTTCGCATCCGAAGTGACGCGCGTGGCTCGTGAAGTGGGAACGGAAGGCAAGCTTGGCGGGCAGGCTGACGTGAAGGGCGTGGCGGGGACCTGGAAAGATTTGACCGATAACGTGAACTTCATGGCGGGCAACTTGACGGGACAGGTGCGAGGCATCGCGCGGGTTGTGACGGCTGTGGCGAACGGCGATTTGAAACGCAAGTTGACGGTGGAGGCGAAGGGCGAGATTGCCGAACTCGCGGACACGATTAACAGCATGACCGACACGCTGGCGACCTTTGCCGATCAGGTGACATCCGTGGCGCGCGAGGTGGGCGTCGAGGGCAAGCTCGGCGGGCAGGCGAACGTGCCGGGCGCGGCGGGGACTTGGCGAGACTTGACGGACAACGTGAACCAGTTGGCCGCCAACCTGACGACGCAGGTGCGCGCCATCGCCGAAGTCTCGACCGCTGTGACGCAAGGCGATTTGACGCGCTCCATCGCGGTCGAAGCGCAGGGCGAAGTCGCGGCCCTCAAAGACAACATCAACGAGATGATTCGCAATCTCAAGGACACGACGCAGAAGAACACGGAGCAGGATTGGTTGAAGACGAACCTCGCTCGCTTTACGCGAATGCTGCAAGGCCAGCGAGATTTGACGACCGTGGCGCAGATGGTGCTCTCCGATTTGGCGCCGCTGGTGGACGCGCAGCAGGGCGTCTTCTACGTCAACGGCTCGAACAACGGAATGCCTTTGATGAAGCTGCTCGCCGGTTACGCTTACAAGAAGCGCAAGAATCTCGCCAACGAGTTTAAGCCGGGCGAAGGATTGGTCGGCCAGTGTATTTTGGAGAAGGAGCGGATACTGCTGACCAACGTGCCGAAAGATTACGTGCATATCAGTTCGGGCCTTGGCGAAGCGACGCCGCTCAACATCGTCGTCCTGCCCGTGCTCTTTGAGGGCGATGTCAAGGCGGTCATCGAGTTGGCTTCGTTCAATCGCTTCAGCGAGACGCACATCACTTTCCTTGACCAGTTGACGGAGAGCATCGGCATCGTGCTCAACACGATTGCCGCTAACTCGCGCACGGAAGATTTGCTGCAACAATCGCAATCGCTGGCCTCAGAGCTACAGAGCCAGCAGGACGAGTTGAAGAAGACGAACGAGCGGCTTGAGCAGCAGGCCGAGAGCTTGCGCGAGTCGGAAGAGTTGCTCAAACGACAGCAGGAAGAGTTGCAGCAGACGAACGAAGAGTTGCAGGAGAAGGCGACGCTGCTGGCGAAGCAGAAGGCCGAGGTCGAAGCCAAGAACGCGGAAGTCGAGGAAGCTCGCTGGGCGATGGAAGAGAAGGCAGAGCAGTTGGCTTTGACTTCCAAGTACAAGTCGGAGTTTCTGGCGAACATGTCGCACGAGCTACGCACGCCGCTCAACAGCATGCTCATCCTCTCGCGCCAGTTGGCCGAAAACGCCGACGACAATCTCTCGTCGAAGCAGGTGCAGTTTGCCGAAACCAGTCACTCTTCGGGCGCGGATTTGCTTTCGCTGATTAACGACATTCTCGATTTGTCGAAGATTGAATCGGGCATGATGGCGATTGATGTCAGCGAAGTCGCCTTCGACGGCGTGCTCGAACAACTCGACCGCAGCTTTCATCAGGTCGCGCAGGACAAGGGATTGGAGTTCGTCCTCGAACACGGGGACAATCTGCCGTCTTCGATGGAGACGGACGAGAAACGCTTGCAGCAGATTCTCAAGAATTTGCTTTCGAACGCTTTCAAGTTTACGGAATCGGGGCGGGTCGCGTTGCGCGTCGAAGCGGTCGAGAAGAGCGGCCACTTCATACAGGAAGCCCTCAACCGCGCCGACGAGATTGTCGGTTTCTCGGTCATCGACACGGGCATCGGGATTCCGACCGAGAAGCAGCGGATTATCTTCGAGGCGTTTCAGCAGGCCGACGGCACGACGAGCCGCAAGTATGGCGGCACGGGCCTCGGCCTCTCCATCAGCCGCGAGATTGCGCGCTTGCTCGGCGGCGAGATTCGCGTCGCAAGCTCTCCCGGCGAGGGCAGCACTTTCACGCTCTACCTGCCGCGCATCTTCAAGTCGGCTGCTCCGGCGGCAACCAGTCCCGCCGAGAGCGAGACGGATGATGAAGGCTACGCTGGCAACGGCGGTCGCCCAGTGATGACTGGCGCCAGCGAGCGAGCGGAGACAAGTTCGCTTGCGTTCGGCGAAGTCAGCGAGAGCGAGATGGTCAAGGACGACCGCTCGACCATCGAAGTCGGCGAGCGCGTCGTGCTGATTGTCGAAGACGACCCGGCCTTCGCCAACATCCTGCTCGACCTGGCGCATGAGAAAGGCTTCAAGGGTTTGGTCGCCATGCGCGGCGAGACTGCCTTGATGCTGGCCCGCAAATTTAAGCCGGACGCCATCACGCTCGACATCAAGCTGCCGGACAGAGACGGCTGGACGGTGCTCGACCGCCTCAAGCACGATTCGCAAACGAGCCACATTCCCGTCCACATCATCACGGGCGAAGAACAAAGGCAACGCGCGCTCAAGCTCGGAGCCTTCACGCATCTCCAAAAGCCCGTCAGCCGCGAAGACCTCGTTTCCGCCTTCGACAACATCACGGAGTTTGTCCAGCGGCGCGTCAAGCGCTTGCTCGTCGTGGAAGACGACGACGCGCAGCGCATGAGCATCGTCGAGTTAATCGGCAACGGCGACGTGGTGACGACCGCCGTCGCTTCCGGTCAGGAAGCTCTCGCTTCGCTTTCCAGCGAGCAGTTCGATTGCATGGTCTTAGACCTGAAGCTGCCGGACATGACCGGCTTCGAGTTAATCGAAAAGATTCAGACAGACCTCGGCCAGCAGCAGCTTCCGATTATCATCTACACGGGCAAGGAACTGACCGAAAAGGAGGAGACGCAACTGCGGAAAGTGACCGACGCGATTATCGTCAAGGAAGCGAGTTCGCCCGAACGCCTGCTGGCGGAGACGGCTCTCTTCCTGCACCGCGTCGAAGCTAACCTGCCGGAGCCGAAGCGGCGCATGCTCGAACAACTGCACCGCCGCGACCCCGTGCTGGCGCGCAAGCGCGTGCTGATTGTTGACGACGACGTGCGCAACATCTTCGCTTTGACGAGCGCGCTCGAAAGCCACAACATGGATGTCGTGCACGCCGAGAACGGGCAGGACGCCATCGACCTCCTGCGCAAGACGCAGGGCGTTGATGTCGTCTTGATGGACATCATGATGCCCGGCATGGACGGCTATGAAACGATGCGCGCGATTCGCAAGATCAAGCGCTTTGAGACGCTGCCGATTATCGCTCTGACGGCTAAAGCGATGAAGGCCGACCGCGACCGCTGCATAGAGGCGGGAGCCAGCGACTACATCTCCAAGCCTCTGGACGTTGACCAACTGCTTTCGCTCCTGCGCGTCTGGCTCTATCGTCAGGAGGAAACTCGCGGATGAGCAGCGCTTTGCGACAGGAAGTCGAGCAGCTTGAGGACATCGAAATCCAGCTTTTGCTGGAAGGGATGTTTCGTTACTACGGCTTCGACTTTCGCAACTACGCTCCGGCGTCCATCAAGCGCCGGATACTGGACAGCCTGCGCGAGGAAGGAGCGGAAACAATTTCGGCCTTTCAAGACAAGGTGCTGCACGATCCGTCTTGCCTTGAGCGCTTTCTCAATCGCTTGTCCGTCAACGTGACGGCGATGTTTCGTGACCCGACGTTTTATCTCACCTTTAGAACGAAGGTCGTGCCGCTGCTTCGCACTTACCCGTTTGTCCGCATCTGGCACGCGGGCTGCTCGACGGGCGAAGAGGTCTATTCGATGGCGATTCTCTTGCAGGAGGAAGGACTCTACGAGCGTTGCCGCATCTATGCCACGGACATCAGCGCGGAGGTCTTGCGCACGGCGAAGGAGGGCATCTTTCCGCTCGCTTCGATGCAGGAATACACCTCCAACTACCAGCGCGCGGGGGGCCGCCATTTCTTCTCCGACTACTACACGGCGCAGTACGACAACGTTATCTTCGACACGACGCTCAAGCGCAATCTCATCTTCTCGGAGCATAATCTGGTGACGGACAGTTCGTTCAACGAGTTTCACGTCATCCTCTGTCGCAACGTGATGATTTACTTCAACAAGGCGCTTCAGGCTCGCGTGCATGATTTGATTTACGAGAGCCTGACCATGTTCGGCGTGCTCGGCATAGGCAACAAGGAGTCTTTGAAATTCACGCCGCGCGAGCATGCTTATGATGAACTCGACTCGCGTGATAGGCTGTATCGAAAGGTCAGATAAAATTGGCTCCGCAGATAGTCGTCATCGGAACTTCGGCGGGCGGCCTCTCGGCGCTGCAAGTCCTGCTCCCGGGTCTTGGCGAAAAGTTTCCCTGCCCGCTCGCCATCGCGCAGCATCGCGGGCGCGACGGCGGGCAGGGCTTGCGCGAGTTCATGCAGAAGTCCTGCGCGATGCCCATCGAAGAGCCGGAGGACAAAGCCCCGATTGAGCCGGGCCACGTCTATCTGGCTCCGCGCGATTATCACTTGCTGGTTGAAAGAGGACACTTCGCTTTGTCAACCGACGCTCCTGTGTGGTACGCGCGACCGTCCATCAACGTCCTCTTCGAGTCGGCAGCCGATGCCTACGCCGAACTGGCGATTGGCGTCATCCTGTCGGGCGCGAGCGCGGATGGCGCGCTCGGCCTGTCGGTCATCAAAGCGCGCGGCGGGACAACGCTGGTCGAAGAGCCTGCGACGGCTGCGTATCCAGCGATGCCTAAGGCCGCGCTGGCGGCCACGGCGGTTGACCGCGTGCTGCCGCTCTCGGAAATCGCCCCTTTCCTGAAAAGCATTTGTCAGGCGGGCGCGAGGTGTGTGTGATGGAAGGCATGGCGCAGAAGATAAACATCCTGCTGGTGGACGACAACGCCGGCAATCTGCTCGCGCTCGAAGAGATTCTGCAAGCGCCGGAGCGCAATCTGGTGCGCGCCGCCTCCGGCAATGAAGCCCTGCGTTACCTGCTCGACAGCGATGTCGCCGTTATCCTGCTGGATGTCTACATGCCGGGCATCAACGGGCTTGAGACAGCCGCCCTGATTCGTGGCCGCGAGCGTTCGCGCAACACGCCGATTATCTTCCTGACCGCGGACAACACGGGCGGCGCTCTCCTCTCCGAAGGCTACTCGCTCGGCGCGGTTGACTACATCGTCAAGCCCGTCTCGGCTGAAGTCCTGCGCTCGAAGGTCGCTGTCTTCGTCGAACTCTTCAAGAAGACGGAGGAGGTCAAGCGGCAGGCCGCGCTGCTGCATGAAAAGAATCTCGAACTGGAAAACGCCAACCTCGAACGCCTCTCGATGCTCATCGAACTGGGCCAGCAGTTGGCCGCCGAGCGCGACCCCGGCAAAGTCCTCGAAAAATTCTGCGGGGCCGCGCGCCACATCGTCGGCGCATCTTACGCAGCCGTCGGCATGTTGGACGACGACGGCCGCGCCCTGCCGAATTTTCATCACTGCAACGAGGAGAATAAAGAGGCGGCGCAGGCTTCAATCAACGAGAACGCGCCGCAGATAGATCAGGACATCCTGCGCACGATGCTGGTCGAGCGTCAGCCCGTGCGGCTCTGCCACGTCGGGACAGCCGAGCAGTCGCTCAAGTTTTTGTCGCCGGGCCGCTTCATCCATTCGTTTCTGGGCGCTCCGATTCTCTCCGCCTCGCGCGCCTACGGCTGGCTCTGTCTGGCGGACAAAGTGGGAGCCGAAGAGTTCAGCGAGGCGGACGAGCGACTCGCCGTGACGCTGACTTCGCAGGTCGCCGTCGCCTACGAAAACGCGGTGCTCTACGCGGAAGCCCAACGCCACGCAGCCGAGTTGCAGCAGGAAGTCATAGAGCGGCTACAGGCCGAGCAGGAGAACGCGCAACTGCTGGTGCGCGAGCAGGCGGCGCGCGCCGAAGCCGAAGCGGCCAACCGCATGAAGGACGAATTTCTGGCCACGCTCTCGCACGAACTGCGCACGCCTTTGACGGCCATCCTCGGTTGGTCGCATCTACTGCGGACGGGCCGCCTGCCGGAGAACACAGTTGACAGCGCCGTCGAAACCATCGAGCGCAACGCGAGGGCGCAGTCGCAGTTGATAGACGACCTGCTCGATGTCTCGCGCATCATCACGGGCAAGCTGCGGATAGACGCGCGCCCTGTGGAGCCCGCGGGCATTCTCGAAGCGGCGGTCAACTCCGTGCGCCCCGCGGCTGAAGCCAAAGAGATTAAGCTGGAACTTGAGATAACCAGAGCGACGGGCTTAGTGATGGGCGACCCGAATCGCTTGCAGCAGGTGGCCTGGAATCTACTGTCGAATGCCATCAAGTTTACCTCCGCGGGCGGGAGCGTCGGCGTCCAACTGGCGCGCGTCAATTCGCACGTCGAGATAATCGTGCGCGACACGGGGCAGGGCATCGGGGCCGATTTTCTGCCGCACGTCTTCGACCGCTTTCGTCAGGCCGACGGCACGACCACGCGCTCGCACGGCGGCCTCGGCTTAGGCTTAGCGATTGTGCGCCATCTGGTCGAGCTACACGGCGGGACGATTTCCGCCGCCAGCGAAGGCGACGGGCAGGGCGCGACCTTCACCATCCAACTCCCTTTGCTGAAGAAAAGCATTGTCTCGAAAGGCGCGGGCGGCGCCGCCTCAAAGGATGTGGACGGCTACAGCGATTCGTCTTCCATCCTTGAGGGCTTGCGCGTGCTGGTGGTGGATGATGAAGACGACACGCGCGACATGATTGCGGCGATACTGGCGCGCGGCGGGGCGGAAGTCCGGCAGGCCGGTTCGGCAGCCTCGGCCTTCGTCGAGCTTGAAGAGTGGAAGCCAGACGTGCTCATCTCGGACATCGGCATGCCGCTCGAAGACGGCTACAGTTTTATCAAGAGAGTGCGCGCGCAGGAAGCCGACGGCAGCCGCCCGCTTCCTGCCATCGCTTTGACGGCCTACGCCAGCGTCGAAGACCGCCTGCGCGCACTCGCCGCCGGATTCCAGATGCACGTCCCGAAGCCGATTGAGCCGAACGAACTCGTCGCCATCGTCGCCAACCTGGCGGGACGCAGCGCCAAAGTCTGAAGCAGACCCGCCCCTCTCAACGAGCGCGGCGCGAAAGCTGGCGCTTTGAGTGAGAACGTTCTCGCTTGGAGCGCGAAATTCCGCCCTTTGAGCGCGAACATTGGCGCTCAAAGGGCGAAACTTCCGGCCCGGAGTGCGAAAGTTGCGGCTGAGAGCGCGAAACTTCACGCTCTCAGCAGCAACT
>JAWVFT010000070.1:0-20413 GCA_033855775.1 Blastocatellia bacterium | reverse complement strand
AGCTTGTTCTGCCGATGGTAAATCTTAGCGAGTTCAGTACGTGGGTGAAGTTGTTGGAAGTCTATCTCACGACTCTCCAGCAACAACTTTTCAGCCTCAGCGAGCTTGTTCTGCCGCTGATAAATCTTCGCTAGTTCGGTGCGTGCCTGTAAATCATTAACTTCTATCTCAAGGAGCTTCAGCAATACCGTCTCAGCCTCAGCGAGCTTGTTCTGCCGCTGGTAAATCTTCGCTAACTCAGTGCGCGGGTGAAGAGCTTTAGGCTCAAGTTCTATTTCTTCCTCAAGCCGCTGTATAGCCTCAGCGAGCTTGCCCTGTCGCTGATAAATCTTCGCCAGTTCAGTACGTGGGTGAAGTTGTTGAGGGTCTATCTCAAGACTCTCCAGCAACAACTTTTCAGCCTCAACAAGCTTGCCCTGCCGCTGGTAAACCTTCGCTAGTTCGGTGCGTGCCTGTAGATTATTTGCGTCTATCTTAAGAAGCCTCAGCAACACCGTTTCAGCTTCAGTGAGGTTGTTCTGCCGCTGATAAATCTTTGCCAGTTCGGTGCGTGAATTTAAATCATTTGGCTTTATGTCCAGTACTCTTAAAAGAGCGGCTTCGGCTTCATCGAGCCTGTCCTGTCGCTGATAAACCTTCGCTAGTTCTGTATGCGCCCAGATACTATTTCGCTCTAGTTCAAGGAGCTTCAGCAACACCGTCTCAGCCTCAGCAAGCTTATTCTGTCGTTGGTAAATCTTCGCCAGTTCGGTACGACAATGTAAATTCTCAGGCGCGATTTCAAGAAATGATTCTAAGACGGTGATTGCTTGCTCAGGTTTGTCCTGAAATAGGAGATGCCAGAACTTTGCAAGATGGAGGGTCGCGTGCAGTTTTGAAGAAAGGGCAACTTTCTCGCGCAGGTAGCCATGTAGAAGAAAATCTATGAGGGCGCGAAAATCAATGTCGGGGGTTTCGTTCGAGTAATTCTTCTTCGCTCCCAAGATATTGATTAACGCTTGGGCTTCTAAAGCGTCCCCAAAATCAGTTCGCTCGCACCATTCCCGTAACAGTTCATTCTTATCTAATTCACGATGCTCAAGGAAAAAATTCTCGGAGATAAGCTCATGCTTGGTTCGCACATAAATGCTCTTCCGATAATTCTCATCCCGTCTTTCGTCAACGATAATAGGCTCGTTCACCAGGCCCCGGAACCTGTCCAGAAATGCTCTCTGCTGCGTTTCATCGGCCCCGAAGATTTTGCTCAGGACAGTGAACGGCGTTCTCACGCCAAACAGGTAGAAGAGAGCTATGTATTTGTATCCTTCGCTGAAAGCGGGAAAGTCAGACGTTGACTTTCGATAATCGCCCCAATCAAAGTCGAAGTCTATTTTTCGCTTTCTTTTGAGTTCCAGCAGCATCGAATAAGTGGCATTAACATAAACAAGCTGCTCGTCGAGGACGATGCCTTGCAGTGACTCTCTATCAACATCCGAGACATGCAAAAGCTCAAACAGCCTGCCGTAGACCATTTGCCGCTGATGACGCGTATTGCGGACGAAGATGGGTTTCAGTTCCTCTTCACCGTGCAGGTATGTCAGGCTGCCTATTCTCCGCAAAGCATAATAACGATGTGTCCGCTCTGCCAGCAGAATATGTATCCCGGCGCAGTAATCTGGAATCCGGCGGAGCAACCCCTCCAGCGTTTCTTCATCAGCCGCCGGATTGTCTATGCAGAGCGTTGTTTGCTCGGACGTTGAGCAATACTTAATCCAAGAGAGAATTGTCTCAAGGTCATCTTTGCTCAGATGAGTCTCAAGATTGAGCATGTAGACAGTCCGGTCGCGTTGAGCCAACTCCAGAGCCAGGCGATGCAGGAGCGTCGTCTTGCCACAGCCTCCATCTCCCAACATCCAAAGCGTTCCACTGGACGGCAGAGCTTCCAGCCTCTTGAAGGCATGCTCCATAACCCTGTCGTTGCGCACGTCCACGGCATTGCAAACTACTCTGAATACCACTTCACTTCTATCGTTAATTCTGTAGTACTCAAGGGCCAGTGTATTAAGCTCTTCAACATCGCTCGTTTGCGCTTTCGTAATTGAATCGAGGGTGATTTGTCTGAAACCGGATACTGGTCTAGCGACCGGGCATGAAGGATAGTAAGTTGGAATCAAATAATCCGCGTATTCCCATATTCTTTCATTTATCGTGTCCCATCCCCAATACTCCACAGTTGTCGATTCATCGGACAACGAAATGGCTTTTTGCTGAAGATGGCTATCGTTTTTGAAGGTTGACGCGAAAATAAATCGTTGCGGTTGAATGCTCAACCCTTTGGTCTTTTTAAGCTCCTCTTCCATTTCGGCAAGAAGAACAGCGCGCAGTCGAGCGTCTGTTGCATGCCTCGTGTCTTTTAATTTGCATTGAAATGTGATGGCCGGATTTGTCGGCGAATAACCGTCAATGCCATGTTGAGCCTGCCCGCTTCGTCCAAATCTCTCAAAGCTCTGGTCGCCATAAACTCTGCGAAGAATATCGCGAATCAATCTTTCAAATTGGACTTCATCACTTAGGGGAGGTAATTGATATGACATGATTCTATTGCTGACTTGGATGAGAGCCGGATTAGACAGCCAGTGTCAGTAGTGAATGTAGCTGCATCGAGGTTCATTATGCGCTGCCCCGCTTTTACAGCAAATCACAGGAAATCTCAATGTTTTTCGGCTGCTTGCGAGCCGGAGCAATCAGGCAAAGAAGAAGGCCGTAGGACGAAAGCTGGCTTTCGTCCTACGGCCTTCTTGTGCGCGCGGTAGCGATGTGCCGAAGCCTTCGCTTTAAGGCAGCAGGGCGGCGGGCACGGGCACGTCATTGACGCTGCCCAGATTGAAGAGTCCGCTCGTGTTGGTTGCGCTACGGATGATGTACCAGTTGCCGTCCGTTGGACGAAAGACGGCGATGTCGGCTCGCCCGTCGCCGTCGTAATCGCCGGGGACAGGCTTATCGCTTGAATCGCCCCACCCGCGAATCGTCACGCCGCCGCCGCTACGGATGATGTACCAGTTGCCGTCCGTTGGACGCCACACGGCGATGTCTGCCTTGCCGTCTCCGTCATAGTCTGCGGGAACAGGCTTGTCGCCGGACTGGCCCCATGTCTGTAGCGTGGCCGTGCCCGTCGAGCTACGAATGATGTACCAGTTGCCGTCCGAGGGACGAAAGACCGCAATGTCTGTGAAGCCGTCGCCGTCGTAATCGCCGGGGGCGGGCTTATCGCCTGACGCGCCCCAACCCTGCACGCGCACAGTGTTGGTCTTGCTCTGAATGATGTGCCAGTTGCCATCCGTGGAACGCCAGACGGCCACATCCGTCTTGCCGTCGCCGTCATAATCGCCGGGCGCGGCCATGTCGCCGAGCGAGCTGCTGCCCCATGTGTAGCGCGCGATGGTCGCGCCGTCGTGGCTTTGCAGAATAGACCAGTTGCCGCTCGAAGGGTTCCAGATGGCGACATCTGTTTTGCGGTCACCGTCAAAGTCGTAGGCGAGGTCTGCGCTCGCTGTGTTGAGGATGACGTGCAGGTCGTCTGTGAAGAAGTTGGCGATGGTCAAATCCGTCTTGCCGTCTTCGTTGAAATCGCCGACCGCGACGGGAATCGGGCCTGTGCCGACGCCGAAATTGGTGGGAGCGCCGAAGCTGCCCGTGCCCGTGCCGAGCAGGATGGAGAAGTTGTTGGGGCTGAAATTGACGACGGCCAAATCCTTCTTGCCGTCGCCGTTGAAATCCGCGATGGCGGCGGCGGTCGGGGCTCTGCCGACGGCGAAGTTGGCAGCGGCGCCGAAGCTGCCGTCGCCGTTGCCGAGCAGGACTGAGACGTTGTTGGCGCCGAAGTTAGGAACAACGAGGTCTGCGCGGCCGTCTGCGTTGAGGTCGCCGGTGGAGACGGCATAGGCTGTCGTTCCGGTCGGATAGTTGACGGCCGTCGAGAAGCTGCCCGTGCCCGTGCCGAGCAGGACTGAGACGTTGGCCGTCGCGTTGTTCGCCACTGCTAAATCGCTTTTGCCATCGGCGTTAAAGTCGCCGACAGCGACCGAGAAGGGTTGTGTTCCGGCGATGAAGTTAGTGGGAGCGGCGAAGCTGCCCGTGCCCGTCCCCAACAGCAGAGAGACATTGTTGGAGCCGTAGTTGGCGGTGACCACATCCGTTTTGCCGTCCGCGTTGAAATCGCCGACGGCAATCGAGGCGGCGTTCGTCCCGGCGGGAAAGTGCGTGGACGCGCCGAACGTGCCGTCGCCCGCGCCAATCAGCAGGGAGATATTGTTGGAGCTATAGTTGGCCGTCACAAGGTCTGGCTTGCCGTCCGAGTTGAAGTCGCCTGTGGCGACCGCATACGGAGTGTCGCCGACGTGAAACCTGGCCATGGGGCTGAACCTGCCGTTGCCTGCGCCGAGCATCACGTCCACGTCGTTGTCGTCCGTGATTGAGACGGCCAGATCAACGTGGCCGTCCGTGTTGAAGTCGCCGGTGGCGATAGAGCGCGGGCCGCTCCCGATGGTCTTGAGGGTGGCGGTGTTGAAGATGCCGTCGGCGCTGCTGAACAGCACGTTGACGCCGCTGTTGTTGGTTACGGCCAAATCCGATTTGCCGTCCGCGTTGAACTCCCCGACCGCGAGGTCGTAGGCAAAGTTCGTGGCGAATCTGGTCGGCGCAGAGAAGCTGCCAGTCCCCGTGCCGGGCACGATGGAGATGCCGTTGTCTGCGCCCGTCGCCAAATCAAGTTTGCCGTCGCCGTTAAAGTCGCCGACCCTCAGCGGATAAGTTCCCTCTGACGGAAAGTGCGCGGGCGAAGAGAAGCTGCCTGCGCCATTGCCGAGCAGGATGGAGACTGTTTTGTTGCCGTTGCCCGCCGCCACGTCCGTCTTGCCGTCACCGTTAAAGTCGCCGACGGCGAGCCCGCCGGTCGGAGCGTTGGTCGCAAATTCTGTGGACGCTGTGAAGCTGCCAAAGCCTGTGCCGGGCAGCAGCGTAAAGGTATTGAGGCCGCTATTGAGCAAGACCAAATCGCTCTTGTTATCGCCGTTGAAATCGCCGGCGACGACGCTGCTCAGATGCGACCCGCTGAAGATGTTGATGGGAGCGCCAAAGCCGCCCGCGCCCGTATTGAGCAGCACGAAGACATTGAGTTGATAATTGACGACCACCAGGTCCGGCTTGCCGTCCGAGTTGAAATCCGCGATGGCGATGGAGCGTAAGTCAGACCCGGCCGTATAGACGACGGGAGGGCTTAAGGCTCCGGCGCCGTTGTTGAGCATGACGTAGATTTTGCCGGAATCGGCGTTGGTCATCGCTATATCGCTCTTGCCGTCGGCGTTGAAGTCGCCCGCGACGATATGGCCTTGCGGGGCGCCGACCGGATAGACGGCGGCAGGCGCGAAGCTCCCGGCGCCGTTGCCGAGCAGCACGTAGGCGTTTCCGTTATTGCTCGCCGTCACTAAATCGGGCTTGCCGTCACCGTTGAAGTCGCCCGTGGCGATGGCAAGCCCCCCGATTCCGGGGCTGAAGGTCTGTGCGAAGTTGAATCTGGGCACAAGCGCAAAGTTGGAGGCCAGCGCATTGAACATCTGCCAGCCAAGCAGGGAACTGAACGTGAGCAGCAACAGGAGGCGAAGAGAGCGGCGGCGTCTGGGCATATACGTGTTCCTTTTTGAGTGTTCATTACAAGGGGAGACAATCATGATGAATTGCCGGGGGCGACCGGCGCGCACGGGCTGCGACAGGGAAACATGCGCAACGACAGGGAAAGTTGCGGCCTCGCCTGTTGCTGCTCTCAAGCGGCTCGCCTGCCGCGACCAAACATCTGCTATTGCTGGCGAAAGAGAGAGTCCCGGCTGTCGTTAGTTAATTGAAGCTACTGATTCCGAGCAGCTTCCATCAGCGGCGTGAACTGCGGCCTGCCCCTTATATCTGAGCCGAAACTGTAAGCCCAACCACGTCGCTTTGTCAAAAAATTGAACGGCACGTCCAACGCGTGCAGGGTTTTTGGACGCGTGTTATACTGCGCAGTCTTTCAAAAGCAGTGACAAGTGACGAGTTAAAAGCTTTTGCCTGCTGCTCGTCACTAGTCACTAGTCACTCGTCACTGTCTTAACCTTAAGGAGCAGAAGCGTTGAGCGTACTGGTTGATAAAAACACACGCCTCGTCGTGCAGGGCATCACGGGCAAAGAGGGAACCTTTCATACGAAGCAGATGGTGGAGTATGGAACGAACGTGGTGGGCGGCGTGACGCCGGGCAAGGGCGGCACAGAGCATGAAGGCATTCCCGTCTTCAATACCGTCGCCGACGCGGTTCGTGAGGCAGGGGCGAACGCTTCCGTCATCTACGTGCCGCCGCCGTTTGCCGCCGACGCGATTATGGAAGCCGCCGACGCAGGGCTGCCGCTCGTCGTCTGCATCACCGAAGGCATCCCGGCCCTCGACATGGTGCAAGTCAATGAGTATTTGGCCAACAGGCAGACGCGCCTCATCGGCCCCAATTGCCCCGGCATCATCTCGCCCGGCAAGTGCAAAATCGGCATCATGCCCGGACACATTCATCGCGAGGGGCGCGTCGGCGTCGTCTCGCGCTCAGGCACGCTGACCTACGAAGCGGTCGGGCAGTTGACCGCGCTCGGCCTCGGACAGTCAACCGCCATCGGCATCGGCGGCGATCCCATCGTCGGCACCACGCACGTCGACGCTCTGGCCCTCTTTCAAGCCGACGACGAAACGGACGGCATCGTCATGATTGGCGAAATCGGCGGGACCGCCGAAGAGGAAGCCGCAGCCTTTGCCGAAGCCAACGTGACCAAGCCGATTGTCGCCTTCATCGCCGGACAGACCGCCCCGCCGGGCCGCCGCATGGGCCACGCCGGAGCCATCATCGCCGGCGGCAAAGGCACCGCAGCCGAAAAGATGGCGGCCCTCGAAGCGGCAGGCATCCGCGTCGTCAAATCGCCCGCAGACATCGGGCAGGCCATGAAGGAAGCCCTCGGCGCAGGCGCGACCGTTTAAGCGAACAGCCGTTGTCAGCCGGAGTCCGGCATCATGAATCCAGAAGAAGAAAGCGACCGAAACTATAATCTGGATGACGCTCTTGCTATCCTTATAGAAGCTCTTGCAAGAAGACAATGCGCGACAACTTAAAAAATTACTAGGGGAACGAATGACAGAACAAACAGGCAAGCTTACTTTTGGCATTATCAAGCCCGACGCCGTGCGCGACGGGAAGACGGGCAGCATCTTGCAGCGCATCATTGACGGCGGCTTCAGGCCGCGCGGGATGAAGTTGATTCACCTCACGAAGGCGGAGGCCGAAGGCTTTTATGCCGTCCACCGCGCGCGTCCTTTCTTCGGCGAGTTGACGGCGTTCATGTCGAGTGGGCCGTGCGTCGTGCTGGCGCTTGAAAAAGAAGGCGCGGTTCTCGCGTGGCGCGAATTGATGGGAGCGACCGACCCGGCCAAGGCCGGTGAGGGAACCTTGCGCAAGGAGTTTGGCGGCTCGCTCGGCGAGAACGCCGTCCACGGCTCCGACTCGGAGGAGAACGCGGCTCTCGAAATCGCTTACTTCTTCAGCCAACTCGAACTGATTTGAAGACGAGCGGCAGATGGACGATAAAGCGTCTCCCTAGATACTGATTGAGCGCGCGACGTTTGAGCATGCGCGAGCAGCGCGGAGGATGAGATGGACGAAGAATCAAACGCAGGCGGGCCGCCTTCTTCAATCAAGCCTCCGATGATTAAGCCGCCGATGGCCGCGCCGTCGCCCTATGCCGCATCGCCTCAGCCTGCGCCGCCGATGGCTTCGCGCTCTCCGCAGCAAGCCCCGCCGGAGGCCGCCGCCGGTGGCTCGAACAAGTTGATAATGGTCATCAACTTTATTCTGCTGGCGGCTTTGATTGTCGGCCTCGCGATTCTCGCTTACAGGTGGCTCAGGTGAGTTGGCCGCCGCGAGATTCGCGCGCGTTCGCTCTCTCGCTGCGCGCTCGTGTAAACTAGGCTCACACGCGGAGCGAAAACTTCAGGGCAGTTATCGAAGAGGTTTTATGTCAATCATCAGCGATGTCATCGAATCAACCAAAGCCATCATCAAGGGCATGGCCGTCACCTTCGCTTATATCCCGCGCGAAAAGTGGACGGTCGAATACCCGGACGAGCCTGTGACGATGCAGCCGCGCTATCGCGGCCAACACCTGCTGCACGTCGATGAGAACGGCAAAGAGAAGTGCGTGGCCTGTTTCCTTTGCGCCGCCGCCTGCCCTTCGGACTGCATCTACATCATCGCCACGGACGACCCGCGCTCGAAGGCTGAGCGCGTCGGCGTCGATGAACGCTACGCGCAGGTTTACAACATAGACTACGGGCGCTGCATCTTCTGCGGCTACTGCGTCGAAGCCTGCCCGAAGGACGCCATCACACACGGCTACAACTTCGAGCTCTCGGTCTACAATCGCGCAGACCTCCTGAAGACCAAAGACGACCTCTTGATTACCAAGCAGAAACAGTCTAAGAACTACCGCGTCGCCACATCGGAAGAAGATGTCAATTCGGAATACAAAGAAGTCTGAAACTATTAGCGATGAAAGATGAAGGATGAGAGATGAAAGCATGACTGTTCAAGTTTGAAGCGTCAGGTTTGAAGAGCCGTGCGTTCGTCCCTCATCCTTTATCCTTTGTCTCTCATCCCTCTTTAATGTCTCCCAGAGAATTTCATTATCGTTGGGAATACGACTTACAGGCCGCGCCGGAAGCCTTGTGGCCGTTCGTCGCCGACACGAATCGCTTCAATCGTGACGCGGGCGTGCCTGCGGTCGAAGTGGCTTCGACGAACGGCTCGCGGCTGACGAACGCGCGGCGGCGATTGCGTCTCTTCGTCTTCGGCTTGACGGTCGAATGGGAAGAGCAGCCGTTCGAGTGGATTAGGCCGTATCGTTTCGGCGTGGTGCGTCGTTACAGCAAAGGGCCTGTGGCGGAGGTGCGCGTGCTGGCCGAATTGCAGCCGCGCGAAGCGGGCGGCACACGCCTCGTCTATCAATGTTGGGCGCAGCCGAAGAACCTGCTCGGACACGTCGCCATCCCGGCGCAGATTGGCTTCATCAGCCGCCGGAAATTCGCCAAAGCCTTTCGCCGCTACGACCAACTGCTCTTGAAAGGCAAGCAGCCTTTCTATCAACAGGCGACCGCCAACTTCGCTCCCGGCGGGCAGGCGCGGCTCGCCGCTCTCAGCGAAAAACTCATCATGCAGGGCGCGCAGCGCGAACTGGTCAAACGACTCGCGGAGTTGATAGAGCAGGGTGACGACTTGTCGCTGGCGCGCATACGCTCGCACGCTCTGGCCGACTTCTGGGGCTTCGGGCGGCGCGAGATGCTCGAAGTTTGTCTGTGGGCGACGCGCGCGGGGCTGCTCGATTTGCAGTGGGACTTGCTCTGCCCGCATTGTCGCGGGGCCATCGAGAGCAGCCAGACTTTGACCGGCATTCAATCGCAGGTCTACTGCGAAAGCTGCAACATTGATTTCAACGTCAGCTTCGACAACTCCGTCGAGCTAACCTTTCGTCCAAACTCAGCCATCCGTCAAATTGAGAGCCGCAACTTCTGCGTCGGCGGGCCGCAGTTGACGCCGCACATCGTCGCGCAGCAACTCTTGGCGCCGGGCGACGAGCGCGAACTCCGGCCCACGCTCGAAGCGGGGCGGCACAGGCTGCGCAGCATGGAACTGCCGGGCGAACAATTTCTGCTCGCCGCGCCCGACGGCGAAGCCGAACTCACTTTGCGCGCCAGCGCACAGGGCTGGCCGCAAGTCGAAAGAAGAATCTCGACGACGCCCGTTATTCGTTTCAAGAACGCGACCGAAGACGACCAGCTTTTCATCCTGGAGCGCACCGCATGGAGCGATCAGGCCGCGACCGCCGCGGAGGTGACGGCCCTGCAAATCTTCCGCGACCTCTTTTCCAACGAAGCGCTGCGTCCCGGCGAGCAGATTTCCGTCGGCAGTTTGACAGTGCTGTTCACAGACTTGAAAGGCTCCACGCAACTGTACAGGGAGATTGGCGACGCGCCCGCCTTCGGGGCAGTGATGAGCCACTTCGACGTGCTGCGCGAGGCCATCGCGGAGCAGGACGGCGCGCTCGTCAAGACGATTGGCGACGCCATCATGGCAGTCTTTCGTCGCCCCGCCGGAGCCATGCGTTCGATTCTCGAAGCGCAGCGAAAACTCTCGCAGCCGCCGCAGGGGATGCGCCCGCTGCTGCTCAAGGTCGGCATACACTACGGCCCCTGCATCGCCGTCACGCTCAACGGGCGGCTGGACTACTTCGGCTGCACCGTCAACATGGCCGCGCGCCTCGAAGGGCTTTCGACGGGCGGCGACGTGGTGATCTCCAACACCGTTCGCGCAGACCCAGAAGTCTCGGAGATGATTGACGGGACGGACTGCCCGCTCACGGCCCAACCCTTCGAGGTCACGCTGAAAGGCTTTGACGAGGAGAACTTTGAACTGTGGCGCGTCGCGCCCAAAAGCAAAGCTGAGCAAAGCTGAGCGCGGCGACGATGAAGGATGAAGGCCGAGCTATCCGAGAGCAAGGCTTTCATCCTTCATCGTCGCCGCGCTCATTAGTTTCGCGCAGCGGCGTTTCGCGTTCCGCGTTGCCGCTCTTCTACTTGACCATTCCGCCGACGACGGGCAGGCGATAGAGTTCGCGTTTGTAGAATGCCCGGATACCGGCGGTCAGGGCCAGATAAGCGAACAGGACTTGCACCGCTCCTGCCAGAATCCCGCCGACTAAAATTCCTCTGACGGTCGCTTCGGGGATGAGGTAGAGCAGGCCGATGACGAAGCGCGCAAGGAGATAGAAGGCTCCAAGGAGCAAAGCCTGCTTGCCGTGAAAACGCGCCAACACGCTCTCGCGCGCGTTGGCGGAGAGAGCGAAGGGCAGCGCGAGAATAATCAGCGCTCCTAAGTTGACGGCGACTGAGCTGCCGGACAAAAGTTCGTTGTAGTAGCCGACGGCGAGCACGTTGATGCCCGGCCCGAAAGCGATGATGAAAGCAATCCAGACGTAGGCCAGCAGGCTCAGCGTCCGCTCGTAGGCGTCTGCTTCGACGACTTGCGCCGGAGCCGGGGCTTGAGCGTAAGGCTGTTGCTGTTGATACGGCGGATAGCCGGGCTGCTGTTGTTGCCCGTATGGCGGTTGCTGTTGCGGATACTGCGGCGGCTGCCCGTACGGCTGTTGCTGGTTGTACGGTTGTTGCGGTTGATTGCCGCCGTATTGCGTCGGTTGGCCGTAGTCTGGTTGTTGCCCCGGCGGCGGCCCCCCGCCAGGCGGATATTGTTGCGACATCTACTTCAATCCTTTCTCTGTGCGTTTCGAGCGCATGAAATCGTGCTTGCGCTCTCCTGCCGTCTCAAGTGGAACCCGTCTGTGTCGAATGCTCGCGTTGGGGCGTCATTATAGGAGCATCGGTTGAAAGTGTATAGAGAAATGATTGGCCCGGACGTGTTAAAGTCTCGCCGGGCAGGAGCGGAATGGAAAACTTCAGGGCGCGTCGCGTCGAAGAGGAGCGGTTGTTTGCGATGCCAACTATTTTAGAGGCGCGGGACGTTTCCAAAATCTACCAGATGGGCAGCACGAAGGTGGCCGCGCTCGACCATGTTTCCATCGACATAGAGGAGCGCGGGTTCGTCGCCATTCAAGGCACTTCGGGTTCGGGCAAGTCAACTTTGCTGAACATGCTCGGCGGCCTCGATAGCCCGACGAGCGGCGAAGTCCTCTTCGAGAGCGAGTCGCTCGCGCCCTTCAACAAGAAACAGATGGCGCGCTATCGTCGTCATTCGGTCGGCATGATTTTCCAAAACTTCAACTTGATTTCAACGATGACCGCCGCCGAAAACGTCAATCTCGCGCTGGCCTTCGGCGGCTCGCGTGGCCGCGAACGCGAGGAGCGCGCCGAAGAGTTGCTGGAGCGCGTCGGCCTGCGGGACAGGCTCGCGCATCGCCCGACGGAACTCTCCGGCGGCGAGCAGCAGCGCGTCGCCATCGCGCGCGCCCTCGCCAATCGCCCGCGCATTCTGCTTGCCGACGAGCCGACAGGGAATTTAGACTCGACGCGCGCGCGCGAACTGCTGGCCCTGCTGCGTGAGATGGTCGAGGCTGACGCCCTGACCGTCCTGATGGTCACGCACGACCGCGAACTGGCCGAACATTTCGCCGACCGCATTATCCTGATGAAAGACGGAAAGGTGGAGCAGCAGGGATGAAGAGACGCGGAGACGCGGAGACACGGCGAGGCGGCGATAAAGACAGACCGTGCCGACTCCACAAGATGACTGCGGCTCTTCCTTCGCCGTGTCTCCGCGTCTGTGCTTTCTTCGTCCGTGTCTTGTGAGGTTTTGATGGCTATCAGTGTTGCCTCTGTGATGACGCTTGAGGAGTTGCGCTCGGTGCCTTTGTTCGCCGGGTTGGACGACGATGCCGCGCGCGAGTTGCGTGATTTGTTGCAGGTGCGCGAAGTGGCCGCCGCGACGCCGCTCTTTCATCACGGCGATTCGGGCGACGCGATGTACCTGATTGACAGCGGGCGCGTGCGCATCAGCGTTCACGATTCTTTCGGCCACGCCGTCACGCTGGCCGAACTCGCGGGCGGCGACTTCTTCGGCGAGATGGCTGTCCTCGACGGCAAAGTTCGCGCCGCCGACGCCACCGTCATCGAAGACGCGCGCCTCGCCATCCTCGCGCGCGAAGATTTCCTTGCCTTCGTGCGCCGCAATCCCGAAGTCGCCTTGAAGATGCTGAGCGCGATTACCAATCGCCTGCGCGACACGGACGAACTCCTGCGCCAGCGCGTCTCGCGCAACGCCAACGTCGAAGAGGCCGCGCGGATGACGATGGGCGACCGCCTCGCCAATCGCATCGCGGAGTTTGGCGGCAGTTGGCGCTTTCTCGTCGTGCTGATGATGCTGTTGCTCATCTGGGTCGTCGTCAATACTTATGTTATCCCGCTGCTCGAAATCGACCCGTACCCGTATCAACTGCTCGGCCTTGTCCTCGGCATCATCGCGGGCGTGCAGGCTCCCATTATCATGATGTCGCAGAACCGGCAGGGCGACAAAGACCGCCTGCGCGCCGACCTCGACTTTCAGATTAATCTCAAGAACGAAATTTCGCTCGCCGAAGTCCTGCGCCGCCTTGACGTGCTCGAAAGCGAACGGCTCCCGCTGCTCTTTGAAGAACAGAATCGTCGCCTAACCACAAAGAAGTCGGAAGAGATAGTCCAAAGTCCAAAGTCCAAAGTCCAAGGTCAAGGTCAAGGTCAAGCCGACGGCTCGTGACGCTGTGCCGCTGGCTACTGACTTTCGACTTCTGACTTCTGACTTTGAACTTTCGACCTTGGACTTTGGACTTTGGACTTTGGACATTTGTTATTTCGGCGTCTTACAATGCTCGGCCTGTTCGACCATTATCATTGACGATAGAATTGCTTCCACGCGGTCTGCATGATTCAAGCCATCTTTTTTGATTTCAACGGCGTCATCATTGACGACGAGCCAATCCAACTGAAAGTCTATCAGGAGGTGTTGCGCTCGTCGGACATTTCTTTGACCGAAGAGGATTACTACAACTCGCTCGGCATGGACGACCGTTTGTTCCTCCGCACGGCCTTCGAGCGCGCCGGAAAGTCTCTCAGGGAAGAGACGATGGTTGAGTTGATTGAACGCAAGAGCGAACTGCATCGCCGCGAGATAGAAGGCGAACTGCCGCTCTTTCCCGGCGTCCTGACTTTCATCAAAGCCGCGTCGCGCAAGTTTGCGCTCGGCCTCGTCAGCATGGCGCGGCGCGTCGAGGTGGAGCACGTGCTCGAACGAGCGCGCTTGCGCGACTCTTTCAACGTCGTCGTCACAGCCGAAGACGCGCAGGCGTGCAAGCCGGACCCGTGTTGTTATCAACGCGCGCTCGAACTCCTGAACGAGCAGCGGCGCAGCGCGCGCTTGCTTCCGCTCTTGCCGCGCGAATGTCTCGTTATCGAAGACTCGCCGCCGGGCATTCAGGCCGGGAAGAGCGCGGGGATGCGCTCGCTCGGCGTGACCAACACGGTCGCGGAAGCGGCCCTGCGCGCAACGGGCGCGGATGTCGTCACGGCGAGCCTCGCGGATTGGACGACGGACGCCGTGCATCACGTCTTCGACGTGTAAACGATGCGTGAGGCAGAACGACGAGCGATGAATGAAAGGCTACAGCATTGATGCTTCATCGCACGGCCCGCGCGCATCGTTCATCCTTTATTATGACTCCCGCCAGCACACTCCTCGCGCAGCAGATGCGCCAAGCTTTCGCTCTGGAAATCTCCAAGCCGGACGAGTCAATTCGTCTTGAGTATGCGGCCCTGCTCGTCGCGGCGGAAGACGAGGCGCGCTTGAATATTGACATCGCGGAGTGTCTGCGGCGGCTCGATGATTTGGGCGTGGCAGCGAAGCAGCGCGTCGCGGCGGCGGCGACGGGCGCGGGCATCGAAGCCTTCAACGATTTTCTGTTCGAGGAAGCGGGCTTCGCGGGCAACCAGTTTGATTATTACGACGCGGCCAACAGCTATTTGAATCGCGTGCTCGAACGCCGCGCGGGCATTCCGATAACGCTCTCGATTCTGTACATGGCGGTCGGGCGCAGGGCCGGATTGCAGGTTGACGGCATCGGCTTGCCGGGCCATTTCATCGTCCGCGCCAGCGAGCGCGACGCGGCGAGGTCGATTCTGGTTGACCCGTTTCACGGCACGACGCTCGGCCCGGAAGATTGTCAGGATAGACTTGACCAGGTTTACGGCGGGCAAGTCGCTTTGACTGACGAGCACTTGCGCCCCGTCACCGCGCGCGAGATTCTGACGCGGCTGCTCGCGAATTTGGAAGCCATCTACGCGCGCGCCAACTTGCATCGCCAGACGCTCGCCGTGCTCGACCGCATGTTGCTCATCGCGCCGCTCGCCGCGGGCGAACACCGCGACCGCGGCATCGTCCTCGCGCAGCTTGAGCGTCTGCCCGAAGCCGTCGCCGAACTCGAACTCTATTTGCAGATGGCAGCCAAAGCTTCCGACGCCGAACAACTGCGCGAACAACTGCACGCCCTCAAAAGGCGACACGCGATGAGGAATTGAACTACAGTGATGAGTGACAAGCAGCGAGTGACAAGTTAAAGCCAACTGCTCAACGCTCGCGGCTCATAGCTTGTTTCTGCTTGTCTCTTCTTCTTGCTCGTCACTCGCTGCTTGTCACTTATCACTGCTCTTATGTCACTACTCGATATTCTACGGCTGTCAATCAGGAATCTGCGCGAGGCGAAGTTGCGCGCGACGTTGACGACGATGGGCGTGCTGGTCGGCGTGGCGGTCATCGTGACGATGGTGTCGTTCGGGCTTGGGCTTCAGCGGAACACCATCGCGCGGTTCAAGGCTCTGGATTTGTTCAATGAGATAAGAGTCTTCGGGCGCAGCCTATCGAGCCTAGCGGCGGCGGCGCAGAATCAAGCGCAGGGCGGTGGCGGCGACGACGAAGAACGACGGCGACAGAGCAACAGGGGAGCCGAGCCGGAGAAGACGCCGACGCGCGTGTTGGATGATGCGGCGGTCGCCGAGATAGCGCAGCTTCCGGGCGTCGCTTACGTCGAGCCGCAGGTCTTCTTTCCAGTCTACATGCGTTCGAACGGGCGTGTGCAGACGCAGACGGTGAGCGGGGCGAGCGCGCCGAATGCGTCCGCGCGTTTTCAGGAGTTTGCCGCCGGACGAATGATTGCCGCTCCCGATTCGGACGAAGTTGTGGTCAGCGAACATTGGACGCAGGATTTCGGTTACGCGAAGCCGGAGGATGCCGTCGGCAAGGCGGTTGACTTCCTCGCGCCGTCGAAGCAGAAGGACGATGAAGAGGCGGCTGACTCAAACTTTTTCGGCATCCCGCTTGAAGATGCCGCGCCGGAGGAGAACGCGAAGGATGCGCAGGACGCAGCCGCAGACCGCCTTGTGGCGCGCACGTTTCACATCGTCGGCGTGTTGCCGAAGGCTTCGAAGAACGGCCAGTCGGGCGGCGGCGGCTTTCGCTTCGGCCCGAACGCGAGCATCTACATTCCGCTTCCGGCGGCGCGCAGTTGGTCGCAGTCGTATCGCAATCCGCTGAGCGAAGTGGCGCTGGCGCTGGCGCGCGAGAACGGCTCGCTCAACGAGAATCAGGCCGAGGGCTACGACTCTGCGACGGTGCGCGTGACAGACCCCATTGCGATGACGGACGTGCGAAAGGCTTTGACCGAGCGCGGCTTCGAGAGCTTCTCCATCATCGACCAGTTGGAACAACTGCGCACCGTCTTTCTCATCATCAACTCCGCGCTCGGACTGCTCGGCGGCATCTCTCTGCTGGTCGCTTCCTTCGGCATCGCCAACACGATGATTATGTCCATCCTCGAACGCACGCGCGAGATTGGCATCATGAAAGCCATCGGCGCGGAAGACCGCGAGATTAAGCTCATCTTCTTTGTCGAAGCGGCGGTCATAGGATTCTTGGGCGGCGTCATCGGCGTGTTGGCCGCGTGGGGAATTGACGCCGTGGCGAATCGTCTAGCCTATCGCTTTCTGCTCAAGCCGCAGGGCGCGTCCTACGTTGACTTCTTTGCGATTCCCGTCTATCTCTGGCTCGGAGCGATTATCTTCGCCGTCCTCGTCTCCATCCTCGCGGCCCTCTACCCGGCGGCCCGCGCCGCGCGCATCGACCCGGTTAAAGCCTTAAGACACGATTGAGAAAGTCCAGCGAGTCTGGCGAGTTTAGCCAGACTCTCCGGCGATAGACTTTAACTTGAGAAGAGTGGCTTGCCGCAGCGGTTGCAGAAGCGGGCGGAGGTGTCTCTTTGTTTGGCGCCGCAGGAGCGGCAGGTGAGGGCGGCGCGCATGTTGGCTCCGCAGCCGGAGCAGAAGTCGGAGCCTGCGCTGTTGGCGGCGCCGCAGGTTCCGCAGCGACCGGGCAGCGGCGGCACGTAGCCTCCGGCCTTGCGCGTGATGTGGTCTTCGACGGCCTTCCAGCAATCTTCCGTCAGCTTGTATTGCCAGTATGCGCCGAGGGCTGGCAGGGCCAGCAGCGGCCCGTAGAAAATCATGGCGACGAGGCCGACCGCGGCCTTGTCGAACCACTTCTGCATGCCCAACTCGACGCGCGTGCCGCCAGCCTCCGGCGTCACCTTGATGGTCATCGCGGAAGAGAGTCCGGTCAGGTCGCGCAGCGTGCTCTGCTTGCGCGCCTGCAAGACGCTCGTGGCGGACACCTGCATCGTCTGCACTTGATAGTCTTCATCGAACAGCTTTCGCAACTCCGTCATTAATTGGGTGGCGTCCGCTTCGACGCCGGGGTAATATCTGCTATCCATCTTGAGCCTTTCATGAATCAGGTCATTCGAGGAGACGATAAGTTGAAAAGAACCTGCCGCCATGCCTTCGCGCTGTGGCTGATTGTCGCAAGTATCTTCGCGCAGTCGAACGTGTTCTCACAAGAACGAACGTCGAGCGCCGCTGTTCTCGATGGCTTCGGCGCGGAAGAGAGCGTGGCCGAGCGCCGCCTCGAAGAACAATATCGCGCCGTGCCGCAAACGGATTCCGCGCGCTCGCACCTGCAACGCCTGACGCGCGAGCCGCACGTCGCCGGAACGCGCGAAGACTACGAAACGGCTATTTACGTGCGCGACCGGATGCGCGCTTACGGCCTCGCGGCTGAGCTCAAAGAATATCAGGTTTTGTTGCCGTATCCGAAGCAGCCGAGCATCGTGGAGTTAATCGCTCCGCGCCGCGAGAGATTGCGCGTGCAGGAGGCTGTCGTCGCGCAGGACCCGACATCGGCGAACCGCAAAATCATTCCGCTCTTTAACGGCTACTCGGCCTCCGGCGACGTGACGGCTCCGCTCGTCTACGTCAACTACGGGCTGCCGAACGATTACGAAGCTCTGGCGAAGGCGGGCGTGGAAGTGCGCGGGCGGATTGTGATTGCGCGTTACGGCAATTCGTTCCGCGGCGTCAAGGCCAAGGTCGCGGAGCAGCATGGAGCGGTCGGGTTGATTATCTATTCCGACCCGGCGGACGACGGTTACGCGCAGGGCGACGTGTATCCGGTTGGGCCATGGCGGCCGGAGACTTCGGCGCAGCGCGGCTCTGTCGAGTATCTCTTCGAGTATCCGGGCGACCCCTTGACGCCGGGGCAGCCGAGCATTCCCGGCACGACGCGCATACGGCAGCAGGACGCTGTGAACATCCCGCACATTCCCGTGCAGCCGATTTCTTACGGCGACGCGCGCCGCCTGCTTGAGCCTTTGCGCGGGCCTTTGCGCCCGAAGGAATTTCAGGGCGGGTTGCCGTTCGCGTATCACGTCGGAGGGACGACGGACGTGCGCGTTCATTTGAAGACGGAGATGGACTACGCGACGCGCACCATCTGGAACGTCGTGGCGCGCATTGAAGGGACGACGGAGCCGGAGCGTTGGGTCGTGATGGGCAATCACCGCGATGCATGGGTCTTCGGCGCGGTTGACCCGAACAGCGGGACGACGGCGATGCTGGAAGCGGCGCGCGGCTTCGGACAGTTGTTGAAGTCCGGCTGGAAGCCGCAACGGACAATCGTGCTGTGCAGTTGGGACGGCGAAGAGTATGGCTTAATCGGCTCGACCGAATGGGCCGAAGAGTTGGCCGCCGAGTTGAAAGAGAAGGCCGTCGCCTATCTCAACATGGATGTGGGAGTCGCCGGGGCCAACTTCGGCGCGTCGTCCGTGCCGTCCCTGTGGCAGTTGATTCGCGGCGCCACGCGCGACGTGCGCGACCCGAAAACGGGAAAGACAATCTACGAAGCATGGCAGGCTCGCTCGCGTTCACAGAGTCCTCTGCCCGCTTTGACGAGCAGGAGCGGCACGGACACTCCCATTGCCGAAGCGCGCATCGGAGCGCTCGGCTCCGGCTCCGACTACACGCCGTTTCTACAGCACCTCGGCGTGCCGTCGCTCGACATGGGTTTCAACGGCGACTACGGCGTCTATCATTCGGCTTACGATTCGTTCTACTGGATGACGAAGTTCGGCGACCCGACGTTTGAGTATCACGTCGCCGCCGCGCAACTCTGGGGCAGCATCGCCCTGCGCCTCGCCAACTCGGAAGGCTTGCCGCTCAACTACACAGACTACGCCACGCAACTCGGAGACTTCCTCGCAGACATAGAGCGCACAGCCGCGAGCCGCAACCTCACGGGAGCTTTCGATAGCAAAGCTCTCAGGCAAGCCCTTGACGATTTCGGCGACGAAGCCGAAAAGATAGAATCGCGCAAACAATCTCTGATTGAGGAAGCAGGGAAGACACGCGCGCAGGGCAACGAGGCTTACACGCGCGCCGTCGCGCGCCTGCGTCGCATCAACGACGCGCTCATCGCCGCCGAACGAGCCTTGACGGACGAACGCGGCCTGCGCGGTCGCGCCTGGTACAAGCATCAGATTTACGCGCCCGGCTACTACACCGGCTACGCCGCGCAACCGCTGCCCGACCTGCGCCAGGCCATCGAAGATAACCGCTCCACCGACGCCCGCGACGCTGCCCAACGCATCGTCGAAGCCGTCAAGCGCGCCACCGAAGTCTTAAAGAGAGGGCGTGACTAACAAGAAGAGAGGACGCGACCGGCGAGCGGCAACCGCCTTAGAGCGGTTAGCCGCCGCCGCACACGTCAAATTGACTGAGCCACGCGCAAAACACCCACGCGCAGCCCTTCAGACGACAAAAGCGCCTGTACAGATGGCGCAGACACCCGTGCAGATGACTCAGGCACCTGTACAGATGACTCATGCAGCCGTTTACTTGGCTCAGACGCCTGTACAATTGGCTCATGCACGTGTTTAGTTGGCTCATGCAGGCTCACAATTGACTCATGCACGGCAAATATTGGCTCATGCACGCGCTAGATTGATTCATGCACGTGTAATATTGGTTCATGCAAGCTCAAGATTGGCTTATGCAGGCTCAAGATTGGCTTATGCACGGTAAATATTGACCTATGCAGGCGTGAGATTGACCCAGGCGCCTGTAAGATTGGCTCATGCAAGACTCACCATTGATACGCTGATTTGCGAGAACGCGACTATCAACATCTCCTATTCGAGCACAGTGCGTATCGGTGAGTTGAAATGTAGCGGCACGGTCAATATTCACGATTCATACGCAAGCACAATCGTGATAGACAAGGGTGACACTAATGTAGTGACCGGCCTTATCGAATACAGCAGTCTCGGCAAATGTTTTGCGAAGATAAAGAGGGATGAGGTCAAAGTCGAAACGGCCTCCACGTGGCGCACCTGATTGTCAGGCGCATGAATAGTTAGGTCTAAGCAGGCGAAGCTTAAAGAGAGGCGGGCTGCCGTGGTT
>JAWVFT010000069.1:0-49591 GCA_033855775.1 Blastocatellia bacterium | reverse complement strand
ACGGAGCCTGTCATCTTCTCGCCCGTTGACCCGCACGTTCTTTACTTCGCGGCCAACACTTTATGGAAGACGAAAGACGGCGGCCAGAGTTGGGAACAGATTAGTCCTGACCTGACACGCAAGACCTTTGACGTTCCCGCGAACGTGGGCAAGTATCGCTCGCAGCCGACCGCCCAACCGGCGCAGCGCGGCGTCATCTACACAATCGCTCCTTCTCCGCTCGACATCAATCGCATCTGGGCCGGGACGGACGACGGCCTCGTTCATCTGACGACGGACGGCGGCGCGCATTGGACGGACATCACTCCGGCGCAACTGACGGCGTGGCAGAAAATCTCTCTCATTGACGCCAGCCATTTCGACGCGCAAACGGCCTACGCCGCCGTCAACACGCTGCGCCTCGACGACCTGCGCCCGCACATCTATCGCACGCGCGATTCCGGCAAGAGTTGGCAGGAGATTACGAACGGCATCCCCAATAACGAGAACGTGAACGTCGTGCGCGAAGATACGCGACGCAAAGGATTGCTCTTCGCAGGCACGGAGCGCTCCGTCTACGTCTCCTTCGACGCGGGCGACCACTGGCAATCTTTAAGGCTCAACATGCCCGCCACCTCCGTGCGCGATTTAATCGTCAAGGATGATGATTTGGTCGCGGCGACACATGGCCGCGGCTTCTGGATTCTTGACGACATAGCTCCTTTGCGCCAACTGGATGCGCAACTCGCGTCTGCTCCGGCCTTTCTCTTCCAACCGCAAACAGCGCTCCGCGTGCGTTGGAACATGAACACGGATACGCCGCTGCCGCCGGATGTTCCCGCGGGCGAAAATCCGCCGGACGGCGCCGTTATAGATTACTACCTGGGCCGCTCTGTGAAGGGCGCGGTCACGCTTGAGATACGCGACAGCGGCGGGCAGATTGTGCGGCGTTACTCAAGCGCAGACCCCGTTCCAACACCCGACCCGGCCTTGAGCATTCCGGCTTACTGGGTTCGCCCGCCGCAGCCGCTTTCAGCCGCGTCGGGCATGCACCGCTTTATGTGGGACATGCGCCATCAACCTGTCCCAGATGTTGCGCCCGACTATCCAATCGCCGCCGTCTATCGCAACACCGCGCCCGTCGTTAATGCGCCCCTGGCGATGCCCGGACAGTACATGGTTGTGCTGACCGTGGGCGGCAAGAGCTACACGCAGCCGCTCGCGTTGAAGATAGACCCGCGCGTCAAGAGTTCAAACGCGGATTTGGCGCGTCAGTTTGAACTGTCCAAACAACTCTATGACGAGTGGCTGCGATTGCAGCCGCTCAACCGGCGGCTCAACTCTTTGAGCGCGGAGCTCGCCAGCCTTCGCTCGCGCGCGGGCATGCCGGAAGCTACGGCAAAGCAGATTGACGCCTTTAACCAAAAGTTGCAGGAGTTGGCGGGCGCGGCCAATCGTCGTCCGGGCTCGCCGCTCTCCCTGCTCGTCTTAACGAGAGCGCAGACGCTCTTCGGGATTATTCAGGAAGCGGATGTCGCGCCTTCAACGCAGGTCGCGGCGGCAGTCGCGGACATTCAACGCGACGCAAGCTCTTTGATAGAACGCTGGCGAGCGATTGAGTCGCAGGATATTCCGGCTTTGAACCGGCAACTGCAAGACGCGGGTGTTCCAAAAGTGGAAGCGAAAGAATCCAGAGAGGAATAGATGATGCAGCTTACGAATGCTAACAACATGACGGGCGTTTGCCGGAACGAGTCTTCGCATAAACTCGTCGCGGCTTTGAAAGGAAACCGATGAACATGAATCGTGCCGCACAAGTCACATATTTTCTGCTGCGCGTCGTCGCCGGATTTTTGTTCTTCCAGTCGGGCGGCTTGATTCTCTTTGGTTGGTATGGCGGGATGCCCGGCCCGCCGGGTTCGGCTCCGCCTTTGATGTCTGAGGTCGGCATCGGCGGCATACTCGAATTCGTCGGCGGCATCATGATTATGCTCGGGCTCTTCACGCGCCCGGTCGCGTTCATCATGTCGGGCATGATGGCTGTCGCTTACTGGCAGTTTCATGCGCCGCAGGGCGGCTGGCCCTTGCAGAATCAGGGCGTGGCCGCCGTCCTTTTCTGTTTCCTCTTCCTCTACATGGCCGCGCGGGGCGCAGGCATTTGGAGCCTCGACTCGGTGTTAGGGCGCAAACGCGACGCCGCCACAAGCGAGCGTTGAAGCTATCGGTTGATTATCCTGCGTGCGCGAAACGGGCTATCGCCACCACAAGCCGCGCCCGCTCAAAGCGGCGTACAGGCGGCCCCGGTGCCAGAAGAGATACTCTATGCGCGCGTTGGGCAGCACGCTCGTGCTCGTCGTTGACGAATCGTAGTTATACCAGGTGACGCCTTCATCGGAAGTCACAAAGACGCCGATGTCCGCGGCCAGATAAATGACCGCGCCGTCATCCGGCGGCACGACGATGGCCTTGAAAGGCGAGGCGGGCAGCATGTCGGCGCCGGAACCCGGAATCGGAATCCAAGTCCTGCCGGAATCGGGTGAACGCGCGATGCTGTTGCCGTTGATGGCATAGAGACGGTCGGAGTGGAGCGAGTTGACCATCAGTTGAACGACGCCGCTCACGCTCCATTGTCCGGTCTGCGTCCATGCGTCACCGGCGTTCACGTCCGCTTTGGTGAACACGCGCCCATCGCTTGAAATGGCGTAGGCTCTGCCGGGTTCGCTTGGGGCGAAGGCCACCGAGGCAATTGTCGAGCCTGCGGTCAGACTGATGCCCGGCTCCTGCGTCCATGTCGGCGCGCGATTGCTGCCGTTCAAGGCGCGCATCACTGCGCCCGGATTGGAACTGCCCGCAAGTAATGTATCAGACGTAGAGCGCGGGTCAACGGCGACGGAGGTTACGTTGAAGTTGCCGAAGTTGATGTCGAAATCGGGGCCGCCCGTGTTGGGCCAGCGCCGCCTGTGCAGGACCCCCGAGATGACGTAGAAGTAGTAAGGTCGTCGCGGGTCGCCGTAGACATTTGAAAACTCCCAGGACCCGCCTTCGATGGCCGACCAGCCACGCGACCCCAGGTTGGTCGAGGCGACGATGCCCTGATGATACATGCCCGCCATGGCGTTGTTGCCGGACACGCCTGTGTCGTAAATCTGCGCGGTGATGAGGCTCTGGTTCAAGTCAGTCCACGTGGCCCCGCTGTCAATCGAACGATAGACGCCGCCGTCGTTGGCCAGATAGACAAGGCCGCGTTGCGCCGCGTCGAACTCCACATGCCACTGGTCCGGATGCGCGACGCCGTTGTAGCCCGCCACCTGCATCCAGTTGGCCGGAGCGGCGAGGTCGAATCCATTGGTCGCGCGGTAGAGGTCTTGTGAGCCAGCCAGAATCACGTTGTCGTCGAATGGGTCAACGCCTATGGCGAAGCACCAACCGCTATAACCGTTGCCGCCGATTTGCCCGCGCGACGTGAAGGTCGTGCCGGGACGCCCGCCGCCGCGATTGACGAAGACTTCCTGATCGAAACGCGCGACGACGGCGCGCGTCGAAGTCGTCCCCTGTCGTCCGAGGGCGATGCGGATTTCGCTTCCGGTCGGCGAGGCGGCTCTGGACCACGGCAGAACAACGTCAAAGCGTCGCCCGCTAGTCGAAGACTTCAGCAAGCCGATGCCACGGACGCCGATGAAGAGCGTGGCCGCGCTCTGATAATCCATCTTCAAGTCGGTGATTGCGCCGTCGTACATCGTCATGTACGAGCCATTGCTGTCCCACGTCGCGCCGCCATCGCGCGAGCGCCAGAGTCCCGTCTCGCTGGCGACGTAAACCAGGTTCGGTTCGGTCGGATGCACGACGATGCGATTGATGGCTCCGTGGTCGGTCATGCTGGCGCGTCGCCACGTCATGCCGCGATTGTCCGAACGCATCAAGCGGTTAAGACCGTCGCCGTAATAGATGATGCTGCCGTTCGAGGGCGCGACCGCCATGGCTTGTATCGACAGCGTGTTTTCCTGATCCGTGAGCGGACGCCAACGGCGCGTTGGATAAAAAGTCACGTTGTCCAGACACCAGACGCCGCCGTCTGCCGTGGCCGTGTAGATGCGATTATGATTCGTCGGGTCAACGACCACTTCCGTGCTGTGACCGGCGATGTTCGTCGGCCCGGCGCTGCTCCAACCGGGGTCAAAGAGATAGCCGCCGGGGAAGCCGGGCCAGTCATGATGGAACAACGGACGCTCGAACCAGCCCTCAAACGGCATCGGCGGGCAGAGTTCTATCGGGTCGCCGCCGAGCGGCGAGACATCTTTCTTCCGCCGGGATTTTGATTTGGCTTTCGGCGTCTCCGTCACCCAGTAGGCCGACGAAGGGTTCCAGCCATTTTGAAATAAACGCTCAAGCGTTTGACTATTGGTTGAGGCGCGTCGCAGTTCCTCGTTGTTCAGCAGCGTGCAGAGGCTCAGCAGCAACTCGGCGCGCGACTTTGACTTCATGCCGCCCAACAGTTCGCTCAGTTCGGTTGTGACGTGGAGCATCTTGAGCAGCAGCGGGTCGGATTGCAGCCCGATGATGACGTACAGGCCGGGAGCCGTGATGCGACCCCACACGTAGTCGGCATCTTTGCCGACGCCCGACACCGGCACAAGCTGGAATGACTTGAGCGTCTTGTCCCATCTGAAGAGAGCCAGCGTTTCGCGGCGCACCGTGCCGAGCAGCGCGGGCGTAAAGGGCAGGACGAGAGCGCCGCCGCTGTACGTCTCTTTTCCGGCGGCTACCTCGACCACCTCGCCGACGTAGCCGAGGCTCCCCAGAGGATAAGGATTCTTAGCTTGCTTAATAACAACTCCCCCGGCGGCTTTGCCGTCGGGGACAAACAGGCCGGGCAACTTGAGCAATGATTCAAGCTGCTTTGCGTCAGCCTGAAAGCTGAGTTCAGGCGGGGGCGACATCTGCCGCTTCTGCGCGAGGGCCGTCTCCCAGGCCTTCGGGTTGCTTTGCTGTCGCTGCTTTGCCCAGACTCCAAACTCATTCTTAGCGAAACCTTCGGGTAGTTTCTTGTTAGCCATTGCCTTGTGCCTCCTTATGGCGTGTGCCGGCTGCGCCGTGAGAAAGCGAACGAACGGCTTCTCACGGCGCATCACTTTCGAGTTGTCAACGTTGACAGTTTGAGCGATTGCTTGAGGGCAAGTTCGTCGCAGGCGCCTGCAACGAGGATGAGGCTAACGAGCGACGACGCGAAAGCCTAAAGAGGCGGCGCGATACGTCGGGAAGAAGCGAAAGCGCGAGGCGGAGCGATTGCGCGTGGCGGTTGATGCCCACGAGCCGCCGCGCGCGACGCGCGATTGGTCGGGCGCGCCTTCGGGGTCGCTATCGTCCGCTATCATCTCTTGTTCGTCCCACGCGCTGCCGTCTGTCGGCGCGGAGTTGTAGCTCGTGTGCCAGTAGTCTGCGCACCATTCCCAAACGTTGCCGTGCATGTCATACAAGCCGAAAGCGTTGGCCGGGCTGATTTCGCCGACGCCCGTCATGGCTTTTCTCAAAGGGCCTCTGGGGGCGAGGCCGAAGGGAACTGCGGAATTATAAACAGCGAGTTGCGGCGTGATGGTCGGGCCAAAAGCGAAGGGCGTGGTCGTTCCGGCTCGCGCGGCGTATTCCCACTCGGCTTCCGTCGGCAGGCTATAAAGTTTGCCGCTCAAGCGCGACAGCCGCGCGCAAAACTCGCTGGCCTCGTTCCATGTGACATTGACGACGGGAAAGTTTGGCCCGCGAAATTGAGGCGCGATATTCGGCAAGCCGCCCATCACGGCTGCGTACTGAGCCTGCGTGATTTCATGGCTGCTCATGAAAAAGCCTTTGACGTTGACGGCGTGTTGCGGCATCTCCGTAGTGATATTTTCGTAAGTCTCTTCGTCAACAATCTCGCCGTCGCGCATCGCTTCATTGAATGCCTGCCCGACTTCAGCCGCGCTGGCTCCCATCATAAATCTGCCGCCCGGAATCTCGTTCATCTCAAGCGCGACGCCGCGCGCGTCCTCGACAAAGTAGTTGGCCTTGCCCGTCAATTGTGAAAGCAGCGTGCCGCGTTCGTTGACGCGCGGCACGTTGAAGGTGACTGGCTTGAGCGAGCGCGTTTTCATCAACTCGGATTTTAACGGACTCGCTGGAAAGAGCGGCGGCAACGGCGAGACAGCCACTTCATCCGGCGTGAAATAAAAGAGCGTCTTGAGCGAAGATGAAATCCATGGCACCTGCGTTCCCTTGACGACGCCCGGATTTTTCTCTGCCTCTTCTCGCGTGTTCTGCTCAACCTCTATCTGCGTTCGCCGGAACACGTCTTCAATCCGCGACGGAATCATCCTGAGATTGGCGGCGAGCGAAGCCGTGTAGAAACTGTTCTCGTATCCGGCGCCGTCGTTGGCCGTCTTGCCGGGTGAAGTCGAGTAAGCGACGAAGGTTCCCGCCGGAGCATTCGAAAACTCCGAGAAGCCGTCGGCGAGTTTAGGATTATTCTTCAACAACGCGGCGACCGGATTGCGACAGGCATCCAGAATGATGATTGACAGCCCGCTCTTCTCCGCGACGGCCTGCGTCGCGGCCCCTATGTCGAGCAAGCCTTGCGTCGCGTTCGCTTCATCAAACCTGCCGCTCATGTCTGTGCCGATGAGATAATTGCGCCCGCCATATTGCACGCCATGCCCCGCATAAAAGAGCAACGCCACGCTGCCGTTCCTCAGCCGTTGACGGAAGAGAACAAAGTCCGCCTCCAACTGCTCTTTCGTCTGGTCGAAACGCTCGATCACGTCGAAGCCGAGCGCGCGCAACGTCGCGGCCATCAGCTTCGCGTCGTTGACCGGATTCTCCAGGGCTCTGATTTGCCTGTAAGCTTGATTGCCAATCACCAGCGCCACGCGATGCTGCGAAACGGCGGCTGACGCGGGTGAAGCGTTGCCTCTTTGCTGCGCGCGTTGGCGTGTGGGAGCGATTGCGAGCAGCGAAAAAATCAGAGCCGTTGCGGCCATCATCGTTAACGACAACCGAACGCGCCGGGCCGTCTTCGATGTTGATTGTTGAAGAGCGATGGCGCGGCGTCTATGCGATGCGGCGGGGAGTAAGCTTTGAGCGCGCATGATGATTTGCTGTCTTGAGACGATGAAAGCCGTCAGCGAATGATTGAAGCTTTGTTATTGATAGAGCCTTGCTTTCGGCGAAACGAAAATTCAACGGAGCTAAATTTCAGCGTGACGAAAAACTCCGGCGCGATGAAACTCCGGCGAGCGCTATTTGTTGTCCGCCTTCAAGACGATTGAATCTTTGACGACGACCTTCTCCTTCTTCAAGATAAAGGAGGCGTCAGCCGAGTCGCTTTCGACGCTGGTGATTTTAATTTCGGCGATGACCTTCGCGCGCAGGACTCTTCCCGTTTCCGGGTCAATGACGCCGCCGCGCGTCACCTCAAAGACATCTCCAACCTTGACGCCGTGCGTTTGCCCGCGATTGATGATGACGCTTTCGCCTTCGACCGCCGCGATGAAGCCGCGCAGCTTGCCGTCGTTGACCGGAGCGGGAACGCTGGCGGACGTTTTATTGTTGGACTGATTCGCCGTTGTCAGCAGCGCTTGACCGGCGACGAGTTGCTGCTCGCCCGTCAATCTTTCAATCCCAATCGCCACCGCTTCGTTGATTGCTTTGCCGAAGAGCGATTGCAGAAAGTCGGGGTCGTTCGGGTTGAAAGTATTGTCGCCGCTCATCACCATCTTGTTGTTCTTGCCGGAGACGTAATCAATCTCAGCCGACTTGACGACCGTGCCGGAGGCGATGTCAACGAGGCGCACGTTATAGCTGATGGCGGCTGAATATTGTTTGAGGATAATTTTATCGCTCTTCTTGCGCGAGAAGTTTGTCAGGTAGCCGAACAGGATATAATCGGCGCCGAGCAGGCGTCCAATCTTGGTGATTTTGTCCTGCTTAAAGCGTTCGTCCTGATTCAGGTTTTGCTCCTGAATCAAATCGTTCATGCGCGTGCGCTCGACCACATCATACATGTTGGTCCGGCTCAAACGGCTGACCATGATGTTGCCGAAGAGGCTGCCGACGTTCCACTCGCCCCACCATTGCGGCAATCCTCTGGCGTCGAAATCCAGCACCATCACCTTCGGCCTTTTGCTGCTCGCGGGCTTGGCCACGCTCGTGGCGACGGGATTGGGCGCGGGCGCGGCGACCGGCTTCGGCGCCGGACTTTCGATGGCCTTGGCCGGAGTGTAAGTCTCGACCGGCTTGGTCGTCGCGGGTTCGGCTGATTGCGGTTGGCCGATGTCTCTCGTCGCTGAAGCTTTGGGCTTGGGGCGATTCCTGTTGGTCGGAGGATTGCTGGTCTGAGCCAGCGCGGAAGCGGATGCCAGCGAGAGCAAGCTCAGCGCAAGTAAGCCGCGGAACAAAAGTCTTTTCATGTCGAACCTCTGTGTCAGTGAAGCCAGCGAAAAGCTGCTGCCGAACGAGTCGTCGCCGCGCATTCGATGGTTAGAATTTGCCGCCGCGACTTTGCGATTAAGAACCGGATGTGTGAATGAACCGTTCTTCCCTTTGCCGTAGAGGGAAACTATAAAGTCCAGAACCCGCAGACATCAAGACCTGAAGTTACGCGAAGCCCGCGCGGGCAAGTCGCGCGCTCTGCGGCTTCACTCGTACCAGAGCAAGACTGTCGTCATCATGCCGTCGGCGCGCGTGTCCACGCTGTAGAGCGTTTGCGGCTGCGGCGAGCCTTGTCCGAGCGCGCGCGCTCCGGGCCGCCCCTGCTGGCGAATCTCAAAGCCCGCGTTCAACTCTCCAATCGTGTACGGCTGGCCTTCGCCTTCATCCAACTCGTAGACGTTCGTCTTGTTTGACCAGCGCGCTTCCCATGCGTCGAGCCAACTGGCGGGAATCCTCCCCGCATCCGCAGGCGCTCCGACTTCGGTCAAAGGCTTGTCCGTGACAATCATAATCAAGGCTTCGGCCACGGGGCTTTGTTCGCCGCGCGAGGGCAGAAACTCGAAGTAGTTGGCGTTGTCGCAGAGGTCTGGAAATTCGACGGGGCTGCCGGGCGCCAGATAGTTGTTGCCGCCGCGAATCCGCCGCGTCGGAAAAATCAACTTGGGCGGGCCGTAAGTTTTATCCGCGTGAAGCTCGCGGTCAATGATGTATAGATAGCCGGGCCGCGTTGATTCGATGCTTAGGCGAATCCTGTCGCCGACGCGAAAGAGCGTCTCGGATGAAGAACGAAAAGGCGGCATGAGCATCACAGGCTGTCCGATGTCGCGCCCTCCGTCCTGCCCCGTCGAGCGCGCCGCGCCATGACAGGCAGGCTGGTTGTAATCCGCAAACGGGCGTCCGGGTTGTAACTTCCAGACCGTCACTCCGAGATTGCGCGCGGCGTCGAGCGCGACCACGGGCCGTTTGACCGTGGGCCGATTGTTCGACACCGTTGAGTTGGCCGCTTGAGCGGAAGAGCTTTGGCTCACGACGTTGGTTTGCTTTTGGCCGCGCGTCACTATCGGCTCGCTCGTTTTTTCGCTCGACTGATTCCGTCGCTTGGCAGAAATCGCGTTAGGCGAGGGCTTCTGTTTTGGCGGGCGAGCGATTCTTCTGTAAACGGGCGCGGCATTCGCTATCGTGCCGCTCGCGCCGCTCGCGCCCGACTGCGAGCGCGCGTTCGAGAAGACTGGAACGATACCGCGCCCGCCGTCCTGTTCGTCATCCGGCGTTGTTTGCGCCTGAGCGTGTGACGGCGCGCAGCAGAGAGTTGCCGCGACCGTGAGCAGGCAGAAACGGCGCAGCCATCTTGAGCGGGAGAGAGTTGTCTTCATCGTTATTCCATCCACGTTGCCGCGCTCGCGCGCCCGTCGGCCAGAGCGCGAACGCGCCTTGCTTTAGTTGTGATAGAGTTCAAGCAACTCTATCAACGCTTCTGTTCCACCTTTGACCGTCACACGATTGGTCGCTTTGTCCAATTCCTTTGCCGGTTTCGGTTCGCCGTATTGCTTCAGGAAATCCTGTATGGCTTTGCTTTGCTCGGCATCGCGTATCGCTCCCAAATCTTTGCTGTTGACCAGGCGTTTGACGCGCTCCAGTTCGGGGACTTTTTGACTGGCCCAGACGAGCCAGAGTTTCTCAATTCCCGGATTTGCGTCGAAGGCCGAGGCGGCAGTTTGAACTTGCTGGTTGGCCTTAACAGCCGCGCTCAAGGCCGCGTTGTTTTGCGGGTGCGGGAAGAGCATTCGCAGCAGCTTCGCTCCCTTTTCGTCCGCGCCTTCGTTGAGCAGATAGAGAAAGCCGTCTTGCGGGCTGTTGCAGAGAATCGTGAACTGCCAACCGCTCAGAAACGTCTGCGCGGGCGAGGCGGCGAAAGGCTTTTGCAAAGGCTGGCCGCCCTTCATCGGCGTCACCATCAAAGTGTAACTAAGCTCGCGCTCCGCGGGCCGAGCGCTGGCCCCGGACGCCGCATCGCTCGTCGCAGTTTTGTTGTCATAGCTTCGCGCTGCCTGCCAGATGAGAGCAGCGGCGACGACTAGCGACAGAGCCAGAGCCGCAACTATGACCATCGCCAATTTGAAGGCGCGGTTAGATTGAGGCTTGCTGACGGTGATGGCGCTGGCAGGCTGCGCGGCGGCGTGCGCGAAGGCAGCCGCTTGATAAGGCGACCTTCCGGCGGCGCCGTTTTCATGTGGCGGCAGGGCTTCATTGCCCTTCAAGGATTGGGCCAGCGCGTCGCCAAATTCAACGGCTCGCTGGTAGCGTCGCGCAGGCTTAAACTCCAACGCCTTGAGCAAGACGTTTTGCGCCGCAAGCGAAAGCTCCGCCCGCGCAAACTGAGGCAGGACGCACACGCCTTCTTCATGAAGCTCATGCAAATGGGCCGAACTGGTTGGAGCAAAGACACGATGGCTCGTCAACATTTCAGAGGCGACGAGAGCGAGCGAATAAACATCGCTGGCGGGCGTCAGGTTTTTGCTCGGCCCGCGCAACTGCTCCGGCGACATGTAAACCAGCGTTCCGATAGTTTGCCCGACCTCCGTGTTGCTGTCAGCGACGAGCGAATCCGTCACGCGGGCGATGCCGAAATCAATCAGCTTGACATGGATGCTCCGCTCTTTCCGGCAGAGCATGATGTTCGATGGTTTGATGTCGCGGTGAATAATCTTTGCTTCATGGACAGCGTGGAGCGTGTGGCCCAACTGCTCTATGATGTCCGCGACTTCCGCGAAGGGCATCGCTCCGCTTTTCGCGAGCGCGCTTTGCAGGCTGTCGCCTTCGATGAACTCCATCACGATGTAGGGCAAGCCGTCGGGCAATGTGCCTGCGCCGTAGATGGCCGCCACGCCTGCGTCTCGAACCTTTATCAGGGACTCCATCTCGTGCTTGAATTTGTCTCGCAGGTAAGAGTTTTGAAAAGCCTGATTCTTCAGAAACTTGACGACGACGCGGCGGCTTAAGAGTTGCTCGTCGGTGGCGAGAAAGACTTGTCCCATGCCGCCCGCGCCGAGCGGCTCGCGGATAGTCCAACGCCCGTCGAGAGTCAGGCCAACGAAAGGCTCGTTCAGATAGCCCGTGGTGTTCATCGTCCCTGACATCGTTGGCGTTGGTGTCCCTCAGATTGTGATGCCGTTGAAGTTTAAGAATGATGCTGTGCGGGATTAGGCCGCCTGACCCGGACTCATCAACTTCAGATTAAACGTGTCCCGGAGTGATTGAGGCTCATCAAGTGACTGAAAGCATCTGGAGACTATAACCACGAAAGCCCGCCTGTCAAGAAACTTTTGCGCGCCGCATCGAGGCTTCACAGCTTCGCTCTCATGGCGAGCTTGAACGCAAAGCTTGTGCGGCGGCCACTGTCTTGATAACTTGCGCGGAAGCAATCACACAATGATGGTCGAAGGAAGAGAGTGAAGTTTTGAACGAGGACTTGCAAAGCAGCTACGACCGCGTGGCGGAAGATTACGCGCAAGAGTTTCGGGACGAGATGGCGCGCAAGCCGTTCGACCGGAAGATGCTCGAATGGTTAATCGAAAAGGTTGACTCTCGCGGCGTCATCTGCGACATGGGATGCGGGCCGGGACAAGTGGCTCGCTATCTGCGCGAGCAGGGAGCCGAGGCGTGCGGCATTGATTTGTCAACGGCGATGGTTGAGCGAGCGCGAAGTCTGCATCCGAACATCCCTTTTGAGCAGGGCGATATGCTGGCTCTTGAACGTGTCGCCGACAACTCCTTCGGCGGCATCGCGGCTTTCTATTCGCTGATACACGTTCCACGCCCGCTCATGGTTCAAGCGTTGCGGGAGCTAATGCGAGCGCTGCTTTCGGGCGGCACGTTGTTGCTCACGTTTCATCTCGGAGAGCAAACCATTCATCGAGATGAATGGTGGGGCAAAGAGGTTTCGCTGGACTTCATCTTCTTTGAAAGGGAAGAGATGAAGGACTATCTAAGAACAGCAGGACTTGAACTGACGGAAGCGATTGAGCGCGACCCGTACGCGGAAGTTGAATATCAGAGCCGCCGCGCTTACATATTTGCGCGGAAGCCGTAAGCGCGCGAAAAAGAGCGGCGCGATAAATCTTTCGCCGCTTCACTTGAAATCCTTCGCCGCCTCGCTTGACAATCATTCCGCTCTTCTATAATCTCCCGGCGCACATTGTTGAGCAGGTTCTAAAGCCGATGCTATCGAGCCTCAGCCATGAACATCTGACAGTGGCCGTTTACCTTACTGTTTTACACTTCTCCCAGACAATTGCCGTTGGAAAACTCAGCAGAGACGGCGATTGTGGAGTGCAGCGTCAGGTAAATTCTTTAACATCTCGTCGTAAATCACTCGTCAAACTAGTAGCAGAGTCAAGCATAGAAGCTTAAGGCGACTTCTCTTTCTCCGCTTGAGGGCTGCGGTGGATTGTCACTTGTCCACGCAACAGCCCGCGCGCGCCGCACAGATAAAGAAGCCCACGCTTGAACCGGTCACGACGTTAATCGCATAACGCCGCAACCTTAACAGCCCTCATTCCAACGGAGCTTGTTTACTCCCATGGCACGTATCAATCTGGCCGGCAGCAACGAGTCTGCTCGCAGCAGGCAGAGCGCCCTCAAGCGTCAGCGCAAATTCGTCTGGACGAGCATCGCCATCTTGTTTGTGTTGATGCTCTCCCTGACGGCGGGCGCGTTGCAGAACCCGCAGCAGCCGCAACAGTCGGGCGGGCAGGAGCGCGGCGCGCGCAATGCCGGAGTCAGGCCCAAGCGTGTCCCTGAGCACAGGACGAAGGATAAGAAGCAGAACTCGCAGTCGGCCGCCACCGCGCCGCAGAACGATGGCGCGGATCAAGCGCAGGCCATCAGCGCCATACTGGCGACCGCCGACTTTGACCTCATCGGGCTGGCCATCACCGCAGGCCCGGCCACACAGACGGTTCCGAAGAACACTCCGACCACCGTTTTGACCAGCATGTTAGTTCCGCAGGGGAGCGACCCTGCGCCCATCATCGCCGGGCTGAATCCGAACTACCGCGTTCGCGGCGAACTGACCGGCCCATCGCTGACAGCGCCGCTGACCGTCGAGGCTCCCATCGGCCAGCCCTTGCCCGTTCCGGCTTTGACCAACGCGGGCGACCACTTGATACGTAACCTGCGCGTCGTTGACATAGGCGCGGCGGGCCAGCCCGTCGTCACTTCCGTGACGCCGGATTCGTGTGGCATCGTCGTCATTGACCGCCTGCTGATTTCCGAAGTCCACGTTAACGAACTTACTTACGACCAGATTATGCAGGCCGGAATCAATATTGACGACGATGCCTACCAATTCTTTAACTTTACGCTCGGACTGGTCACTTCCTCCGACGCGCAGCAAATCAGCATTCCCGTCGCGTTTCCGAGCATCGGCGTCACAGACCCGCGCCCCGTCGTCGGAGCTCCGAGCATCAGCGGCCCCGGCACGTCCGTCCCTATACCGGATGTGCTCCCCGTCATGCTTGAGGTGTTAGACGGCGACGGCATGCCCGTGCCTCCGCCGGAGATGCCGGGCGGCGGCCCGATGCGCATTCCCGGCGTTGTCGTCTTCCCCGGGCGCATCGGCCTGCTGCATCAATTTTTTGAAGCCATCGTCATCGTCGCCAACGGCGCTCCGGGCGGCACGCCGCTCGTCGTGCGCAATCTGCACGCGAAGGCCACCTTGCCCGACAACGGCACTCCGGGCGACGAGTCTGACGACCCTTTGCGCATTGCCGCGACGCAGGTCGGTGGCCGCGTCTCCGATTTGGAACTGCACGGTCTTGGCCCAGACGGAAGGTACGGGACGGAAGACGACACGGAAAACTTTTCGCCCGGGCAGTCCGGTCAAGGCACGTTCCTGCTCGAAGGCTTGAAGGAAGGCTTGCACACCATCAACTTCGATTTGGAAGGCACGCTCGAAGGCTTGCCCGGCGGGCCTGTGCGCGTGCGCGGGTCTGTGCCGGGCGCGGTGCTGGTTCGTGACGCGAGCTTCAGCGTGACGTTTACGCATCCGTCGGTCGTGCGCGCGGGTCAGGAATACGACCTTGCGATGACGATGTACAACTCCGGCAGCCGCGACATACAGGGAGCCTTCGCCAACCTGGGGCGCAACAGCGTCAGCGGCGCGGAACTTCTCGGCATCAGCACCCAGAGACAGTTTCCAACGACGATTGCGCGCGGCAGTTCGGCGACCGTTAAGTGGCGTCTGCGCGCTAACGTGACGGGAGCCGTGACGGCCACATATGTGAAGGTCGGCGATGATGTCAGCGCGGGGCTGAATCTGGTGACGGGCGTCGGCGACCGTAACGTGCCGCTCTCGCCTGATTCTTTGATACTGCCTGACTCCGTGAAGTACTTGCCGACGGAAGTGGTCGAAGCTTCGAGAGAGTTGCTCGGTCAGGCTTGGAGCGTGGCCAACGCTCCGCCGGGCGCGTTGCCTCCGGGCGTTGTGCCTGTGAACAAGCAGACGGTCGTTGACCGCGCCGTCGAACTCGGCGTGGCGGGCCTGCGCGTCAACTTCGGCGAGCCTGTCAACGTTTCGCTCGACACGTTAATGCGAGACTGGCTCGGCGAACTGCAAACGCAGCCCGACATTGGCTTCGCCGACACGATGCGCGAGACGGTCGCGGGCAATCATTATTATGATTCGCTCGGCGCGCAGTTTTACAAGGAGATGGTCGCGGGCAAAGCTCCGCTGGCCGTGCATCAGGATTTCGCTAACGCGGAATCGCCGCGCTCTTCGTTCATCTCCGCGCTCGTCACGCAAGCGGGCGGGACGCCCATCTTCGGGGCGCGTTTCGTTGACGCCTCCGGCAAGCGCGTCGGGTTTGGCGAGTCGGCTGTCGAGCGTTACGGTGAACTGCGCGACGGCGGCTCGATGCCTTTAAGCTCGATTGACCCGAACAACAATCCGGGCGCGGCGCTCGGACAGATGCTCGTCGTCTCGAACCCCGCGACGACGAACTGGATGCTGGAAATCAACGGCTGGCAAACGGGCGCGGTGGACATCTCGCTGCTCGTTCCGGCGAGCGGTCGCGCCTTCCGCCAGTTGACCTTCAGCAATGTGCCGGTGCAGGCGGGCAAACGTTATCGCGTCGTCTTCAGGCCGCTCACTTCAACCCTGCCCGCGCTGGAAGAATTTCGTGACGGCGCATTCATGCCGACCGGCGCGTCCGCGACGCTGGCAGCCACCTTGAGCGAGCCGCAGCCGCGCGTGGTCGGAACCTATCAAGCGACGCCGGACGTGATTCCGGGCGGCGACAAGTATGGCCGCCTCGTCGGGCTGCTCTTCTCTAAGCCGATGAATCAGGAATCGGTCGAGAGCCTAGCGCGCTATCGCGTCGGCGGCGGCGCGCTCGTCAGCAATCCTTCGGAGAACGTCGGCGGGCCAATCGCCGTCACGGGAGCAAAGCTCAACTACGGCGACCGCTTCGTCTTCGTCTCGCTCGACGGGCCAATCGGCCCGTACATCAAGCGCGACATGTCGGTCAGCGGCGTGTTGGACGCGCACCGTTACGGGCTGGCAGCTTCGCCGAGCGTCGGAGCCATCACGATGCGCGTCTCGCCCGAAGGCGTTCCGCCCGGAGCCTACCTGACGGGGCGCGTCATGTCGGCTGACGGCACGCCTGTGCCGAACGCGACCGTGCTTTACTTCACGCAGGAATGCGCGGTCGCCGTCGGCGCGACGTTGCCGCCGCCGCCGAAGCTGCTTGCCACGCGCACGACGGATTCGCAGGGACGCTACCAACTCGACTACGTTCGCAACGGCGATTGCGGGCCGTTAATCATCGAAGTCAACAATCCAATCACGCACTCGAATAAGCGGCTGACGACGCCCGTTATCTTCGACGGGCAGCACATGGTCCTGGACATCGTTTACCTGGCGCGCGGCAACGTGCAGGGAACCATCACGAGCGGCGGCTTGCCGCTCGCGAAGGCTTTCGTCCGCGTCGTTCCAGAACTCGATGCCATCGGCACGAAGGTCGCGCAGACTGACGAGCAGGGCCACTACAGCGTGACTGATATTCCGGTCGGCAACGTGTCCGTGATGGCCGTCGGCTCAGGCGCCGCGTCGAACGCTTCGGGCCTCGCCGCCGGGACGATTAACGGGCCGGGACAGACGGCCACTGTCAACGTCTCGATGCAAAACATTTCGGGCGTGGTGCGCGGTCGCGTCGTCAATCGTGATGGCTCGCCGGGCGTCGGCACGCTCGTTATCGCCTTTGGCCGGATTCCGGGCTTCGGCTCGCAGCGCCTTGACGGCATGATAACCGTCGGCTACGGCTACGCGGGCCGCGATGGCAGCTTTGCTATTAGCAATCTTCCTGTTAATCAAATCAAGCTCGAAGCGACAGACTATGTGACCGGCCTCGTCATCAGCCAGCCTGTGCAGTTGAGCGAAGCCAACCCGGAAGTTGACGGCATCCTGCTGACCTTGCCGGGCTACGGCTCCATCAGCGGCAGAGTGTTGGATGAAGTGGGCCAGCCCGTGCCCGGAGCTTTCGTCTCCGGCGCAGGCCGCGCCGTGCGCGCAGACGCGCAAGGGAACTACCTGCTTGAAAGCGTGCCTGCCGGATTCACGCAAGTCAGCGCGCAGAACGTGGACACAGCCATGGGCGGCTCTGCGACCGCCGTCGTCCGTCTGGGCGAAACGACGCCCAACGTCAACATCACGATTTATCGTCCGGCCAGCATCTCCGGCCACGTCTACAAAATTGAGAACGGCGTGACTGTGCCTGCGTCGAAGATAAAGGTTTCGCACGACGGCTATCATCAAGTGCAGACGGACAATCAGGGCGCATACTCAATCCCGCTCGTTCCATCTAACGCGCCCTTGACGCTGCGCTTCGTTGACGTTGACAAGCATCTCTTCGTCAACATCAACGCGCAACTCAGCCCCAACGAGCATCTCGTCAGAGACGCGACGATTCGTTCGGCCAACATCCACGGGCGCATCACGCAGCCAGACGGCGTGACGGGAACAGTCGCGCCCGTCTCGCTCTTCTTGCCGAAGGTCTATTTGCAGGAAGGCCCGTACTGGGGAATGCCCGATTCGGAAAGTCCTTACTCGGTGCAGTCCGCACCGAACGGCAACTATTCGTTCACGGGACTCAACCCCGGCGTCTATCGTGTTTCGACTTCCAACGAGTTTTTCCCGACGCAGGTTTCCGCGGGCGGAACTCTGCTCGCCGGAGCCGACGACGAATGCAATCTCTCGCTCGTCAGCACGCTGGCCGGAAAGATTCAGGGAACCGTCTATCAGCCGGACGGCGTAACGACGGTCGGCCCCGGCGTGCAGGTCACAATCGGCGGCGGCTTCCTCGCCAACGTGACGGCGCGCACAGACTCAAACGGCCACTACGAGTTTGCCGAAGTCTTCGCCGAAAGCAGCTATGAGATAACGGCGACCGACTCGACCACGGGCTACACCAATCGCGTCTACATCGCCGTGCGGAAGAACGAAGATGCGATAGCCGACGTGCGCCTGCTCGGCACGGGCGGCGTGCGCATTCACGTCGTTGACGGCGCGGGCAATCCGGTCTTGAGCGGCAGCACGACGCTCGACGGCTCAAGCTATCCGAACTTCCATCGCTTCGCCGAACTGACGACCGAAAGCGGCGGCGTCATCCTGTTTGATAATCTGCCGGAAGGACCGTATGCCATCTCTGGAACGCAGAACGGGCTTGGCGGGCGCGTCTCCGCGACCATCGTGCGCGGCGCAATCGTTGACGCGACTGTTCAGTTGCAGGCTTCAGGGACAATCAAGGGGCGCGTGTTCATGCCGGGCGGAACTGTGCCTATCGGTCTGGCCGATGTCGAGTTGTACCTAGGCGGGCGCAACGTCGGCTTCACCGTCACGTCCGACGCGGACGACGACAGAGGCTCGTTCACTTTCCTTAACGTGCCGACCGGAGACTTCTCCATCAACGTCTTAGATAATCGCACTGGGCGCGTCGGGCGAACAGCCGGGCGAGTCACGCAGCAGGGCGAGATTGTCAACGTCAGTCTCGAACTCCTAACCATCGGGGCCGTGACCGGGCAGGTCACTTCAAACGGCAATCCGGTTGACCACGCGCTTGTCAGAATCGCTGCCGACGGCTCCGGCGTGCGCAGCGCGAACCTTCAGGCGACGACCGACCCGCAAGGCCGCTTCCGCTTCACGGGCATTCCCGCGGGCCGCTTCACCATCAGCGTCTCGGATGCTCCGGGCGGGCAGACGGGCTCGGCCAGCGGCATCGTCTCAGGAACCGTTGAGCCTTTGCCAGACACCGTGGTCAACATCGCTCTCGAACCGAGCGTGACGCTGACCGGCACGGTCTACAGGCTCGGCGGCGCAGAGCGCGTCAACGGCGCTCGCGTTTCCATCATCGCCGGAGGACGCTACTTTGAGACGGCGACGAACGAGAGCGGCGTCTATCGTCTCTCGTTCGTCCCGCTCGGCGAAGTCCGCGTGCGCGCCGAAGCCCCGACCGGCTACGACCGTGGCGAAGCTTCGCCCGTCACCGCCAGTCTGGCTGGCTCAACCGTCATCTCCGATGTCGTCTTCAACGGCGTCGCCAACATCTCCGGCGCGGCTCTGGACAACACGGGAACGCCGCTCAACAACGGCACCGTTATCCTTGTCAACGATGGTTGGAGCGGCGCGCCCGTCGTCATCGGCTCGCCGGTCATCAACGGTCGTTATGAATTTCCGGGCGCGCCCGCTGGACATTTCTCCCTGCGCCTGACCGTGCCGAATCGTGTCGGCGTCGGAACTGCCGCAGGCGACCTCGCGGCGAATCAAAATCTGGAACTGCCCGTGCGTCTCGAAGACGCCGGAGGCGTGACCGGAGTTGTGAAAGCGGCCGACGGCGCGACGCCCATCGCGGGCGTTGACATCACGCTCTATCTCAGTCGCCCCGCGGGCGGACTTGTTTTCTACACGCACACCAATTCGCAGGGCGTCTGGAATTTTGAAAACGTTCCGCTCGGCACAATCTCCGTCATGGCCCACGACATTATTTCGGGCGGCATCGCGCGCTCCGGCAGCGCTGCGCTGGCGACCAACGGGCAGACGATTGATGTCGGCTCGATGTTGCTCGACTCGACGCCCATCAGCGTCGTCTCGGTCGAACCCGCCAACGGCTCTGCGCTCTTGCCTGCGAGCGGCACGCTTGTCAAAGTCACTTTCTCCGAACCCGCCGAAAGCGGCACGGTCAACACCGGCACAGTTCAACTACAGCAAGTCTCCGCCGGAACCGTTGGGGCTTCCGTCTCGCTCTCCGCTGACGGGCTGACGGCGACGCTTACGCCGACGAATCGTCTGGCCGAGACGGCGACTTTCAAGGTCGTCGTTAGTGGAGTCGAAGACCGCGCGGGCCTGCGTCTGGCGAACACCTTCAACTCGACCTTCACGACCGCGGACGAAACGGCTCCGACCGTCATCTCCATCGCGCCCGCTAACAGCGCGACCGAGATTCCGGTTGATGCCTCAATCGTCGTCAACTTCAGCGAACCCATTGACCGCAGCTCCAATCTGGCCGACATCATCAAGGTCGTCGCCAGCAATGCGCCCGACGCGCCGCTCGCGGGCGTCTACTCGCTCGACCCGACCGCGCGCATCGCCACCTTCATTCCGGCGGGCGGCTTGAGCGAAAGCTCCGCTTACACCGTGACCGTCAACGGCCAGCGCGACGCGAGCGGCAATGTCCAGACGCAGCCCGCCATCAACACCTTTACGACGCTCGACCGCTCGGCTCCCGTCGTTGACCCGCTGCCGATTGACGGCACACGCATTCGCGCTTACAGGCCGACCATCACGGCCACCTATCACGACAACCTTTCGGGCATCAAGACAAGCTCGGTCGTGCTCAAACTCGATAACGTCAACGTCACCGCTGGCGCGGTCGTCACCGGCAGTCAAGTCACGTATACGCCCGCGACGCCGCTCTCCGGCGGGCATCACAACCTGAGCGTGCAAGTCTCCGACAACGCGAACAACCAGAGCGCGCTGCGCACGGCTCAGTTCGACATAGACGACTCCGGCCCCGCCATCACGAGCTTTACCATCGGCGGCGCGGCTGCCGTCAACGGCATGTACGTCACCTCTTCGCTTCAGCCCGCCTTCGCCCTGACCTACACGGACGACACGGGCATCAACGTCGCTGCCACGCAACTGCTGCTCGCTCCGCAAGGCTCGCCGCTCGTGCAGGTTCCCGCGACCGTCACGACCAACGGCATCACTTACCAGCCGCCCGCGTATCTCGCCGAAGGGCCGTACGCCGTGCAGGCCGTCATCACCAATAACCTCGGCACAAGCTCCACGACCGGCGTTATCAACTTCACGCTCGACGTGGACGCTCCTGAAATCACGAGCGTCACGCCCGCCACCGGCAGCCAGCACGGCGGCACGAGCGTCACCGTCACGGGCGCGCGCCTGCTCAGCACGACGGGCGCGGCTCCCATCGTCACCATCGGCGGCAACACGACGCAAGTCCTGAGCGCCGTCGCAGGCTCGCCCGACCAGTTGACGCTTATCACTCCGGCGGGCGTCCCCGGCCCGGCCACGATTCAGATGAGCACCAACCGCGGGACGGGCGTTCTGGTCGGCGGCTTCAACTATCAAGCCGACCCGCGCACGCCGTTCATCTCCGAGCCGGACACAATCCTGCTCTGGCACATGAACGAACTCGCCAACGGCTCCGTCAGCATCAACGACTCAGGCCCGACTCGTTCCATCACCGGCACATCCGACGGCTCTTCGCTGGCCCAACCGGGCCGCTTCGCCGGAGGCCGCGCCAACGCCAATATCTACACGAGCGCGAACTACAACTCGCTCTACTTCGCCAGCTCCGGCTTCACCGTCGAAGGCTGGATGAAGACGAACACCGTGGGCCGCACCTACACCATCTTCGGCAAGGAAGATAACTACGGCTATTACTACGGCCCGCCTGAGTACGCCGTCAGGTTGATGCCGGGCGGAAACCTGCGCGCCCTGCTTTACGACAGCAGCCAGCGGCAATGGTTCGCGGACATGCCCGCGAGCGGCTATCGCGTTGATGATGACCAATGGCACTACGTTGCGATGGTCGTTGACCGCGCGAGCAATCGCCTGTCCGTCTACGTTGACGGCATCGAGCGAGCCTCGTCCGCGCCGCCCGCGGGCTTCGGCGTTCTCTACAACAGCGGCCAGCCGTTCCGCGCCGGTCACTGGGCTTACTACGAACAGCAGACGACGGGCGGTGGCGAGCCATTCCCCGGCACGATTGATGAAGTCAGAGTCTCTTCGACGGCACACTCCGCCGCCGTCGTGCAGAAGACTTATCTCGGCACGGAAGGCGCGCTCGGCGTGTCCATCACGAACACCGGCCCCGCCAATATCGCGCGCGGCACAACCTCCGACATAGACCTCGCGGGCTACAACTTAGCGGGCGCGACTCCGACCATCAACGGCCCCGCCGCCGCGCAACTGACGGCTCAAGTCGTCTCAAGCTCTGCTACGCAGGCGCGCGTCCGTGTGACGGTCGCCGCCGACGCCGCGCTCGGCGATGCGCAACTCGTCATGTCTTCCAGTCAGGGTTCGGCCACGCTGGCCCTGCGCGTCATAGACCTCTCGCGCAGCGCTCTCGGAGTCGAGCCTGACACCAAGTTGCTCTGGCACATGGACGAGACGGCCAACGGCGGCACGACCATCTTTGACGCCGGACGCTTTAACTTCAACGGCTTCTCCGGCGGTTCTTCGCTGGCACAGCCGGGCCGCTTCAACGGAGGCCGCGCCAATGCCGTCATCAACACGTCCACCAGCATCCCGGACCTTTACATGGGCAGTTCCAGCTTCACCGTCGAAGGCTGGATGAAGACGGACCTCGTTGGCCGCACTTACACCATCTTCGGTAAGGAAGATTTCTACGGCGGCTATTACGGCCCGCCGGAGTACGCCGTCAGGTTGCTGCCGACGGGAACCCTGCGCGCTCTGGTCTACGACAACAGCCAGCGGCAATGGATGGCCGAGATGCCCGCCAACATTTATCACGTTGACGATAATCAATGGCACTCCATCGTGATGGTCGTTGACCGCGCGAGCAACAAGCTGTCGCTCTACGTTGACGGCATCGAGCGCGCCTCGTCCGCGCCGCCAGCGGGCTTCGGCGCGCTCTACAACAGCGGCCAGCCGTTCTGCGTCGGCAAGTATGCTGCGTATGACCCGCAGACGACGGGCGGCGGCGAGGCTTTCCCCGGCACGATTGATGAAGTCAGAATCTCTTCGACGGCTCACACGCCGGAGCGCATCCTCAACGACTTGCTCGGCAATTCTCCGATGCGCGTCACCTCCTACAGCCCGCGCGAAATTCTGCGCGAGCGCGCGGGGCTGCCTTCATACGTCAACCAACTGACCGTCAACGGCTACAACCTAGACGGCGCGACGGCGCGCTTGCAGGTCAACGGGCAGACGGCTGACGCGGTTGTCATCGTCACTTCCAGCACGTACAGGCAGGCCATCGTTTCGGTTGACGTTGCCGCCACAACTCCGCTCGGCGACGGTCAACTCGTCTTCTCCAAACAGGGACAGGCGGACGCGGCGATTGACGTTCGCGTCGGCGACCAATCGGAAAGCGCAGGCTTCACAGATACCGTCCTGCTCTGGAACTTGAACGAGACGGGCAACGGAGCCATCCGCATTTTCGACACAGGCCCGCTCGGCATCCACGGCACGGCCAGCAATCAATCGCTCGCTCAGCCCGGCCACTACGGCGGCGGTCGCAGCAAGCCCGTCATCATCTCCGACAACGACAACGGCGCTTTGCAGTTCAACTCGTCGAGTTTCACCGTCGAATGCTGGTTCAAGACCGGCATCTTGGGCCGCACCTACACGCTGGTCGGCAAGGAAGATTTCTTCGGCGGCTATTACGGCCCGCCGGAATATGCCATCCGCATCATGCCGTCGGGCGGCTTGCGCGCTCTGGCTTACGATACCTCTCAACGTCAATGGAAGGCCGAGATGCCCGCGTCAGTCTACGAGTTGGACGATAACCTTTGGCATCACGCAGCGATGGTCGTTGACCGCGCGAACAACAAGCTGTCGCTTTATGTTGACGGCATTGAGCGAGCGTCGTCCACGATGCCCGCGGGCTTCGGGGCGATGTACAACAGCGGCCAGCAGTTGCGCGCAGGCAAGTACGCCGTCTACGACGAAGCAACCTTCGGCGGCAACGAAGAATTTCCGGGCGTGCTCGACGATATACGCATCTCCGCGTCGGCGCACACGGCGGAACAGATTGTCGCCAACATGAACGGCACGCCCGGGCTGCGCGTCAACTCCTACGCTCCGCAGGAAGCGCCGCTCAACAAGGCGACCGGTGAAACCTTCTCGACTCTGGTCACGCTCAACGGCTTCGGCCTCGACAACGTGACGGCGAGCCTGAAGCGCAACGGCCAACCGCTCAACGCGACGGCGACGGTCGAGTCAAGCTCCTTCTCGCAGGCGCAGGTGCGTCTCTCAATCGACGGCAGCGTGGCGACAGGCACGGCTCAACTCGTGCTCACGAAGCCGAACCTGCCCGCCGCCTCGGTTGACGTGCGCCTCTTCGAGCAATCCGAGTTCGCCACCAACACGGACACGCGGCTGCTCTGGCATTTGAACGAAACGGGCAACGGAGCCATCCGCGCTCTCGACTCAGGCCCGCTCGGCATCCACGGCACGGCCAGCAATCAATCGCTCGCTCAACCGGGACATCTTGGCGGCGGTCGCAGCAAGCCCCTCGTCATCGCCGATTTCGATTACGGCGCGCTCTACTTCGGCACAGCCAGTTACACCGCCGAATGCTGGTTCAAGACCGGTGTGCTCGGTCGCACCTACACGCTGGTCGGCAAGGAAGACTTCTTCGGCGGCTACTACGGCCCGCCGGAATATGCCATCCGCATCACGCCGTCGGGCGGCATCCGCGCTCTGGCTTACGACACGTCTCAACGCCAGTGGAAGGCTGAAGTGGCGGGCCGCGTCTACGACCCCGCGACGGGTCGCTGGCAGATGATGCTTGACGACAACCAGTGGCACCACGCGGCGATGGTCGTTGACCGCGCGAGCAACAAGCTGTCGCTCTACGTTGACGGCATTGAGCGAGCGTCGTCCACGATGCCCGCGGGCTTCGGCGCTATGTACAACAGCGGGCAGCAGTTCCGCATCGGCAAGTATGCGATTTACGACGAAGCAACCTTCGGCGGCAACGAAGAATTTCCGGGCATCATTGATGAGGTCAGGATTTCATCTTCGGCTCATACGCCCGCGCAGGTTCTCGCAGATGCCTTGGGCACAGACACCGCGCACATCTCACTGACGCAGCCGACGAGCGTCCAGCGAGGCTCGACGAGCGTGGCTCTGACCTTCACGGGCTACGGCTTAATGGGCGCGACCGTCACGACCGACCAGCCCGCCGTTTCGGTCACGGTCGTCTCTTCCACTTCAACGCAACTCAACTGCCTGCTCAGCGTCCCGCAGGGCGTCCCCGTCGGCGACTTGCATTTCGCCGTCACGGACACGCGCGGGCAAGTCTTCAATCCGTCGCTCACCATCGTTGACCAGCAGCCCTTCGTCAACGACGCGAGCAGCAACTCGGAGACGTTGCTCCTCTGGCATCTGGACGAAGCGGGCAACGGCGGCGTTCACGTCAACGGCTCAGGCGACGCGCTTCCGAACGTCGTCGGCGGCACGGCCAGCGTCAACTCGCAGGCGCAGGCGGGCCGCTTCGGCGGCGGCAGAATCAAGACCAACGTTCTGGCCGACACCAGCGCCGCGCTCTATCTAGGCTCTTCCAGCTTCACGGTCGAGGGTTGGGTGAAGACCGACCCGCTCGGTCGCACCTACACCATCTTCGGCAAGGAAGACTTCTTCGGCGGCTACTACGGCCCGCCGGAATATGCCATCCGGCTAACGCCGTCGGGCGGCTTGCGCGCCCTGGCTTACGACACGTCGCAACGACAGTGGAAGGCCGAGATGCCGGGTCGTCTCTATGATGCGGCGACAGGCAACTGGCAGATAAACATCAACGACGGGCAATGGCATTACATCGTGATGACCGTTGACCGGACTAACAACAAGATGTCGCTCTATGCCGACGGAGTGGAGCGCGCATCGGCGACGATGCCCGCGGGCTTCGGCGCGCTCTATAACAGCGGGCAGCAATTCCGCATCGGCAAGTATGCGATTTACGACGAAGCAACGTTCGGCGGCAACGAAGAGTTTCCGGGAGCGCTTGACGAAGTTCGTGTTTTGAACTTTGCGCGCACGGCGGCTCAGGTGCAGGACACATGGCTCGGAACACACACGGGTGGCTTCGCAGCCACCGTCGCGACCGCCGCGCCGGACACGAAGATTACAGACACCGCGCCGCCCGTCATCACACAGCCGTTGATAACCGTCAACGCGATTACGCCCGGCCTCCTGCCGCGCGACAAGACTGCGCGTGAAGCGCTGGTCATCAACATCGCCGTCGAAGGCTCGAACCTGAGCGGCGTGCGGGCGCGTGTCGTGCGCGACGGGCAAACGCTCGCGGGCATCAACGCGCGCGTTCAGGATAGCTCCGACACTGAGGCTCATCTAGCACTGGCCGTGGCTCCGGCAACGCCCTTGGGCATGGCCGAACTGGTCTTGTCAAAGACTGGCTACGAGGATGCTTCGGTCTGGATTCGCGTCGTCGAGCCGGGCGAGTTTGCGCTTGAGGCGGATACGGTTGGACTCTGGCACATGGACGAGCGCGAGGAAGGCGCGGCGCATCTGCTCGACTCAAGCGAGAACGCCATCAACCTTTCGACCGCTCAAGCCTCGCGCGTCGATGCGGGCCGCTTCGGCGGCGGGCGCAAGCTGACAAGAGCCACAGCCGACGCGAGCAACAACGCTCTCTCGTTCAACGCTTCCAACTTCACCGTCGAAGGATGGGTCAAGAGCGGCGCGCTCGAACGCGACTACGTGCTCGTCGGCAAAGAGACGGGCAGCGGCCAGAACACCGACTACACGTTGAAGCTGACGGCCAAAGGCTCTCTGCGCGCCGAAATCTACGACACCAACGGCGCGCTGTGGGAGGCCGAGACGCTCGACGATGCAGGGGCGCTGACCGATAACCAGTGGCACTCTGTTGCTATGGTCTTGGACCGTGGAGCGAATCTGTTGTTCCTCTACGTTGACGGGCGCGGGCGGGCGATTGCTCAAGCTCCAAAGGATTTCTCCCTGATGCGCAATCTGGGCCAGCCGCTTGAGTTCGGATGCTTCGATGCGGACAGCGCGGGCGCCGGCGGGCCGGAAGAATTTCCCGGCATCCTTGACGAAATTCGCATCTCCAACACGGCGCACACGCGTGACAAAATCGAGGCTGACTTCTTCGGCCACGATGCTCCCGAAGTGACGCGCGTTCAACCGACCGTCGCGCACAGGGAAGACGGAGCCACGCAAATCTTGCTGGCCGGTTACGGGCTGGCGGGCGCGACCGTTAGTTCCAATCAACCGGACGTGACCGTCAACGTCGTCTCGACCTCCGCGACGCGCATCACGCTCTCCATCAACATCCAGGCCACAGCCGTTCCCGGCCCGCTGCTCTTGACCGTCACCGACACGCTCAAGCAGACGACGACCGTCGAGATTGCCATCGGCGAGCGACGCTCGATGCGCGAAGGCTCATCGCCCAAAGGCTCTGCGCCAGGCGCAAATCGCGCCAGCCAGCAACAGAGCCGGAAGAAGACTGAAGCGCCGCCCGTCTCCGGTCGCGTTGTGGCGCCGAGCCCGCCGCTTCTGCCGCCGCCCGTCAGTCAAAGCTTGCGCGTCATCGGTGGCCTCTCATGGCCCGCGCGCGCCGCCGAACGCTTGCTCTCTAACGGAGCCGGAGGACAGCGATGAAGAAAGCAAACGGCAATCCGCAGGAACTTCCAGCCGCCGTGCCTCAATTTCCCGTGCCTGAATTTCAAAGAGAGCCGGGCGAGATACACCTCATGAGACGAACTGACAGCAACGCCATGCCTTTAACGAACCAGACTTCCGCGCCCAAGCGGGACAGCCGCGCCTTCAAAGCTCTTTTAGCCGCCGCGCCGCGCGCGCTTCGACGCTCCACGCGCCGCGCCTTGCTCGCCGTCTCGCTTGTCCGCCGGAGTCTTGACAGACTGGCTCAAAGCGTCGCGCGTCGTCACACGCGCGCGGGGCAACGCGCCGTCGCCCTGCTCTTAATCTTCACGCTTTACTTGCAGCCAACGCTCACGCTGCGGGCCGCGACTTTATCCGCGCCCGCAACCCGCAGCGCGCTGCCCGCGCCGGACAATTCGCAAGCGCAAACTCCCGCCTCGCTCAACGGCAATTCGCTGGCCGGAAATATTTACGACGCCCTTTCGTCTTCGCTTGCGACTCCGCTCGCGCCTGAGCCTGTGCCAGTCGCGTCCATCACGGATGCCGCCGTTTCCATTCATCATCCCACGCTCAATGCCGGTCGCATCGAAGGCTCCCTGCGCGTCTTCAGCGGCGAGAGCTACGCCATCAATTCTCCGTTTCAGTTGACGGGCGATTTGTATTCGGTCGGCACTCCGCAAATCCGTCTCAACAGCGGAGCCAGCTATGGCGGCACAATCAGCGACGGAGGCGCTGTCTCTCCGTCGAACTACATGATTACCTTCAACAGCAATCTCGTCCTCCCCGGCAAGATACACACGCGCGCCGACGCCATGCCCCTGCCCACCGACATCCCGACCTCCGTGCCTGCCGCCGCTGGCACGCGCACCGTCAATATCAACACCGCGAACGATGTCGCTTCGATTGGCAATTGGGCGACGGTCAGAGACTTGAACGTCACGCCCGCGAACCTCGTCATCAATGTTCCGCCCGGCAACTACAACAACTTTACGGTCAACTCGGCCAGTCGTCTCAACTTTGTCGCCGGAACCTACAATTTCTCCGGCACCATCAATCTCAACGGCGGAGCCTCGATTCAGACCACCGGCAAAGTCAACATCAACATCGGGCAGGCTTTCAATCTCAATCAGGGCTTCATCATTCCCGGCGCCAACACCTTGCCCGGCGACGTGCATCTGAACGCCATCTCCACAGGCGGCTGCAACCTCAACGGGACGAGTCAAGTCACGGCCCTCATACGCTGTCCCAACAGCACATTCAATCTCAACGGCACATCGCCCAACGTCACAGGGCAAGTTATCGCCAGCTATCTCAACATCAACACCGGCAAGATTACCGGCAACGCTTCCATCACGCCGCCGCCCGACACCACGCAGCCGAGCGTCAGCATCACCGCGCCCGCCAACAACGCGACCACGACCGCCGCCACCATCAACGTCACGGGCGCGGCCAGCGACCCCGGCCAGTATCCGAGCGGCATCGCGCAGGTCACGGTCAACAACGCGCAGGCTACTTACAATGCGACCGCCGGAACATGGACAATCAACAACGTCGCGCTCAACATCGGGGCCAACACCATCACTGCGCGAGCGGTTGATGTCGCGGGCAACTTCTCAACACAGTCAATCAACATCACGCGCCAGCAGCCGCCTGACACCGTTGCCCCTGCGCTCTCTATCAGCGCGCCCGCCAACAATTCAACCACCGCGAACGCCACCATCAACGTCAGCGGCACAGTCTCCGACACGGGCCAGTACGCCTCCGGCGTCTCGCAGGTCACGGTCAACGGCACAGCCGCCACGCTCAACGCCGCCGCTGGCACATGGAATCTTGATAACTTCCCGCTCAACGTCGGCTCCAACCAACTCAACGTCCGCGCCGTTGATGTGGCCGGAAACGAGAAACTTCAAAGCGTCACAGTGACGCGCGAAAACCCTGTTGACACGACCGCCCCGACGCTTAGCATCACGTCGCCAGCCGACGCGACAACGACGCAGGATGCAGCCGTCACTGTCAGCGGCACAGTCTCCGACACGGGCCAGTATGCTTCCGGCGTCGCGCAGGTCATGGTCAACGACAACCCGGCCACGCTTCAGCCATCCAACGGCTCCTGGACAATCAGCAATGTTGCGCTCTCGGTTGGCGTCAACACCATCACCGTCAAGGCCACGGACCACGCGGGCAACTTGACGACGCGCAGCCTCACCATCACGCGCCAGCCGCCGCCCGACACCATCGCGCCCACGCTCGTCATCACGTCGCCCGCCGACAACACGACGACGCAGGATGTCTCCATCGAACTCAGCGGCACAGTCTCCGACGCCGAGCAGTATGCTTCCGGCGTCGCGCAAGTGACGGGCAACGGAGCCGCCGCCACGCTGGACATGACCGCAGGCACATGGCGCATCACGAGCGTCGCGCTCAACGTCGGCAGCAACACCATCAACGTGCGCGCAACCGACAACGCAGGCAACGCCACGACGCTCTCCGTGCACGTCACGCGCCAGCCTCCCGCAGACACGACGGCCCCGTCGCTCAGCATCACTTCGCCAGCCGATGGCTCTACTACACAGGCTGAGACGACGAACATCAGCGGCACAACTTCCGACCCCGGCGATTACGCTTCGGGCGTGGCCCAGATCACCGTCAACGGCAACGCCGCGACGCTCGATGCGGCCAGCGGTTCCTGGTCGCTCGACGGCCTTCAGCTAAACGTCGGCAGCAATTCCTTCACGGCCCGCGCCGTTGACCACGCGGGCAACGCCACAACGAAGTCAATCAACATCACGCGCGAGCCGCCGCCCGACACCGTTGCCCCTGCGCTCTCAATCAACGCGCCCGCCGACGGCTCGACCACGCAGGAAGAGACTGTGGCCGTCAGCGGCACGGCCTACGACCCCGGCCAGTACGCCTCCGGCGTCGCGCAAGTGACGGTCAACGGCACAGCCACCGCCTTCAACGCTCAGGCCGGAACATGGACGCTCAACAGCCTCGCTCTCAACATCGGCGCGAACCCAATCAACGTGCGCGCGGTTGACACCGCTGGCAACGCGACCACGCACAGCATCACCGTCAACCGCATCCCGCCGCCGGACACTCTGGCTCCGACCGTCAACATCGCTTCGCCCTTGAACAACTTCGTTAGTCCCGACGCTTCCATCACGGTCACAGGCACGGCGGCTGATGACGGCCCTTACGCGACAGGCGTCAAGCGCGTCGTCGTCAACGGCCAGCCCGCTTCATACGACGCCTCGACGCACATTTGGACGGCCAACGATGTGCAACTCGAAGAAGGCGTCAACACGATCAACGTCTTCGCCGAAGACAACGCCCCGACGCTCAATCGCGGCGAAGCCTCAATCAACGTCACGCGGCACACGCCTGACACCGCAGCCCCGACCGTCGTTATCACTTCTCCGCTCTCTTCGCTCGACACTTACGACGCGACCGTCAGCGTGACCGGCACGGCTGTTGACGAAGGGCTTAACGCTACGGGCATCCAGCACGTCACCGTCAACGGCAGAGACGCGAGCTATAATTCCAACACGCACGAATGGTCAATCGCGGGCCTCCCGCTCGCTTACGGCGACAACGACATTCTGGTTGTCGCCACAGACGGCGCGACCGCGCCCAATCGCGGGCAGGCCAACGTTCACGTCACGCGCGTGCGGATTCCTGCGCCGACGCTCAATCTCACCAACCCGCAAAACGGAGCCGTCATTGCCTCAACGACCGTCACGGTCGCGGGCAGCATCTCTTCCTTGAGCACGGAGCCGTTGACCGTCGCCATCAATGGCGAGAGTGTGCCTGTTTCCGGCGGCCAGTTCGCGAAGGCCATCGCGCTGGCCGAAGGCTCGAACACGATAACGGTCGTCGTCACGGACGCGCTCGGACAGCAGACGCAATCGTCGCTCTCCGTTATCCGCGACTTGACCGCGCCCTCCGTCTCGTTCGTCAACGTCCCCGCCAGCGTGCAGCCCGGCGGCACATACCAGATAACCGTTGACGCGACGGACAACATCGGCGTCGCAGACGTTGAATTGAGAATGAACGGCCAGCACGTTGCGACCGCGACGGCGGCTCCCTATCAATTCTCGCTCTCTATCCCTGCGACATACGCCGCCGGAAATCTATTGAGCTTGAGCGCGGTCGCGCGCGACCTCTCCAACACCACGGCGGTCGCCACGGCGCAGACGCGCACCAGCGGCCCCGGCGGCATCTCCGGCTACGTCTTCGACGATTCAACGGGCTACGTGCTTCAAAGCGCGAAGGCTTTGCTCGGCAGCAGTGAATCGGCTGAGACGGATGAGACGGGCGCGTTCAATCTAGTCTCTTCGTCGCCAACGGGCGTCGCGCGTCTGACAAAGGACGGCTACACGCCCGTCGAAAGAACGTATAGCGTTTCGATTGGCGAGGGAACCGCGCTCTTTGACGCGCGCCTGACGCCGCTCGATGCGCAGGCGAATCAGATTGGCGTCGGCGGCGGCACGGCGCACGGCGACAGCGGGCGTTTGCAAGTCAGCTTCAACGCCGGAGCCTTCAACGAGCAGACGGACGTGCGCGTCACCAGCGTCTCGCCGCAGGGCCTCTTGAACTTGTTGCCTTACGGATGGTCGCCCGTTCCCGGCGCGGTCGTTGACGTGCGCTCAGCCAACGCTCAAGCAACGACGATGGCCTTGCAGTCAACGGCTCATTTGAGCATCACGCAGGTTCCGAATCTTTCGACCGCGACGCCGCTCGTGCTCGCGCGTTATGACGAGGCGACGCATGGATGGGTCGCTCTCAATATCAACCTCTTCGCCGGAGCCAGCGGAGCTTTGACGGCAGACTTGCCGAAGATGGGGCAGTATGCTTTCCTCGTCGCCGACACGGGGGCGACCGCTCCGCCGCCAGCCACAGCCAATCAGCCTTTGACGGCTGGACAGCCCGCCGACTCCGCCGCGCTCGATTCGGCGCAAGCGACCGCCGTCGCCACGCCGCGCACAGCCGTCTATTCGGCTCAGGCGCGCTCGACCGTCTCCTTCGTCGCAGGCGCGCTCAACCAACTGCCTTCGGGCGTCTCTATCGAAGCGACCTTCGGAGAGACTTACAACCTGCTTGCCGGAAACGACTCGTTGCTCGTTGACCGTCCTTCGCAGGACTTCGTGCTCTACTCTTATCCGGCGGCCAGCGTCGAGCAGCCCAATCGTCTCGCCGCCTTCTTCGTCGCTAAGCCGACGCGCACAGACTTTAATTTGACGGACTTGCTCGGCGCCAACGTCCACGTCGAGATACGTTCTGGACGACAAGCCAAGCTCGGCGTCCTGATTGACAATCACGGCGGCGACCTGCGCGCCAGCGACGGCTCGCAGTTGACGATACCCGCCAACTCTGTGCAGACGCCGCAGTCCATCTTCTTCAACGATGTGCAGCCGGAGATGGCGAACGTGCGCTTGCCCGAAGGCTACGAAGTCGTCGCCGCTTTTGATGTTGATTTGACGAGCGCGACGCTCTCCAACGGCGCGACGATTTCCGTCCCCGGCATCAATGGCGACCTCTCGCGCATCGTCGTCGCGCGTCTCATGACCGTCAGCGGCCAACGCTCGCCGAAGGTCGTCGCCCGCGCCACGCAGTCGGGCGGCCTGCTCGTCTCCACAACATCAGCGCCGACTGTTCCCGCGGGCGTCTCGCTCGGCGGCATCACAACCAGCGGTCGCTACGTCTTCATACGCATCCCGCAAGCCTTCGGCTATCTGAAAGGCGTCGTCAGTGATAGCTCGACGAACGGCCCCGCCGCGACGGTCAGGGTCGCAGGCAATCAAACGCCCTTCATTGATGTCACGGGCGCGAGCGGGCAGTTCCTTATCATCGGCTCAGCCGGGACGGATGCGGCTGGCGCGAATCAACTCGGAGCAGCGGCTCTCACGACGGACGCCACTGGCAGGACGAACGCCGCGCTCGCCGCGCAGGATGCCGTCACGAGCGCCAACATCTCGCTCGCCGCCGTGCCGCTGCAAGTCGAATCCGTCACGCCTGCGCCCAACGCGCAGAACATGATTGCGACGACCGCTATCACAGTCTCCTTCAACAAGCCTGTCGCCGCCGCGACCATTACCGGCTCAAACTTTGCTCTGACGACGAGCAACGGCAACCCTGTTCTGGGCGCGATTACCGTGCTCGCCGGAAATCGTGTCGCCGTCTTTACTCCGGCAGCGACCCTGGCCGGTTCAACTTCCTATCGCATCAATGTCACGCAGGCCGTGCGCGATATTTACGGCAAGCCTTTGGCTGCCGCCTACACGTCCACCTTCACGACGGCGAATGTCGTGCGCGTTGACGACCGCTTGAAGCCTGAGCAGATTAAAATCAACTATCCAGACCAAGCGGGCATGTCGAAGATTTTGATTCCGGCGCAGTCTGTTCCTAGCGGCTCGTCCATCGTCGCCATCAACAACGGCAACGGCTCGACCATCTCGGCTGTCGCCGGAACGGCTGCGATTGAGATTCTGATACCGGCGCAGGTCGGCGACGAAATCGTCTTGATTATCCGCCAGCCGGACGGCACGGAATACCGCGTCGCGCAGGCTGCCTACCGCCGCGCGGACGGTTTCGTCTCGGTCAGTTCAAACGGCGGAACCATCACCAGCGACGACGGCCAACTGCTGATTTCCGTTCCCGCCGGAGCCATCACAGGCCAGGCCAACATCAAGCTCTCGCCGCGCGTCGAGGCCGACATACAGATACCGCGCGAGGGCGAGATGGATCCGTCCAACGTGCCTTTCGCGGGCGGCATACGAATGGACGTGTCCGGCCAGTTCAGCAACCAGAAAGAGTTGCACCTTGAGCTTCCGGCTCCGCCGGGAGCAGTCGCGGGCCAGCCACTTGTCTTCATGAAACCCGCGAAGCTTAACGAAGGCGGGCAGGAGCGCGACGTTTGGGAAGTTGTCACTTCGGGCAAGGTCGAGGACGGGAAACTGAAAACGATGTCGCCGCCTTTCTACGGCGTCACGATTGCCAGCAACCTCGGCCCCTACGATTTCTTTTCCTTCATGCCGTATCACGTCCGCGCCGTCACGGGCATCGTCACGGAACGCGCGCCGGGCAATCAGGCTCCGAAGCCTTTGGCCAACGTGGTCTGCGTCGTCAGCGCGGGCGGCTCGATTCCTTCCGTCATCGCCCGCACCGCCGCCAACGGCAGGTTCGGACTCATTGACTACGCGCTCGGCTCGGCTGCATCCGTTGATGTCAAAGCCACAGACATTCTCAACCGGACGAAGATTGCGACCGCCACTCCGTATCTCAACATCAACCCGATTACCGAGCACGGGTTGATGGGTCTGAGCACGATGTTTGCGGCGGTGGAGTTTCCGTCGAGCGACGGCTTGCCGGAGACGCTGCCCGCGCTCCTGCGCATGGAAGGGCGGATGCTCGACCTTGAAGACGGGCAGCCGGACACGCTGCAAGCGGTTGGCCGCGTGCTCGTCAATTCGCACCTTGAGATAAAGACGACGGCCACGCCCGACGTGCAACAAATCACGGGGCAGTTGCTGGTCGGCGGCTCTCTGGTCAAACAACTCGTCTGGACTCGTTCCGGCCAAACGCCGGGAGAGTACGTGACGGACCTGCGCATCGACGCCGAAGGCAGCTACAGCGTCGTCGTCACAACCCACACGCTCTCCAACATCGAGACGACCAAAGCGACGAAGACCTTCGGCTTCGTGGCTCAACGCAATCCGAACATCCGTTCAAGGCAGGAAGGGCCGCCGCGCGTCCTGAGCGTGACGCCCGCCAATCTGGCGCAGGCCGTCAGCACAGGCTCGCGCGTTCATCTCGAATTTAACGAGCCGGTCAAGAACCTTGTGCCGGGGCAAACCATCTACGTTACGGACGTGGCTACGGGCCAGCACATCGGCGGCACGATTACATCCGGTGGCTTGCCCATCGGGCCAAACTCCGACGACATCTCAAACATTGATTTGCAGCCGTCGCCGAGCCTTGAGGGCAACAAGCAATTCGCCGTCGAGGTGACAACAGACGTTAAGGATTTGGACGACACGGGGCTTGATCAGGAGTACACGTCGCCCGAAGACACGAGCCATCAGCCGTTCCGCAGCACGTTCACAACCTTTAGCCCGCTCGTCTTGACCGACCCGCCGCCCACGACCGATTCCTATCGCGTCGCCATGACGGAGGACTTGGCCATCACCGTGACCCCGGACATGGGCAGCGGCTCCATCATGCACATCTGGAACACGGCCGACCCGCAGACGCCGAAGTTCGTCAAAAATCAGTTTGTCCCCAACTATGCGGTCGCCTACGACATCGCCGAAATCGAGCATGATGAGGACATGATTAAGGTGGAGAGGCCGACGCGCCAGAGCTACAAGACGATTGCGGTCGTGGCCTCGTATTCTCCGCGCGACACTGCGCGTCCCATCAATCTCTTCATCTACAGTCTGGACGTTCCCGAATTTCCAAGAATGATTGGCGTCGTCTCTTTGAATATTTCGGAGAGTTTGCCCGCCTATCCGAGCTACATCAAAATCCTGCATAAGCGTGCCTACATCGGCAACTCAGGGCGCGGCGGAGTCGCCGTCGTTGACTTGCAGGAGGCCGCGACCAAGTTTGCGGCGGACCCGCAATTTTCATGGTTCCGTGCCACCTTGCCCAACGGCGGCTACGACCAGGAGGCTTTGAAGCAGCGCGCGCCCTACGGCCATTCGGTGAACGAGGCGTCTCCGGTCTATTCCATCTCTCTGATGGATCAGGAAGTCGCGGCGGCGGGCGGCGGCGGAGCCTTGAAGGCTCCGGTCGGCTATGTCACGTCCAACAAGCCGCAGTTAATCTCGTTCGATTTCAGCCCTAATCTTTACGACAATCGAACGGCCTTTTACGACGGCGACAACAGCGGCTATGACGACCGCGTGCTGGCCGTCAAAGACCTCGCTCCGGCTGGCATTGCGCAGGACGTGCGCGCCGTGCCGAGCATCAACCTGAGCGGGCATGCGACGGACATGGCTGTCCTCCTGGGCTCAGACCGTCTCTGGATTTTCGATGTCACAGACCCGCGCGACCCGCATCAATATCCGTCGCGCTCGTTTGCCGACATGGGCCTCGGCGTGGACTTTGCCCGCCGGATGGATGTCGAAGACACGCTCTGTTATGTCATGTTCACAGACCGCGTGGCCGTGATTGACTTCAGCGATCCCGCGCGCCCGTTCCTGAGCGCGACGATAACGGGCATCGGCAGCGGCCTGCGCTGGCTGTCCGTCAAAGACGGCTTCGTCTACACGCTCGACCCGACGGGCTCGACCGTCACAGCGAACCTGCGCGTCTCGGTCGGCAGCACGGCGGCGATTGTCTACGTCCACGGAAAATCGCTGAGCGACCCCGAATCCAAATGCACGAACCCAGTCCTGCTCAGCCGCGACAACAACATGGTTCAGGACGCTGAAACCATCTTCAAAGTCTACGGGCATGACGCGCCGCGCACGGCGAAGGTCATCTATCGCAAAGAAATCAGGAGCGGCGACCAGACCATCGTCGAGAAGCTGGCCGAAGTGCAGGCGACAATCAAGACGGGCGGCCCGTCCAGCATCGTCGAAGGTCGCGCCCCCTGGCGGAACACCGCGCCGATTAACCGCGCGGCTTTGTACACGGCGGAGCTAGTGATTGATGAAGGGCAGCCGACGGAGTTTCGCGCCCGCCACGTTGAGGTTCCGTTCAGCTACTTGATTGACCAGTACAAGGATGAATGGGGCATTCCGCAGAGCGGCGGCGCCGGCTATCTGCCTTACCTGTTGGGTGGCGACGCTATCGTTCACCTGATGATTAAAGACCAGAACGGAGCTTTCCAAAACATAGAGCTACGGCCCGACGCCAACAACTCAATCGGCGGCGACACAGGGTTTCGTGGGTATGGTTTTCATAACGAGAAAGTGCCGCGCTATCTGCCCGGCCTCAATAATATTCCGGCGGGACGCTACTTCTTCCGCCTGACGGCTGCTCTTAACGACAGCACGTCAATCGTCGAAAACGCTGAAGGCTTCGTCACGATAGGCGAGACGCGCAAGGACGTGCGCCTGCCGGGCAGCACCGTCGCCGGAGATGTCGAGCTTGAATCGGGCAATCTGGCGCTCACGCACCCGGACATCCCGGAGATTAAGAATCGCGGCCTCTCGCTCTCGTTCACGCGCTATTACAACAGCGCAGACACGTCTAGCTTCAACCCGCTCGGCTACGCATGGCGCCATAACTATCAAGTCCTGCTCGTTCACGATGCTTCGGGGTTGGCTGTCAATCCGGGCGATGTTGCGGGGCCGCATTACATGCTCATCGGCGGCGAGGGCAGCGGCCAGCAGTTCAAAGAAGCGGAAGTGGATTCGGGCGCAGAGGCGCATGCTCATGCTCCCTACCAGGGCATCCTGCACAAGAACAGCGACGGCACCTTCGACTACTTCACCAGGAACCGCATCAAGTATCACTTCAATCAACTGGTCGAGGGCGATAGCACAATCCTCTTCAATCTCGGCTACATGGGCAATCTCTCTTACATCGAAGAGCCGAACGGCAATCGCATCACGCTCAGCTATGACGGCGACGGGCGGCTCTTCACGGTCGCTGATTCAGCCGGGCGCAAGCTGCAATTCACATACGCGCAGGCGTTGACGCCGATGATTGGCACGGTTGACATGGGAGCGGTCAACGGGCAAATCACCAACTGCAACGACCGCCGCTTTATGCGAAGCCTCCGCCAGCGTTTCCTTCAGGCGGACATCGGCGTCGCGTGGCACATCACCAACATCAAGGGGCCGGGCGGCCTTGAGGTCAACTACGAATATGACGGCAATGGCAACCTTCAGCGCGTGAGGCGTTCCGGCGTTGACCAGATTAGCGAGTCAACGAACGAGAGCATCTGGGAGTATGCCTACAATCCGACGGAGGGAGCCACCACCGTCAATCCCAATCTCAATCACCTCATCACGAAGGCCAAGTCGCCGAACTCTGTCGTGATTCCGAGTTCCGTCACCAACTACGAATATGAACTGAGCCAATCGGAGCGGCCCATCAAGACCGTCAGCCGCGCCGAAAACGTGAGCTACGGATACGCCTTCACGTATACGAATGGCCGCATCACCGAGGCGACCGTCACAGACCCGCGCGATAATCCGACGCGCTACCAGTTCGTCAATCACGACCCGCAGGGGACAGCCGACCCCTCGCTGCTGGCGAAGACCGTCACCATCATGGCTCCGCGCTCCGCGCAGTCGGTCGTCACCTTCGACGGCTACGGCCATCACTTGAGCGAGGCAGACCCCGAAGGCTTGACCGTTTCCTATCGCTACGAAAACGGCAATGCGGTCGAGCGGACGACGAGCGGCGGCGTCCTGACGCAGCGCACTACCGCCACCTACGACCCTGTTTTCAACAAGCTGACTTCGTTTACAGACGCCAACCGGAAGACGATCGGCTACACCGTCAACAACCGCAACGGCAACGTGACTGAGATACGTCTGCCCACGGGCCGTTCGGTCACGATGGACTACAACCCCAACAGCGATCTCTTGCGGATGACGGACCAGTACGGCTTTGCCACGAGCTTCAAGGACTATGACGCCTACGGCAACCCGCAAACCATCACGCGGCAGACTTCGGGCGACGAGTCTGTCGTCAAGCATCAGACCTTTGACGAGCGCAGTCGCCTGAAGTCTGTCAGCGATGACCTTGGGCCGTCCGAAGCTTACGCCTACGACGCGCTCGACCGCATGATTCGGCAAACCATCACAGACCCGACGACGTTCCACGATTCGATGAACGTCTCGATGACCTACCTGCCCGAAGGCCAACTCAAGAGCATGACGCAAGCGGGCGGCACGCAGCAGATGACGGTCGTCAACGACTACGACGGCCTCGGCAGAATGAAGGAGACGAAAGAGACTCCGAGCGACGCCGGCGAATTTATTCGTCCCTTCGTCTATGACAGAAACTCGAATTTGACGGAGGAGACGGACCGGCGTGGCGTCAAACGCACGCGCGTCTACGATGCGTTGAATTTCCCCACGAGCGAAACGCTGTCGGGGCCGAACGGGGCGACGCTAAACACGATGAGCGCGCCGGAGGTGGATAAAGTCGGCAATCCGAAGCGCGTCGTCAATCTCTACGGGCAGGAAATCCGGCTCGACTACGACGGCCTCCATCGTCTCTCCGTCAGGCATCTGCCCGGCGGCACGTACAAGGAAGAGTTCGGCTACGACGACATCGGCAATATCACTTCCACGAAAGACCGCAATGGCCGCGAAACCGCCATCGTTTACGATGCCATCAACCGGCGCAAAGAGTTGCGTGACCCCGCGGGGCGCGTCACCACTTGGAGTTACGACGACGCGCAGCGCATGGTGACGATGCAGCAAGCCTTGCAGGGCTTGCTGGAAATCACGAAGGAAGACGCGCTCGGTCGCCTGCTGCTGCGCGAAACGCGCTTCGGCTCGACCGTCTACAAGACGACCATCGCATATGACGGTCGAACGGTGACGACGAAAGATGCGCGCGACACCGTGAGCGTTAGAGAGCTTTCCGCCTTCAACGAAACCGGACGCCTGACCATCAACGGAGCCAGCCCGGCTTACGTTGTCGAGATGCGCTACGGGGCGATGGGCGGCCTGGCCAAGAGCAAGGACGCGCTCAACCGCGAAACCGTCTACACGCTCGACGGCCTGAACCACGCGACCGGCGTCAGCTATCCGGGCGGCTTCAGCGAGCAATTCACATACGACGGCGAAGGCTTGATGCTCTCGCACAAAGACCGTCGCGGCGTAGAGTCGACGATGACCTACGACAACCTGCAACGCGAGTTGACCACGCGCGTCAAGGACGGCCAGCAGACCATCAACGTCTCGACCATCACTTACAATGACGCCCAACACACCGAGACGCGCACGGACGCCAACAATCATGCGACCGTCTTCGACTTCGACCCGCTGCATCGCGTTCAGACGTTGACCAACGCCGATAACAAGTCCAAATCCTTCGTCTACGACGGCATGGACTTGCGGCGCGAAAGCGATTTCCAGAGCCGCTTCACCGATTATGAATACGACGAGGTAGGCCGCCTGAGGCTCGTCAAAGACCGCAAGAGCCAGATTACCAACATCGTCAACAGCGATAACGGCGGCTACACGAAACAGATTACAGACCGGCGCGGCAACCTGCGCGTCGAGAGTTATGACCCTTTGGGTCGCCTGACGAGCGTGACCGACGGCGGCGAACTGCTCTCCCGTTTCGAGTATGACGGCAACAGCAACCGCACGCTCATGGCGGACGGCCTCAACAACCCGACCACTTACACCTACGACGCGCTCAATCGCGTCAAGACCATCAACCACGCCAACACGCAGACGGAAACCTTCACCTATGATTCGGTCGGCAACGCGCGGACTTACAACGACGGGCGCGGCGCGGACGTGCGGATGGACTACGACGAGTTGAATCATCCGAGGTCGCGCACGGACGGCGAAGGAAATCCGACGGCCACGCGCTACGACGGCGAAGGTCTGTTGCTGGAGAAGACAGACCCGAAGGGCGCCGCCTACAAGACGCTTTATGAATACAACGCGCTCGGCTCTTTGAAGAAAATCACGGATGCCAAATCTGGCATCTGGGAGTTCACTTACGACGACGCGCAGAATTTGAAGGCCGTCAAAGACGCGCTCAATCACACGGTCGCTTACGACTACGACGCTTTGAATCGCGTGCGGCAAACCACGCAGCCGCAGAATCTCATCACCACTTACGGCTACGATGCGGACGGCAACCGCAACTCCATCACAGACCCGAAGAGCCAGCAGACGACGATTGTTCACGACGAACTCGACCGCCCGCAGTCGCTCTCCTACAGCAACACGAGCGGCGCAGCGGGGCCGCTCGGCTACACCTTCGGCTATGACCCCGAAAGCAACCTGACGAGCGTTGAAGAACGACTCGACGCTTCAACGAAGCGGGCCTACGCTCGCTCCTACGACGCGCGCGACCGGCTGAAGACGACGACCGACCCGTTCAATCGCACCGTTACCTACGGCTACGACGCGGCCAACAATCTGACGAGCCTCAAAGACTCGCAGCAGAAGCAGACCTCCTACAGCTACGACGCGCACAATCGCTTGCAGACCGTGACGATGCCGAACGGCTCGGCCACTTACACATGGCACGCGGACGGGCTGCTGCAAAGCGTTGACTACGGCTCGGACATGCGGCGCGAATACGCGTATGACAATGCCGACCGTCTGACGCAGGTGACGAACACCATCGGCTCCGGCGCGCAGGCCCAGACGCAGCAGTTCGTCTATACCTATGATGCGAACTCCAACCGCGAGACGGAGACGAAGAAGCTCAACGGCCAGGCGGCGCGCACGAACGCTTACGCCTACGATTTGCTCGACCGCCTGACCAACGCTTCCTACGCCGCGCCCGGACAGCCGCGCCCGGCCAACCCTGCTGCCGGGCAGACCGCGAGCTACACCGATAGCTCAACGCACATCACCGGCTTCGGCTACGATGCCGCCGGAAATCGCCTGACGGCGACCGCGCAGGATCGCGTCAAGACCGTGACGCTCTCGACCAGCGAGCAGGGCGTCACGACCGAATCAAGCCAGACCACGGACAGCCCGCTCAGCACCAGCACGTCGCAGTTTGACGCCCTGAACCGTCTGACCAATTTGACGACGGGCAGCGACCAGTACGTCTACTCTTACGACAACAACGGCAATCTCAGTTCGGTCAAGCAGAACGGCCAACCGGCTGTCTCTTACGAGCATGACTGCCGCGACCAGTTGCGGCGCATCGTCAACGGCGCAGGGCAGGAGACGGCGAGCTACGACTACGACTTCGAGCGTCACAGGCTCTCGAAGAAAGTCGGCGCGAACTTGACGGAGTATGTCTACGGGGCCGGGCAGGTCGTCAACGAGTACGGCGCCAACAACCAGTTTCTCAATCGCTACGTGATGGGCGCAGGCGAGATTATCCGCAGCGAGTTTGGCGGCGAAGGGGAACGCTATAACTTCACGGACGCCCTCGGCTCCGTGACGGCGCTGGCCCAACGCGGCAGCACGAGCAGCCTGACGGCTTCTTACGAGTACGACGCATGGGGCGCAGCCATGGGGTCGAGCGGCTCAAGCGTCAACGCCATCGGCTACACGGGGCAGCGTGTGGATAGCGAGAGCGGGCTGATGCCGCTCGGCAACGGCGAAAGATACTACGCCCCGAATATGGGCAACTTCATCCAGCAAGACAGCCTCGCGGGCGGCGTGGACGAGCCTGCCTCGCTTAATCGTTATGCTTACGCGCAAGGCAATCCCAATAGCTTTACAGACCCGTCGGGCCATATCCCGATTCTGATTCCGTTCCTCATCGCCCTCGCCATCGGCGTCGCCATCAGCAGCTACGAGCAGAACTCGGAGATTCGCGCCGGGACGCGACGCCCGCAGGACTATAGCCTGAGCGAAGCCCTTGTCAACTACACGCCGGTCGGCGGAGCTTACCGCACCTTTACCGCCTCAGACCCCGTGACGCTGGAACAACTGAGCGTTAAGCGATGGGTATTTGAAGCGACGATGCTGGCGATGGATTTCGCGCCGGCGCTGGAAGCGCTACAGCCGTTGGCGAGGCTTGGCCGCATCGGGCGTTCGACGGCGGAGGTCATCGAAGAAGGCAGCCATCTGGCCAACACCACGCGGCGCGCTCTGACGACCACCGCCGAGATAGTGAGCAAGGAAAAGGGCGCGCTCACAGCGTTGGAAGAGGCGACTCATCTGCGCTCAGGCGTGAGCAAGGCCGAGCAAGCTGCCGAAGAGGTCATCGAAGCCAGCCGCAGCGGGCGGCGGGTCGAAGATTTCATGGAAGCGGCGCGACAGCGAATAGCGGAAACGCGCGCTCGCTATGGATTCAACGAGGCCACCGACAACATCGTCGGCATGTCTCGCAAGGCAGAGGGCGAAGCCGCGAATCTGGCTGAGGAAGCTTCTGCATTAGAGAGAGCCAATCCTGAAGATATACGGTTCAGTCAGGACACAGCGAATCCGATTTTCAGCGACGGGCGGAATATCAACGACACGATTGCGGAGTTAAAAGCTCGACCGGGTTTAGCGGAAGAGATAACTCCGATTAAAGTGTTCGAGCAAAACGGCAATTTGTGGTCGCTGGATAATCGTCGTCTGCTGGCATACCAGAGCGCCGGCATCAAAGAGATACCGATTACCCGTGTGAGCCTCAGCGACCCGAAAATATTCAAGGAATACTTAAAGAAATTCAAGCCCATCGAAGGAGGGCGAAAGATAGTGGTTGTGCCGAAGGCTGGAAAGGCAGAAGCAAGGAGGTTGTTAAGGCAGTATGGAAAATATAGTAAGGATTAAGCTCGGCGAACTGAGGCCGGAACACTTCGAGCAGTTTCCCGTGTGGGCTTTGGCGGAAGATGCAGAAGATGAAGACGTGTTGAGTCCGGTGCTGGATACTGATGGGCTGCCCGACGATACCGACGCCCTAATGGTTAAAGCGGACTTCCTGACTCCAAACGGGCTTCACTTCAAAGGGCATGTCGTGGCCGACGTTGATGTCTACGGCGTCGCTCTCAACGTCGGCGACATGGAGTTCAACTTCAATAAGCATGTGTTCCTGCACATGCCGGACATTGCCGAACAAACGCTGGCTGAATTGCGCGCCGCGATTGGAGACGAAAAGGCTCCGATATTTCCTTTAACTTTCAAGACGGACTATCGCTTCCGCGATGGCGACTTAATCGCGGGCATCTTTGACCCGCACAAAACCTGAGAGCCTTTCCCCGGCGCAAGCGAGAGACGAAGGCGTGTGAAGATGAAGGAGAAGCTCCGGCGGCGCGAAAGCGTATAGCCGAAATGCGCGCTCGCTATAGATTCGCAGAGGTCTTTAGAAAAGCATAGGAGCCACAGTTATGTTTAAGAATTTACGTTCGAGATGGCTGATACGCGGATTGGGAATCTGCTGCTTGTTGAGTTATTCGATGCTGGCCTTCGCTCAGGACGGCACGGCCAGCCTTCATGGCACTGTGTCGGATTCCGACGGGGCCGCCGTTTCAGGCTCTCACCTTTCCGCCGTCTTGCAGGGAAGCGACCAGAGCGCGCAGCCCGTCTCAGTCAATAGCTCCGGCGACTACAACATCGGCGGGCTGAGTCCCGGCGTCTACCAAATCAAAGTGGAGACGGCGGGCTTCAAAACCATTGTCGTGACGAACCTGCGCTTAGCGACGGGCGATTCGCAGGAGTTAAAGTTTACGTTGGAAGCCGGCTCTGCCGATGACATCATCTCGATTGATTCCAGCGAGCCGCCGCCCGACCCCGCGGGCTCTCTGTAGGGATGTGACAGTTCACAAACTATCACATGGCTCATGCGCGACGCAGCCGGTTGACTCTACACTCGGCGGTTGTTTGATAAATTCGCTCGAATTGGAGTCACTATTTATGAGTCAGAAGAACTGCCGCGCATTGACGCTGCTCTTTATCCTTTGCCTTAGTCCGCTTCCTGCGACGGCGGCTCGCGCGGAAAGCGTCATGCAGAACGAATTTGCCCGCGCCGCCAGTCCTAATGAGACGCTGCGAAACGCGCGCACCATCTTCATCCGCGCCAGGTCCGTCTACTTTAAGCCGACCGCTTTGGAAAATTCACTGTTGCAGCAGGACGAATTTCAGCAGTGGGAGATGGCGGTTACGCGAGATGAGACGGACGCCGATTTAATCATAGAGGTCGGGCGCAAAGCGTTCACCACGAGCTTCATCTACAGCGTGCTCGACCCGAAAACAAGCAGGGTCATAGCCAGCGGGCGTGTCAATTCCATCGGCGGCACGGTCGAAGGAAAGATTACGGACAGCCTGATGAAGAAGCTGCGCGCCGCCCGTCAAACTACGTCTACGCTTCAAGCAAAATAGCTCGTCTTCCATCTGTTGGACTTGAAGACGCGCCCCTCGTCAATCGTTCGCGCCAGTTGCTTGACGTGAAAAAGCTGGCGCGACGCTCCGCACGCAAGATAAAATCCTCTGCGTTCTCAGACAACTATCTGAAGGAGCGAACATGACAGACGAGCTACAGCCGACAGACGCAACGCAGGAAACAGATGAAGCGACGATTGACCCGGCCAGCGCGCTTGAGCCTGTGGCGGCGACGCCGGGCGAGCAAGGCGGAAAACTCATTGACGGGATAGCCCTGTGTCTCTCCGGCGGAGGCTATCGCGCCATGCTCTTTCATCTGGGCGCGCTCTGGCGACTGAACGAACTCGGTTATCTGCCGAAACTCCACCGCATTTCCAGCGTGTCGGGCGGCTCCATCACCGCCGCCGTGCTCGCCATGAACTGGGCTAAACTTGGCTTTGACGGCGCGAACGTCGGGCAGCAATTCAATGCCTCCATCGTTGAGCCAATCCGGCAGCTTGGCGGCAAGACGATTGATGTCGGCTCCGTCGTCAGCGGCGCGTTGATGCCCGGCAGCATCGGAGATAAAGTCACGAACGCTTATCGCAAACATCTGTTCGGCGACAAGACCCTGCAAGACATTCCAGACATGCCGAGCTTTATCATCAACGCCACCAACGTTCAGTCCGGCAGCCTGTGGCGATTCGCCAAGCCGTACATGCGCGACTGGCAAGTCGGCGAAGTGAAGAATCCGAAGATTGAATTGGCGGTCGCGGTGGCGGCTTCGTCCGCTTTCCCGCCTGTGCTTTCGCCGCTCGAAATGGAGTTGGAACCCGGACTCTTTACCGAAACGCATCCGGCCAAGCTACAGCGCGAGCCGTTCACCACCGATGTCGTTTTAACCGACGGCGGTGTCTACGACAATCTGGGTCTTGAGACGGCATGGAAGCGATACAAGACGGTGCTGGTGAGCGACGGCGGAGGGAATCTTGAGCCTGAGCCTGAGCCGAAGAAGGATTGGGTGCGCCACACCTTGCGCGTGCTTTTCATCATAGACAATCAAGTGCGCAGCCTGCGCAAACGGCAGGTCATCGCTTCTTACAAGCTCGGCACGCGGAAGGGAACTTACTGGGGCATCAGGTCTGACATCGCCAAGTATGCCGTGCAAGGCGCCTTGAACTGTCCGCTGGAAAAGACCATCAAGCTGGCGAACGTCGGGACACGATTACAACGGCTGGAACCGGAGACGCAGGAGCAGTTGATTAACTGGGGCTACGCCATCTGCGACGCCGGGCTGCGTAGACATGTGGACACGGCTCTGCCTCCGCCCGCGGGCTTTCCGTATCCGCAGCAGGGCATCGGATAGCGACTTTCTCGTCTAACCGATTAGAGTCGCATCGAGACTTTCTTTCGACTGAACAGAGCCGTTCTAACAAACGATGAGAGGCGACGGAAAGCTATGGCACGAGCTTTCCGTCGCCTCTCATCGTTTGACGCGCAAGCGTCAAGTTTGATACTTCAACCTTAGAGCGTGACGATACTCAAGCTTAGAGCGTGACCTGTCCAACGTAGATGCGATTCTCGCTCTGGTTGGCGATGAAGAGTTCGCTGGTCGAAGGGTTGAAGGCCAAGCCCTCGACTCTGGCCGTGCCTCCGCCGGGGGCGTTAATCGTGCCGCGCACGACGAGCGTGTTCGGGTCGAAGACAGTGATAACGCCTGTCGTCGAGTTGCCGCTGAACAGATGGCCGAGGCCGAAGGTCAGCGCGCGACAGGAGCCGCCCGGAGGCGGGAACGAACGGACGATTGCGCCCGTGGTCGGCTTAAGAACATAGACGCGCGTGATGGTTGAATAGTAAAGAAACGTTCCATCGTAGGCGAGTCCTTCGCCGCGTCCGGCGGGCGCAGGAATCGTCCCGACTTGCGCGCCCGTTTGCGGGTCAATCGCGTTGATTGAGCCGGAGCCTGTCGTCACGTTGGCGACGCGCATGTTGGCTCCGTCCCATTCCAGACTGCCGATAGTATCGTTCGCCACAGGGTCAACGGACTTCAGCACCGCGCCCGTGCCGGGGTCTAAGAAGTAGACCTTCTCGGATTGCGGCTGCTGCGTCAAAAACAACAGGGCCGGTCTGAACACGAGCAGGATGCGAACGAGGCGCGCATACGACAGCCCTGAGCTTGAGCCGTTGTTCAACTGCGGGAAAGGGAATTTCCGCGTGACTTGAAAACCGATGGCGGGCAACGGCGTCGCGTTCAGAGCCTTGAGAGCGTTGATGCGGCCTTTCCCAAGCTTGCCCGCGAAACCCGGATTCAAGGCGTCTATGTTATCGCAAGTGCTTTCGATAATCGCGCGCACTTGCAGGTTGGTCAAGGCGCGGTTGCGCGACCAAATCAGCCCGGCCAGTCCGGTCACGTGCGGCGAAGCCATTGAGGTGCCGTCGAAGAATGCGTAGGTGTCGTCCGGGATTGTCGAGTAGATGTTGACGCCCGGCGCGGACACGTCGGCCTTAGTTCCATAGTTGGAGAACGAAGCCTTCTTGTCCTTCTGGTCTGTGGCGACCACTGCTATCACCTCTGGATAGACCGCCGGATATTGAGGCGTCACATCTATGTCGCTGGCGGCGTTGCCCGCGGCGAAGACGACCACGACGTTGTGGTTCACGGCGTTGATGATGGCGTTATGCACAGCCGCTATGTCGCCGCTCATCTTCCAACTGCAATTGATGACATAACGACGGGTCGGATTGGCCACGGCCTGAGCCGCCACGTAATTGATGGCGTCGGCGCGATTCTGATTCATGCCGCTCGTCAGGTTCACGCGCAGCGGCATAATCCTGCACTTTGAAGCGACGCCGATGACTCCGGTTGTGTTATCAACCGCCGCCGTTGTCCCGGCGACATGCGTGCCGTGATGGTCCAGGTCGTCAGGAACCTTGTCGGCGGCGTCGGCAAAGTCCCAGTCTTCCGCGCCCCTCGGCAGAAAGTTGGCCGTCAGGTCTGGATGGTTCAAGTCGGCCCCTGTGTCGATGATGGACATGATAACGTCCGGGTGGCCTCTGGTAATGTCCCATGCTTCCGCCGCGTCAATATCGGCATCGGCTGTGCCTGTGACGCCGTTCACGGATTGCCCTGTGTTGTGCAAGCCCCAGAGCTTTGGAAAGTCCGGGTCGTCTGGAATATAAGCGAGCGCGTCATTGAAGCCCGCTTCGCTCGGCTCCGCGAACGCGATTTGCGAGAGCTTTGAAAACTCCCGCAGTGTTTCAAAGAGTCCTTTGCCTTGCGGCACCGCCAGCGTGTAGTAGCCGGGTGTGCGCTGCTCGACGACAATCTGGCTTTTCTTCGACTTGATGATTTTCTCCGCCTCTTCCTTCTTGACTCCATCTTTGAACTGCACCGTAAACTCGTCGGGCAGAAAATATCTGGTCAAGCCTTCGTCATCAATCATCGCCGGAATCGCGTTGGCGATCTCCGGCTGAGCCGCGAGCGATTTCGTCACAGCGGCAAAGCCCTGCGTGGGCGCGACGTGGAACACAGCAAAGCCGCGCGCATAGTTAATCCCTTGACTCACGGCCAGCGATGTCGCGCGCATCGTCGCCAGCGCGGCCTCTTCGCTCGGCTGCGGCTGGAAAGTGGCGACAACCTCGTCTGACTTGGGCGAAAACTGTATCGCCTTCTTATTAAATTTATTGGTGTAAGCGTAATCAGTTTCCGCCTTCACCTTATATTTCTTTTGAGCGCTCATAATGTCTCCTTCTTTTTGTGGGAGTTGCGGCCCGGCAGAGAAAAGGTTGCTCTAGCAAGTTGAAAGCGTCGAGCAAGGTTCGTAAGAGTGGCTTTAGCGCCAACTCAAGGTCTGCCGGAAGTTTTATCTCGGATGCATTAAATTGCGGCGTTGCAATTCTCTTCGGGTGTCTGCCGCTCGTTCAAACGAAGCGGCGGAGTCATCGCGTGGCGGACACGCAAATGAGGCGTGCAAGACGAAAGGCTCGCGCACTAAAATCAAGACCTGTCCCGTCAATCAGCAACGGGCATGCCAATCTTCTCATGCGAAGTTTGTTTGGCTTATCAGAGGAGCGACGGGCCGTGTAGGCGCTTGCTGTCTCTTTCAAGAGACAGTCATGTCCACAATCGTAGACCGTTAGCTGGAACGTAAGAATCGCCGCAAGTGCGATTGCTCATGACTGCTACGGAAACATACCACGAGTCCGATAATCGCTGTTATGTATGGTTCATCCGCAGATTTGGTGCAACCAAGTGGTCTAGAGCCAGACTCGGCCCCAATCATCAAAGCAGCTTTCACTTAGTTTGTATGCAACACGCGAGCACGCAAGAGATCAAGTTTCGCCCGCCCGT
>JAWVFT010000068.1:0-15166 GCA_033855775.1 Blastocatellia bacterium | reverse complement strand
GAAGTTTATGCAACGTTGGCTCGAAGCCAGAGGAGAGCCGGTTTCGCAGCCGATGCCGGGAATGTCAGGCATGGATATGCCGGGCCATGATATGTCGAGCCATCAGATGCTCATGCCGGGGATGCTGACCGCGAAGCAGATGGACGCCTTGAGAAAAGCAAAGGGCGCGGAGTTTGACCATCTGTTTTTGACTGGAATGATTCAGCACCACAACGGCGCTTTGATTATGGTGAAGGATTTGTTCGATACGGCGGGCGCGGGGCAGGATGCCGAGTTGTTCAATTTCACAACCGATGTTGACAGCGGCCAGCGCGCTGAGATCAGGATTATGCAAACCATGTTGGGTGAAAAACCTGTAGAGGAGAAACGATGAATCGAGTACATGCTATCGCGTTCCGTTTACTAACAGCTTCCCTCGTTCTGTGCTCATGTTTTGCAGCCGGGACGCTGGCACAAACGGCCTCGCCGTCGCCGTCTCCTGAAACCACGAAGACGCCGGAATCCAAACCCGCCAACGAAGGCGGCGGTAATCCGTTTGCTCCCGAACCGGCGCCGCCGCTGCCGGCGGGGATGACGGGTTCAGACTCAAACGACCCGCGCAGCCGTCTGTCGCCGGGATTGTACGAGGCGGGTGAAGCAGCGATGGGCATAAAGCACATCATGCTGCTCAAAAAGCCGGACGCGTTTCAACTCGGCTCCGACGATCCTGATAATCCGAAGGTGCAGAAGACGCTCGGCCAACTCGGCATCGGCGATTCCTCGAAGATGCCGAAGCCTCTTAAACTGGTTATCGCTCAACTCGCTTTCGCTAACTCAGATCTTGCGTTTCAGGGCAACCACCTGTTTCAGGGAAACTTTTATGGCGTCAACATCTATGACATCGCCGACCCGGCGAAGACCAAATTGTTGACTTCGATGATATGCCCGGGCGGGCAGGGCGACGTGTCCGTTTACAGGAACCTGCTCTTTATGTCTGTGGAGATGCCGAACGGGCGACTGGATTGCAGTCCACAGGGGTTTGCGCCGGAGCCGCCGCCCGCAGCGGGACAAGAGAACAAGCCTCATCTCCCGGCAGCGCAAAAAGATCGTTTCCGCGGAGTAAGGATTTTCGACATCGCCGACATTAAGAATCCAAAGCAGGTGGCAGCGGTGCAAACCTGCCGCGGCTCGCACACGCATACATTGGTGGTCGATCCGAATGATAAGAACAACGTCTACATCTACGTCTCTGGAACCTCTTTTGTCCGTCAAAGCGAAGAGCTGCCGGGGTGCTCGGATGAACCACCGGACAAGGATCCAAATACTGCGCTCTTTCGCATTGACGTGATTAAGGTGCCGTTGGCGGCGCCGCAAACCGCTCAGGTAGTGTCGAGTCCGCGAGTGTTTATGGACCCGAGGACGGGTGTTGCCAACGGCCTGAATAATGGCGGCTCACATGACGGAGACGGAAAACCGGCTGACACCAACCAGTGTCACGATATTACAGTGTTCTCGGCGATGGGGCTCGCGGCAGGCGCCTGCTCTGGAAATGGAATCCTGCTGGACATCAAAGACCCTGTTCATCCAAAGCGCGTGGACGCGGTGAACGATCCGAACTATTCGTACTGGCACTCAGCCTCGTTTTCGAATGATGGAAAAAAAGTCGTGTTTACAGATGAGTGGGGCGGCGGACTGGGCGCGCGTTGCCGCGCGAACGACCCGAACAAATGGGGCGCCGATGCGATTTTCCGCTTGACGGATAACAAGCTGAGCTTTGCGAGCTATCACAAGTTGCCGGCTGCGCAGGGTGACAGCGAGAACTGTGTTGCGCACAACGGCTCGCTCATTCCCGTTCCCGGCAGGGACATCGAAGTGCAAGCCTGGTATCAGGGTGGCATCTCCGTCATGGACTTCACCGATGCCGACCATCCGTTTGAGATTGCCTATTTCGACCGGGGGCCGATTGATCCAAAGATGCTCGTGCTCGGCGGCGACTGGTCTGCGTACTGGTACAACGGCCACATCTACGCCTCAGAGATTGCGCGCGGTCTGGACATCTTTGAGTTGACGCCGACGCAGCGCCTGACGCAGAACGAGATTGACGCCGCGAAGGCGGTTCGGGTGGCCGAATTGAATGTGCAGAATCAGGAGAAAATTGAGTGGCCCCGGCAGTTAGTCGTGGCGAAGGCTTACGTCGATCAGCTTGAGCGTTCGCAAGCTCTGCCTTCCGACCGAATCGCGGCCCTGCGGCAGGCGATTCAAAGGGCAGAGAACTCACGCTTGAATCAAAGAGAGCTTGGAGAACTCAAAAGCCTCGCGCCTGAGTTGGAGAAGAGTGCTGGCCTGACGAAGAGCGCAGCAGACTCAGCCCGATTGCAAGCCCTGGCTGAAATCCTGAAGCGACCCATGCTCTAAGCCTTTCGAACGCGGCCTCAAGCGCTGTTTGAGAATGCGCGCCGCCCCGGTCAGCTCAACGTTAGAGCGCGACCGGCAACAGTTGTATCCATGGATGATTCGTTACTGGCCGAAGCGACGCGTCTGGTTGTCGCTCTTCCATTTCTGGAGGCGCAAGAGGGCTATCATGAGTAATGGCCACGATGGGAATTAGTATTCCAACGCCGCGCAAGAGCCTTTATTGGCAGGACAGAAATCATCCATCAACATATCCAGCCTATCGAAATCGACAGGCTTGGTGACGTATTCGTTACAACCCGCCGCACGCGCGGCATCATGGAAATCTTCCGTATCGTGCGCCGTCAAAGCAATAATCGGCACATCATACAGCTTCTCCAGATTGCGGATAGTGCGCGTGGCGCTGATTCCATCAACTTCCGGCAGACTTAAATCCATCAGGATGAGGTCCGGGCATTCCTGCTCGGCAAACTCCACGGCTTCACGTCCATCTCTGGCTTCAATGACGGTGTAACCGCTCATTTCCAGCAGTTGGCGCATCATAAATCGCGTGTCTGCAAAGTCCTCGACCAGCAGCACTCTCCTGTTATGTCCTTCAATAGTTTGCATCAATACACTTCACAATTCCGGGTCGATTCCAGCGAAAAAGCAATCATTCCATACAACCCGATGGAACGAACAACACACTAGCAACACCTGTTCCAACACCGGCTATCACCGCAGGTGTTTCAGTAATCCGCCTTCCTGTTACAATGCGGATGTCGCGATTCGCTGCGTGAGAAACTGAGACACATTGATGAATTTTTGGTTCGCTTTAATCAGCGGCGTGGGAGTATCCATGGATGCCGTCGCCGCCTCTGTGTCAAGCAGCGCGGCGGCCCGCCGTGTCGGATGGACTGAGGCCGTGAAGACTGCGCTTTTCTTCGGCCTCTTTCAAGCCCTGATGCCCGCGGTCGGCTATGCCTGCGGGACGGCGTTCCGGGGCTGGTTCGAGTCGTTCGACCACTGGCTGGCATTCGGGCTTTTAGGCTTCATCGGCGTGAAGATGATTTACGAATCCAGACGCGACGACGAGGGCGACAGGTCGGGCGACCCTTTCAGCACATCGCGGCTACTGCTCCTCTCAGTCGCCACGAGCCTCGACGCGCTCGCCCTCGGAGTCAGCTTCTCGCTGCTAGGAATCTCATTGCTGATGACCGTCGTCGTCATCGGGCTGGTGACGTTCTCCCTTTGCTTGCCCGCTGTTTGGTTGGGCAAGCGCCTCGGCACGGTGATGGCAAAGCGAGCCGAAGCGCTGGGCGGGCTGGTCCTGATAGCGATTGGCTGTAAGATTTTGATTGAACACCTGAGCGCTTAGCCGCCACGAAGCTTTCGGTTGCGAAGGGAGACAATTCCACTCGCTGCGCCATCTTCGTCAACGGCTCCGAGAGCCGTTGATGAAGTGTCCGTCTTTCTCCTTTATCAATGTCCGGTGTTTTAAGATTTACAGTCGCATGTCAGCGAAGAGCAAAGGACTCCTGCGGCAGGTATGCTGCCGGAATAGGCGTATCAGCGCTCTGTCCTAAGAATTGCTGCCAGCCACTATTGCTGCTGCTTTGAATGACATGCCAAGCGCTTTGTGAAGGTCGCCAGACGGCGATGCCGGTCTTGCCGTCGCCGTCAAAGTCTCCCTGCACAGGCTTGTCTTCGCTCAAGCCCCAGTTCTGCTGCAACGTCCCGCCCGTGCTCTTCCTGATATGCCAGTTGCCGTCCGCTGGACGGAAGACAGCGAGGTCGGCTCGCCTGTCGCCGTCGTAATCGCCGGGCATGTGGTAGACCGATTTTGGATTGATGATAGATAATATCTACATCGGCTCGCAGGCAATTGTGATGATGGAAGCTGGTCGCGTTTCTACGTCAGGGAAGCAGAAATAAATTTCTACGTCGTGGCGATAGCAGTGGGCGCAGAAGCGAGAGACGCTTGACATCTAATGCTATAGGAGAAAATGAGAATATCTTGATGAAGAGAAATGGCTCGCAGAGTCTCGGCGTTCGGATAAGAGCGATGGTCGCAGCCGTTGCGTTGCTCGGTTTGGTTTGGGGGCTTGCGTGCAACCTGCGCTCGAAGCCGGACACGCCGACCAGTTCGAAACTCCATGACAGTATCCAGAATAATCATCCGCTGCCGAATCCGGGCGGAGAGGCCGCGACGTTTAGCTCCAAAGGTTCCGTCAATCTCACGGGCGAGTTCTTTAAAGTTCAAGGCACAAACGGCCAAAGCTGCGCGACGTGTCACATCCCGGAGGAAGCTTGGAGCATCACTCCTGCGACGCTGCAACGCCTGTTCGACGAAACGGGCGGCAAGCATCCTGTCTTCGGCCAGCTCGACGCTGACAACCCGAACTCGGATGTCTCCACTGTAGAAGCGCGCCGCGCTGCCTACAGCATGCTCTTGAGTCGCGGAGTCTTTCGCAGGGGCGGCCCGCCGCGCCCCGATTCCGAGTGGGAGTTAATAGCTGTGGACGACCCGCACGGTTTCGCCAACATCAACCAACTTGTGCATTGGCGACGCTCCATGCCGACTATCAACTTTCCTATCGGGAGCGCGACGGTCAACTGGGACGCAGGCGCCAACGTGGGCAAAGGCCAGCGCGCCGCGTTGGTCAACCTCACCAATCGCCTCGTGACGGGAGCGCTGCAAGGCCCGCCAGCCACTCCTGAAGTCATCGACGAGATAGTTGATTTCGAAAGCTCGTTGTTCACGGCGCAGCTTAGCGCCGAGGGCGTCGGGCGTCTGGACTCAGACGGCGGGCGCGGCGGGCCTGAGATGTTATCAAAGATGTCGAAGGTTGAAGGCGAGTTCAATCTCTTCGAGGCTTGGAACGGCGACGCGAATCCAGGGCGCGCGCAGATTGCGCGTGGACAGGAACTATTCAACGGCATCAACGCCAGCCATAAGAGTTGCAACGTCTGCCACAACTCCGCGAACAACGGAACCAACTTCGAAAATGCTCTGTTCGACATCAACACCGCGTCGCCCGAAGCGCGAACGCCTGACTTGCCGCTCTATACCTTTCGCAACAAGCAAACGGGCGAGGTTCGACAGTTGACGGACGCGGGCCTCGGCAACATCACAGGGCTGTGGAATGACCTCGGACGATTCAAGACGCCGACGTTGCGCGGGCTGGCCGCGCGCGCCCCTTACTTCCACAACGGCATCGCGCGGACGCTTGAAGACGTAGTTCGCCACTACGAGAAACACTTCGGTTTCGTTTTCACGGACGAGGAGCGAGCCGACCTTGTGGCCTTCCTGAATGCGCTTTGAGCAGGATGCGCGAATCCACGCAGGCAGGGTATACAATATCCTGTGGATGAAAATAGCGAGGGAGAAGTGGGACGGCTATCTCATGGCTGTGCTCGGCATCGCCGCCGTCACGGCTCTGCTTGGGCCGTTTCATCGTCGGATAAATTCTACGACCGTCGCTCTCGCGCTGCTGCTCGTAGTCCTCTTTACGGCGACGTTGCGTGGAAGCGGCGCGGCGCTTCTGGCCTCCGCGCTGGCGATACTCTGTTTCAACTTTTTCTTTCTTCCTCCCTTCTACACCTTCACGATTGAAGACCCGCAAAACTGGGTGGCGCTCGCGGCCTTCCTCGCCACCGCCATCGCTGCCGGGCAACTCTCGGCGCGAGCCAAGCGTCGAGCCGAGGAAGCGGAAGCGGGACGCCGCGAAAATAAACGTCTCTATGAAGAATTGCACGACGCTTTCGAGCGCGTGAGCCACGCCGAAGCTCTCAGGCAGAGCGAGCAATTAAAGTCGGCCCTGCTTGATGCCGTGACTCATGACTTGCGCACGCCCCTGACTTCAATCAAAGCCTCCGCCACGTTATTGATTGAAGACGCGGGCGCAGAAGAACCGGCGGAGCCGTTCAGCTCGACGGAACAGCAGGCGATGCTGCGTGTGATAACTCAGGAGGTTGACCGGCTCGACCGTTTCATCGAAGGCATCATCGATCTGGCGCGCATCGAGGCCGGTGAACTCAGGTTACGCCGTAACTGGGGCGAGATAGACGAGATTATAGAGGCGGCCCTCGCCCGCGCCGAACAACTCACGCGACAGCATGAGATTGAAGTTGACATCGAAGACGAGTTGCCCGTGGCGCGCGTTGACGCGCGAGCCTTGAGCGAGGTTATCTACACGCTGGTTGATAACGCTACCAAGTATGCGCCGCCCGCAACCCGCGTCCGCGTGGCGGCGCAACGCGCGCCCGGCGAGATGATTCAGATAAGCGTGGAGGATGAAGGCCGTGGCATTCCGGCGGAGATGCGTGAGCGAGTCTTCGATAAATTCTTTCGCGCCGGTGATGACGATATGATAGGCGCGAATCGTCCTCGCGGGGCGGGCATGGGCCTCGCCATCGCGCGCGGAATTGTGCAGGCGCATGACGGGCGCATCGTTGTCGAGACGGGCGCGGGCGGGCGCGGCACGCGCGTCACTTTCACCGTTCCGGTCGGCGACGAAGAGCAGGCATCCGATGAAGAGCAACGTCAAGAGAGCTTAACTTCGTCGCTAAAGGTGAAGTCGAACACGGCGACTCCTGACCACGATGGATGAAAAACAGCGCATACTTGTTGTAGATGACGAACAGCAGATTACGCTGGTGCTGCGTAGTGGTCTGACAAAGCACGGGTATGACGTGCGCGTGGCCGCCGAAGGCGAAGCCGCGCTCGAACTCTTTCAACTGTGGCCGCCGAACCTTGTCGTCACAGACCTCTCGATGCCGAACATGGGCGGGTTGGAACTTTGTCGCCGCTTGCGGGCCATCTCGAAAGTTCCCATTATAGTGCTTTCGGTCAAGGGCGAAGAGTCCGTCAAGATTGAAGCTCTGGATGCGGGCGCGGACGACTATGTGACGAAGCCCTTCGGCATGGGCGAACTCCTTGCGCGCGTGCGCGCGACTCTGCGCCGTTCGCCAGACGGGGCCAGCGAGGCTCTCACAATCATTGAAGAGGGAGACTTCCGCGTTGACCTCGAAACTCATACCGTTATCGTCAGAGAGATTGAGGTGCATTTGTCGCCGAAGGAATTTGACCTGCTGGTTTACTTCCTTCGGCATTCTTCTAAAGTCCTCACGCACCGCGCGCTGCTCAACGCCATCTGGGGCGGCAACTACGTCGAACAGACCGAGTACTTGCGCGTCTTCATACGCCACCTGCGTAAGAAGATAGAATCCAACCCGGCAAAACCCCGCCACATTTTGACCGAGCCGTGGATTGGCTATCGCTTTAATCCCGGCAAGTAAACCTACACTTCGCTCTCATCATTCGTTAACGAACTTTTAATAAAACATCTACCCCTTTTTTATGCGGGCGGGAGTAGCCTTCAATTGTTGACAGGGAGCAACAGCGACTTGTCTTTGACAATTTGCCTGTTTTTGTCGCGTGCTGAGGTGAACACGTTGAATAGAGATAACGAATCGCTCAAAGAGTTGGAAGCGACTGAGGCTCGCCTGAAAAAGCTATATATCGCATCGCGTCTGGATGGTTGGACGTGGCCAGCCATCGGAGCCGTGTTCGGGCTTGCGGGAGGAACCGCGGCGGTCATCCTCGGCGCGTTGTTGTCGGCTGGCGCATGGACATTGGGAGACGAAAGCGATGGCCTGTCCCTTCATGGCATGGGAAACATTCTGCTGCTTTCATCCATCCCGCTGTTGCTGCTTGGCGGGCATTGCCTGGACCTGCTGGATAAGCGAATGGTGAAGAGCGGGATTTGCGCAGACGCCGCTCAGCCGGCAGCACAATCCGGCGACCAGGCGCGCTCGCGCATCGCCGCCACTCTGACGCTTGTTGTGCTGCTCTGCGGGACGCCTTCACAGGCTCAAGCGCAGCAGACGGTCTTCAACGTGCCGACTACGGACGTGCTCGATGCGGGCAAGGTCTATTTTGAACTGGACATCAGCGCGAAGCCGAACGATGCGAAGTTCTCTTCATTCGTGCTGCGCGGCGTGTTGGGCCTCGGCGGTCGCATCGAAATCGGAGTGAACGTGACTGGAAATATTCAGCCGGGAGCGGACGCGACGACGCTCGTGCCTGCCGTCAAATGGAAAGCTTACGAAGGCCACGATAGCGGGTGGGCGATTGCGTTTGGCGCCAACCTGTTCATCCCCATTCGCAACCGTTCATACAACCTGGGGACATACGCATACACGATGGCTCAAAAGACTTTCAAGTCGAGCACGCGGGTCGGCTTCGGCGGCTACTTCTACAGCAGGAACGTGGTCGCGCCGGATGCCAGCCGCGCGGGCGGGCAATTCACTTTCGAGCAGCCCTTGACCAAGAAGCTGAACATCAACGCTGACTGGTTCACGGGCAGGCACTCTAACGGATACTTCACGGCGGGCGTCGCATGCAGGTTGAGCAAAAAGCTCACGGGCGTCTCCGCCTACTCCATTGGCAACGCCAACGCTTCGAAGGGAAGTCACTTCTTCTACTTCGAGCTTGGTTACAACTTCAACTGACCATGAGGTGAACAGAGCGTGTCCGACTTAATCTTCATTGCGGCGACGATTCTTTTCTTCCTTCTGGCCCTCGCCTACGTGCGCGGGTGCGAGAAGCTTCGTTGAGGTGGCGCGCTCATGTGGGAGCTTGGATGGGAACTGCCTGGCGTGTTCGGGCTGTTGATTTTCCTGCTCGCCCTGGCGCGGTATCAAAGATATTGCTGTGGCCGGGACGGGGACGGCTTGGATGATTCGGATGAGGAGTGAAGATGAACATTGACGCGATTCTCGGACTGGTGGTTTCGGCATTGCTGCTCGTCTATCTGGCTTACGCGCTGCTGCGCCCGGAGAAGTTCTGAGATGACTCTTGACGGTTGGCTACAAATTCTGTTTTTCCTCGCGCTCATCTTCGCCGTCACAAAGCCGCTTGGGTTGTATATGGCTCACGTCTTTAATCGAGAGCGAACGTTTCTAGACCCAATCCTGCGCCCGCTTGAGCGGCTCATCTACAGGCTGACCGGCGTGGCTGAAACGCGCGAGATGCGCTGGACTGAATATGCCGTCGCGATGCTGCTCTTCAGCTTAGTCTCCATGCTGGCGCTCTACCTGTTGCAGCGTTTCCAGAATTTTCTCCCCTTTAATCCGCAGAAGCTCGCGGGCGTCGCGCCGGACTTGGCCTTCAACACGGCGGCATCGTTCACGACGAACACGGACTGGCAAAGCTACGTGCCTGAAGTGACGATGAGTTACCTGACGCAGATGGCGGGGCTGGCTTATCACAACTTCGTCTCCGCTGCCGCCGGCATCGCTCTCGCCATCGCCTTCATTCGCGGCATCGCGCGGCGAGAGATAGACGCCATCGGCAACTTCTGGGTAGACATGGTGCGCGGCGTTCTCTGGGTGCTGCTGCCGTTCTGCCTTGTCATCTCGCTCCTGCTGGTTTCACAAGGGGTCGTGCAGAACCTCAAAGCCGCTGATACCGCAAGGCTCGTCGAGCCGCAGAAAATTGAGCATGTGGCGGAAGACGGCTCTCGGAGTTTGACCATCAGCACGGAGCAGACAATTGCGCAGGGGCCTGTCGCTTCGCAGGAAGCGATTAAGATGTGGGGCACGAACGGCGGTGGATTCTTTAACGCTAATAGCGCGCACCCGTTTGAGAATCCCACGCCGCTGGCGAATCTCATACAGATGTTCGCCATCTTTGCCATCCCGGCGGGGCTGACCTACACGCTCGGGCGAATAACCGGGGCGCAGCGGCACGGGTGGGCTGTCTGGGCTGCCATGGCCGCGCTCTTTCTCTTCGGCGCGACAGCCGCGTACAGGGCAGAGTCGCGCGGGAATCCCTTGCTCGCCGGCACAGACCAGCGAGCCAGCGCCGCGCAGCCCGGCGGCAACATGGAAGGCAAAGAGGCTCGCTTCGGCATCGCCGGCAGCGCGCTCTTCGCCACCGTCACGACCGACGCTTCATGCGGGGCAGTCAACTCGATGCACGACAGCTTCACGCCGCTCGGCGGACTCGTCCCGCTTGCCAACATCATGCTTGGCGAAGTGGTCTTCGGGGGCGTCGGCTCCGGCCTCTACGGCATTCTCATCTTCGTCATCCTTTCCGTTTTCATCGCGGGGTTGATGGTGGGCCGAACGCCTGAGTATTTGGGAAAGAAGATTGAAGCCTACGACGTGAAGATGGCGATGCTCTCCGTGCTCATCTTCCCGCTCGTGATACTCATCTTCACGGCGCTCTCTTCCGTTTCGCCACGCTTCGGCACATCGAGCATTGCCAATCCGGGGCCTCACGGGCTGTCGGAAATGCTCTACGCTTTCACTTCGGGCGCGGGCAACAACGGCTCTGCGTTTGCGGGCATCTCGGCCAACACAAATTGGTACAACACGACCATTGGCTTCAGCATGCTGATCGGGCGTTTCTTCGTCATCATCCCCGTGCTCGCCATCGCTGGCAATCTCGGTCGCAAGCGGAGCGTGCCGCCTTCCCTTGGAACGTTTCCCGTCACGACGCCGCTGTTTTCAATGCTGCTGGTCAGCGTCATTGTGATTGTCGGCGCTTTGACCTTCTTTCCGGTTTTAAGCCTCGCGCCTGTCGTGGAGCATCTGCTGATGGTCGCTGGAAAATCATTTTCGTGAGTCGCTATATGTCTGAAACATCGAAGAAAAAAGCTGTCTGGGATGCGGGCATCGTCAAGCTCGCTCTACTGCACGCGCTCGTCAAACTGAACCCGCGCACGATGATGAAAAACCCTGTCATGTTCGTCGTCGAGGTTGGCAGCGTCATGACCACGCTGTTTCTCATACGCGACATCGCAACGGGCGCGTCCGGCACAGGGTTCTCCATACAAATAACTCTCTGGCTCTGGTTCACAGCGCTCTTCGCCAACTTCGCAGAGGCGATGGCCGAAGGGCGCGGCAAGGCGCAGGCGGACGCCTTGCGTAAAGCTAAAACCGAGACGACCGCGAACCGACTGTTGCGCGATGGACAAATGGAGATTGTCAGCGCGCTTGAGCTTCGTAAGGCTGACATCGTTGTCGTGTCGGCGGGCGAGTTCATTCCGGGCGACGGAGAGATAATTGAGGGCGTCGCCTCTGTGGATGAATCCGCCATCACAGGCGAGTCGGCCCCCGTGATACGAGAGGCGGGCGGCGACCGCTCAGCCGTCACGGGCGGCACGCGCGTGCTCTCGGATAAGATAAAAGTTCGCATCACTTCGAATCCCGGCGAGACTTTCATAGACCGTATGATTGCGCTCGTCGAAGGCGCAGAGCGTCAAAAGACGCCCAATGAGATTGCGCTCAACATACTGCTCGCGGGGCTCACGATTATCTTTCTGCTGGCCGTCGTCACGCTCCAACCCTTCGCCATCTATTCCAATGCGGGGCAGTCAATCTTTGTGCTCGTCGCGCTGCTCGTCTGCCTGATTCCGACGACAATCGGCGGCCTGCTCTCCGCCATCGGCATTGCCGGGATGGATCGCCTGATACAGCACAACGTGCTCGCTATGTCGGGGCGAGCGGTGGAGGCCGCCGGAGACATCAACACGCTGCTGCTGGATAAGACCGGAACGATTACGCTCGGCAATCGCCGCGCGTCGGAGTTCATCCCGTTGCAGGGCGTGAGCGAGACTGAGTTGTCCGACGCCGCGCAGTTGTCGTCTCTCGCTGACGAGACGCCGGAGGGACGCTCGATTGTCGTTTTGGCGAAAGAGCTTTGCTCCCTGCGCGGGCGCGAACTGGCGTTGCCCGCTGCGACCTTCATTCCCTTTACGGCTCAGACGCGCATGTCGGGCGTTGATATGGATGGGCGCGAGATACGCAAGGGAGCCGCTGACGCCATCGAAAAATATGTCGGGAGCAATGGCGCGCAGGCGACTAATGAGTTGCGCGAGATAGTTGAGAGAATCGCGCGCTCCGGCGGCACGCCGCTCGTGGTGGCTGATAACCGTAGGCCGCTCGGCGTTATTCATCTCAAAGATATAGTCAAAGGCGGGATGCGCGAGCGCTTCGACCAACTGCGCGCGATGGGCATCAAGACTGTGATGATGACGGGCGATAATCCTCTCACCGCCGCTTCGATTGCAGACGAAGCCGGCGTGGACGACTTTCTGGCGGAGGCCACGCCCGAAGACAAGATGGCCCTCATCAAGCGCGAGCAGGCGGGAGGCAAGCTGGTCGCCATGACCGGCGACGGAACTAACGATGCTCCCGCGCTGGCTCAGGCGGATGTCGGCGTGGCGATGAACACAGGCACGCAGGCGGCGAAAGAAGCGGGCAACATGGTTGACTTAGACTCGAACCCAACCAAGCTTATCGAGGTCGTTGAAATCGGCAAACAACTCTTAATGACACGCGGCGCGCTCACAACGTTTTCGATTGCCAACGACGTGGCGAAGTACTTCGCCATCATCCCGGCCATGTTCACGGTCGCGTTCCCGGTCTTGCGTGCGCTCAACGTTATGGGGCTGGCGACGCCGCAGTCAGCCGTTCTTTCAGCCGTGATTTTCAACGCGCTCATCATCATCGCTCTTATTCCGCTGGCGTTGCGAGGGGTCGAATATCGCGCGATGTCAGCCGCGGCCTTGCTCAGGCGCAACCTGCTGATTTACGGGCTAGGCGGTCTTGTCGTGCCATTCATCGGCATCAAGCTGATTGACATGCTTATCACGGCCATCGGGCTGGCGTAAGGAATCGTTTCGATGAAAAGAGATCTTTCAACAGCGCTTCGCATGACAGTCGTGACGACCATCCTGTTAGGCATTGTCTACCCGCTCTTGGTGACGGCGCTCGCGCAGCTTATCTTTCCTGACAAAGCCAATGGACAGCTAATCAGGTCGCGCGATGGCACGGTTATCGGCTCAAGGATTATCGGGCAGCCGTTCACGTCGCCCGGCTATTTCCGCTCGCGCCCAAGCGCCGCCGGGGTTGCCGGGTACGATGCCAACGGCTCAACGGGCTCGAACCTCGGCCCGACTAATCAGAAGTTGATTGACCGCGTGAAAGCGGATGTCGGGAGACTGCAAGCCGGGAACACGAGCGCGCCCGTTCCCGTTGATTTAGTGACGACTTCCGCGTCCGGGCTTGACCCGCACATCTCGCCTGCCGCCGCAGAGTTTCAAGCGCTGCGTGTCGCGCGCGAGCGTGGGTTAAGTGAAACACAAGTGCGCTCGCTCATAACTGAGCATGCCAGCGGGCGGCAGTTAGGTTTCCTTGGCGAGCCTGTCGTCAACGTGCTCACACTCAATCTGGCGCTCGACGAGATTAAGCGGATGCCCGAATAGGATGCGTCAGGAAGATTCCGGTCTTTACGATGATAGCCATAGACCGCAGACCGTCACCTGAGTCGCTTCTCGCCAAACTGAAGGAGAGCGAGAGTGCTCGCCTTCGTGTCTACATAGGGGCTGCGGCGGGCGTCGGCAAGACCTACAGGATGCTGGAAGAAGCGCGCCAGTTGAACAAACAGGGCGTGGACATCCGCATCGCTTTCATCGAAACGCATCATCGAGCGGAGACTGAGGAATTGGTCGGCGACCTTGAGCGCATTCCGTTGCGCCGCATTGAGTATCGCGGCGCGATATTCGAAGAGATGAACGTGGAAGCCATCATCAAGCGTCGTCCCGCCATTGTTCTCGTCGATGAACTAGCGCATACGAATGTGCCCGGCTCGAAGAACCGTAAACGCTATGAAGACGTGCTCGAAATTCTGGATGCGTCTATCTCCGTCATCACCGCCGTCAACGTGCAGCATCTGGAATCACTGAACGATGTAGTGGCGCGCGTCACAGGCGTGCGGGTCAGGGAAACCATCCCCGACAGTTTCCTGCGCCGCGCGAATGAAGTCGTCAACGTTGATGTCTCCGTCGATACGCTGCGCACGCGCCTGCGGCAAGGCAAAATCTACGGCGTCGAGAAGATTGAGCAGGCTCTCAACAACTTCTTCCGCAAAGGCAATCTCAACGCCCTCAGAGAACTGGCTCTCAGGCAGGCCGCCGAAGATCAGGCTTCACGCGCGCACGACTACCGTGAGCGCGAAGGCTTGGAGCAGGTCTCGATGCCGGAGAAGGTGATGGTCGCATTCGCCTCGCGCGGCAGCGCCAAGCGCATCCTCCGCACAGGCTCGCGCATTGCCGGGCGGCTCGCCTCCGATTGGTGCGCCGTATACGTAGAGACGCCGCGCGAAGAACCCACGCGAATCAAACCTCAAGACTACGCCGCGCTCCTTGAGAACATCACTTTCGCCAAAGAGCTTGGCGCCACAGTAGTCAAGCTCAAGGGAAAGCGCGTGGCCGATGCCCTCATCGAATTTGCACGACGCGAGAGCATCACTCACGTCGTCTTCGGACAATCGGCCCGCTCACGCTTGAACATCCTGTTGCGCGGTTCCATCATCAATCGTTTCCTTAATGAAGTGCGCGACGCCACCGTTCAGGTTGTGCCGGTTGAACCCAACAACACATAAACCCGAGTTTGGCCCAAAGTAGCCAGCGGTGTAGTTGCCAGTTGTCGAGCGGACAACTGATAGCCAGAAGCTGAGATTATCTGAGATTAACTTCAGAAGGGCTATCAGGATGAAAAACTCACGTTGCGTTACCGCCAGCCGACTATTTACATGGCGCCGGACTGTGGCGGTGCTCTTTTAGGGAACCACCCGAGCACTTACCGGGATGCGGATTTGCGTCCGATAATCTTATGTAAGACGGTTCATCCGCAGATTTGGTGCAAAGATTAAGTGCTTGTCGCTATAACAAGCGGCATGGACATCACGACCTTGATTGTTGATCCAGCCGCCATCAACATC
>JAWVFT010000067.1:0-31618 GCA_033855775.1 Blastocatellia bacterium | reverse complement strand
GCAGTTCCAGTTCCGGGTTAGTGCTTCTCACTTCCTCAAAGGTGCTCATTAGATCGTCCAATCCATCTTGGGCAAGCGGTGAGGCGGCCACCGGCACAAGCATATGCGTCGAGGCGAGAAGCGGCGTAGTCAATATTTGACCTAGCGTGGGCGGCGTATCAATAACCACATAATCATAAGTTGTGGACAGAGGCGCGAGTTTTGACCGTAGACGGTTGATGGCTATGGCTGGCTCTTTCTCAAATCGGGCGAAACGCAGCTTTGATGGAACGATGTCCAGATGCTCCATCTCGGTGGTCACAATGGCCGCTTCCAGAGGAAGCTTTTCGCGTTGTTCGGATTCGATAAGGATGTCGGCGATTGAAAGATTAATCTGATCGGGCGCAAGAAAATGGGAGGTGACATTTGCCTGCGGATCGCCATCTACCAGCAACGTCTCATAGCCACGCATAGCCAATTCTGTGGCCACGCAAGCCGCCGTAGTGCTTTTGCCCACGCCACCTTTCTGATTAGCAACGGCAATTGTCTTCATCATCTTATGCCGCCTTCTTCTCAGTCACGAGCATTTCAAGTAACTTGAGCAGTTTTAAAACAGGTGGCGAAGGCTTAAGCTCTTCGCGCTCATAACGCGCAATCGTGTTGGCTGTGACACCTATTTCTTCCGCGAGCCTTGCTTGCGTGTATCCCAACGATTTCCGTAATGTTTTTATCTCTGCGCCTGTCATACAAGGATGCCCTTCTTTTTGAGAACGCCGCATCTTACTATACGAGACGTATATACGCCACGAACAGTTCCGAAATCAAGACCCCTGCACTGTTCGTTGCAGCCCCTGCAATGTAGATTGCAGGGGTGTAATCTAAGCCATGCGCACGACCTTTGACTGGACAACAATTTTCAAGACATAGCTTGCAACAAACACCCCTGCAATCTTCGTTGCAGGGGTGTATACCCCTGCACTGTTCATTGCAGCCCCTGCAATCTTCGTTGCAGGGGTGTATACCCCTGCAATCTTCGTTGCAGCCCCTGCAATGAACAGTGCAGGGGAATTTACAGTTTAGAATTAATAGTGTAGGAATAGGCGCCGGAAAGAAAGACGCAATGTAGAGCGTCCTAAAAAAACTTTGACCTGAAGCGCCCAATGTTTTGCCAACAAAACGCTTCAGGTCAAATGAAAACTCGCTTGATGGCGAGGCGGTATTTGTGTATTCAAAAACCGTCTACAGTTTATACTATCGCCGCGCCCTGTCAAGCTTTATCGTCAAATGAGAGGGCAAAATGCCAGCAGCAAGATCGGTCGCGTCAGCGCCACGCTTCGTTCGCCGCACTCAACTCGGCGCTCAAGAGTACCGCACCAACTTTCGTCAAATAGACAGCGAAGTGATTGCCGCGCTCATTTCCGACGAAGCCACGCGCGTGACTTCGCAGATGAGCAAGGTCTATCTCTGCCTGATAAATGCTCCGGTCGAGTTATGGGAGCGCGATGGAGCACTCAGATTCACGGGCTATGAGAAGGAGGGGAAGTGGCTGACCGCCTGGGAACAACTCATCGAGATGGCAGGAGTGGCTTCGGCGACAGCGCGCAAGGCTCTTGCGTGGATGAGCGAGCAGGCGATTATTGGTTACTACGCGGGCAAGAACGGCGCAGGCATACGCATCTTCATCAACCGCGCGGCTTCATCTATCGGCAGCAAGCCGCAGGCTGGACAAAAAAATTTGCGGCTCGTTCAAGCTTCATCTGCTGCCCCTCCTGCTTCAGCAAGTGAAGCAGCCCTTAATGACAGCTTCGCTGTTCTAGAAACTTTAGAAACAGATATTAATTCCCGCGCGCCAAAAAACGGCGCGGAGCAAGCGCGGGTGGATGAAAAATCTTTCGAACCGAGCTTGCATGCTTCAAGCCAGCAGCTTCCAAGCGCAAGGCCACACAGCTTGATAACGCAACAGCCCGATGCGCTCTCACTTGATGAAATCGTCAGGCGACTGAGGGCAGAGCTTGAGCCGTTGATGCAAGCGGCGGCCTGGAATGCGGCGGCGCGCGAGCACGAGCGCACGCGTGAATGGTTGGAGAATCGTGGACTGCCGAAAGCCGCGCGTGTGGCTCAGCAAGAGGCTTATAACGTGCTCAGGAAGCACGGCGTAATCAACAACTCTGCGCGTAGTGGGCGCGTGCCTGCCGACGTTGACCGCAGCGAATATCTTCCGCCTGAGCCGTGCCGGTTGACGCACGATGAGGTTTCTGAACTGGCCGGAGCCTGCGTTGCGATGCTCGAAACCAAGGGGCAATCCATCGAGGTCACGCTATCCGAGATGAGTGTTGAGGCCGGAGGATTTTTGCTCGCGGAGGATGCCGTTCATGTGCGCGACATGGCGAACTCAATGTTCGATGGCGGCAACAACAGAGAAGGGAAGTGAGCGTTGGATTCGACCTGTGTCAATTGGCTCATGTGCCGGTGGATGAGTTGTAACTCCGAGCCACGAAGGCAGAGCCGTCGCTATTTCGCCCCGGCCTGCTTGAGCAAGTTTATGAGCTTGTCGTATTCATCCTTTTCAGCTTTGGATAAAGCGGATTGGTCGTATTTCTTAAATTCATTCTCGACTATTGACAAAGCAGTTTCGCTATCGTTGTTACGCTCATTGACGCGCGCGCCCGCGCGAATCATCGCCCTGGCATTCTGGAAGGGCGATTTATCTCTTTCATCTTCCGGCCCGTATCCGAAATGCCATTCGGTTGTCGCCGCATAGACCGCGTTCATGAGCGCGGTTGCGCCGTTGTTGTCTTTGGCGTTCACGTCGGCTCCAGACGCTATGAGGAATTGAAACAGCTTGGAGTCTTCGTCTACGGCTTTCATCAACACCGTCGTGCCGTCTTCATTCTTGAGATTCACATCGGCACCCGCAGCGATAAGCAGCTTGACGATTCGCAAGGTTCCGGCAGGTTCTTCATCGTTTGAGAAATCTATGGCGTACTCCAAAGCCGTTTTGCGACAGCTCTTGTCTCTGACATTCACGTTCGCCCCTTTAGCCAGCAGGGCGCGCGATTTTGCCCAGTCGCCTTCCCACACCGCGTAGATTAAATCCGTTCTGCCGGACGGGTAGAGCGCGTTGACATCATCCTTCAACGTTCGCAGCTTCGGAGAGTAGACAAACTGCACGGGCGTCCTGGCTATCTCCAAGCCGTTTTCGAGCTTGAGCAGTTGGCCCTCGGCAAAGATTGCTTCAGCCATTTTTCTGGCCTCTTCTTCAAAGATGCAGGCCATGTGGAATTTTCCGTCGAATGAATAGCTGATGCCTTTGACGGCCTCTGTGTCAAACTTAAAGGGCCAGCTATCGAGGGCGCGAAATTCGTATGCTTCGTTTCGCGTCGTGTAGACTCCGGCGCGTTCGCTCTTCTCGCGCTTCTCCATCAGCGTCAGATGGTCGAAGTCTTCAAAGCCCTTCGGCAATTTTTCTTTGGCGTAGAAGTAACCGCTCGGGTCAAACGGGCATTGGGCTATCGGGCCTGAAGACGGGACGGCTGCGCGCGCGTGCGTGATTGCGGAAGCGGTGATGATTAGCAGCAAACAACCGGCGAGAGAAACGGCGCGGCGCGCATGACAGCTACGATTCATGTTTTCCTCCCAAGCCAACTTCTTGCCTCTGCGTCTAGGCTCTACTTGGCGTCTGACGCGCGGCCTTGAGCCGCGCCGCGAGCGCGCCGCATAAAAACCGGCGGGCAAAGATAAACATGAGAAGCGCTCTATCCGTGCGAGGGTTGCAAGCCATCCTTATATCAATCGCGCTGCGGACAACGAAAGATAGCGGGGACATGCGCTGATGAGTCGCGGAGCGGCTGCGGCTGGAAAAATGTTTGACAGATAGCCTGGCTGGCTTTACGCTTCGCGTCTAACTTTTCTTGCAAGCCGGTCAAATCTTTTAGCTAACGCGAGCTTGACTAACGCTGACGTAGTTCGAGCTTCAGCATTCCAACCCGGAGCATCCGCAGCGTGAAAATATGAGACGTAACAAGACACTTCTTTCTGCCTTAATTCTATTGCTTGGCGTGGCCGCCATCGTCCCCGCGCAAAGCCGCGTTGCCGCTCGAAACGACGCGCCGGATCAGCCGGGGGAAGAGGAGAATCTTAATCGAGAGTTGTGGGAATATTTTAAGAAGACACCTTACAAGGCGGCTGTGCGTTATTCCGTCAAGGCACAACAAGCCTCGCGCGCCGCTTCGTCCACGGACATCTTGTTGCCGAACGGTTGGCGGCTCGCTCCGGCTGGCGCGCAGGTTGAAGTGGGACGCTTCCCCTACGAAGCGGTCGCCTACGCCGGACACGTCGTCGTCCTCAACACGGGTTATTACAGGGATGAGCCGCAGGAAGTCTCCGTGGTCAACACAGAATCGGGCCGAGTCGTCAAGACGCTGCGTTTGAACTCGCTGTTCCCTAGCGCGCAGGTCGGAGTGGATGGCGACTTGTATATCAGCGGAGGCTACGACCGGAAAGTTTATCGCGTCAATCAATTCTTCGAGATTGTTCGTGACTACTCGGTCGGCGGCTACGCAGCGGGGCTGGCGGCCATTGACGGCCAGCACATCGCCGTCGCCTACATGGTGGCGAAGAATAGTCAGGGCATCTACGATCAGGGCAAGCTGGCGATTCTCAACACCGCCTCAGGCGAGATTGAACACGAAGTCGCGCTCGGCTATTACCCGCACACCGTCCGCTATGCAAACGGTAAGCTGTACGTGACCTTGCTCGGCGAAAACAAGCTTCAGATTTTTGACTTGAAGCAGGGCTTCAATAAGTTGCTGTTGAGCTTCAACAAATCGCTGCCGGTCGGGCGCACGCCGCAGGACATCTGTATAGATGGAGAGCGTCTCTATGTCGTCAACACAGGCTCGGATGATTTGACGGTGATAGACGGCAAGACGGACGCCGTTGCGTCAACCATCTCGCTGCACGATGAAGCAAGCCGTTTCGGCAGCGCTCCGACTTCCTGCGCCGTCGAGGGCAATCGTCTCTACGTCACGCAGACTTATACAAACTCGGTCGTCGTTCTGGACAAAGGCAGCGGAAAACAGTTGGGCTTGATTCCGACCGGCTGGTATCCGGCGAAAGTCTTGCTCAACAAGAGCCAGCTTCTGGTGCTCAATGCCAAAGGCATCCAGCCGCGTCGGCCCAACTTCAACGGCCCGCAACCCTTGCCCGAGCGCAGCGGCCCGCAGTATGTGCTGACGCTGCTCAAAGGCTCGCTCTCGATTATTCCCAGAGACAAAGTTGAGTCGAGCCTCCCCGCATGGACGCGACAGGCGCAGGACGGCTCGCCGCTCTTCAGCCCGCGGCGCGGCTTCAAGCTGCCGATTCGTCACGTCTTCTACATCATCAGAGAGAACCGCTCTTACGATCAGGTGATGGGAGATTTGGGGCGCGGCAACGGCGACCCTTTTCTGACTCTCTTCGGGCGCGAGATAACGCCGAACGGCCATCGCCTCGCGGACGAATTTGTGACGCTGGATAATTATTATGCTAACGGGGAGATTAGCGTGCTCGGCCACAGCTTTACGACCAGCGGCTATGCCAGCCCGTTCCTCGAATGGATTGGCAACGCAGCCTATTCCGGCCGCTATGCCGCTTACCCGTTCGGCACAGTCCCGGCTGTGACTTCGCCCGCCTATCTCTGGGACGCGCTCGATGCGAAGAAAGTGGACTATCGCATTTACGGCGAGAACTATTTCCTCTACACGCGCGCCTACCGCATCATCACCGAAACCTTCGGGGCGGAGAGCGAACTGGCTAAGAAGTTTTACGCTCAAACCATGACGCTCGCGGACAAGACCGACAGGGGCAACGATTTCTACACGCTGGCCAAGGATTACTACGGTCAAGCCGCGACCCCGGAGGATGCCTTGCGCCTCCTTGAAAGCAAGCCTGAGTTCGCTATCGCTTTATCGAAATTTTTGACGGGCGACCAGAGTCTCTCCGACGCGCTGGCCGGGAACGCAACTCTGCGAAGCAAGTTTGCGGAGTATCTCTCTCGCTATCCTTTCAACTATCGCTCATGGGATTTGCGCCACTCCGATTTAGAGCGCGCGAAAGTCTGGAAAGAAGATTTCGAGAGCCAGTTGCGCTCTCATCGCGTCGCCCAACTGCACTACATCTGGCTGCCCAACGACCACACGAACGGAGTCGTCAAAGGTTACTACCTGCCGGACCAACTGGTCGCGCAGAACGACGCCGCCCTCGGTCGCATTATCGAAACGATTGCGAAGAGCGAGGTTTGGAAAGAGAGCATCATCTTCGTCACCGAAGACGATGCACAGAACGGGCCGGATCATGTGGACGCGACGCGCACGGTGGCTTTGGCGGTCGGCCCTTACATCAAACGCGGGGCAGTGATCAACGACCGCTATGACCAGTTGAGCATGCTGCGCACGATTGAGTTGCTGCTCGGCCTTGACCCGCTCAACATGAACGACACTCTGGCCGTGCCGATGTTCGGCATCTTCACAGAGCAGCCCGATGTCCAGCCCTATCTCACGCGCAAACCTTCAAGCCATTTGATAGAAGCCGACCGGAAACTCTACGAACAATTTGAAGCCGCCAAGCCGCCAAAGTGAGCGGCGTTGCTGAGAGCGTTGCCTTGAAAGGGAAGCGAAGGGAAACAACCTGACGGGCTTAAGGAGCACAAACTGCGTGTCCTGCTTTTGAAAGTTGCGCGGAAGTTGGGCATAATCAAATTGTGTTCGCCTCTCCGGTGAACACAAGTGGCCACGTGGGGTGAGGACACGAGGCCCAAAGGGCGAGGGCTGTGGGAGGCCCTCGCCCGCTTATTTTTGCTCTGAGCCGGATTTCTTCAAAGGCTGCGCGCTTATGAGTTCCGCCGAACACGAAGTCAGCCCCGATGCGGAGCCGGAGCCTGCATCAAGAGGAAGATTGAGAAGATGGCTGGCCGCGTTTCTACGGCTGCTGCCGAAGGCCCGGCGCGACTTTGGAACTCCGCTCGCCTTCCTGCTCTCGGCTGTGCTCCTCCAACTACTGGCTGCGCTCTTTCCAACTCTGACCGAGCGCGTCTACGCGCAGTCGCTCTACCCGCACATCGTCGTCGCTCTCTCTTCCTTCAGCCGCCGCTTCAACTTCTCTATCGGCGAAGCTCTCATCTGTCTTCTGCTGGTCGTCATCTTCGCCAGCATCTTGAGGTTGGGGCTGTTGCTCTATTGGCGGCCCTTTGGACGGCTGCGGCGGATTGTCTCCTCCACACGTTTCGCCCTCTGGTGCGCGGGCGTTTGCCTGTGGGCCTTTCTCTTCTCATTCGGCTTCAACTACCATCGCCCGCTGCTCTTCGAGTTGCTCGGCTTCGAGCGCAGGGAAGCGACTGCGCCGGAACTGGAAGCGATAAGCGGCGAGGTCATACGCCGAATCAACGAGAGCTATGCGGAGGCGCACGCAGACGGCAGGGCCGCGCCCACCAGCGACGAGATTGTTCGTCTGCTGGCGGAATCTTACGCTTCCGTGCCTGAGCTTTCGCTGCTGCCGCGCGGCGACTTTGCGCCGCCCAAGCCCGTCCGCTTCTCCGAGTTTCTGACGCGACTGGGCATCAGCGGCGTCTACTTTCCCTTCACGGCGGAGCCCAACTACAACGACCGCGTGCCTGACTTTCAACTGCCCTTCACCATCGCGCACGAGATGGCCCACCAGCGAGGCGTGGCCCGCGAGTCGGAGGCCAACTTCGTCGCGTTTCTGGTGTGCGTCAACTCAAGCGACCCGTTCGTTCGCTATTCAGGCTATCGCAACGGGGTCGGCGTTGTGTCGGAACTTTTCCGCGTCGAGCCGGAGCAGGCCAGAGAACTCGTCCGGCAACTAGGCTCAGGCTACAGGGACGACTCAAAGCGCGCGGCTCTCTTCTGGGCCAAAGCGGGCGGCCTCTTCGGCAATCTCGGCCTGCGCCTCAACGACCTCTACCTGCGAGCCAATCTAGTCAGGTCTGGAACGGCTGACTATGCCCGCTCGACCACGCTCATCATCGGCTATTACCTGCGGACTTTGCGCCGAACTGATATTAGTTCTTCATGACTGATGCGTCCCGCAAGGTAATCCTTCCAACGCGCCGCCCTGATAGCAATTCTTTCATCGTCGAGCGTTTTTATAGATGATTACCTCGCGCCTGATAGCTTGTCTTAACCTTTGCGCTTCCACCCCTAATCGAATATTCGCTCAATGCTTTAAGGCTATTATTCAATAGTGAGGGATACTTTTGTGATAAATGCGACAAATTTTCTTTAATTGACCAGCTATTGAGAGTGGGTATATTGTGAGGGCTCAATCCGTTTGTAAGCAGATTGCAAGTAGATTGTAATAGTCCCGAATCAAGCCCCCGCTTCTTCTTCTTTTCACCCGAGGCTCAAGCGTAAGTCAGCGCATAGCCCTGCCCCTACCCTGTTAGAGACAGTCGCTTTTGCAGATGACTGAACAAGCGCAAAGAGTTTATGGATGGTCTTGGCCGCAGCAGTTTCCGTCTCTACTGAGATAAGGCGAAAAAAGAACCCCGTCGTCACTAGCCGGTAACGACGAGGTTCGTTGAACCACAACCTCTATCGCACGAAGCGCAGAGGATGTATGTCCAGACAGCCTGCATCATAGCGCCGAGAGTGGTAGTGGTTCAATAAAATTAGGAGTTAATTTATGAATCGCAGCCACTCTTGGATTTCGCGTCTCCGTCTGCTCCACTTTATCGCCGGATGCTTGCTGCTGGTCGCGTTTCAGCGGGCAGCGATGGGCGGTGAGAATCAACTTCGTTCGACTCTGCAACCGAGCCATCCTGCCGCTCTCACCTGGTTAACCAACACAGATATTCCGTCGCCAACTGCCGCGCCGACGCCGGTCGCGGCAGACCCGCCGCCGCCTGCTCCGCCGCCGACGGTCATCACTGCGGACGATAGCGAGGATGTGTCGCCAACGGGGCTGGCCTGCGAGAACACTGTGACGGCCAATGTCGTCGCCTTCGACATCGTTTACTTCTACAACCGCTTTGGAGCTTTCAATCCGGCTGGAATGATGTACGCGCTGCAACGCGACGTGGTGGGGACGACACCCGGCAACGTTCACTTGCGCGAAGACAAACGGCCCAGACCGCTCGTGCTGCGGGTCAACGAAGGAGATTGCATACAGGTCACTTTCACCAACCTGCTCAGCCCGTCTCGTCCGCCGCAAATTGACCCCGACAAAAATTCCACGTTCACACGGAGCGCGTCAATCCACGTCAACGGCCTGGACTACGTTCGCGGCCCTGATGCCGACGATGGAGCCAACGTCGCGGAGAATCAATCGTCGCTGGCCGCGCCCGGCGAGACGCGCGTCTACAAGTGGTACGCGGCCAAGCAGGGCCAATACTTGTTCTACTCCATGGGCGCGCCCGCCGGTGGCGAAGGCGATGGCGGCCAACTTGACCTGGGCCTCTTCGGTTCCATCAACGTCGAGCCGAAAAAGGCCAGATGGTATCGCTCGCAGGTGACGGCGGCTCAACTGCAAGCCGCGACCATCGGCCAGAACGATAACCACACGCCGATTATCAACTACGAAGCGACATTCCCGAACGGCACGCCCGTCCTCAACATGCTTCAGGGCAACGAGATTATCTACTCCGACCTGAACGCCGTCATCGCAAAATTCACGGAAGACTGCACCAACGCGCCGCCGTCGAGCACCTGCGGCCAGCCCTTCCGCGAGTTCACAGTTATCTTCCACGACGAGACGAAGACCGTGCAGGCGTTCCCGGAACTTAATCAAGATTTGTTCCACGGCGTGCGCGACGGCTTTGCGATTAACTACGGCTCCGGCGGCCTCGGCGCAATCCTTTTCGCCAACCGTAAAAGAGTCGGCCCGGCTAAAGATTGCAACGAGTGCAAGTTTGAAGAGTTCTTCCTTGAATCGCATCCGAACGGCGACCCGGCGATGATTGTCCAGAAGGACGGCAACGGCGTGGCTATCGCGGCCCTCTTCCCGGACGACCCTTCCAACGTTCATCACTCATACTTAAACGACCCCGTGCGCTTTCGTAACTTGCACGCCGGGCCGAAAGAGACGCACGTTTTCCACCTTCACGCGCATCAATGGCTGCAAAGCCCGCGCGATGAAAACTCGACTTATCTGGATTCGCAGACCATCTCGCCGGGCGCGGCCTTCACTTACGAAATCAACTACGGCGGCTCAGGCAATCGCAACATCAATCCCGGCGATGCCATCTTTCACTGCCATCTCTATCCGCACTTCGCGCAAGGCATGTGGGAGTTGTGGCGCAACCACGACACGTTCGAGGCAGGCACGCCAGACCGCAATCTGCCGGACGCGGAGATAGTCGGCGGCACGCCGAACCCGGCCATCGTGCCTATCCCGAATAAACCGCTGCCGCCGATGCCGACGGTGAAGTTCAAAGGCTATCCGTTCTACATCGCGGGCGATGTGGGCCACCGCCCGCCGCAACCGCCCTTCGATATGGAGAAGGACGGAGGCTTACCGCGCCATCACATCAAAGAAGCATCAATCGTGGACGGGCCGAACGCCGTTCCGATGGGACTGCTTTCCGACCCTGTGGCCGCGCGCGTGCTCTCGCAAAACGGCGACCCGTTCCTGCTCTTCTTCGCGCGCAAGCTGGTCAAGGCCAATATCGAACTGCTTGACCCGGAGGGCAACAAAGCCGAAGTGCGGGCCATGAACTTCCATGCAGGCCAGGGCGTGGATGGTGAAATCGCGCCCGGAATCCCGACGCCGACGCAGTATCAATGGCCAGCTATCGGTTATCCGACGTTTACGTCCGCAGGCGCTCCCGGCCTTTTCCTCGTCAACGGGCTGCCGCCCACGGCGGGCGCGCCCTACGCTGACCCTTGCTTGCCGGACGCTCCTTTGCGCCCGTATCGAGCGGCCTACATACAGTTTGACATGCCGGTCAACCGCGACGGCTGGCACGACCGGCAGGCGCGCATTGCGACGCTCGAAGCCGACGCGCTCGACACTTTGCACGGGGTGCGAAAGCCTGAGCCTTTGTTCTTCCGCGCCAACTCCGGTGAGTGCATCACGTTTGCCGCCACCAACCTGATACCGAACGTGCTCAACCTTGATGACTTTCAGATTTTCACGCCGACCGACATCATCGGCCAGCACATCCATCTGGTGAAGTTCGATGTCACTTCTTCGGACGGAGCGGGCAACGGTTGGAACTACGAGGACGGCACGTTCTCGCCTGACGAAGTGCGTGAACGAATCGCCGCCAACAATGCTTACCAGAACAGCATCAACGGCACGCAGATTCTAACGCCGGAAACCAACACGACCTTCGGCGCGGGCGAGCATGGCGAGTTCATCGGCGCGCAGACGACGATTCAACGCTGGTGGGCTGACCCCTTGGTCAACAACGCCGGGCAGGATCGCACCATCCGCACGGTCTTCACGCACGACCACTTCGGCCCCAGTTCGCACCAGCATCACGGCCTCTATGCCGCGCTGGTGGTTGAGCAAAAGGGTTCGACCTGGAAGTCGCTCGACGGGCAGACAGTATTCGGCGGTCGTACAGACGGCGGCCCGACTTCGTTTGCCGCCAACATCACTCCGGGGCCGACGGCGCCGCCGGGACAAAAGAAGCCGTATCGTGAATTTAATCTGGCCTTCGCCGATTTCGGCATCGTCTACTTCAAGGGCGATAATCCGAAGCCTGTGAACCCGCCGGGATTTAAAGAAGCTGATGACGTGTTTACTGCCATCGAACAGCCGCCGACTCCGCTGCCCGAATCAATTTCGGCGGGCGACCCCGGCACGCAGTTGATTAACTATACCAACGAGCCGATTCCGAATCGCATCGGGCAGAAGGACGCTAACGGCAACTTCATACGCGATGCCAACGGGTTCGTCTTGCAGAAGACAGGCGCGCAGGGCGACATGGCCAACGTCTTCAGCTCGACCGTTCACGAAGACCCGTTCACGCCCGTGCTCACGGCTCTGGAGACGGAGAAAGTGCAGGTGCGCTTGGTTCAGGGCGCGCAGGAAGAGCAGCACGTCTTCAACATCCACGGACAGAAGTGGCTCTTCGAGCCGTCGGCTCCAAACTCCGGCTATCGCAACGGGCAGCAGGTCGGCATCTCCGAACATTTCGAGTTTGAGATTGACCCATTGCCAACCACTTCGCCCGGAGGCTTTGCCCCGGAATTTGTGGGCAGCAAGGTCAAGGATTATCTCTACTCGTCGGCGGCGACCGATAACCTTTGGGACGGCCAGTGGGGCATCCTTCGCACGTACCGCAAAGTCCGGCGACTCACCCCGCGCGGCACGAGCACTTACTCCGCCAGCGGCTCTTACGTTGACTCCTACGGTCAGCGGCGCACGCTTGAGCCTCTGGCAACCAGCACGGATTCGACTGTGCCGTCAGCCGTTGACGATGTTTGTCCAGCCGACGCGCCGCTGCGTGAATTCAGTGTCACGGCTATCCTGGCGCGCGACCTGTCGGCGAGCGGAAAGCTCATCTACAACAACGCCTTCAACATTGCCGACCCGAATGCCATCGTCTTCATCGAAGACATCAATCTCAACGCGGGCGGAGCCACCAACAGGCCGGAGCCTCTGATTATCAGAGCGGCGGCAGGCGATTGCATTAGCCTGACGTTGACCAACAAGCTGCCGGAAGTGTTGCCTGAGAGTCCAAGCTGGAATCACATGGCGGCCATCATCAACAAGTTCAACTTCAATCAGGTCAAGACCTCGAATCGCGTCGGCTTGCACCCGCAGTTGGTTTCCTATGACCCGTCCACGTCCGATGGCGCGTACGTCGGCTTCAACCCGAACACGACCGTCGGCCCGACCGAGAGCATCACTTATACGTGGTATGCGGGCGACCAAAGGTTAGTCAACGGCGAAGTGACTCCGATTCCGATTGAGTTTGGCGCGACCGGATTGCGCGATATCGGCGACGTGATTAAGCATAGCTCGCACGGAGCCATCGGCGCGCTCATCATCGAGCCGAAAGACTCGACCTGGATGGACGCTTACAGCATCTCCAGTCCGAGCAAAGCTCAGGCCGATATTTTCGGGCCGAACAATACACTGCTGTTCCGCGAGTTCGTCGTGCTCTATCAGGACGACTTAAGCGTGCAGCAGAACGGCGTCCCGCTCAAGAACGTCGGCGGCGAAGACGACGCCGAAGACACAGGCTTCAAAGCCTTCAACTATCGCAGCGAGCCGCTCTGGGCGCGTCTCGGTTTGCTAGTCACGGACGTGCCTGAAGGCGTCAACGACAAAGAGTTGAAGGACATCCTGAGCACTAAGGGTCAGCCCTTCATTGGGCCGGCGCGACCGCAGGGTTGTCCCGTTCCGCCGAAACGCGAAACGCCGCTCTTCGACGCCGTGGCTGGCACAGACGTGCGCTTCCGCGTGCTGGATGTCGCGGGACATCCGCGCCAGCATGGCTTCACGGTCTTCGGCCATCACTGGCAGTTCGAGCCGTGGGTAGCCAACTCGACGCAGATGGGAACCAATCCTTACACCTTCGAGGTTGGCTCTATCAGCGGCATCGGCCCGACGCGGCACGACAACATTCTGACTAAAGCTGGCGGTTTGTTCTGGCGCACCGGCTTTTATCTCTACCGCACACAGGAGAGCTTCCAGTTCACCAACGGACTGTGGGGTTTCTTCTGCGTCCATTAGAGACTTTCTTTGAGGGCCGGTCGCGCAAAGTGGCTGGCCCTCGAACCTTTCTTCTCTCAAGACGGCGCCGCCGCCTCCCAATCAATCGCGCGAGCTAAAACACATTTTCCGCGCAGCGAGGTTTTGTTTTATGATGAGATGAAGAAGGAATTGCTGTTGTCGTCAAGACGTAAATCTTAAAAGGGACTTGAATCATCATGCTTAATCAGAAAAGCTCGTTTGTCATCGCTCTGTTATTGTCGCTCGCTATTTTCGCCTCTGTCACAACCGGCCAGACACGCAGAGGCTCTTCGTCTTCCCGTCGCGCGCGAAGAACGGCGGGCGCCAAGGTGGAACCGAAAAAGAGCGCCGCGCGCGCAGTCCCTTTGGCGACGACTACTCCGTCAGGTCTCACCTACATGATTACGCAGCACGGCGCCGGGCAGCAGTTGAAAGTCGGAGACACTGTGCGTGTGCACTACACGGGCCTGCTCGGCAACGGGAGGACGTTCGACAGTTCGCTCGATAGAAACGAGCCGATAGAATTCCCTTTGGGCGCAGGCCGAGTGATTAAGGGTTGGGACGAGGGAATCGCGCTGCTGCGGGTTGGAGATCAGGCGACGCTGGTTATTCCGCCGCAACTCGGCTACGGCTCAAGGGGAGCGGGCGGAGCGATTCCGCCTGACGCAACGCTCATCTTTATCGTCGAAGTCGTCGGCGTTAAAGAAGCTCCGGCCACAGGCTCAATCTCTCCGACGCGTTGATTGACCAAACCGCCGCCCGCTCATCAACCGGCGAACTCATTCGAGAATAGCGGCGTCGTCATCATTCCGCGTTTGAGCTTCTCGCGGCCTGATAGAAAGTCTGTCAGGCCAGCCCGCGGAGAAACGGCGAACGCTTGCTTACCACAATTATTGCTGTACAATGCAAGGCTGTTCATTCCACCGTTTAACTTTAAGTAGTAGAACGGAATGAGCTATAGCCATCGCTTCGGACAAAAGGCTTCCGACATTTTCCGCTCATTTCGAATCCACCCTGCTTGCAGCGGATGCCTGCGTTCGTCGCAAGGATTCTATCTCAAGCTGTAATAAGCCTGACATGGCAGATTCCCCCCAGGATAATTTGGCGAACCGGCATGCTGTGGGCCGCGAGGCTTTCGCGCGGTTTTTGGAGAGCCTCTCGCCGGAGCCTGAAGAAGCCGCACGCCATTACACACGGCTGCATCAAAAGCTGGCCGGGTTATTCAGCATGAAGGGGCTTCCCGACCCCTTGAGCGCCGCTGACGAGACTATTGACCGCGCCGCCCTCAAGATTAACGCCGGAACGCCCGTGCCGGATGTCGGCAAATACTGCCTCGGCATCGCCCGCAACATCGTCAAAGAAAGATTGCGCCGCACGCAACGCGAAAGCCCTGCCTTTCTGAACTTTGTCAACGACCTGTCGAGCGCCACCGATGAGCAGCTAGAGCGCATCTATAACATCTTAAAGCCTTGCTTTGAGCAGTTGGCGGGCGAAGAGCAGCAGCTATTGGTGTCCTATTGTCAGGTCATGCGCGGGCAAGCGCGCGCAGAGCATCGCCGCCAACTGGCAGAGACTATGAAGACAACTATGCTGGCCTTGCGAATGCGCGTGACGCGCTTGCGCACCAGCCTGACGAATTGCGTCGAGAAACGCACGAAGGAAGTCTACGGATAATTTAGCGCGTAACAAACCGCGCATTTGGAGCATTCATAGTAGGAGCCTTAAGGAAGGAATCTTGCAAGGGGGCGGAAATAGCCGGATTTTCATAAAGTATGACTGAAGAACGTATCATCGCTTATTTTCTGGAAGAACTGCCGGAAGAAGAATTGGAGCAGTTCGAGGATGAATGTTTTGCGCAGGAGAGTTGGTCGGAGCAGATTAATCTGGTCGAAGAAGACTTGATTGACGATTATTTGCGTTATGAACTGACGCCGGAGCGACACGAACGCTTTAAACAAAAGTATCTGACCACAGCGGCCCGCCGCGAGCGCGTGGGCATGGCCGCCGCGCTGTTGCGGCACGTTGATGAAACTCAAGCGAAGCCGCTTCCCGTTTCGCCGCCGGAGCCAACATGGACTGAGCGTGTGCGCGCTTTTTGGAGCAGGCAGGCATGGCAGCTTCAAGCCGCCACGGCTCTTGTGTTGGTGGCTCTGATGGTTGGCGTCTTCCTCTACTGGCCCGCCTTCATGCCCGCTCGCCCCCCGCAGACCTTCGCCACGTTGAACTTGAACATCAGCGCCGCCAGCCGCGGCGCAAACGCGCCTGTCAGCAAAGTGACGCTGCCGCCCGGCACAGGCGGCCTGAAAATTTCTTTGACTCTGCCCGAACCGTCCGCCACGGCGGCGCGCTATCGTGTTGAGTTAATGAATGAGAGAGGCGAGATTAATACTGTGGAGATAAGCGGGCAAGACGCTCAATCCGTCTCGGTCGTCATCCCGGCTGCGCAACTTCCGCAAGGGCGTTATGCTTTGAAGCTCTACACGACCGCCAACGGCGGCGCGGAGCAGCGCATCAACGGCAGCTACTTGTTCGCGGTCGAATAGCTCTCCGCTCTCCGCACGGCACGTCGCCAGCGACGACGGCGATAAAGCCATCCAGCGCCCGCCAACAACGCCAGCAACATCAATAACGCCCCGCCCATAATCATCTTCGAATACGCGGGCGCGTCTGCGACGGGCGTTGATTTAATAAGCTGGCGATACTCGCCCTGCAAGGTAAAGGCTGCCCAGTAGTGAGGCGAACGCCACTCCGGTCGCTGCCGGATGCTGTTCTGCGCGGCGCGCAAAGCCGCTGCCGGAGTCATCCCGTTTTGCAGCATGTTGACGTAGAAAATCTTCATCAACTCCGATGTCGCTTCATCGTCGGCTTGCCACAAACTCGCCACCACGCTGGACGCGCCCGCGTACATGAAGCCGCGTGTCAAGCCGATGAAGCCCTCGCCGCGCACCTCTTTGCCGAGAGCCGTGCGGCACGCGCTGAGCACGACCATCTCGACCGGCGCATGCAGGTTATAAATGTCTTGCAGCCCCAGAAAACCATCCTGCGCTTGCCCGTCACGATTAACGGTGGAGAACACGAGGCCCGACTTTGCCGGTCGCTGCGGGTCTAGAAAGCCATGCGTGGCGAGATGCAGAATCGCAAACCTGGTCAAGTCTGTGTTCTGTAGCCGCTCGCGTGTGGCATCGAAATCCAACGCCATGAAAGTCTCCCCGACGGCAGTCACGTCGCGCAGATTATTCAACTCAAGCTTGGCATACATCAACGGGTCGATGGTTGCCGGGTCGAAAGAATCTCCGCTCAACGCAATGTCTCGCACGGCATGACGCCAATGCATGAGCCCAAGCGCCAGCATGGCTGCCAATCGCCCGCCGCCGTTTGCGGCTGCGCGCTGCTTGTAATCCGAATTGAACACGGGGTCGCCAAAGGCCGCCAGAAGCATCGCCGCAGGCTTGCGCCGCGCCGCTTCGTCACGCAACTCTCCAAGGATTGAGGCCGAAGGGTCGTTGACCACTTCGTAGTTGTCTGCGAGCGGCTCATTGAAGGACGACGACGGCGACAGCAAAGCTTGAAAGGGAACGTAATGGAGCGCGCCGTCTGCGACGACGATAATCCTGTGCTTGTTCAATTCGGCGGCGACGGGCGACAGCACCAGACGGCTCAACTCCTGCGCCGCCGTTGTCCACTCGTCCGCGCCGTTTCTGCCCGGCTCAGCGGCGAGCAGTTTATAAAATCTCTGCGCCGCGTCGTTGATTAACTTCGGCGCGGCTAGCTCAAAGCTCTTGATGCCGTCGCGCGTCACGGCCCAGACGTAGCTCTTGGTTGCGCCGAGGCTGTATTCGAGCAACATGGTCTGGTCGTCGGCGATAACCTGCTGCTGGATTTGTCGCAAGCTCAAAGGCACGGGCCGCGTCATCTGCGCGTAAGCCGGATAGCGCGCCGCGATTTCTTCGTTGACCTCTTTAAGTTCAGCTTCGAGTCGCGCCAGTTCCGCCTCCACCGCGGCCAACTGTTCCGGCTTATATTTCCCGCTGAGCAGTTCGACTTTGAAATCATCTTTGGCCCGCAGCGTTTGGCGAAGCGACTGCTCGCGCGCGGCCAACTGCGGGTCGAGTCCGGGCGCGAGGTTCGTTTGAGTGGCGCGCAATAGTTCCACAAGAGAGCGCGCACGCGCCGCGTCGCTCGTCTCGAAAGCCAGCGCGTCAAAGCCGCGCCCCGGCTCCGCTTGATGCTTACGCATCAAACATTCGACGTAGCTTTCGTAACGCTCGTAGACGGTTGCGGAGAAAGCGGTCGTCAAATCGCGGCTGGTCGCGGCGCGGCGCATGTTCTCCGTGACTTCGATGGACTGGCGCAGATAAGTTTCCGCTTCAGCCAGATTGTCGCGACTCAACTCCAAACTCCCCAGAGCGTACAGCGTGGCCGAGCGATTAACGTCGTCGGCGATGGCGACGAAAGTTTCCAGCGCGCTCTTGTAGTATTTTTTCGCCTTTTCGATTTGCCCTTGCTGTTGGAAATTTCGCCCCATCAGGGCGCGCACGCGGGCCGCTTCCCTTGGGCTGCTGAGATGAGTGTAGAGGTTGAGCGCAATCTCGAAATGGCGCAGCGCAGCGGCGTGGTCATCCGTCGCGCCAAGGGTTCGTCCGAGAAAATCGTGGCACAGGGCGACGACCTTTATCTCTTTGATAGCTTCGGCGTCTGCGAGGGCGCGCTCTAAATTCTCGATGGCTTCCGTGTAGTTGCCTGAGATGTACAGTGTCTTCCCGATGCCCCAAGCCATCGCCACCTGATAGCGCAGGTTTTGCGCCTGGCTGTAAAGCTCGAACGCTTCACGATATTTGACGAGGCCGGTTTCCGGCATCCCGCTTTCGATAAATGTTTCCGCAAGGCCCGCGCTAATCTGTCCCATCATGAGCGGCTCGGCCTTTTCGTCAAGCAAGGCTTGCGCACGCGAGAAAAAGGCGAAGACGTTTTGCCATGCTCCTTTGCGATACTCCAGAAAGCCGAGGCTAATCAGAGCCTCTGCCTGTCCCGCTTTGACATCGAGTTCGCGCCAGATATTCAAAGCCGCTTCGTAGCTCGCCGCGGCCTCCGTCAGTTTGTTGAGAGCCAGTTGATAATCGCCGAGAGCTATATAAGTTTTGGCGCTGCCGCGTTGATGTTTGAGAGACTGCCAGAGCGTGAGCGACTCCTGCGCGGTCTTGATGGCTAAGGCGTGGTCGTTGTAGTTCCGGCAATCGCTGAGCGTGAAGAGAGCCTCGGCCTTGCCCGCGACGTATGCGTTCGACTCGCTGAGGGCGATGGCTCGCCGCAGAAAGACCTCCGCTTGCTCACAGTTGCTCAAGCGATTGTGAGCCGCGCCCAAGCCGTTCAACGTGTCAATGTAAACGGTCGGGTCAGGCGTTCGTTTGATGCTCGTCAACGCATCTTGATAAGTTACCAATGCGTCTTGCGGAAGAGCTAGTTGTAGTTGAAGACGCCCCACGCGATTCAAAAAGCGCGCCGCTTTGGCAGCTTCACCGGCGGAGCGCGATTGGCGCGCGGCGGTCGAGAGGATGGCGAGCGCGCTTTGTCTCTCATCCTTCGTCGTGGCGCTTTCGTCCCCATCGCGTGACAGCACATCATTATCGTTCTGCGCGCGCAACGAAGCGGCACACGACAAAATGAAGACCAGAATTAACGGCAAGCTCAGACGTTGGTTCATCATCGAACGAGTAATGGACGAGCGCGAAGAGATGTTCGCGCTCGTCACAGGTCAAAGGGCTTCGGGCATGCGGACTAAGGCTATTCCAGTCCGCGTAAGGCTCCATTGCTGATGGAAAACGCTCCGACGTTTCGCTTCTTTCGGCCCTGAAACTCCACCGGGGTTTCTTCATCAGGGTAATTCTTGATAGACACGCAACTGCAACCGATTCCCACTTCCGGCGATGGCTTGACGCCCGACAATTCGGGCGACGGTTTGACGCGGGATAAGCTGCCGAAGGGCGTGGCGAATTCACGCGCAATCGCAAACCCGGGCCGCTTCGTCTCGTCTTTAAGTCCTACTTCTGTCGAGTGGCTGTCGCGTTGCGTTTCATCGAAGTACTTATCAAGGAAGCTGAACCATGAATCTTCGCCAAACTCGTGGGTGAAAGAATATTCCTCTTCGTATCTTTGCAAAATCCCGTCATCTTCATCTTCAACCGCCCTTGACCACGGAAAATAAACAGAGAGGCCATGAGAATACTGATACTTCCGCCCGAAGTTTTCGGAATGAACGACCAGTTTTTCTATCTCCCTCATCACATCGTCGCAAGCCACTCTTAGCTCCGCTTGCAGGTCGTCTTGCGTGTCGCACGACTTGCCAAGGCAAAAGCAGAAATCAAAGAGGTCTGTATAATTCTCCATCCAGTAGCTTTGAGCTTTCCAGTGAGCCAGCAGGATGAGGTTTTTGACGCGCTCGTCCCTGTTCTCCTCGTTGAGGCTCTTGCGCCCGGCTTGCAATCCGCGTTTCATCGCGGACACGAGTTGCTGGATGGGTTTTGTCAGCGGGTCTTCTTCATCCTGCTTTCGCAGCAGGCACAAAGCAAGGTCGGAAGAGTAACCGGCGGACGAGAAGTCTCTGCCGTTAAAGAGTGACAGAAAATAAAGGTCGCTCATCAATTTCGGCACGTCTACTTGAGCCTTCTTCTTTGTCGCCGCCTCGATGGTGTTGAAGCTCTTTTTCAACAACTGGCGATAAGGCCAACTGCCAACAAACGACACGCCTTCGGTCGCCATCATATAGTTGGCTGTGCCTTTCAACTGGTACGCGACTTCGATGGCGCTCATGGAACAACTATGCAGGGCCAGCAACTCGAACTCGCCCTTCTCCTTTTTGACCTGATCGGAAAATCCGCGCACGACTTCTTCGAGTTGCTTGAGCGAGAGGGCCGTCACCGGGCGCTCGTCCGACGCATACTCTTCGCCATTGTCGTATGTCTTGCTGGATGGCGGAGCGGGATTCCTGGCCGCGATCACGTGGTCGTCGGGCAAGAAGGCGTCGCTGCCGACAATCATGCCGTGTCCGATGAGGAAGAGCATGTAATGCTTCGCCGGATGATTCTCTCGACAGAAGCCCAGAAAGAGCGTCAGAGCTTGCTTGACATCAAGCGTGTCCGGCTCCTTCAGCCCCTTTTTAATGCGCTTTGAAGCGACTCCTGCGGTCGAATTAATCGAAGCGGGATCAATGTTATCCTCATTCAGGTTGCGGACGAAAGGGTCTCTGGCATCGCCGATTCTGGAGGTTTTGGCGTTGCGCTTTCGCGCTTGATTAACATCAAAGATTCGCGTCGGGGCTCCTATTTCGTTCGGGTCGAAGTGGGCCAGCACGTTGGTGTCCAGTTGAAATCCGGCGTCCTTGATAGCTTTGAGTTCGGAAATCATGCTCGGCGATAGTTGGTTATCGCCCGCGAAAAAGAACATCAGCGTCCACTCTTTCAGCGCTGGTTTGTTGGTCGCTTTAGTAGCCATTGGTTGCTATCCTTCTCTGTAAAGAAAATTAGTTCGACTGGCTTTTGCCGGCGCAAGCTATGTCAAAGCTTTCCGGTTCGGCGTCCAGGAGTGCGACTTCTACTGTTTAATGAGTCCGCGCGCTGAAATATAACGTGGGTGAAAAGATAATCTCTCGTTTTTGTTGCGAACGAGAATTATTTCCAAACGCAGGAAGAATGTGAACGTGACTAAGTTATCTGCTGTCAGGCAAAGAAGCGTCAGCAACGATTCATCGTTACTGTTGATCGGCACAAGCTGTCAGAGCCGCGTTCCAACTTGTTCCCTGAGTTGGTTGGTGGACTAGTTGACGATGGTGAAAGCTTTCGCCAGCAAACGCCGGAACTCGGAAGTGGGCAGAGGTTAGTGCTAAACGGGCGCGAGTGTCAATAGCAAAGGTTCTTGATGCGGAAGCTGATTCTGTTAATCTACCTCTCTGGCCGACTCGCTCAAAACGAAGACGAATGATGTTGTGATTCAATCTGACGAAGGGACGAGCGGCTGAGGCTTTTACGTTGGAGACTACTTTGAAGGAAATCATCTGGCGTCAATTCGGGGCGGCGATTGACATGCTTGAAAACGCGCTCGTCGCCTGCCCGGACAAGCTCTGGGGCGACCGCTCGCAGGAGCCGGAGTTTTGGTACGTCGTCTTTCACGCGCTCTTCTGGCTCGACTTTTATCTCTCCGGCTCGGCGGAAGGATTCGCGCCGCCCGCCCCTTTCACGCTTGACGAACTGGACCCTTCAGGGTTGATGCCCGAACGCGTCTACACGAAAGACGAGCTACAAAGTTATCTGGATTATGGCCGACGGAAATGCCGCGCGACGATTGCCGCCTTGACGGACGAACGGGCGCCGCAACGCTGCCGGCCTGAATGGCCGGACATGAGCGTCCTTGAGTTGCATCTGGACAACATGCGCCACGTCCAGCATCATGCCGCGCAACTCAACCTCATTCTACGGCAGCAGACGGATGCGGCTCCCCTCTGGGTCACCAGAACGAAGAGCGGGCAGCTTTGAGCGAGGCCGGATTTCGATTCAACGCCTCGCTGATTTTGTTTATACTTGAGCCGCGCTCGCTTCGTCTTTTAAGGGAACACGAAAAGCAGCGACGGCTGTAAGGCTCGTCGTCGCCTTTCAAAACATTTCGTCGCTCATCATTCGTCGCTTATCATTGTCTTCATGTCGCAGGAACGCTGGCAACAAGTCGAGGAAGTTTTTCAGTCGGCTCTCGACCTTGAGCCGGACGAGCGCGCTCGCTACCTTGACGAAAAGTGCGCGGGCGATGCGGAGTTGTTGCGCGAGGTCGAAGTTCTGCTCAGGCAGCACGAAGCGGCGGGCGACTTTCTGGAATCTCCCGTCTACGAGCGCAGCGATTTGCAATCTTTGCCGCCGACGCTCACGAGTGAAGAACCCGACCCCGTTATCGGAGAGCGCATCGGAGCCTACAGAATCGAGCGCGAGATTGGGCGCGGCGGCATGGGAACGGTTTACAAGGCCGTGCGGGCCGACGGCGAGTTTCGCCAGCGCGTCGCCATCAAGCTCGTCAAGCGCGGCATGGACACGGACTTTATTCTCCAACGCTTTCGCAACGAGCGACAGATTCTGGCCGCGCTCGAACACCCGCACATCGGACACTTGCTCGGCGGCGGGACGACCACTGACGATAGACCGTACTTCGTCATGGAGTACATCGAAGGCCAGCCGCTCTATCAATACTGCGACACGCATCGTTTGAGCATCAGGGAACGGCTCGAACTCTTCAGCCTGATTTGCGACGCCGTTCACTACGCGCACCGCAAGCTCGTCGTCCATCGCGACCTCAAGCCGTCGAACATCCTCGTCACCTCCAACGGCTCGCCGCGACTGCTTGACTTCGGCATCGCCAAACTGCTCGACCCCGAACTCATCTCCGACGCGACGCCGCAAACCGCGACGGCCCTGCGGATGATGACGATGGAGTATGCCAGCCCCGAACAGGTCGAGGGCGAGGCGGTGACGTTTTTGAGCGATGTCTATTCGCTCGGCGTGATTCTGTTTGAGCTATTGTGCGGGCATCGTCCATATCGTTTTCGCAATCGCGCGCCGCACGAGATGGCGCGGGCGATTATCGAAGACGAGCCGGAGCGTCCGAGCGCGGCCCTCGTTCGTGTAGATAAAAGCTTGCTCAAACACTACGCGACGCGCGAGGCGTCGGCTCTCGTCTATCTGGCCGAAGCGCGAGCGCAAACGCTCGACGGATTGCAGCGCGAACTCGTCGGCAATCTTGACAACATCACTCTCAAGGCTCTGCGGAAAGAGCCCGCCGCGCGCTATCAATCGGCTGAGGCTTTGCAGTCAGACATCACACGTTGCCTCGAAGGTCGGCCCGTCAACGCGCCGCATTATTTCCCGTCCGTCTTTCCTGAGCGTTCGCCGGTCAGCAAAGCCGCCGCTTCGTCAACGAAAGCTATTGCCGTCCTGCCGCTCAAGATTCTTAATCTGGGGACGAAGATGGAGACGGGCGAAAGCTACCTGGGCGTCGGTCTGGCTGACGCTTTGATAACGCGCCTGAGCCGCGTGCGAAGCCTCGCCGTGCGCCCGACGAGCGCTATCCTGCGTTACGGCGATGAGACGACAGACCCTTTGCTCGCGGGGCGCGAACTGGTCGTTGACTTTGTGCTCGACGGGCGCATCAAGATTGCCGGAGAGCGCGTGCGCGTCTCTCTTCAACTGCTCGACGTGGCGCAGAACACGAGCGTCTGGGCCAACCAGTTTGACGAGTCCTTCGTCGACGCCCTCGAACTCGAAGACTCCATCTCCGCCAAAGTCAGCGGAGCCATCCTGCCGCGACTGGCGCAGGACGAAGAGGCGCGTTTGAAAAAACGCGGCACCGATAACGCGGAAGCCTTCGCGGCCTTCATGCGCGGTCGTTATTTCTGGAATCAGTTCACGCCCGAATCCCTGCCCAAAGCTCTCGCCTCATTCGAGAAAGCCATCGCGCTCGATGCGCGCTACGCGCCGCCTTACGTCGGCCTCGCGGATTTTTATAACTGGGCCAGCATCTACGGCATCCTGCCGCCGGGCGAATGTTATGAGAAGTCGAGGGCGGCGGCCCTGCGCGCCCTTGAGCTTGACGACTCGCTGGCCGAAGCCTACGCCGCGCTCGGCCTTATCACCGAAAGCCTTTGGAGTTGGAGCGAGGCCGAGCGGCTTTACCAGCGCGCCGTCGAACTCAATCCTAACTATTCGCTCGCGCACGAATGGCACGCGAGCCTGCTTATCGGAACGGGACGCTTTGAGGAAGGCATGAAAGCGATTCGCCGCGCCGAAGAACTCGACCCGCTTTCGTTGCGCGCGATGACGCTGACGGCCTGGACGATTTATCAATGTCGTCGTTATCCCGAAGCCGTCGCCAAAGCGGAACAGATTATCGAGTTGGATAAAGATTTTCCGCAGGGCCATCTGCAACTCGGCAATGCTTTGATTGAGGCCGGAGACGCCGTGACAGCCGTCGCCGCTTTGCGAAAAGCCGCGCTGCTCATGCCGGATTCAGCCTTGCCGAAATACGCGCTCTGCTTCGCGCTCGTCGCCGCGGGCCAAAGAGACGAAGCTCGCCGCATCGTCGCAGAGATAGACGCGCTCGCCGCCGCGCGCTACATCAAGCCATACTTCATCGCTCTGGCTTACGTGGCCGTTGGCGAAAAAGAGACGGCCCTCGCGTTGCTTGAAAAAGCGTTTGACGAGCGCGACCCTTGGCTCGTCTGGCTCGGCACGGAACCAAAGCTCGATTCACTGCGGCGTGATTCTCGTTTCCAACGGCTGTTCAAGCAGACACGCAATCCGCTCGCGTCGTCTCTTGTTTAAGTGTCGATGTTGTTTGTCGCCGGTGTTCATCGCGGAAAGGAAAGTTTTATGAAGAAGAAAGTCATCAAGACGGATGAGGAATGGCGGCAGGAGTTGACGCCGGAGCAGTACGCGGTCGCGCGCCGGAAGGGAACGGAGCGGCCATTCACGGGCAAGTATCACGACTCGAAAGAACGCGGCGTTTACAAATGCGCGGCGTGCGGCAACGAGTTGTTCAGTTCCGACGCGAAGTTTGACTCGGGCTGCGGCTGGCCGAGCTTTACCGCGCCGACCGGCGAGGAAAATGTGCGCAACGAAGTTGACACGAGCCACGGGATGACGCGCACCGAAGTCCTCTGCAATAGTTGCGACGCGCATCTCGGACACGTCTTCGACGATGGCCCGCAACCGACACGCCTGCGCTACTGCATCAACTCCGTCGTCCTGGACCTCAACAAAGAAGAATAAGCAATGCGAATAGCAATATTACTCGGCTGCCTGCTCTGCGCGAGCATGCCAACGTTCGGACAGCAATACAAGGCGGATGCATACGCGGGCATGCGTTGGCGTTTGATTGGCCCGCACAGGGCGGGACGCGTGACGGCTGTGGCGGGCATTCGCGGGCGTCCGGGCATTTACTACATGGGCACGCCGGGCGGCGGCGTCTGGAAGACGACGGACGGCGGGCAAGTCTGGAAGCCCATCTTCGATGAGGCGCGCGTGGCTTCGATTGGCGCGCTGGCGGTCGCGCCGTCAAACCCTCAGATAATTTATGTGGGGACGGGCGAGCAGACCGAAGGCAATGGCGTTTACAAGTCAACGGACGCGGGCGCGACGTGGACGAACATCGGCCTCGGTGAAACACGCTACATCTCGTCCATAATCGTTGACCCGCGCGACCCGAACATCGTTCTCGTCGGAGTCTCCGGCAAGCCTGTGCCGGGACAGATGCGCGGCATCTTTAAGACGACGGACGGCGGCAAGAGTTGGAACAAGGTTTTCTTTAAGGACGATAGAACGGGCGTCGTGGATATGTGCGCCGCTCCCGGCGACAGTCGAATCGTTTACGCCGCGACATGGACGCGCCAGTTCGATGTGAACGAGCCGCGTCCGGCGCTCGACGCGCAAATCTTCAAGTCAACGGACGCGGGCGCAACATGGCGTGCGCTCGGCGAGAGCGGATTGCCGTCGAAGCTCAGAGGCCGCATCGGCGTCGTGGTCGCGCCCGGCGACAAGCGCGTCTATGCCATCATGAATCAAGGCTTCTTTCGCTCTGACGACGGAGGAGAAAGTTGGACGCAAAGCACGAAAGACCCGCGCGTCGTCGGCAGCGGCTATTTCAGTCGCGTCTATGTTGACCCGAAGAGGGCGGATGTCGTCTATGTGATGCAGACGACGATGTATCGCTCAGTTGACGGCGGGAAAACTTTCGAAGCCTACAGAGGCGCGCCGAGCGGCGAAGACGAGCACGTCATCTGGATTGACCCCGACGACACAGAGCGCATGATTCTCGGCACGGATCAGGGAGCCATCGTCAGCTTGAACGGCGGCCAAAGTTGGAGCCTCTGGTACAACCAGCCGACGGGGCAGTTCTATCACGTCATCACCGATAAAGAGTTTCCGTATTACGCCTACGCCTCGCAGCAGGACAGCGGCTCTGTCGTCGTTCCCAACCGCAGCGACTTCGGGGAAATCACCTTCCGCGATTGGTTCTCGACAGGCTCTTTCGAGAGCGGCTACATCGCGCCAGACCCTTTGGACGCGAATCTGATTTACTCCATCGGATGGTTTGGAACCGTCCTCAAAATGGATAGGACGACGAAGCAAATCTCGACGATGTTCATTCCCGGCCCGAAGTATCGTTTCACCTGGGAGACGCCGATTGTCTTTTCGCCGAAGGAGCCAAAGAACCTGTACCTCGGCATGCAGCATGTGCTTCGCTCTACGGACGGCGCGGCGACATGGCGGGAGATTAGCCCTGACTTGACGGAGCGGCCCGCCGCGCCCGCCGCCTTGAAAAATCACGCGGACGACGAAGAGGAAGAGCAACCGCAGAGCGCAGACCGTGGAGTGATTCAAGCGATTGCCCCGTCGCCTTTGGAGGCCGGGGAAATCTGGGTCGGCACGAGCACGGGCCTCGTTCAACTGACGACGGATGGCGGCGCGACATGGCGCAACGTCACGCCGCGCGAACTGCCTGCGCGCAGTCGCGTCTTCCTCATCGAACCTTCCGTAAGAGATGCTGAAACGGCTTACGCCGTCGCGGCGGCGCGCAACGATTTGCGCCCGCACATTTATCGCACGCGCGACGGCGGAAAGAACTGGCAGCAGATTGTCGCGGGCTTGCCCGAACGAGGCATCGCGCGCGTCGTGCGCGAAGACCCAGTGCGCAAGGGCCTGGCTTACGCCGGAACGGAAAACGGCGCGTATGTCTCCTTCGACGCGGGCGACCACTGGCAGCCGCTCCAACTCAATTTGCCCACGGCGTCCGTCCGCGATTTGACCGTCCACGAGAGCGACCTGGTAGCCGCAACCTACGGGCGCGGGCTCTGGATTCTGGATAACCTATCGCCCCTGCGCCAGCTTGATGCGAAGGCTCTCGCTCAAGATGTTCACCTGTTCCGACCCGAAACTGCGCTTCGCGTGCGTTGGGACAACTGGCAGGAGACGCCGCTCTCCGCGGAGACGCCAGCCGGACAGAATCCGCCCGACGGAGCCATCATTGATTACTATTTGAAATCGTCAACGGCCAAAGAGATAACGCTTGAGATACGAGACGAGCGCGGAAACGTTGTGCGTCGTTATTCGAGCGCCGAGCCGCCGCAGGAGACTGCTCCGAAGAACGTGCCGGAGTTCTGGTTTGCCCCGCCTGCGCGGCTGACGACGAAGGCGGGACTGAATCGCTTCGTCTGGGACTTGCGCTATCCGCATCCGGCGACATTGCCGTATGGCTATAGCGGCCAACGCCTCGACTACATCGAATACACGGTTCCGGACAATGCCATTCCCGGCCAGACGCCGAGCCAGCAACCGCCGGGGCCGCTCGTCGCGCCCGGAAAATACGAAGCCGTGTTGACGGTCGAAGGCAAGACGTATCGCCAGCCGCTCGTCGTTGTTCTAGACCCGCGCGTGCGCGTCTCGACAGCCGACCTTGAGGCCCAACTCAATCTCGCGCGGAAAATCTCCGGCTGGATGACGACGAGCTACGATGCTTACTTCGAAGTGGAAGCTTTGCAGTCAATCGCGGCGCAGCGGCAGAAAAGCCTCGCGGGAAATTCGCAGGCGAAGGATGTGGCCGACGCCTTGACCGCGCTTGAAAAAGAACTCGTAGAGATTAAGGACGGGGCCAGCGGAGCCGCAGGGGTCGGCACGGTCAACCGCGATTTGGCGCGCTACATGGCGATGATTGAGAGCGGCGATACACGCCCGCCGGAGTCTGCGCGCAACAACACCGTAGAGTCCTGCGACGGCCTCGGCAAGAGCATGGAGCGTTGGCGGAAAGTCAACACGGACAGCTTGCCTGTCTTGAACAAGCTGCTGGCGCAACACGGATTGGCAGGGCTTCCCGTCGTCGCTCCGGCGGCAACTCCGGCTTGCCTTAACTAAGCGCGGAAATCTTTTCCTGCTGCGGCCAGCCGCTTGAGTTTCGAGCGCGCCTTTGAAGAATGTTCGTTGCTGCCGCAAGCGTTGTCGCAGGCCGCGCGGCTGATAAATGTTTCGCTTCAATCGCTTCGCGCGCAGACTAAGGAGTCATCAGCATGGTTCATCGAAAGCATGTCATAACAGTCTTCATCTTGCTCGCTTTTATTGCGCTCGATGCGCAGGCTCAGCGCGTCGTCAGAGTTTCCGAGGCGGACGCGATTCAGCCCGCCGAAGTCGCCATCGCCATCAATCCCAAGAACCCTGACAATCTGGTGGGCGCATCATTTCAGCTTGGCAGGCCGCCCAAACCACTCGCCGGAAGCTACACATACGTGACGATGGACGGCGGGCAGACGTGGAAGACCAACGCCAGCCAAGACCCGCAGAACCTCACGCAGGGCGACGATGCCCTTGCGTTCAGCAGCGACGGCATCGCTTATCACGCCAATCTCTCTTTCGACGGCATCCGCGTGGCGCGACCGAAGCGCGCCGAGAGCGGCATTCTGACGAGCGCGTCCAGCGACGGCGGCTCGACCTGGAATGAACCCGTGCCTGCCATCAATCACGTCAACTCGGTCACGCCCTTTGAAGACAAGCCCGGCATCGTGACGGACAACGCGGCGTCGTCGCCCTTTAAGGGCAACGTCTATCTGGCCTGGACGCGCTTCGACGTTTACGGAAGCTCAGACCCGCAGTGTCACACGCAAATCTACTTCTCTCGCTCGACCGACAACGGCAAAACTTTTTCAATGCCCTTCCGCATCTCCGACACGGGCGGCGATTGCGTCGATAGCGACAACACGGTCGAGGGAGCGGTGCCGGCCGTCGGCCCGAAGGGTGAAGTCTATATCGTTTGGGCGGGGCCGCTCGGCCTCGTCTTCGACAAGTCAACGGACGGCGGGCTGAGCTTCGGCACGGATAAGACAATCGGGCAGATGCCCGGCGGTTGGGACTTTGCAATCGCGGGCCTGGACCGCGCCAACGGCATGCCCGTGACCGGCGTTGACTTGAGCGCGGGGCCGCATCGCGGCGCTCTTTATGTCAACTGGATTGACCAGCGCAACGGCGACGCGGATGTCTTCGTCGCTTCTTCGAGCGACGGCGGCGCAACATGGTCTGCGCCCGTGCGCGTCAACGACGATGCCGTCAAAAACGGCAAGGCACAATTCTTCACATGGATGGCTGTTGACCCGGTTGACGGCTCTGTGAACGTAGTCTTCTACGACCGGCGCGATACGGAAGGCGCGCGCACAGGTCTTACGATGGCGCGCAGTCTTGCCGGAGGCGGCGCGTTCGTCAACTACAAGATTGAGCAGGAGCCGTTCAACTGTAACGACAAAGTTTTCTTCGGCGACTATAGCGGCATCGCGGCTTACGGCGGGCGCGTCGTTCCCATCTTCATGCACTTTCTCGACAATGAAAAGTTAGCTGTCTCAGTCGCTTTGTTTCGCTTCAAACCGGGCACGCAGGAGCGTGTCAAATGACGGGCTGATAAACTGGAGGAGTTAGCGAGATGCACATCCGACGGGCAATGCTCGTTCTTGCTTTTATCATCGGCGCCGGGCCAGCGTTGAGCGCGCAGCAGTTGAGCCGTGATTTGATGCCGTCGCTTCACTGGCGCAGCATCGGCCCATTTCGCGGCGGGCGGACGCGCGCGGTGGCGGGCGTCGCTTCGCAGCCGAATCTGTTTTATGTGGCGCAGGTGAACGGCGGCGTCTGGAAGACGACGGACTACGGGCGAACCTGGGCGCCGATCTTCGACGAGCAGCCGACAGGCTCTGTGGGCTGCATCGCCGTGGCGCCTTCAAATCCGTCAATCATCTATGTGGGCAGCGGCGAAGGGCTGCATCGTCCAGACCTCTCCGTCGGCGACGGCATCTACAAGTCAACCGACGGCGGCCAGAGTTGGACGCATCTGGGTTTGCGCGACGGGCAACAGATAGCGCAAATCGCCGTTGACCCGCGCAACGCCGAACGGCTCTTCGTCGCCGTGGCCGGTCATCCGTACGGGCCGAACGAAGAGCGCGGCATCTTTCGCTCGACCGACGGCGGGCGCACTTTCGAGCGGCTGCTCTACAAAGACGAGAACACGGGCGGAGCCGACGTGCAGCTTGACCCGTCGAATCCCGATACGGTTTACGCTGCGTTGTGGGAGGCGCGCGAAGGGCCCTGGGAGAACGGCTCATGGAACGGGACGGGCGGCGGAATCTTCAAATCAACGGACGGCGGGAAGAGTTGGCGACAACTCTCGCAAGGGCTGCCGGAAGGAATCGTTCAAGCCAACCTTGCGATTGCGAAGAGCGATACCAGGCGACTCTTCGCGGCGGTCGCCACGCTGACGGGCGCGAGCCTTTATCGCTCCGACGATGGCGGCGAGAGTTGGACGGTTGCGACGACCGACGCGCGCCCCGCCACGCGCATCGGCGGCGGCGACCTGCCCGTCCTGCGCTTCGACCCGTTGAACGCAGACGTTATTTATTCCGCGAGCATCGTCTGCTGGAAATCAATTGACGGAGGCAAAACCTGGACGGGCATACGTGGGGCTCCCGGCGGCGACGATTATCAAAACATCTGGATTAATCCCGTCAACACGGACATCATCCTGCTCGGCAGCGATCAGGGCGCCGTTATCACTGTGAACGGCGGAAAGAGTTGGAGTTCATGGTACAACCAGCCGACCGCGCAGCTTTATCACGTCAGCCCGGACAACGCGTTTCCGTATCGCGTTTGTAGCGGGCAGCAGGAGAGCGGCTCGGTCTGCATCTCCAGTCGGGGCAGCGATGGTGAAATCACTTTCCGCGATTGGCATCCCGTCGGGGCCGAAGAGTATGGCTATGTCACGCCTGACCCGCTCGATCCCGAAATTGTGTACGGCGGCAAGCTGACACGTTACGACCGCCGCACAGGTCAGGCTCAGAACATTCTTCCCAAGCCGTTTCGCTCCGCGGAGTTTCGCATGGTGCGGACGGAGCCTGTCATCTTCT
>JAWVFT010000066.1:0-52929 GCA_033855775.1 Blastocatellia bacterium | reverse complement strand
GAATAACTACGGCGCGCGCTCTCTTCGCAAGCGGATTAAACCTCTCGCTCTTTAAGGCTTCTTGTTCGTGTTGTTGCTGTTCTTCATGTTGCCGTTGCCGGTGTTCATGTTCTTCATGTTGCCGTTGCCGTTGCCGTTGTGATTCGCGTTGTTGTCGTTCGTCGTCTTAACGCCGGCGGTGTTGTCGTTGCCATTGTTATTGGTCACGACCGCCGTGTTGGATGGAACTGAATTGCCGTTCGTGCGCGGACTCATGTTCGAGTTCGTTTCGACGATGCCGTTTCTGGTCGCGTTGTTATTCCCGGCATTGGTGTTGTCAGAGCCGCAGCCGAAGCCGAGGCTGGCCAGAGCAAGAAAGCACAGTAAAGCTAAAGTCCGTCTCATCAAATTTTTCCTCCCGATGTTGGCGACAGTTTAGCGGTAAACGTGTTCGCCGCGATTATTCTTCCAATCGCTCTCGAAATACTCTGCGTCTTCGTCCGAGCGCGCGTTGACGCCCATCACGATGCCGCCGTCTTTCAGACCAGCCTCATAATCCTTGACGCGCTCTTCGGGAATGCCCGCGCCAACCAGCGCGCCGATGAGGCCGCCGGTCGCGCCGCCCGCGCCCGCGCCCGCCAGGGCTGCCGCCAACGGACCCGCGACAATCAAGCCGAGACCGGGCAGAGCGACTGAAGTGCCGATGGCCGCAATCGCCGCAATCGTCGCGCCGACCGTGCCGCCGATGGCCGCGCCCGTTCCGGCGCCTTCCAGAGCCTTGTTGCCGAGTTCGGTTTCTCTGCCGTCATCCGTGAAGTGTTTCTTGCGAGTCTCGTCCGACATCAGCAAGTTGACATCATCTTTATCATAGCCGCGACTGGTGAGCGAGCCGTAAGCGCGCTCCGCGCTCTCTCTGTCCCTGAACATTCCTGTCACCATCCGCGAATGTCCTGTTGCTGTTTCTGCCATTGCCTTGATCCTCCCTAAGATTAATGAATTTGTTAGAAGTAAGCGCAGCCGCGACTGTCCGCGTGCTGCATTTCCCGAACGGTTCCGCATTGCATGTAAATGACGCTTAAGACTGCATCATGCTCGGCTTCAGATTAGCTATTCGTACTATTTTAGTACCTGAAATAACCTTTCACCCTACTACAAGCAAAAGACGCGCCAGAGAGCCCAGACTTGGGGCAGACTTGAGTCAGACCGGGCGCAGGCGTGGGTGGCGCGCTTTTTGTGTTACAAGTAGAAATCGCGCGTTCCGGTACGATTGGAAGGCGCGGCCAGAGCAGAACAAGAGGGAGCAGCGGATAATGACAAACGGGGAAGAGTTTACGGTCGGCGTCGAGGAAGAGTATCAAATTATCAACCCGCGGACGCGCGAGTTGCAATCGCGGCAACAACAGATTATGCCCGAAGCGAAGGAAGCTATGGGCAAGCATGTGACGCCGGAGTTGTATCTCTCGCAAATTGAAATCGGGACGCCCATCTGTCGCACGCTCACGGACGTGCGCGCAGAGATTGTGCGACTGCGGCGCGAAGTCATCGCGGCGGCTGAGAAACAGGACAACCGAATCGCCGCCGCCGGGACGCATCCTTTTTCACACTGGGAAGACCAGCAGGTGACGCCGAAGGCGCGCTACGTCGGCATCGAGCAGGAGTATCAACAACTGGCGCGCGAGCAGTTGATTTTCGGCTGTCATGTGCACGTCGGCATACGCGACCGCGAGGCGGCCATAGAGGTGATGAATCGCTCGCGCCCGTGGCTGGCGACGCTGCTGGCCTTGAGCGCCAACTCGCCTTTCTGGCTCGGCGCGGACACGGGCTACTCAAGCTTTCGCACGCAACTCTGGCGACGCTGGCCGATGGCCGGAACGCCGCAGGTCTTCTCGTCGCGCGCAGCGTATGACGAACTGGTCGAGTCGCTGGTGGCGACCGGAAGCATCACGGACGGGACGAAGATTTACTGGGACGCGCGCCCAAGCGCTCGCTTCGAGACGTTGGAGTTTCGCGTCACGGATGTCTGCCTGACGGTGGATGAGGCTGTGATGATAGCGGGCCTCGTGCGCGCTCTCGTGCGCGTGTGCTATGCGGAAGCGATGCGCGGCGTGGTGGTCGAAGACGTTCGCCCGGAACTGCTGCGCTCGGCCAAGTGGCGCGCGGCGCGCTACGGGCTGGACGCGGATTTGATTGACGTGAGAAACAAGCGCGCCGTCCCTGCGCTTGAGTTGGTGGAAGAGTTTCTCGCGGCCTTGCGCCCGTCGCTCGAAGAGCACGAAGAGTGGGATGAGATAGAAGCTCTCGTGAATGAAACGACCGCGCGCGGGACAGGCGCGACACGTCAACGCGCCGCCTACGCCAAAGCCGGACGCTACGAAGATGTCGTTGACTTGCTTGTCGCTGAGACGGCTAAAGGGACAAGCTAAATCAAGTCCAAAGTCTAAAGTCCAGCCGTGCTTTTGACCTTGGACTTTGGACTAATGCTTTGACCTTGGACTTTGGACTGTAGTTTATCGTTCGTCTTTCAGGACGCTTGCGACCAGGAGCAGGACGGCTCCGGCGGCGAGCACGGCCCAACCCCATTGCATCTGAATCATGTTCATGAAGGCGTCGCCCATTCCTTTGAACGGGCCGCCCTGACCTTCCGGCATGCTCGCCAGATTCCTGACCATCTCGGTTTTCGCTTCGGCGAGTTTGGAACTGATGGTGTAGAAAGTGTAAACAAGAATCAGGAGCGCGCCGAGGCCCGGCCACTTCAGCGACTCGTAACGCCGCGTGGCGGCCAGCACGCACGCCCCGACGCCGCAGAGCAGCAGCAGGAAAAAGCCCAGACCGGCGAGGCTGGAAAATTGGCTGAGGCTGTAGTAATTGAGCGTGAAGAAGGGAACGCCGACGAGCGGCATGAAGAGTCCGACGACGAGCAGAACCGCGCCCGCAAAGCCGCCAAGCTGTTGTTTGTTGAAGCCCGAAGGCGCAGCCGCCTCTAAGGCTCCGTAAGCGGCGGGCGCGCTAAACCAGTAGTTGCAGGGCGGGCACATCGCGGAGTGCGGCGCGTAGGCTCTGCCGCAGTTCGGGCAATGATTCATAGGCATGGAATTTTTTTTAACTCCTCGAAATTCGATTGAGCTTCGGCTTCAACGCTCTGGTGTTGATGAACGACGGGAAGCCGCGAAAGATGCTTTGGATTAGCGGAAGTCGGCCAGCGGGAATCAATGAGAAGTCCGGCCACAACTTCAAGGGCAGTCTCGTTTGACGACGGCGAGCCTTCATAAAGCCCGACCGTCAATCTCAATATAGCATGAATTTCATCGTTGAAAAGCTGAAAAAATTTTGGAGAGACGAAACCGGAGCAGGCGTTTAGATGAGAAAATTAAACTACAGATTGGTCGATGTCTTTACGAGCCGCGCGTTCGGCGGCAATCAACTCGCGGTCTTTCCCGAAGCAGGAGAGTTGCCCACCCAACTGATGCAGGCTTTGGCCAGAGAGTTGAATCTATCGGAGACGACCTTCGTGTCCGCGCCGCGAGACGCGCAGAACGATTTCCGCGTCCGCATCTTTACGCCGCTGGCCGAACTGCCGATGGCTGGCCACCCGACCGTCGGCACGGCCTACGTGCTCTCGCGGGAAGGCTTCATCAAACGCGGGGAGACAGACGCGCGTGTCAACTTTGAAGAAGGCGTCGGCACGATTCCGGTGACGATAGAGTTTGACGAAGCAGGCGTTCCCGATTGGATTCAGATGCAGCAACCGCTGCCGGTCTTCGGCCCGCGCCTGACGGATGTTGAAGCGGTCGCGGAGATGCTCTCGGTCGAAGCGGAAGCAATCACTGCGACGGGGCTGCCCGTCGAAGTCGTTTCGTGCGGCGTGCCGTTTCTCTTCGTGCCGCTCAAAAATCTCGAAGCCATTCGCCGGACGCGCTTTCGCCTCGATGTCTGGGAGAGAGCCTTGCGCGATGTTGTTCCGCCGGAGGTCTTCGTCTTCACGACGGAGGTTGAGCATGCAGGCTCAAGCGTTCACAGCCGTATGTTCGCGCCTACCTTCGGCATCAACGAAGACCCCGCGACGGGCGGAGCCAGCGGCCCGCTCGGTTGCTACATGGTAAAGCACGCGGTCGTCGCGGCGGCTCAAGCGGTCGAACTCATCAGCGAGCAGGGCATCGAAATGGGTCGCCCGAGTTTCATCAAGATTGGCATAGAGCAACGCGACGGCGAGATTACGCGCGTCACGGTCAGCGGCCAGTGTCGCTTCATGGGCGCGGGCTATTTCGAGGTCGAGCAGGCTTAACGGCTCAAGCCGACATTGTTCACGGCAGACGACGCGGGCGCGGATAACGAGCGGCAAGAGCGCGCTTGAACTCCGCTCCGGTTCGCTTTGTTCGTCGAGCGCCGACGATGAACGTTGAGTTGAGCCAATCCGAAGGCGTGCGGTATAGTGTGAAGCGCGCGGAGGGGTAGCCTAATTGGTAAGGCAGCAGTCTTGAAAACTGCCGCGTGAAAACGCTTGCAGGTTCGAGTCCTGTCCCCTCCGCCAGATTATTTCAGCGAGAGCGTTCCCCATCCGAGCCGCACGCCGCGCCCCCACAGGAAGCGCACGCGACGGCTCGATTGTTTTGAGGACGCTTGCGGCGAGGGCGCGCTCGTTAGTTTGGGCGACGCCATCTGAACAAGCGGGAGGAGAACGAAAGTGTTGATGAAAAGTTTGAGCGGACTGGCGAGGACGCATGGCGAGGGAGCGCGGCTGACGCCGTTTCCCGGCGTGTGGCTGCAAGACTGGACGAATTCTCTGAAGTGGCTCTGGTCATACATCAATCACAAGTTCACCATCGGCAACTTCGAAGTCTCCTTGACGAGCGTGCTCATCGGCCTCAGCGCGTTGTTGATTGCCATCATCATCTCGCGCTCGGTGCGCGCGTTTCTCAGCCGCCGGATGGAGGGGCGCAAACGGATTGACGCCGGTTTGCAGTACACGCTGCTGCGCTTGCTGCACTACTTCATCATCGTCATCGGCGCGCTGGTCGCGTTCCGCACGGCGTTCAATGCAGACCTGACGACGCTCGCCGTCGTCTTCACGGCTCTCTCGGTCGGCATCGGCTTCGGCTTGCAGTACATCGCGGGCGACATCGCTTCCGGCTTCATCCTGCTCTTCGAGCGGCCCGTGCGCGTCGGCGACTTCATCACCATCAGCGGCCCCGACAGCAAGCTGACCGAAGGGCGCGTCCAGAGCATCAACCTGCGCACGACCATCGTGATGACCAACGACCACATCGCCGCCATCGTGCCTAACTCAAAGCTCGTCAACCAGAACTTGATTAACTGGTCATACGGCGAGCGCCGCTCGCGTCTCTCGATTCCGATTGGCGTCTCCTACGATTCGGACGTTGACCTTGTGACGCAGACGCTCCTGCGCGCCGCCGAGGGCGTCCAGTTCGTCTTGACTGAGCCGAAGCCGAGCGTGCAATTTCTGGGCTTCGGCGACTGGTCGCTTAACTTTCGCCTGCTCGTCTGGACTGACCGCCCGCGCCGTCACCCGCAAGTCAAAAGCGACATCAACTATCGAATCCGGCGGCTCTTCAACGAAGCAGCCATCGAGATTCCCTTTCCGCAAAGCGAGCTTCGCCTGCGCGGCGGCCCTTTGCAGTTGGCCGCCACGGAGCCGCTGCCGCCCGAAGAGCACGGCGCGCTTGAAGAAGACGAGGCCGAACTCCCGCGTCGCTAAACTTTCGTCGCGCCTCAAACTTTCGACGCGCCTGCGGTTGGACAAACCGGCGTCGTTCGGTTTAGGCTAAGCGCATCTGACTGAGTGATGATTCATTCAGTGATGCGCCCCGGCAAGTTTGGACTCAAGGTTTCGGACGGCGGCGAGCGATGAAAGCCTCGCTCTTTTCGGCTAATCCGGCGACGTGGGCTGCACAGAGCAGCGCGTTCGTCCAGAATCCCGGAAGCTACAATCCACAAGCTAAATTATGGTTCGTTCCCTCTCTTCCGCTCGCCCCGCCGTCGCCGATAAGCGCGAGGCAATCCTGCGCGCGGCGACGCGCGTCTTCGCCGGAAACGGCTACTTCAACTCGAAGGTGGCGGACATCGCCAGCGCGGCGGGCGTCGCCGACGGCACGGTCTATCTCTACTTCAAAAGCAAGGAAGAGATTCTTCATTCCATCTTCGACCGGACGATGGAGGAAGCGATTGCCGAGGGGCGCAAGCAATTGTCCGGCATCACAGACCCGCGCGAAAAGCTGCGCCGCATCGCTCAACTTCATCTCGAACGCATGAGCACAGACCGCGACTTGGCCGTCGTCTTTCAAGTTGAACTGCGCGGCTCGACAAAGTTTATGGAGGAGTTTTCCGCCGCTGGCTTTGCCGAATATTTGGGCTTGATAAAAGGCGTCATCATCGAAGGCCAGGCGGCGGGCGTCTTTCGCGCTGAGTTGAACGCGAAGGTCATCGCCAAAATCTTCTTCGGCGCGCTCGATGAAATGGCGACCAACTGGATTCTCTCGAAGCGACGCTACAAGCTCGCGCCGCTGGCCGAGCAAGTGCTCGACATTTTTCTCAACGGGGTGAGCCCGCGATGAAGACGACCGCATCGCCGCTTGCAGAGCAGGTCTTCATCTCGCGCCCGCCGCGCGTTCCGCTCTACGCGAACGAGCCCGCGACGCTCGCCGAAATGTTCGAGCACGCCGCGCGCGAGCATCCGAAGCCCGACACGCTCAACTACAAACGGGACGGCGCGTGGCGTGCCATCTCTTCGGACGAAATGCTCCGGCGCGCGCGCTCCATCGCGCTCGGCCTACACTCGCTCGGCATTCGTCGCGGCGACCGCGTGGCCTTGCTCTCCGACAACTGCGTCGAATGGACGCTCTCTGACGCGGGCTGTCAATTCGCGGGCGCGGTGGACGTGCCAATCTATTCGACGCTGACGCCCGCGCAGGCCGCCTACATTCTGAAAGACTCCGGCGCGCGCGCTCTCTTCATTCAGGGCCGCGAGAAATTCGAGCAACTCAAGTCCGCGCTGGCCGAATGCGCGGAGCTTGAGCACGTCATCTTTTTTGAAGGGCGCGCGGTGGACGCCGGCGACGGCCTGACGCTCAAGCAACTGGAAGAGCGCGGCAACTCCGGCGGCGCGGCGCAAGCGAACGAAGAGTTGGCGCAGGCCGTCAAGCCTGACGACATTGCGACCATCATTTATACTTCGGGGACGACGGGCGAGCCGAAGGGCGTCATGCTGACGCACTCGAACCTCGTCTCAAACTTGATTGATTGCGGCGAGCACTTCGACTATTACAAAACGGATGTCGCGCTCTCCGTGCTGCCGCTCTCGCATGTCCTCGAACGCCTCGCGATGTACATGTACATACATCACGGGATGCGCGTCTTCTACGCGGAATCGATTGAGAAGCTCGGCGAGAATTTCCGCGAGGTTAATCCGACCATCTTCATCGGCGTGCCGCGTCTCTTCGAAAAGATTTACCAGCGCATCAAAGATAAAGCGGCGGAAGGCGGGCGCGTCAAAGCGGGCTTGCTCGCGTGGGCCGTCTCGACCGGCAAAGCTCACGCGCAACGCTCGCTCGCCGGGCGCAAAGTCTCGCCCATGCTCGCTCTCAAATATCGTCTGGCCTCGCGTCTAGTCTTTCAGAAGTGGCGAGACGCGCTCGGCGGCCGCATACGATTTTTCATCGCGGGCGGAGCCGCCCTGCCCGAAGAGATTGGCTACGTCTTCGCGGGCGCAGGCATGCAAATCGTTCAGGGCTACGGGCTGACCGAAACGTCGCCCGTCATCTCCGGCTGCACGCTGCAAGAGAACGCTGTCGGCACGGTGGGCCGTCCCATCCGCAATGTCGAAGTGAGAATCGCCGACGACGGCGAGATAGAGACGCGCGGGCCGAACGTGATGCTCGGCTACTTTAACAAGCCTGCGGCGACGCGCGAGGTCTTCACCGAAGACGGCTGGTTTAAGACCGGCGACATCGGCAGGATTGACGAGCAAGGTTTCCTGCGCATCACCGACCGCAAGAAAGAGTTGTTCAAAACTTCCGGCGGAAAGTACATCGCCCCGCAACCCATTGAGCAGATGATAAAAGGCTCGCGCTTCGTCAATCAAGTTGTGCTGATTGGCGCCGGGCGCAAGTTTCCCGCCGCGCTCATTGTGCCTGATTGGGAACAGATACGCTCGTATGCCGCGCTCAAAGGCATAGACGCCAGCGCGCCCGCAGAGCTTTGCAAACACCCGCGCATCGTTGACCTCTTCGAGCGACAGATAGCCACGCACACGACCGAGCTGGCAAAGTATGAGCGCGTCAAACGCATCGCCCTGCTCGAACATGAATTTACGATTGACGGCGGCGAGCTAACGCCGACGCTCAAAGTCAAACGCCGCGTCGTTGACGAAAAATACCGCGAGGTGATTGACCAACTCTACGAAGAAGCTTGAGCTTCACACGCGGAAGCTTGAGCTTCATCTTCAAGCTTTGACGACGGAAAAAGTGTTGACGACGGAAAGCGTTTTTGAATTGTCTCAGGAAGCATCCATGAAAGAGCAAGCGGGGCGCACGCTCGTCATCAAACGGGCGCGCGATGAGGGGCGCAACGTGCGCTCGTTCGACATGCTGCCGGAGGGAGCAGACGCCGCGCGCGATGTCTCGTTTCTGCCCGGACAGGTCGCCGTCCTGCGCGCAGGCGCGCACGGCCCGTCATACTTCGCGTTCGCCAGCGCGCCCGAAGATGCGGAGCTTGAGTTTCTCGTCAAACGCGGCAAGGGCGCGAGCGATGCTCTCTTCGAGATGAAGGAAGGCGACCGCGTTGAACTGTTGGAGATTGTCGGACAGGGCTTCCCTTTGCGCGAGCATCGGGGCCGCGACCTCATCTTCGTGGCGATGGGAACGGGCGTCGCGCCGCTGCGCTCGGCCCTGCGCCACGTGCTCAAACACCGCGAGGACTACGGCCAACTCGTCGTCCTTTACGGGGCGCGCACGCCCGACGATTTCTGCTACCGCGACGAAACCGATGGTTGGGAAGACGCGGGCGTCGAACTGCGACAGGTCATCTCGCGCCCCGACGGCCACGATTGGTCAGGCCCGACCGGCTACGTCCAAAGCTTGCTCGACCATATCATCCCAGACCTCCAAGCTCCCGTCGCCCTCATCTGCGGCTCGCGCGAGATGATTGAACAAACGCGCGACCGTCTGAGCCGGATGGGCTTCGCCCCGGAAGCGATTCTGACGAACTACTGATTCGCCCGTCATGCGGCGTCGCGCCCGCGGCATCCGCGATAGAGCCTTCCTTCAAACTAATCAAGCAATCTCTACGGGCTCGCCGGTTGACTGCACCGATTAGCTACTTCAGAGCTTGAGTCTTTTAATCTTGTCGTTGCCGAAAAGGGTTTTGGCGTACCTGAGACTGGTGTTGGTGGTGGTCGGGATGTTGCTTGAGCGGTCGCGCAGTTGTTGAAGGTCTGCCTTGACGGCGGCGCGCAGGGCGGCGACGGTCGCATTCTCCGTCGCGGCTTGCTGCGAGTCCTGATAAAAGTAGTAGAGCATCCAGGTCATACAGGAAAGACTGCGCACGTTGGAGGCGAAGCATCTCAGCGGGCCGCGCGCGCCGCTCTGCTTCTTCGCGCCCTGCTGTAGAAACATCAGCGTCCCGTAGTCGAAATTGGTCAGCATGAAGTCTTGACGGTCGGCGAAGGCGGTGACGGTGACGGGCTGCGCGATAATCTCTTTCCTGAAACCGGCAACGTCAAAGTTCCTGCCGCGCAGAACGCTGTAGAGCATGGCGCGGTCGGCCTCGGTCATGCCTTCGCCGCGCGGCGTCTGCCGGAAGCTGGTAATCGGCCCGTCAAACTCGGCGAGCGAGATAACGAACTGTCGCTCCTCGTGACGAATGGCATGCGGCGGCGAGTCAGGCGAGTAAATCTCTGCGAGCAGGAGGGCGCGGAAGTGGGCGAAGATTTCGGAGAGACTGGCGGGCTGCCAATCGCCATCCTCCGTTTTAAGCAGGAGACTGGCGCCGCCCGGCAGCGCGGGCTGGATGCCGCGCAGCGAGCCGATGAAGTCGCGCAACTGCGGAAGCTTGATGTCGCCTGTGAGGTAAATATCAAGGTTCGACGACCAGCCCAGAGCGGACAGGTAGATGCGCGCCTTGACGCTGCCCACGAAGTTCGCTCCCTCAAGATGGAGGGCGACAGGTGGCCGCTTAAAGCTGCACACGAACGGCAACTGAAGCTCCCAGTAGTCGCTGTCCTGAAGCAGCAGGTAGTTCTTCCAAAATTGATTGTGCTTTCGTAGCTTTCCAGACAGCGGATGAAAGTTGAACGAGGGCGTCAGCGTCGTCGGCCCGTCCTTGTATCGTTGACGATAGCCGTCCGGTTGCGCGATGAACTCGAACCCGGTTTGGAAGCAGTCGTCGACGACGAGCGGCCTGACCGTCGTGTGAACATCGAAGACGTGTATGTCAACTTCGGAGAAATTCGCATTCATGCCTTGTCCCCTTCGGCCCGAAATTTATTTGACGGGCGTGCGGAGCAGAGATAAAATCCGGCCCGGCTCGATCAACGAGGCGTTCACGCGCCCGTTGCGGGTTCCGGTACCCACGGTGATGTTTGGTCGGCGGACGCGTTGACTCAAACCGGCGTACGCGCTGAAAGGGCTGTGACCTGGCTACCACCAACTCTATTCGTAGGGTTGCCAGTAGCAGTAACGCTCGCACCACAGGTCGGATACACAAGAGTGACACTGACCTGAATCAATAGTTGGGGGCACGCTCAATCTGTTGCTCGCTCGCATCATGTAGTGAGGCAGACACAGAGTTAAAGTCTCAAACATAACACACTCAGCCGGCCCTTGTGGCCGGCCCTTATTTTTTAGGGTGAACCGGCGGCTCGCCCTCGACGACGATGGGCGAAGTCTCCCATCCCTGCGCGTCAAAGGTGTAGAAGGAGACTTCACTCTCCGTCCACTTGCCGGGGCCGTCAAAGGCTCCCGTCAATCCTGCGTTATCGGCTTCCGGCTTCTGAATCGAGTCTGAGACTTTCAGCAGGTTGCGCTCCATGGCCAGGTCGAACAGGTCAAGCTGCGAGCCGCCTGACTTGAATTTGACGAGGCTGTCCACCACGCTCTGCGGAATCTCTGCCGGGAGTTCGTTCAAATCCACCCGGTACCAGCCAACTAGGTAGTACCTGTTGCCTTGGTAAGCCGAAAGCGAGCCGACGTATTCGGCATTCCCTTCCTTCAGCTTGATGATGGACTTGGGGGTTGCAGCCTTCGTGTTGAGAACTAATAGTTTTCTGAGCAGCGTAAACTCGTCGTCTCGCGGGTCGATGAGCCGCTTGCGCAAGAGGTAGCGGATACCGCTGTCTGTGCCGCCGAACACGACGCCCGCGACGAGGCCCGCCGCCGCCAGCCAACTCAGGCCCGACAAGCTGATGCCCCGGCTGACGCTCAGTTTGCTGGTCAAATTAAAGTAGTCGAGCAGCGCGCCGAAGCCTACGAAAAGAAGCGAGACGAGGACGCTGTAAATCATTTTGTCGCCGAGAGCGTCCGTTTTCCAGGGCACGCCGAAGAGGCCGACGATGACCCAGAAGATAAGCCCCGGCACGATGTAGTTGGCGAGCGCGACCGGGATGCCGGCCACGCTCTCGCTCCCGAGCAGATTCATCTTGACAGTCTTTTCGCTGGTCACGAACGATTCCGCGGTGGACTTGTCCACAGTCCAGCGATAGCGCAAGGTGAAGAGCACGTTGAACTCGCCGACATCAATCTTATTGCCGGTCTTGCCGCTCATGTAGCATTGGATGGTCGCGTTGGCCGCGATGGGGCCGATGGATTGTGGCTCGGAGTTGAGCGCGAGGTTGGGCGCGAGTTGACGCCCCTCGCAGGAATCCAGATGCCATTCGAGAAACTGCGGGCCGGTCAGCGAGAGCCGCGCGTCGGTCAAGTCGTACTTGGACTCGTTCGAGATGAGGACTTTGCCCGGCAACAAGTCGTCTTCCCTGACGTTCTGCCGCTCGAAGGAAACCACAATGGAAGGCTTCGGCGGCGGAGGCGGCTCCGGGGTCGGTGTCGGGCCGGGTTTGCCTAAGACTAGCAGCAGGGCGAATAGGATTGCTAGTGACATGGGGGCCGATGTTCCTTCAAAATCGTGTCGCGCCGCGCGAAAGGTATAACGCCAGAAAGAAGAGCTATGGCCACGGAGCGCTGGAAGATAGATTGCAAGCCGGCTGTTGAGTTCCAACCGGTGTGACGATTGCGAGGCCAAATAATACCACCGGCAGAGTCTTAGAGACAACGATAGTTAAGCTCTACTCAAATCCAAAACGGTCGCGCCATTCATCAACCCACGCCCTTGGGCCACTGTCGCGCAACAAGAGCGACTTTCCCGCTCGACGCGCTTCACTTCTCACTTTATGCCGGAGTTTATAATCACACTATTAAGCCTGCGCTTTCGCCGGCGGGCGTTTTCGCCTTGCTGAATGAATGCTCATTCAGTATGATATGGTGTTTTCGCGTTGCATGATTTCTCGGTTGGAAAGGTTCTCTCGAAAGTATGTTGCGAATTGAAAAGGCGGCTGTTCTTGGGGCAGGCACGATGGGCGCGCAGATTGCCGCGCATCTGGCGAACGCAGGCATCCCGACGCTGCTTCTGGACATTGTTCCGCGTGAATTGACGCCGGAGGAAGCGGCCAAAGGATTGACGCTCGAATCCGGCGTCGTGCGCAATCGGATTGCGCGGGCCGGGTTTGAAGCAACGAAGAAGGCCAAGCCCGCGGCCTTCTTCACGCCTGAGTTGGCCGCGCTGGTGACGGTCGGAAATTTCGACGACGACATGAAGCGTCTGAAGGATTGCGATTTGATTATCGAAGCGGTCGTCGAGAATCTGGACATCAAGCGCAGTCTCTACGAGCGCGTCGAAGAGCACAGGCGGTCGGGCGCGTTGGTCGCGTCGAACACGAGCGGCATTCCGATTAAGGAATTGGCAGAGGGACGCTCCGATGATTTCAAGGCTCATTTTCTTGGCATGCACTTTTTCAACCCGCCGCGCTACCTGCAACTCGTCGAGTTGATTCGCACGGAATGGACGAAGCCGGAAGTCGCTTGCGCCGTCTACGGCTTTCTGGAGCAGCGGCTCGGCAAGGGCGTCGTCGCGGCCAAAGACCGACCCAACTTCATCGCCAATCGCATCGGCACGTTCGGCGCGATGGTGACGATAAGGACGATGCTCGACGACGGCTACACTGTGGAAGAAGTTGACAAGATGACGGGCCAGGCTGTCGGTCGTCCGAAGTCCGCGACCTTCCGCACGTTCGATTTGGTCGGCCTCGATGTCTTCGGCCACGTCGTCAAGAATCTTTACGAAGCCTTGCCCGAAGACGAAGAGCGCGACATCTTCAAGGCTCCGGTCTTTCTGTCGGACATGATTCTAAGCGGGATGTTGGGCAACAAGACTAAGGGCGGGTTCTACCGGAAGCAGAAGGGCGAGGGCGGCAAGCCGGACATCTGGACGCTCGATTACGCTTCGCTCGAATACAAGCCCGCGCAGAAAGTTAAACTGCCCGCGCTTGAGATGGCGAAGAACATAGAGTTGACGCCGGAGCGCGTCAAGGCTCTGGTGTGGAGCAAAGACCGCGTGGGCGCGTTTTTGTGGAAGACCTTCTCGCGCACGATGGGCTATGCGGCCAATCGCATTCCCGAAATCGCGGACACTGTGGTCGAGGTTGACCGCGCGATGAAGTGGGGCTTCGGTTGGGAGCTTGGCATCTTTGAGGCTTGGGACGCCATCGGCGTCGAAAAGTCTGTGGCGCGGATGAAGGAAGAAGGCGCGGCTGTCCCGGCCAACGTGCAGCGGATGCTGGACGCGGGCGCGACATCCTTTTACAAGAACGAGCAGGGCCAGCAGTTCTACTTTGATTTCGCGGCGGGCAATTACGTCGCGGTCAACGAGCAGCCGGGCGTCATCGTGCTCAAGTCGGTCAAAGACCGGACGGGCGTGATCAAGAAGAACGCGGGCGCGTCCTTGATTGACTTGGGCGACGGCGTGGCGTGTCTCGAATTTCACTCGAAGATGAACGCCATCGGCGGCGACACGTTGCAGATGCTCAAGGCTTCTCTGGCCGAAGTCGAAAAGAATTTCCTGGGCCTTGTCGTCGGCAATCAGGGCGTGAATTTTTGCGTCGGCGCGAACTTGATGTTGATGCTGTTGGAGGCGCAGGAAGAGAACTGGGAAGAGTTGGACATGATGGTGCGCGTCTTCCAAAACTCGACGATGAGCTTGCGCTATTCGGCGAAGCCGGTCGTGGTCGCGCCGTTTCAGATGGTCTTCGGCGGCGGCTGCGAGATGGTCTTGCACGCAGACCGCGTGAGGGCCGCCGCGGAGACTTACATCGGTCTGGTCGAAGTCGGCGTCGGGATTATTCCGGCGGGCGGCGGCACGAAGGAGATGACGTTGCGCGCCCTCGATTCGATTCCGAAGAACGCGGACGACGTTGACCCGTTCCCTTTCATCAAACGCGCGTTTGAGACTATCGCCATGGCGAAGGTCGCAACCTCAGCCGAAGAGGCGCGCTCGCTCGGATTTCTCGGCGAGGACGATTCGGTTTCGATGAACCGCGACCGCTTGATTGCCGACGCGAAGCAGGAAGTCCTGGCTCTGCACGCGACCGGCTACACGAGGCCGCAGCCGCGCACAGACATTCTGGCTCTCGGTCAATCCGCGCTCTCGACCTTGAAGCTCGGCATACATCAAATGAAGCGCGGCGGCTTCATCTCGGAGCACGACGCGCTCATCGGCGAGAAGCTGGCGCGCATACTGACGGGCGGCGATTTGAATCATCCGGCGCGAGTGTCCGAACAATACCTGCTTGACCTTGAGCGCGAAGCGTTTCTCTCGCTCGTCAGCCAGCGCAAGACGCAGGAGCGCATCGCCAACATGCTGAAGACGGGCAAGCCTTTGAGGAATTAGTTTCAAGGGCTCAAGCTCGAAGGCTCTACGGCTTGATGGCTCGAACTCTTAAATTTGAAATCCGAAATCGCTTATGAAGTATCCGGTGACTCCGGCCATCCGCATGCTGCGCGATGAACGAGTTGAATTTGAGCCGCATCTTTATGATTACGTCGAGCGCGGCGGCACAAAGCATTCGGCTGAAGCGCTCGGCGTTAAAGAGCATGCGGTGGTCAAGACGTTGGTGTTGGAGACGGACGAGCGCGCGGCCTTCATCGTCCTGATGCACGGCGACTGCGAAGTCTCTACGAAGCAGTTGGCGCGGGTCATCGGAGTCAAAAGCGTGCAGCCGTGCGAGCCTGCGACGGCGCAGAAGCAAACGGGCTACATGGTCGGCGGGACGAGCCCGTTCGGAACGCGCAGCCGTTTGCCAATCTATGCGGAGCGAACGATTTTCGAGTTGCCGTTGATTTACATCAACGGCGGCAAGCGCGGCTTTCTAGTCTCGCTCGACCCGCGAGAGCTGCGGCGCGTGTTGCCGCTCAAGGAAGTTGAAGCGGCGCTGCGTGAAGGGCGTTGAAGTTTGATGAGAGAGCGGCTCGCGCGTTATCGCTTGCGCGCTTGCGCTCTTGGCGGCGGCGGTGGAAGTTGAAAGAAATCAGAGGCACAAATTGATGAGAGAAGCAGTGATTGTCTCTGCCGTGCGGACGGCAGTGGGAAAAGCCCCGAAGGGAACCTTGAAGAATACGCGGCCAGATGAAATGGGCGCGGCGGTCATTCGTGAAGCGATTGCGCGTTGCGAAGGCCTGGAGTTATCGGAGATTGAAGACGTGATTATGGGCTGCGCGATGCCGGAGGCCGAGCAGGGCATGAACACCGCGCGGGCGGCGGCGATTCGCGCAGGGCTGCCCGTCTCGACGAGCGCGATGACGATTAATCGTTTCTGCTCGTCTGGGCTGCAATCAATCGCGCTGGCGGCTGACCGCGTTCGCGTCGGCGGGGCGGAAGTGGTCGTCGCGGGCGGACTCGAAACGATGTCCATGATTCCGATGGGCGGCCACACCATTCGCCCGAACCCGTACCTCGTCGAACACTACCCGGACTTTTATCTCAACATGGGACTGGCGACCGAGAACGTCGCGCGCAAGCACGAGATTTCGCGCGAGGAGCAGGACGCCTTCGCGCTGCGTTCTCATGAGCGGGCAGCCGCCGCGCTCGACGCGCAGAAGTTTGAGGACGAAACCGTGCCGCTCACCGTCGAGGTCGAAGAGTTGGACGAGAAGGGACGCAAGACGCGGCGCGAGATTGTCTTCAAGGAAGACGAGGGCGTGCGTCGTGATAGCTCGCTCGAAGGACTGGCGAAGCTGCGGCCCGCGTTTCATGTCAAAGGGACGATTACGGCGGGCAATGCGTCGCAGATGTCCGACGGCGCGGCGGCGGCCATCGTGATGTCGGATGCGCGGGCGCGCGAGTTGAACCTGAAGCCCCTGGCGCGCTTCGTCGCCTACGCGACCGCCGGATGCCCGCCCGAAGAGATGGGCATCGGCCCCGTCTTCGCCATCCCGAAAGCCTTGAAGCTGGCTGGCCTCTCGCTTGACCAGATTGATGTCATCGAACTGAACGAAGCCTTCGCGGCGCAATCGCTGGCCGTCATCAAAGAGTTGGGACTCGACCCCGAACGGGTCAACGTCAACGGTGGAGCCATCGCGCTCGGTCATCCTCTGGGCTGCACGGGCGCGAAGTTGACGGCCACCATTTTGCGCGAACTCGAACGCCGTCAGGGCCGCTACGGGATGGTCACGATGTGCGTCGGCGGCGGCATGGGCGCGGCGGGAATTTTTGAACGAATCGCTTAAGACAGTGACAAGTTAAGAGTGACGAGTGACGAGTTAAAGCACAAAGGCTCTTTGCTCATCGCTCATCGCTCATCGCTTGTTCTTGCTCGTCACTTGTTACTTGTCACTATTTGATTGAAGGGAAAGGATAGCTCGTATGTCAGCCACGGTTGAAGAGAAACGAATGGTCGCGGGCGGAAGTTTTCTGATTGAGGAGAGCGCGCCCGCAGGAATTTTTACGCCGGAGGATTTCACGGAAGAGCACCGGATGATTGCGGAGACGACGCGCGAGTTTGTTGACAAGGAAGTCGTGCCGCGCATTGACGAACTGGAAAAGCACGACTGGACGCTGGCCCGCGAGTTGATTAAAAAGTCAGCTGAGTTGGGCTTGATTGGCGCGAACATACCGGAAGAGTACGGCGGCCTCGGGCTCGACCAGACGAGCGGCTGTCTCGTCGGCGAAGGCGCGGGCCGCGCGGCCAGCTTCGCCACCACGCTCGGCGCGCAGAGCGGCATCGGCCTCTTGCCGATTATCTACTTCGGCACGGAGGCGGCGAAGCAGAAGTATCTGCCGAAGATCGCGGCGGGCGAAATCATCACGGCCTACGCTTTGACGGAAGCAGGCTCAGGGTCGGACGCGCTGGCGGCCAAGGCGACGGCGCGCTTGAGCGACGACGGCACGCATTACATCCTGAACGGCGAGAAGATGTGGATTACCAACGGCGGCTTCGCAGACCTCTTCGTCGTCTTCGCCAAGGTTGACGGCGACAAGTTCAGCGGCTTCATCGTCGAGCGGCAGGAAGGATTAACCAGCGGCGCCGAAGAACACAAGATGGGCATCAAGGGTTCGAGCACGACCGCTCTTGTGCTCGCGGATGTCAAAACGCCGGTCGAGAATCTGTTGGGCGAAGTCGGCAAGGGCGCGAAGATAGCTTTCAATATTCTCAACATCGGTCGCTTCAAACTCGGCGCGATGTGCGTCGGCGGCATGAAGCTCGCCATCACGGATTCCGTGCGCTACGCGAACGAGCGGCAGCAGTTCGGCAAGTCAATCTCATCGTTCGGCGCGATAAAGGCGAAGCTCGCGGAGCAGGCGATTCGCACCTGGGTCGGCGAGTCAATGGTCTATCGCACGCTCGGCTTGATTGAGTCGGCCATCGGCGACGACAAAGACACGGACGCGAAGCTGCGCTCGATTGAAGAGTACGCGGCGGAATGCTCGATTATCAAAGTCGCGCTGTCGGAGTATTGCAACTTCGTCGTTGACGAGATGGTGCAGATTTACGGCGGCTACGGCTATTCGGCTGACTATCCGGCTGAAAGGGCGTACCGCGATTCGCGCATCAATCGCATCTTCGAAGGCACCAACGAAATCAATCGCATGCTCATTCCCGGCATGTTGATGAAGCGCGCGATGACGGGCAAGCTCGCGCTCCTGCCCGCCGCGCAAAGCTTGATGGACGAAGTGCTGTCGCCTTCGATGGGCGGCTTTGACGAAGACGAAAGCGTGTTGGCGGCTGAGTTGAAGCTGGCGCGCAATGCCAAGAAGGTCGCCTTGATGACGCTCGGCACGGCGGCGCAAAAGTACATGATGACGCTCGCCGACCAGCAAGAGATTTTGATGAGCATCGCCGACATCATCATCGACGCTTACGCGATGGAGTCCGCCATCCTGCGCGCGCAGAAACTCGCTGCCAACGGAAGCGAAGCGGCCGCCGCTCGCTTGATAGACATCACGCAGGTCTTCTGCAACGATGCCGTCGAGCGGATTGACGCCAACGCGAAGAACACATTGGCGGCCATGAGCGAAGGCGACGAACTGCGCACGCTGCTCGCGGCCCTGCGTCGCTTCACGAAGCTGACGCCGCTCAACACCGTCGCCGCGCGCCAGCGCATCGCAGACGAAATGATTAAGGCGAACAAGTACACGTACTGAAAAGTCTTGAGTCCGAAAGTTCGAAGTCTGAAATTGAAAGCCGCGCGCTTTTGATTTCAGACTTTAGACTTTAGACTCTTAGCGCCAGACTTCAGACGCCGGACTTTAGAGTTCAGACTCAAGCTATGCAGATTATTCCCATCACCGTGCCGACGCCTTTCTATGTGGGGCCGGTCAATTGTTATCTCATCGCGGAAGACCCCATCACGTTGATTGACACGGGGCCGAAGACGAAGGAAGCGATTGAGGCTCTGCGCGAAGGATTGCGGCGGGCGCGCGTTCGCGTCGCCGACATACGGCGCATCGTCCTGACGCACGCGCATGAAGACCATTGCGGGCTGGCGCGTTCCCTGCGCGACGAAGCGAAGGACGCCGAAGTTCTGGTTCACGGTTGGGAGACGGGACATCGCGCGGGGCGCCTTGAATACGACGAGCACCGCCGCCTGCTCGTGCGCGCAGGCATTGACGACGACGAGATTGCGGCGATGCGGCGGATGTATCAAGGCGTGCGAGCCTATGCCGACTCGCTCGATGATGGGCAGTATCGTGAGATGACGGACGAAGAAGAGTTGGAGTTTGCCACGGGCTCTTTGCGCGTCGTGCATACGCCGGGACACACGCCGGGCTCCTGCTCGTTTCTGCGCGAGGCCGACCGGACAATCATCGCGGGCGATTGCGTCTTAAAGCGCATCACGCCCAATCCGATTCTCTCGCCCGACCCCGTTGACCCTTCGCGTCGCTTTCATTCGTTAGCCGAATACATGGTGAGCCTCGCGCGCCTGCGCTCGTTCGCTCCGACGCTCGTTCACGGCGGGCATGGCGAGCCGGTCATGGATTTTGAAGAACTGTTCAATCGTTACCTGCGCGCCATCCGCGAGCGGCAGCAGGACGTGATTCGCGTCGTGCCTAAGGCGGGCGCGACCGCCTGGGACGTGGCCCGCGAACTCTTCCCCGGCACGGACGACGTGCATCGCTTCCTTGCCATCTCCGAAGCGGTCGCTCATCTGGACCTCGCTCACTCCGAGGGTAAGCTCGCCGTCGAGCTAAGCGGCGAGCGCGAAGTTTATCGCCCGCTTCACGGGTGATTCACGGCTGAAAAATTCGCGCGGATTTTTTTTGGAACTGCGCGCCGCGTGCGGCGTTAAAGCTCCAAAATCTTTCCGGGAGGATTTTCCATGATGACCCTGAAAAATCTGAATCTGCTTTTTGTTTCCCTGCTGTTACTAACGGGCGCGAGCGCTCTTGGGCAGCAAACCGCTCCGGCGACTCCAAGGTCGCTCGAAGCGCCGAGAGCGGCGGACGCGCCGACCGTCTTCACCTTCTTCGAGGGCGGCAGCTATCTGGGCGTCTACACCGAAGACATCAACAAAGAAAACATGGGCCGCTACGGGTTGCGCAATGAGCCGCGCGGCGTCGGCGTCAAGAAGGTCGAGGCGGGCAGTCCGGCTGAGCGCGCGGGCTTGCGCGAGGGCGACGTTATCTTGAAGTTTGATAACGAGCCGACGGGCAGCGCGCGCAAGCTGAGCCGCTTGATTAGCGAAGTCGCGCCCGAACACACGGCGCGACTGACAATTAGCCGTGGCGGCGATGAAAAGGATTTGTCCGTCACTTTGGGCAAGCGCAGCGAGTTTAACGGAGCGATGAATACGCCCGGCTTTCGCCTCGGCGATTTAGACAAGCTGCGCGACTTCAAATGGGACGACAATGGCAAGAACAACTTCAAGTTTGACGAGAACGGCAAGAACAACTTTAGCTTCGTCTTCGGCAACAACCGCCGCATCGGCATCACGACGACGCAATTGACCAAACAACTCGCAGACTTCTTCGGCATCGCGGGCGGCAAAGGCTTGCTCATCACTTCCGTGCGCGACGACAGCCCGGCGGCGAAAGCCGGACTCCGCGCCGGTGACGTGATTACGGAAGCGGACGGCGGGGCAATCGAAACGGTGGCTGACTTGATGAAGGCCATCAACCATAAAGACGAAGGCGAGATGACGCTGACCGTCGTGCGCGACAAGTCTTCGCGCACAATCCGCCTGACGCCTGAGCGCAGCAAGGACACCAACGCCCCTGCGCCGGGCGGAGTCTACGTCACGCCGGGAAGCGTGCGGATTTTGATGCCGAGCGTCAACATCAGTTTGCCGGAGATAGTCATTCCGACGACGACGCAAATCAAGTTGGCGGACATGCAGTTGCAGAGCTTGCCGAGCGTCAAAGCTCTGCCCGCCATCAAAGCGATGAACGTCAAGCTGCCAAAGGTCAAGATACCGAACGTCAAGATGCCGAACGTTCGCGTCCTTGTCCCGGAGCGCGTCTTGACGGCGCCCGCGACTCCGCTGTAAACGACGGCGAAAGCCTGTCGGCGACAGCGAAGGAAAACAAAAAAGGAGAGAGACGAAATCTACTTTCATCTCTCTCCTTTCGACTTTCCGGCGAGCCGAATAACTTTCCGGCGCGACAACTTTCCTGCGAGCCGTGTTTATTTCGGCTGCATCAATCTCTTTTTTCCTTCGACGGCCTGGTCGTAAGCGTTGCCCGGAATATCACGACCGAGATTGATAACGGCGTCGAACTCTTTCATCGCTTCGTCGTTGCGTTCGAGGAAGGCGAGGATGCTAGCGATGGCGTAATGGGCGCGCGAGAGCAGTCCGGGTTCCGTCTCGACCGTGGCCGAGTTGACGGCCAGACGATAGCTCGCCAGAGCTTTATCCAGCCGCTCATCACGCACGACTTCGTCCGTCGCCTCGCGCGCAGACAAACTTGCTGTCTCGCCGAGGGCGAAGAAGATGCGCGGCTCGCCGGGAAACTCCCGCACGAGAGAGCGCAGGCGCGACTCGGCTTCACCGTAGTTGCGCGCGCGCAGCAGGTCGTCAACTTCAATCAATTTCTTCAAGAGCACGGCGCGCGGGCTTGTCTCGTCCGCGTCGGTCGCGTTCTCCTGCGCCGCCTTCTGCGCCGCCTCACGCCGCGCCTTTTGGAAAGCCAGCCCACGCGCGCGAGCCTCAGCATTTTCCGTCAGGCGGCGGCCCTCGCGCGCAGGGTCAAACGAAGCAATCATGTCACTGAACGAGCCGCTGATGTCAAAGCCCGAACTCTCCGTCCCGCGCAGTTGCTCATTGAAATAGAAAGCGAGCACGGCGCCGCGTTCATAAGCTTCGGCGAGTTGAGCTATCGCTTCATCGCCGGCGCGGGCGCGCTCCTCCTGCGACTGCTTGACGATGGCGGCGCGGTGTGTAGCGTCCGTCGTTTGCGCGAGTTGACTTTGCGCGCGGTGCGAGAGCGCGTCGAGTTGCGACAGCTCCGCGAGGCGCGTCTCGGCGGCGGCGACCAAAGAGCGCGAGACGGTCAGGAAGATGTCAGGCGAGAGCATGTTGGATGTCGCCTTCGCTACGTCGTCAATCAATTGCTTGAGCGCGGGGCGTCGCTCGGCTACTTCGCGATTGTAGCGTAGGACGAAAGCGTCAAGGACATACTGCAAGTAGGCGCGGCGCAGTTCAGAAGAAGCGGGGTTTGCTCTGAACGGAACGACCGCGAAGTAATCATCGCCGATGACGCGAAAGTTGATTGAGCCGGGAACGGCCAGCAAATCCGGCACGATGAAAAACCTGCGCTCGCGTTCGCGCGTCGTGTAGGCGGGCGGCGTGTTCTTCTTCGGCTTCACGCCGGGACGGTCAACCGGCACGCGCTCGATGACGATTGTTTGCGGCTGCGTGTGTAGGTACGAAAGGACGCTGCGCACCATCTCGCCCGCGCCCGGTCGCAACTCGTCGCCCGCCGATTGATACGAACGCATGTATCCCGGCAGCCGTTCGTCTATGCCCGACTTGCGATAGAACTCTCGCACCAGCGGAGCAAAGTCCAAGACTTCGAGCAGGCTCGCGGGCAAATCGTCCGTTCGCGCCGGAGCCTCAAAGGCGGGAGCCGGGCCGAGGGCGTAAGCCAGCGAGACGTAGCGCGCGGCCTGCTCGGCGGGCGTCGGCTCCGCGCCGTTCTCCTGATGCAAGCGGTGGCCTTCGTAAAAACGGCGCAAGCGCGTGCGCAGGTCTGCGTCCAACTCCGCTTGCTCGCGTCTGACCTGCGCGCGAAAAGGAGCGGGCTGCTGGCCTTCGGCTGCGGGGTCGAATCCGGCGGCGTCCAATGCCGCCATCACGACGATGAGGCGCGCTTCGGGTTGGATTCTGATGCCGTACTGCGATAGGTCGAAGGACGACTGCTGCGGTTGCTGCTGCGTTTGCGGGCGCGGCTGCGAAGGGGCAGCGGTCTTCTGCGTGGGACGCGGGCTGGCCGCGGGCTGCGCGGGCGTTTGCGCCTGCGAGGTCGCGCCGCAGCACAACACCAGAAGAGTGATGATGAAAACTTGTTTTCTCATAAAGATGAAATCCGCGCGGGCGGGAGCAAGCGAAATTCTCAACCGGTCAACGACGGCGAAAAGAGTTAATAGAGATGCCGCTTGCTTCGACAGTGTTGCCAAACGAGAGCAACGCTCTCAAGCGCTGAGAGCCGCGACGATGAAGGCCGAACGAAAAGCTTTTCATTCATCGTTCATTGTGCGGCGCGCATCGTCGTCGCCGTTCCTCCTGCGTCTTCGCAGAAAGCGCAATGTTAATGGATAGGCGGCGAGGGAACAAACGACGGAGAGCGTCATCCCGCCGATGGTGAAGGGCAGCAGGACATCCCATCCTTGCCTGAAGAGTTGCCGCCACCACTCGTTGTTGAAGAGGCGCGGGTGCGTCAGGAGTTCCATGCCTGCGGCTGGCAGCGAGAGCGGGCGGCCCAGGACAAACGCGCCGATGGCGTAGGAAGCCACAATGATTGGGACGAGCGTGAGAAAAGGATTGTTGACGAACGTTCCGGCGTAGATGGCGATCTTGTTAAAGCGGAAGGCGAAGGCGAGGGCCGTCGCCGCAATCGTGTGCAGGCCGAGAAAGGGCGAGAACGCGATGAAGACGCCGATGGAAAAAGCGAGCGCCGTCCGCTCTGGCGGATCGTCAATCGCAAGCAGCCGGCGGAGTGTGGCGCGGAGCATAAAAGCAGTAACGAGTTAAGAGTGACGAGTGACAAGTTAAAAACCGTGCTTAGCTCGTCACTCGCTGCTTGTCACTCGTCACTGCTATTTAAAGTTGCCGAGGGCGTCCGCTTCGCTGTCGTAGACATCGAAGACGGTCAAGAGCTTGGTGATGACCAGCAGGTCTTGAATCTTGCCGGAGAGTTGGAGCAGCTTCAACTGGCCGCCGTCGCGGCTGACGCTCGTGTAGCTGGCAATCAATTCGCCGAGGCCCGTCGAATCCATGTAGCTGACGTTTTGCAGATTCAGCAGTATCTTCTTTTTGCCTTCTTCGGTGAGGCGCCGGATAGCGCTGCGCAGCGCCGTGCTGCCTTCGCCGATTGTCATTTTGCCATCAAGGTCGAGGATGGTCACATCTCCGGCCTGACGCTCCTGAATTTCAAGCTGAGCCATCGCGGATGTCTCCTTCTGATAAGTTGCCCGTGCAGATAAATGTTGAAGCCGGCTTGCGGAAGACGGCCACGCCTTACTCTTCCTTCAGCGGCTTGTAGCTGCCGAGCGCGTCCGTCTCGCTCTCGTAAACGTCGAAGACGGTCAAGAGCTTGGTAATCGCCAGCAGGTCTTGCAGCTTCTGTGTCAGGTTGAGCAGCTTGAGTTGTCCACCCTCTTTATTGATAGCGGTGAAGCTTGCCACCAGTTCGCCGATGCCGCTCGAATCAATATAGCCGACGCCCGCGAGATTCAGCAGAATCCGCTTCTTCCCTTTTTCCAGCAGGCCGCGAATAGCGCTGCGCAGGGCGACGCTGCCTTCGCCGATAGTGACCTTGCCGGCCATGTCCAGAATCGTCACGTCGCCCGCTTCGCGTTCTTGAATATTTAGTTCTGCCATTGCTCAAAAATCTCCTTGCTCAAAACAGTCAGCCGGCGGTCGTTCAGTCAAAGCTGGAAGGCGATGACCGGCGACCGGCGACCGATTACTTTTTCTTCAACATTCGCACCACCGTCCCGCCGTCTGGATGGCGCGACCACTCCACCTCGTCCATAAAGGTGCGCATAAAAAGGATGCCGCGACCGTTGGTTTTCATGAGATTCTGCGGGTCGGTCGGGTCCGGCACGTCGCCCGGGTTAAAGCCCCGGCCCTCGTCGCGCACGGTAATCTCAAGGCCCGCCGCCGAGTTCTTCAACTGTATTTCAACGACCTTCGATTCATCCTGACGGTTGCCGTGCAGCACCGCGTTGGTGACGGCCTCGCGCACGGCCATGTCCACGGCGAAGGCCGCATCCTGCCCGATGCCTGAGCGGCTGACAAACTCGTTAGCGACAGCGGCGGCATCTTCGATGGCCTCGATGCGGCTCGGTAATGCGAGTTCAGTCGTCTCTTCGGTCACAAGGCGTGGTCTCTCCAGAAGAGCCATCCGTCAAGGCAAGGCTGCCACTTATAGACTTCCGTTAAATCGAACACGGGACAGGACGTGTAACATGCGCGCTGCCCGCCTGTCAAGAAAGCGAGACGCGACGACGCAGGGACACGCCCTGTTGTAAGATTGTCGCATGAAGATTCATCCGGCCCGCAGGATTCGCGGGCGCTTGGCCTTGCCGGGCGACAAGTCCATTTCACACCGCGCCGCGATGCTGGCGGCCATCGCCGACGGCCAGACGCGACTGTCCAACTTTTCGACCGCGGAGGATTGCGCTTCGACTTTGAATTGCCTGCGGCAACTGGGCGTCTCGATTGAGCGGGCGGGCGCGAGCGTCAAGGTCAACGGAGCGGGCGCGCGTGGCTTGCGCGCTTCCGCGGCGCGGCTCGATTGCGGCAACAGCGGCTCGACGATGCGGATGCTGGCGGGCTTGCTGGCGGGGCAGGATTTCGTGTCGGAGTTGACGGGCGACGATTCCCTGCGGTCGCGCCCGATGCGGCGCGTTATCGAACCGCTCGAACGGATGGGCGCGAGCATCGCGTCAAACGACGGGCGCGCGCCGTTGCGCATCAGTGGACGACAGCCGCTCGCGCCCATTCGCTACGAGATGAAGGTCGCCAGCGCGCAGGTCAAATCTTGCATCCTGCTCGCCGGACTCAACGCGCGCGGGCGCACAGAGGTCCTGGAAGAAACTGGCGTCACGCGCGACCACACGGAGCGCATGTTGCGCTGGTTCGGCTTCGCGGTCGAAACGCTTGTCGAGCGGCACGGCGAAGCGAGCCGGAGCGTCATTGCGATTGACGGCCCCGCCCGGCTCAAAGCGCGCGATGTAATGATTCCGGGCGACATCTCTTCGGCGACATTCTTCATCGTCGCCGCGGCTTTGTTGCCCGGCTCCGAGTTGTTGCTTGAGGCAATCGGCCTCAACCCGACGCGCTCGCAGATTCTCTCAACGCTCCAAACTTTCGGCCTCGACGCGCAGGCTACAAACTTGCGCGAGCAGAGCAACGAGCCAATCGGAGACATACGGGTCGGCGGCAACGGCGTCACGGCAACTTCGGGCGGCGAGGCGACAAACGTTCTGCGCGGCCCCGTCATCGCGCGCTTGATTGACGAGCTTCCGGCGTTGGCCGTCGTCGGCACGCAGCTTCCCGGCGGGCTTGAGATACGCGAGGCGGAGGAGTTGCGCCACAAGGAGTCAGACCGCATCAGCGCGATGGTCTGCAACCTGCGCGCGATGGGAGCGACGGTCGAAGAGTTTGATGACGGCCTGCGTGTCGGCGGGCGGGCGCGTCTTCGCGGGGCAAGGCTCGAAGCGCGCGAAGACCACCGCATCGCCATGGCCTGCGCCGTCGCAGCGCTTCTGGCCGAAGGCGAATCCGAGATTGCAGGGGCCGGGTGCGCCAGCGTCTCCTTCCCGGAGTTCTTCCAACTGCTCGAAGCTGTGGTCGAGCGTTGAACTCGAATCTGTTTGAGCGTTGAACTCGAAGCGTTGGATAAACTCGAAGCCATCGGTTGAGCGATGAAAGCGACGGCGCAGCCTCTAATCGTCATCACAGGTTTCATGGGAGCGGGCAAGACAACTGTCGCCGCCGCTCTCGCGCGCTTGCGCGCCTGCTCTATGATTGACCTGGACGGCTTCATCGCGGCGCGCGAAGGGCGCGGCCCGCGCGAGATAATTGATGAGGACGGCGAGCCGCGCTTTCGTCAAATTGAAAGCGGCGCGTTGCGCGCGGCTCTCGCTATGGATGAAGCGCGCGTCATAGCTCTCGGCGGCGGGGCCTGGACGATTGAGGGCAATCGCCAACTCTTGCGCGAGCGCGAAGCTTTCGTCGTTTGGCTCGACGCGCCGTTCGCTCTCTGCTGGCGGCGTATCATGAAGGCCGCCGGAGCGCGCCCGCTCGCGCGCGATGAAGCATTGGCGCTTGAGCTTTACCAAAAGCGGCGCGAGTTATACGCGCTCGCGCGCTTGCGCGTAGAAGCCGACGAGCGCAGCAGCCCAAGTCAACTGGCGGCAGGCATCGAAGCGGAAGTTAAACTATTTCAGCGAATCAAGGAGGGCGAAAGACAATGAGCGGACAAGCAAGGGACGCGCAGGCTTTGAAGACGGCGAAGCAACTGAGGAACGCCGACAACTGGAAACATCTGGCGCGCTGGCACGGCGACGGCTACTACACGCTACAGACCGAAGACACAGGCGAAGTTCCGGTGCGCCTCTTCCTGACGCCGACGCTGCTCGCGGATGCCGAAGAGATTCTCTATCGTCAAATCGTCAACGCGACCCGCTTTCCCGGCGTCAAGCTGGTCGTCATCACGCCCGACACGCACTACGGCTACGGCGTCCCCGTCGGCTGCGTGATTCTCACGGACGCGCAGAGCGGCGCGGTAGCGATGGGGCCGGTAGGCTTCGATATTGGCTGCTTCACGGCTGACACGCTCGTTCCGACCGTTGACGGCAACGCTTACCCAATTGGCGTCCTCGCGGAGCGCGATGAAGAGTTGCACGTCTATGCGCTGACGCCGGAGCAGAAGATTGTTGTCGCGCGCGCCGAGGCCAAGCGGACGCGCACGCTGGCTCCGCTCGTCAAAGTCACGCTCGATAACGGGCGCACGATTCGCTGCACGCCCGACCACGAATTTATGCTCCGCGATGGAAGCTATCGTCAGGCGCAGCATCTTGCGCCACAGACTTCGCTGATGCCGTTTTATGCTTGCAGAGACAAGGACGGTTACAGTCTCGTGCAGCATCCGGCGACGGGTCGCAGCCAGCGCGCGCACTGGCTTGTCGCGCGGTGCGGATTGCTCGGAGAGATTCCGGCTTTCGAGGGACAGCGCACAATCATTCATCATAAAAACTTTCAGCCCTCCGACAATCGCCCGCAGAATCTAGTCTTCATGGGCGACCGTGACCATGCGCGTTTTCATCATGCCAATGGCCGCCGGAATCTGAAGCTCAGAACGCCGCAGTTTGAACGGAATCGCTGCGCTGCGCTCGCAGCCAAAGCGCGCACGCCGGAGGGACATGCTTACTTTGCCGCGCGCGGAACAAAGAACATCCTCACATATATGGCGAACAACGCGGAGAGCTTTCGCGCCGCAGTCGCGGGCAATGGTGAGCGCGGCAAGAAATATCTGCAAGCCTATAACACGAGTCCCGAAGGGCGGCGCAAATCTTCTGAGGTCGCGCATCGCGCATACACTTGTGAGACGTGCGGCGAAACATTGACGGGCGGCTTCGGCATTCACAATCACCGTCGCTGGCGACACGGCTACAACCACAAAGTTGTTTCCGTCGAGTTCCTGAGCGAGATGGCGGATGTCTATTGCCTGACCGTTCCCGGATATGGAAACTTCGCGCTTGAGGCGGGAGTGTTCGTGCATAACTGCGGGATGATGAGCGCGCGGTCTGAGGTTTTGGCTGAGCGGGCGACGGCGGAGAAGAAGTTGGAGTTTAATCGAGCGGTGATGGAGCGTGTGGCGATGGGGGCGGGGGGCAAGAGCCAGAGGTTGGGGAGCGTGTCGAAGGGAGAGTTTAATAATCTGGTGCGGGGCGGGGCAGAGTATTACGTCGAGCGGCACGGGGCGAGGTTTGACCGCAGCCGCGCGGAGCGGCACAGGATTCCGGTGGATGACGGATGGGAGATTCCATGGGGCGGGAGCGGGCGACCGGAACGCGGGCTTGAACAGTTGGGCAGCCTCGGCGGCGGCAACCACTTCATAGAGTTGCAGCGCGAGGTGGACACGGAGACGCTCTTTCTGCAAGTTCACACGGGCAGTCGCGGCTTCGGCCACGGGCTGGCGACGAACTATTTCGAGTTGGCGCGCTCTGAGCGGCCCGACGCGATAACAGACATTGACCTTGGATACTTCATGCCTGAGTCGAGACACTATGGCGACTACTTGAACGCGGTCGCGGCTGGCGGCAACTACGCGATACTCAATCGCCTCGTCATCTTCGAGCAGGTATCGGAAGCCTTCGCGCAGGTCTTCGGCCAGCCGCTCGAATTGATTTACGAGATTAGCCACAACCTCGTGCAGCGCGAGCAGCACCCTGAGTTCGGCGACGTGTGGGTTCATCGCAAGGGCGCGACGCGGGCGTTTCCGGCGGGCCATCCGGCCCTGCGTGGAACGTTCTGGGAAGAGACGGGCCATCCGGTTTTGATTCCCGGCAGCAACAAGGATTTCAGCTACATCCTGCGCCCGCTGCAAGGCGCGGAGAAGAGCGGCTTCTCGGTCAATCACGGGGCGGGGCGGAGGCTCTCGCGCGGGGCTGCGACGCGCGAGCTATCGCAACGGCAGATGGACGACGAGTATGCCGCCGCCGGAATCCTCGTCAACACGAACGGGCGCGTCCCCCTCGACGAAGCCGCGCCCGCCTACAAATCATCCGAGGAAGTGACGCGCGCCGTCACCGAAGCAGGCTTGGCCGAAGTCGTCCACAAGCTCTGGCCGCTCGCCTCCCTCAAGGGCGCCGACGAACGCAAGTCGCGCAAACGCAAGGGAGCGCGCCCCGACAACAAACACACGCGCGGCAAGAAGACCAGCAAGCATTACTGAAGAGCAGTTGGGAGTGACAAGTGACGAGTGACGAGCAAGCAGAAAAGCAGTGATAAGTAATGCGTGATAAGTGATAACGAGCGTTGTCTGAAGGACGAAAGCGCGGCTACTCAACTTAGAGCAGCCGCGCTTTCGTGGTTATCCGGCAGAGCAAACGTCGCCAGGAGAGTATGAGAGCTATCACTTCATGTTGGGCTTCGGCCACATCACGTAATTTTGAAAGACGTACTTCCACGGCACGATGAGGGCCACAAAGGGCGCTCCGATAAAGATGTGCGCCATCTCGTTGGCGGGTGAGCCGGCCAGCGCGTTTGCGCGCCACAAGGGATAGGCGACCACTATCACCCAGAGCGTTTTATAGAAGATCATAAAGATCACAATCGGCAGCCATTTCAGCGGTCGCAATAGTCCGAAGATCGAAAGCGTCGGATACGCCACCCAGACGCAGAAGGCCACAGCCTTGGTATGATCCCAAGGCCCCTGATGGCTGATAATCGTCTGCCACGATTGAATGCCGACGCCAATAAACATCAGGAAATAGAGCAGTCTGAGCAGGTAAATGTTTATTGGTCGAACGCCTTCGTAATGCGCTTGGTCGGGTGTGAATTTTTTTTTAATGATTGACATGGCGCCAGAGTTTACGTGCGGAACGGGGAAGATGTTCTAAATTTTTCTCAGCCGCTATTGAGTTGAGTCACTGCTCTTTCATCCTTTCAAGTCGCATCGCCGCGCTGTCGTTCTTCGTTGACATCCTTGCGCCCGCGCCCTTAACCTGTGCTCACTTCCCAAAGCGCACAAGCTGCCGCAGCCGCGCGCCATTCGTTGCTTTATCGTTCATGTAGACACTCAACCGCTTAACATTCAAGGAGTCAACCGGATGCCTAGCAAGAAAGAGCAGAGCGTTCTTGAGCCGCGCTTAGCGTCTCGCCGTTCGCGGCAGGCGCGCGGCAGGCGTTTGAGTCGAGCCGCGTTGTTGCTCGCGGCGTGTGCGGCGTCGTTGTTCGTCCTTGAGGCGTTGGCCGCGCCGGGTGATTTGGACACGACGTTCGACATGGACGGGAAGGTGACGACGCCGGTTCTGCTGAGCGGGACGGAGACGGCGAGAGGGATGGTCGTCCAACCGGACGGCAAGATTATCGTCGTCGGTGAGGTAGACGGGCCGGGCGGTTTGATGGGTGTCGTGCGTTACAACGCGGACGGCTCGCTCGACAGTTCGTTCGACGGCGACGGGAAGCTGACAGTGCTCGGGCCAGCCAACGTAGAGGCACGCGCGTCGGCGGTGGCGCTGCAAGCGGACGGCAAGATTGTCGTCGCCGGATATGCGCTCGGCAACAGCAGCGGCAATATGGGCTTCGTGTTAGTGCGGCTCAACACGGACGGCTCGCTCGACGCGTCGTTCGGCGCGGGCGGCAAGACCTCTACCTCTTTCGGCAATTCGGGCGATGTCGGGCAGGCGGTCTTCGTGCAGCCCGACGGCAAGATTATCGTCACGGGCTACGTGCACATCAACGGCTCCGGCTTCTCGTATCAATTCGGGCTGGCGCGTTTCAACGCGGACGGCTCGCCCGACTCTTCATTCGGCACAAACGGTAAAGTCTCTTCACCGACTAACCATGAGGGGCCAGCATGGGCCGGGGCGCTACAGCCCGACGGCAAGATTATTGTAGCGGGCGATACCTTCGCGCCGTCGGGCTTCGCGTTGGAGCGTTACCTTTCAAACGGCGCGCTCGACGCGTCGTTCGGCACGGGTGGCCGTGCGACGACGGATTTCAGCGGTCATCCACGCGCGTTGGCCGTGCAGCCTGACGGCAAGATAGTCGCGGCGGGCGGAGGCTCAAGCGGCGGCAATTCCGGCTTCGCGCTGGCGCGTTATAACGCGAACGGCTCGCCTGACGCATCCTTCGGCGCGGGTGGCGTCGTGATAACGGCGTTGATGGCGGGCGGCTCGGCCAATGCTTACGCGGTGGCGATACAGCCTGACGGGAAGATAGTGGCGGCGGGGCAGGCTTCGCCCGGCTCGAATAACTACGACTTTGCGCTCGCGCGTTACAACGCGGACGGTTCGCTCGACAACACTTTCGGCGTGGGCGGCAAGCTGACAACGGCTGTCTCCAACGCCATTGATGGCGCGTATGCGATGGCCATCCAACCCGATGGCCGCATCCTCGCCGCCGGTTGGGCCGACAACGACACGGGCAGCGTCAACTATGATTTCGCGGTCGTGCGCTATGTGGGTGACATCAAGGCCAACCGCGTCTCGAACTTCGACACAGACCGCCGCACGGACATAGCCCTCTGGAATCCGTCGAACGGCAACTGGCGCGTCTTCAGCAGCGCCAACCCGGACGCGCTCAATGTCGTCAACTGGGGCGCGGGCGCTCTCGGAGACCGCGCCGTCCCGGCGGACTACGACGGCGACTTGAAGACGGACAGAGCGGTTTGGCGTCCGTCCGACGGCAACTGGTACGTCATCAAATCGAGCGACGGCGCGGTTCTCATACGCAACTGGGGGCAGAACGGCGACGTGCCCGTTCCCGGCGATTACGACTTGGACGGCAAGACGGACGCGGCGGTCTTTCGGCCCACCGAAGGCAAGTGGTACATCTTGAGCAGCCGCGACCAATCAGTCACGGCGCGTCAATGGGGCGACGGCTCGGACGTGCCTGTTCCGGCGGACTATGATGGCGACGGCGCGACCGACCTCGCGGTCTTTCGTCCCTCGGACGGCAACTGGCACATCATCACCAGCCATGACCGCTTCGCGCGTCTCTTCAACTGGGGCACATCGAGCGACCGTCCCGTTCCGGCTGACTACGACGGCGACGGGCGCACGGACATCGCGGTCTTCCGTCCCGCGGAAGGCGCCTGGTACATACGCCTCTGGACGGGCAGCGTGATTGTCAAAAACTGGGGCAACAACACGGACACGCTCGCGCCCGCAGATTACGACGGCGACGGCGCAACGGACATCGCGGTCTGGCGCGCGGCGGAAGGCAACTGGTACATCATCCAAAGCGCCACCAACACGGCGCGCCTCGCACACTTCTCCGAACACGGCATTCCCGTCGCGGCAGCTTACTTGCCGCAATGAACAAACGGCGGCAGCCGTAAGACGAAACGCAGCGCTCGTCACTGTTTCTTGAGCAGTTTCATTAACGCGAGTTCTTCGACTTCGTATTCGGGTTGGATGCGGTGGATGGAGCGTTCGACTTTGCGGCGAAATTCTTCGAGGGTTTGTCCGGCTAGATAGCGTTCGAGGACGGTCGGGTGTATGTAGCTGCCGCGACAGACGGTCGGGGTATTGCCGAGCCGTTCGGCGACGCGCTTGACGGCTTGCGCGAGCTTGCGCTTGGCTTCGCGCCCGTCTTCGGTGGCGCCCTCTTCGGCCAGTTCGATGGCGGCGAGCAGGGTTCCGCCCCACGTGCGAAAATCCTTGGCGGAAAATTCCGGCCCGGTCGCGGCCTTGATATAGTCGTTCACGTCGCGCGGCTTGACGGGGCGCGCCCGCCCGTCTTCGCCGATGTAGTTGAAGAGTTTCGAGCCGCCGATTTTTTTGATGTCTTGCATCAGGGCCGCGAGTTCTTCGTCAACGACGACGCGGCGGTGGCGGATGTGATGCTTGCCGACGAAGCTGAAGATGAGACGCCCGCCGCGCTTGATTTCAAGATGACGATTGCGCAGCGTCGTGATGCCGTAGGTGCGATAGCGCTTGACGCTCAACTCGGAGCCGACGCGGAAGTATAGCTCGTTGATGAGGCGCACGATGGTGGCGAGCACGCGCTCGCGAGAGAGATTGTCCTGCGCGATGTCGGCGTTGGTGCGGCGGCGCAGGGCCGGTAGGTGTTCGCCGAAGCGTTCTATCTTCTCAAACTTGCGCCGCTGCTGGCGGGCCGCGAACTGCGCGTGATAGAGATACTGCACGCGGTCGCTCGTGTCTAAGCCGATGGCTTGCAGGCGGCTGCCCGCCTTCGGAGAGATGCGAACGTGCGTCCACGCGGGCGGGATGACGAGGGCTGCGATGCGCGCAAGCTCTGCCTCACTAGTGATGCGCTTTCCGGCGGCGTCTTCATAATAAAAGCCGCGCCGCTTTGTGCCGCGCCTGCGCCACCAGCGAGCGCGCCCGCCGCGCTCGATTGATTCAACAACACTGCGCTCCGGCTTGACCGCCGCTTCAACGACCGCGCCCTCTGGACTTGCCATGTAAAACCCTCTTGCTCCAAACCCTCGAACTTCCAATCCGAATGCTATAGCAGTTTGCAGAGGAATGCGACCGCGCCAGCGGCCACCGAAACGCACGGACGCGAAGCCGTAGTTAAAATCGTTATCTCGATTCCAGCCAACAGAGCAATGAGCCGATGATGATGCTCAAGAGGAGTATGACAATAAACGCGCGTCCCCAATGCGTTCCATAAAGCCGCTTATATTTGCCTTTGAGCATGCCGAAGATAATAGCCATGAGAGAGGCCGCGCGTCTGTACGTTAGTGAACTGTCTCTGAAGCCGTAGAGAAGCGAGTTAAAGCAAGGGCAAGCAGGCGCGGCTACACGTTTGATTGCCCTTGTGCGGCTGGCACATCTTGCGGCTCGGTGGCGGTGGGCTTGTCGCCGAGGACGACGCGGACGTGATGCTGCTGGCGGTCTGCTTTGAGCGTCACTTCGTCGGCGCGCTGTCGCTCTCCGTCAACTTCGATGCTCGCTACGCCGTGGCTGACGCCGAGCGGATTCTCGACAGTGATGTGATAGAGCGAGCCGCGATGACGATAGCGAATCTTGAACTCGCGCCAACTGCGCGGGATGCACGGCGCGATGAGAAGACGCTCGCCGCGCAACTCGAAGCCGAGAATTGACTCCAACCCGGCGCGATACATCCAGCCCGAAGAGCCCGTGTACCAAGTCCAGCCGCCGCGCCCCGTGTGCGGCCAGACGGCGTACACGTCGCCCGCCGCGACATACGGCTCGACGCGATACTTGTGCAGCCCCGCGCGCGTCGAAGAATGGCTAATCGGATTCAAGAGCGAGAACAACTCGCCCGCGCGGTCGCCGTCGTGAAGGCGCGCATACGCAATCAGCGTCCACAACGCAGCGTGCGTGTACTGCCCGCCGTTCTCGCGCACGCCGGGGACGTAGCCCTTGATATAGCCGGGGTCCAGCTGCCCCTTGTCAAACGGCGGCGTAAAGAGAATGACGAGGCCGTCGCCGCGTTGAATCAAATACTCTTCGACCGCCGCCATCGCCCGCGCCGCGCGATGCGGGGTGGCCGCGCCTGAGATGACGCTCCATGATTGTGTGATGGAATCAATGCGGCATTCCTCGTTCTGCACGGAGCCGAGCGGCGAGCCGTCGTCGAAGTAAGCGCGACGATACCAGTCGCCGTCCCAAGCCTGCTCTTCGAGAGCCTTCTTCAACTCGTCCATGTGACTGCTATAACGCGCGCTGCGCTCCGCGTCGCCGCGCGCCTCGCAGAAGGGAATAAACCATTCGAGCGTGTTGTAGAGAAACCAGCCGACCCACACGCTCTCGCCCCGGCCCAGATTGCCGACGCGATTCATGCCGTCGTTCCAATCGCCCGAACCCATCAAAGGAAGCCCGTGCGGGCCGACCGCGAGGCTCCTGTCCAGAGCGCGCAGACAGTGTTCATAAACGCTCGCCGTCTCTTCCGAGACGACGGGCTGCGTGTAGGATTCGTCTTCGCCTTCGGCCAGCAGCGGAGCTTCGATGAAAGCCACGCTGTCATCCAAGACGCTCGCGTCCGCCGTCTTCTGCACGTAAAAGCTTGTGACGTATGGCAGCCACAAAAGGTCGTCGGAGAAGCGCGTGCGCACGCCGCGCCCTGTCGGCGGATGCCACCAGTGTTGCACGTCTCCCTCTTTGAATTGACGCGAGGCGGCGCGCACGATTTGCCCGCGCGCAACTTCGGGGCGCGAGTAGACGAGAGCCATCACGTCCTGCAACTGGTCGCGGAAACCGAAGGCTCCGCCCGATTGATAAAAGGCCGAGCGCGCCCAGATGCGACAGACCAGCGTTTGATACGGCAGCCAGCGATTGAGCATCGTGTCCATCGCTAAGTCCGGTGTCTCGACCTCGACGGCGCCGAGAAGTTCGTCCCAGAACTCAACGACGCGCTCGAACTCAAGGTTGACGACGGCGTGCTGGCGATAGCGAGTCGTGACGGCCCGCGCCTCTTCCATCGTCTCGCCCTGACCGAGCACAAACACTACTTCGCGCAATTCTCCGGGCGCGAGTTCAATCGTCGTTTGCAGCGCAACGCAAGGGTCGAAACCGGCCCCGGCGCGGCCGGACAAATGACGACGAAGAAGCGCCACGGGTCGCTCTAGCGAACGATTGCGTCCCAAAAATTCTTTGCGGTCACACGTCCATGTGCGCTGCTCTTCGCTCAGGTCTGCGAACGCGATGCGATGGGCAAACTCGTTGTTGTAAGGATTGCGCGCGAAGATGGCTCCCGTCTCTTCGTCAACGCCCGTGATGATGTAGGGCGCGCTTGAGCCGCGCTGCGTGCCGAGCACGAGTTCGTTGTAGCTCGTGATGGAGAGACGGCGCGTGCGGTCTGTTCGATTGCGCAGGCGCAGGAGAGAGATTTTCACGGGCGCGTCGAGCGGAACGAACATCAGCAACTCTTGCGAGATGCCGTGGCTCGTGTGCTCGAAGACCGTGTAGCCCTGCCCGTGACGAATGGTGTAAGGCTCCGCTTCGCGGATGGGCAGCGGCGTCGGCGACCAAACGGCCCCTGTCTCTTCGTCGCGCAGGTAAATCATCTCGCCCGGAGGGTCTGAGACGGCATCGTTAGACCACTGCGTCAAACGATTCTCGCGGCTGTTGGAAGACCACGTGTAGCCCGCGCCCGTCTCCGTCACCTGAAAGCCGAAGTCGTGCGCGTTGGCGATGACGTTGGCCCACGGCGCGGGCGTCCACTGCCCGTCGCCGAGCACGGTCACATACTCGCGCCCGCCGTGATTGAAGCCGCCGAGGCCGTTGAAGAAGGAAAGCTCAGGCAGCGCGAGGCTCGTCTCCGGGTAGGAGCGCGAGGGCTGGCGCGGCTCAAAGCGCGGCGGCAACTCGCTCTCGACTGGACGACGGACAAGCTGGTCTTCGAGCGTGCCGCGGTCTGTGACGATGACGACGCGCGCCACAGCGTGCAGCAGGATACGGTCAGCTTCGGGCATCAAGTCCGCGCGGCGCAGGAAGACGCCGCCCGGCTTGTCCTGCAAGCTCTGTAGGCCACCGCTGCGCACCAGCGTTTGCAGTTCATCCTGCAACGATTGAATGTAGCTCGGCGGATGGTCGTTCAAAATCACGAGGTCAATCATCAGCCCTTTAAAGTGCAGATACTCGTGGCCGCGCAACATCTGCTTGACCATGCCGAGGTCTTCCGCGTCGCTGATGCGCGCGAGCACAATCGGCAAATCGCCGCTGATGCTGTAAGGCCAGAGGCCGCTCTGCGCCTTTGTGTTGAGCGCGAGCACGTGCGGGCGCGGGCGCAAACTGGGGTCTGAATAAATCACGCGACCGGCGAGACGCTGGAAGAGATGCGCCTCTTCGGCGTCCATGTTGAGATGACGCATCTCGACCTGCGCCTTCGTCCATGCGAGGCGGGCTTCGCGCTCGAAGATGGACGTGTCGTGATACTTGTCCGCGAGCATCAGAGCCTCTTCGCGCGTTGTGGCGACGGCGGTCGAGAAGGTGACGCGCGCGGACTCTCCCGGCTGCAAGCGAACGCGACGGCGCAGACTGAAAACGGGGTCGAGGACCGCGCCCGTCGTGTTCGAGAGCGGGCGGTCTTCCATCACGGCGAGGGGCGCGCCCGCGTGATGCCCGCGCCCAAGGAAGCGGCCCCTGTCGGTTTCATACTGCGTCGCCCCGACCGCTTCGCCTTCAACGACGACCACATGCACGCCCCAGACGGGAGCGTCTTTCGACGAGCGCGGGCGGCGGCGCGCGACGAGCGCGTTCTCGGCGGCGATGAACTCCGTTTCGATGAAGAGATTGCTGAAGGCCGGATGAGCCGCGTCCGCGGCGGGCGGCGCGAGCACGACTTCCGCGTAGCTCGTCAACTCGACTTCGCGCACGCGCGTCGAAGTGTTGGTCAGTTGAATGCGACGCACTTCGGCGTTGTCTTCGGGCGAGACGATGATTTCCGTGTTCGTCAGGAGTCCAGCATCGCTGCGCCGGAAGTCGGCTTTGTCTTCCGAGAACTCGACCTCGTAAGCTTGCGGCTGGCGCGCGGTCGGTTGATAACCGGCAGACCAGACCGCTCCGCTCCTGACATCGCGCAGGTAGATGAAGCTGCCCCAGTTGTCGCGCGTCGCGTCTTCACGCCAGCGCGTGACAGCCAGCTTCCCGCACATCGAATAGCCCGCCCCGGCGGTCGTCAGCATCACGGAGTAAGCGCCGTTGGAGAGAATCTGCGTGCGCGGCGTCGGCAAATCGGCGGAGTCGTAGCGGCGCGAAACGGTCGCCGCGATGGAATGAACGAGACGGCCCGACAAGACCTCTTCGGCGCGCGGGTGCGCCGCCGCGACAGCGCGCGGAATGCGTTCCTGCAACAACAACTCGGTCGCCTGCACGAGCGGCTCAGAGTGAAAACGTCGCTGCATCAAATCGTTGTTCAGCATGTTATCGAGGGCGACGAGGCTCATGCCCTGATGATGCGCCATGAAGGCGCGGATGATGACGCGCGTTTGATTCTGCGGCAGGCGCTCCGGCGTGTAATCAACGCTCTCGTAGAAGCCGTAGCGCGCGAGCGCGCCTTCGCGTTCGAGGCGGCGCAGGTTAGCGAGCGCGGCGCGCGGCGCGATGTGCCCGGCCAGAAGGGTCGCGTAAGGCGCGACCACAAGGTCTTCGCTGAGGCCCCGCTTGAGGCCGAGGCCGGGGATGCCGAACGGGCCGTACTGGTAGTTGAGATGAATGTCGCGCGCGTTGTAGGCCGACTCAGAAATTCCCCAAGGCACGCCGCGCTCGCGCCCGTACTCGATTTGCCGCGCGACGATGGCTTTGTAAGTCTGGTCAAGGAGCGTCCCCGGATAGTCGCGCATCACTAGAAGCGGCATCAGGTATTCGAACATCGTCGCCGTCCATGAGATGAGCGCGCGGTTGCCGTTAACGGGTGTCAGAGCGCGGCCCATGCGGAACCAGTGTTCCTGCGGCGCCTCGTTTTTGGCGATGGCGACGAAGCTGGCGAGCCGCGCTTCGGAGGCCAGCAAATCGTAGTAAGAATTATCTGCGCGCGCGGCGGCGACGTTATAGCCGATGCAGAAGACCTCGCGCTCTTCGTCAATCAGGAAACGAAAATCCATCTCCTCGAAGAGACGGTCGGAGACGCCCGCCAATCCAGCCAGCCGCTTGAGCAATTGCTTCGCGGTTCCGGCGGCGGTTTCGATAACGGTCGTCAGCACGTCCAGCCCGCCGAGCGCGGCGGCCCGCGAAGCCGTCTCCGCAGGCGAGCAGGCTTCCACCACAGAGCGTAGCGCGGCCAGACGCAAGAGCAGCGCATCGCACGTCTCAGGAATTTCGGCGAGCGTCGGCACATTGACGAAAGAGGCTGTCATCTCCTGCCACTGCGCGCTCGCTGCTGCCGAACAGTTCAGCACGAGCGACCCGAGGCGCGACGTGAAAGCCGCGCCCCACGGCGCAAGAGTCTGCGCGTCGCGTTGGCCGCTTTGCGCTTGATGCGACAGGGCGTTGACCCAGAAGCGAAGCTCTTCGTAGTTATCATTGCCGTGCTCGTGCGCGAGCGCGCCGATGATGTCAATGATGACGGCGGCGCGCTTGGCGAGAGCGTCGAGCAGAGCGCTCCAGGCTCCCAAGTTGCGCGGGCTGTCCGTCTCGACGAGACGCGCGCAGGCTTCAATCTCATCGCGCAGTTGTTTGACGCCGAGGACTTCCGTGCGCTGCCGGATGGCGGCGAGGCGCGCGGCCTCTTCCTTCAACATCGCGGCGGTGTCGTTGAGTCCGGCGAGCAGGCGCGCGTCAAAGAGCGCGCCCTCCGGCGCTTCGATAACGGCCTGCTTCGTCGCCAGCAGATGCCCGGCCAGATTGCCGCTGTCAACCGTCGAGATGTACTGCGGCGAGAGAGCTTCGAGCGAGCGCGTGTCGTACCAGTTAAAGCAGTGGCCGCGAAATTTCTGTAGCTGCTCTATCGTCTTGAAAGTCAGTTCAAGGCGTTCGGTCAACTCAAGCGTCGAGACGTAGCCGAAGTCGCGCGCCGCGACGGTCGAGAGCAGGAGCAGCCCGATGTTGGTCGGGCTGGTGCGATGAGCGATGAGCGGTTGCGGGTCTTCCTGAAAATTATCGGGCGGCAGCCAGTTGTCTTCCTCGCCGACGAACGTTTCAAAGAAGCGCCACGTGCGCCGCGCGATGAGACGCGCCGCGCGTCGTTCCGCTTCGTCTAAAGGCTCGCGCGTGACGGGCGCGCGACGGCTGACGAGATAAGCGACGAGCGGCGCGCTCGCCCACACGAGCAAGCACGGCGCGGCCCACGCCGCAGCCGCGGGACGCCGCCACCACACGAGCGCGGCCAAGGCTGCGACAATCAATTCGGCGGGCCACATGAAGCGCAGGAAGGCCGTAGCGTCATGACGGCTGCCCGTCTCGGCCTGCGCCGCTGTCATCCATTCGAGCAGTCGCCTGTGCGAGACGAGCTTGCGATAGAGCGTGCGCGCGATGGCGTCAATCATCACGTAAGACTGATGAGCCAGCATGACGAAAAGCAGCGCCGCCTGCGTGATGTTCAGTCGCGCATCGCGCCACACTCCGGCCAGATGGCTCGGCCAGGGGATGCCGCGCGGGCGCGAGAAAAAGTTTGTTGTCGCGTTCGCGTAAACGGGAAACGCGAGCGTCAACAAGATGAAGAACATCCACCACAAGAGCGCGCCGGGAAACAAAGCCCAGGCCAACGCGAGCCACAGCACAATCGCCGGGGCGACGAGGCTGCGCCGCAGGTTGTCGAAGATTTTCCAACGCGAGATGAGCGGCAAACGGTTTGGAACTGTGCGACCGCTGGCAACGGGAACGCGCGGCAAAAGCCAGCGCGCTATCTGCCAGTCGCCGCGCGTCCAGCGATGTTGTCGCTTGGCGTAGGTATCGTAGTGCGCCGGGTAATCGTCTAACAGTTCGACATCGGTGACGAGAGCGCAGCGCGCGTACAAGCCTTCGAAAAGGTCGTGGCTCAAGAGCGCGTTGTCCGGCACGCGACCGGCGAGCGCGGCCTCGAAAACGTCAACGTCGTAGAGTCCCTTGCCGGTGAAGCTGCCTTCGGCGAAGAGGTCTTGATACACGTCGGAGGCGGCGCTGGTGTAAGGATCGATGCCGGGGTTGCCGCTGAAGATGCGCGCGAAGGCGGAGCGCACGGCGCTTTCCAGCGTCACGCCGACGCGCGGCTGAAGTATGCCGTAACCGCGCGTGACCGTTTGCGCGCGAGCGTCAAGCTGCGCGCGGTTGAGCGGGTGCAAGATGATGCCGACGAGCTTGCGCGCGGCGTCGCGCGGCAACTGCGTGTCGGAGTCGAGCGTGATGACGTAGCGCACGCGCTGTAGCAAAGAAGGGTCTGCGGTCGAGACGGCGAAGCTCGTGTCGCGCGCCCCGCGCAGCAGCCGGTTGAACTCTTGCAGCTTGCCGCGCTTGCGCTCCCAACCGAGCCACTTGCCTTCGCCTTCGTTCCACTGGCGACGACGATGAAAAAGATGAAAGCGCGGCTCGTCCGTCTCGCTCGTGCGATAACGCGCGTTCAAGCCCTCAAGGCGTTCGAGCGCAGTGTCCAACAGTTCGGCGTCGGCGGGCATCTCTTCGGCGTTCGCGTCAGGGAAGTCTCCGAGCAGCGCGAAGTAAAACTGCTCGTCCTGATTAGCGAGGAAGTGAACTTCCAGCTTGTCGAACATTTCAACGACGGCTTCCGCGCCGGTGAAGAGCGTCGGCACGACAATCATCGTGCGACCATCTTCGGACACGCCCTTCGAGGTATCTATCTTCGGCAGCAGGCGCGGCGGCAGCAGGTGCGTGATGTCCCAGTTGAGCACGCCGAGCGCAAGCTCGCTGGCCGGAATTAAAGAGAGCGCGCCGAGCAGCGCGACGAGCCAGGGGAGCGCGCCCGCCCGCGCGCCGTAGAAGACGAGAGCAGCGATGATGAGCGCGGTCATCAAAAGAAGCGCGCCCATGTAAGCCATCGCCGGGTGGCGCAGCATCCAGCGGCGCGCGGCCTCGCCCATCTTCGCACGGTAGGCGAAAGCTTTTTCTAGTTGAGCCAGCCCGTCGTCAATCAAGTAGAAGCCGACGTGAGCGCGCGCTTCATCCTTCGGCTCGGAAGCGTGCGCGGCTTCCGCCAGTTGGACGGCGCGCTCTGCGATGTCAAGCTCGCCCGTCTTCGTTCGTTTGCTGACGCGCTCGATGACGTGGCGATAGCGGTCGCGCGTCGCAAAGTCCATGCGCTCGTAAACGCCCGCGGGGTCGCGCGCGAGAAGCGGCTCCGTCAGGCTGACGCTCTCGAAGAAATCGCGCCAGTCGAGCGTCGAGAGAAAACGCATGCTGGTGATGATGTTGCCGACCGTGACCTGCGCTGAGGCTTGACGTTGATGCTCAAGATGTATGACTTGCTCCGTGTTCTGCCCGGCCCGCGCGAGATAGCGTTCGAGCCAATCGAAGACGGGCGCAACCGCAGGGTCTTGCTCGCGCAAGCGCTGCGTCAACTGCACGACGAAGGCGCTGCCCGGACGCTCGCGCTTTGCCCAACGTTCGTTGAGATACGAGTTGATTGAGTCTGGCTGTCGCTCGGCCAACTCCAACAGCTTGTCCGCGAGTTGGTCCGCTTCCTCACGTTCATCGCGCGAGGCGACGATGCGCGTCGCCAGTCGCCGCAGGTTTTCAACGAGCGCGAGCCGGAGCGTGATGGCGACGGCCCACAACTCGCCGATGGAGAGCACGGCCCCTTGCTGGTAAGCGCGGATGAAACGGCGCAGCGTGTCCGTGTCGAGGCGGCTGTCGGTGTGCGCGATGAGCGTGAGAGCCAGCGCGTAGATGCGCGGGTAGCCCGCGAGTTCGCCGCGCTCAAGCTTCGGCAGTTCGTAGTAATAACCCTTCGGCAAGTCCTGACGAATTTCGCGCAGTTGCTCTTCGACGATGTGAAAATTATCGACCAGCCATTCGGCGGCGGGCGAGATGGCGCGGCCCGTTTGAATCGCGTCGGCCAGCGCGCGATACGACTTGATGAGGCGGCGGCCATTCTCTTCGAGACGCGGCAAGAGCGATTTGCCGCGCGCCCCGCCCGTCACGACCACATGCTCGGAGGCGAGCAGCGCGGCGGTCTGCTCTAAGCGCTCGACGCTGTATAGCTCGCCGCGAATCGGCTCTTCTTCTTCCGCTTCGGGCGCGCGCTTCAGCCTTCCAAAAAGTCTGGCTAAGATTTCCGCCCAATATATTCACCTCTAACCGGAAAACAATGGGAGTCGTCGCAGCCGATTGAATCGTCGCCGTGAATCGAATCGACGACGCGAACGAGCGAGGGCGCGCCCACGCCGCTCAAGCCTTTTTGGATGTGGCGCGGCGTGTCTTCTTCTTCCGCTCGCCGACGACTTCCGCCGCGTGGCCCGCGACGGCAAACTCGTCCTTGAGCTTCTGCAAGAGCCACAGCGGCTTGCCGCCCTGCTGCCGTCCCTTCATCTTGAAGAGCAGCCAGCCGCCCCGCAAACGCGCCCCGTGAAGCTCGAATCTCAAAGAGCCTTTCTCCCAACCTTCGAGCGCGTCGCCCGCGAGCGCAGTGAACGTGCCTATGTCCCAACGATAAACCTGGCCCGCGCCGTACGTCCCTTCCGGCAGTTCGCCCTCGAAGGTGAGATACGAGACGGCGTGGTCTGGAACCTGCACCGCCAATCGCTTGACCGACGAATCGAGCGACGGCCCCTTCGGCACAGACCAACTCTTGAGCGCGCCGTCAATCTCAAGGCGAAAGTCCCAATGCAGAATGGACGCGTGATGCTCTTGAACGACGAAGCTGGCTTGGCCCACGCTCTTTTTCATCCTTCAATCAACGGCCCCTTCCCGTTCATCTTTATCATCCGCCGGATTGAGGTCTTTGTTAGCCGGGCCTTGAAACACTTTGCCGTAGGCATCATAGCGCGAGCCGTGGCAAGGGCAGTCCCAACTCTTCTCTTTCGAGTTCCAGTCAACGATGCAGCCTAGATGCACGCACACCGCCGAACGCTCGTGCAGCGCGCCCGCCTCGTCTCGATAAGCGGCCACCTTCCTGAGGCCGCGCCGGATAATCGCGCCCTCGTTCGGCTTAATCTCGTCGGTCGAATCAACATCGCCGGGCGTCGCCAGGTCCGCGTACTGCGCGGCGACGTTCAGATTCTCCCTGGCAAATTCGGGCAGAGCCTTCAGCGTCTTGCGCGAGGGTTCGTAAACGGCAGCCCACTCGTTGTCGCGTCCCTGAATTAAATCGGTGAGCAGGATTCCGGCAATCGTGCCGTGCGTCATGCCGTTGCCCGAATCGCCTGTGACGATAAAAACGTTGTCCGCGTCGAGCGGATTGCGACCGATGAAGGCGAGGCCATCCACAGGCTCCATCACCTGCCCGGACCAGCGATACTCTATCTGCTTAATCATCGGCCAGCGCTCGCGCGTCCATCGTTCGAGGTCGGCGTAACGCCTGTCGGCGTCGTCGGCTTGCCCCGTCTTGTGGTCTTCGCCGCCGACAATCAGAATGTCGTAGTCTCTCTGCTGGCCTTCGTCATCGAGGCCGTCCGCGCTCTCGATGCGGACGTAGTGATACGGGTCGGGCGTGTCCCAGTAAAGCGCACACTCGACGGAGCCGCGCGGGACACGCGCGCCGATGACATACGTGATATACGGAGCTTGCTTGGTGTGAATGGCAATGAGGTCGTTGACCGGCGTGTTGGTCGCCACGACGACCGCGCGCGCCGTGACGACATGCCCGCCCTCCGTTTCAACGCGCGCTTGTTCGCCTCCCTCGATTTTGCTCGCGTGCGTGTTCGTATAAATGCGCCCGCCGTCGCGCTTGATGGCTGCGGCCAGCCCGCGCAAATATTTCAAAGGATGAAACTGCGCCTGCCTTGGAAAGCGCAGGCAGTTGCCGGTGTCGAAATCTTTAATCGGGGCGCGCTCGACCATTTCAATTCCGGTCAAACCGGCGCGATGCGCGGCCTTCAATTCATCGTCTAGTTGCTGCCTTGAATCATCCGGCGGGACGAAGAGATAACCATCGAGCCGTTCAAATTCGCACTCAATCTTTTCTTCTTTGACAATTAACTCGATGCGGTCAATGGCCGCCGTATGACTCGCGGCGGCGAGCCGCGAAGTCTGCTCGCCGTGCAGGCGTTCGAGTTCGTAGTAACGGTCGTCGAGCGCGTTGACGAGATGCGCCGTCGTCCGCTCAGTCATGCCGCCGCCGATTGGCCCATCGTCCAGCACGACGACCGGCTTGCCTTCGCGAGCCAGCAGGTAAGCGGTCGTCATTCCGGCAATGCCCGCGCCGACGATTGCCACGTCCGCTTCAACGCTTTCCGTCAGCGGAGTTTCGGCCTGCGTCCCGGCTGTCGCCATCCAGACTGAAGTTGTTTGTCCGTCTTCGCTCTTCATCGCCTTGTTCCTCCCTTTCTCGTTTGCCGGTCGAACTCTGCCGCGGGAAACAAAGCGGACTTGCCCGGAGTCTCTCGCTGATAATTTTATGCGCAGTGTTTGTCTGTCAACTATCCTAATACCGCGCGCCCCCTTAATCAAATTCTCAATCAATCTTCATTGACAAGGCGCCGCCAAGCTGCCTCCGTCGCGCATCGAGCGCAGCCGGGAAGCCATGCGCGACCGACCACAAAATTAGAAGACAGAAGACGCACAGTTACACTTTGAGGCTGTGCGCCTTCTGTCTTCTACTTGCCCTTGCGTTGCGGCGGGAACTTGTTCGCTTGCCTTAGCGACGCGCTTCGCTTCGGCAGCGTCTAACGGCCCGCCGCGCGCCGCGCTATTCTTCGCCGACTTTATCTCGCAGGTCTTCCTCTATTGTTTCTCTTTCGCCCTCGGCGGATCCGGGCGTGCGGCCCGGGTCGCCGGACTCGCTCGGCCCGCTGGCGGCGGCTGAAGAATCCTTCCGTCCACCCGTTTCTTTCTCGCCCTCGTTCTCTTCCGTCATCAAGGTTTCCTTCTCTCTTGGTTTAGCGCGCTTTTTAAGCGGACGCGCTGCGTCCTGAAGATTGGCCTTCGGTCGTCGGCGGCTCGCCCGCTTCCATCACTTGTTTGAAGCGGCGCAGGTCTTCTTCGATTTGCTGCGACGGCTCTTCGCCGAAGAGCTTGGCGAAGGTCGCCCCGATGACGCCGCCCGGCGGGTCATACTTGAGCGCGACGCGAACGATTGTGCTGCGTCCTTCCGCGTCGCCTTCGAAGCGCACGCTGCCTGCGTTGTCAACGTCCGCGCCTTCGAGCGAACGCCATGCAATCAACTCGTTCTCTTTCTCGTTATAGATTTCGGCGTCCCATTCGACGGTCGTGCCAGCGGGAGCTTTCGCCACCCAATGCGAGCGGCCTTCGCCTTCGACGCGCACGGATTCCAGATGATCCATAAAGCGCGGCAGGTTCTCGAAGTTGCGCCAGAAGCGATACAACTCCTCCGGCGACTTGTTGACCGTCACGCTCTTTTCAACCTTAACGCCGCGACCAGCCGCAACGCTGACGTTCGGATTGTGCGACCCTTCGGCGGTGTTGATGCCGAGCGAGTGGTAGAGGTCGCAGTGGCCGGTCGCGCCGCGATAAATCAGGCCGCCGCCGACCAACCCCAACACGGCCCCAAGCCAGTTGCCCTGCACTAGCCGCGTGATGCCGTAGACAGCCAGCGCGCCGCCGCCGATGGCCGAAGCCCAACGCTCCGTCTCGCCGACGTTCACATTCGCGTCGTTGCCCGCGCTGCCCGTCATGTCAGCCGTCTTCTCAATGCCTGCGTCCTGCATTGCTGCCGCTATTGATTCTGCCATCGCATTATCTCCCCCAAAGATTGTCCGACTCGATTTGCGGACATTATGCCCAAGTATTTTGCCGATAACTGTTCGAAAACGTCTCGCCTTCGTGACCTTTCAGAGATGACACTCAAACTTTAGGCCACAGGAAAAGGGGTTGGGGAAACTATGAAAGAGCCGGGGCGTTACGTGCTAAGAATAACAGAGCGTGCGCGGCGAAGAAACTATTGAGGGAAACGAAAACTGAAAGACCGTAGAGACTGAAGCTTTGAAAGATGCAAACAGATGTTGCGTGCTGAAAGCTGAGCCACACGCCGCGCCTGCTTTAACCGTCTTTCCCCAACCCCTAACCCCTAACCCCTTCCTCGTATCCATTCGGATGCGCCTGCATCCAAGCCCATGCGGATTCGATGATGAGGCGCAAGTCCTGCATGGCGGGCTGCCAACCCAGTTCGCGCCGGATGCGCTCGGAACTGGCGACGAGCGTGGCCGGGTCGCCCGCGCGCCGCGCGCCGACGCGAACGGGAATGTCCCGGCCCGTCACGGCGCGCGCCGTCTCAATCACCTCGCGCACGGTGTAGCCCTGACCGCCGCAGCCCAGGTTATAAATCCGGCTGCCTTCATCCAGAACATCCAGAGCCATGATGTGCGCGCGCGCCAGGTCAACGACGTGTATGTAATCGCGCACGCAGGTGCCGTCGCGCGTCGGGTAATCGTCGCCGTAGATTTCGACCGCCGCGCGCTTGCCTGTTGCGGCCTGCAAGATGATGGGAATCAGATGTGTTTCCGGGTCGTGCGACTCGCCGCAACGCGCGGTCGCTCCGGCGGCGTTGAAGTAACGCAGGCTGGCGTAGCGAATCTTGTAAGCCACGTCGTGCCACTTCAGCGCGTGCTCGAAAGCAAGCTTGGTCTGCCCGTAAGGATTGGAGGGAACGGTCGCATCTGTCTCTTCGATGGGCTGCTTTTCCGGCTCGCCATACGTCGCAGCCGTCGAAGAGAAGACGAGACGACGGACACCCGCGTCGCGCATCGCGTCGAGCAGGACGAGTCCGGCCACAACGTTGTTGCGATAATACTTCGCCGGATTCTCGACCGATTCGCCGACCAGCGAATCCGCCGCCATGTGAATCACGGCTTCAATCTCGTTCTCTGCGAGCGCGCCGCGCAAGGTCGCGCCGTCCATCAAATCGGCTTCGACAAACTTCGCCTCCGGCGCGATGGCCGCGCGGTGTCCTTTGTAGAGACTATCGTAGACGACCACTTGATGACCGCCGGCAATCAACTGCTCGGCCACCACGCTTCCGATGTAGCCCGCTCCACCCGTGACCAGCACACGCATCATCTTTTATCTTTCAGCTTGAGAGTTTGAAAAGCGCGCCGCCAGCATACCGGAAAGCAGCCGCCGGATGCCAGAAGAAAAGAGAGCCAACATCAACGGCGCGTGGACGCCGTTGATGTTGGCTTCAGGATTCTGGCCGCTGACTTCTGCTTTCCCTTGACTAGACGGCTGCCGGGGCTTTGTGCTGCGCCGATTCCGCCGGGACGTAGTAGAGAATGCGATTGCAATTATCGCAGGTGATGATGTCGTCGCCGCGCCTGACTTCGGCCATCATCTGCGGGCGCAGCGACATGAAGCAGGCGGTGCATGAGCCGTTGCGGGCTTCGGCCACGGCGATGCCGTCGCGGATGCGCGCGCTGATGCGATTGTAGAGCGTGCTCATCGGCTTGGGCAGCGTGAGCAGCAATCGTTCGCGCTCTTGACGAGCAGCGACGAGTTCGACTTCCTGCCGCTTCGTCTGCTCTTCAAACTCCGCGAGGCGCGTTTCCATCTCGCCGCGCAGGCGTTCGACTTCGGGCGCGCGTTCCTGCAACTGTCCCTCAGCCTGTTCGAGAATTTCCATCTGTTCGAGAATCTGCGTCTCAAGCTGCGAGGCGGCCTTGCGCGCGGCGTCGGCCTCGCGGATGGCCGCCGTATACTCGTGCTCGTTCTTCGACGACATCAGGTTGCGGTCGGCGCGCTCGGCCTTGGCGCGTTGCTCGGCCAACTCCGTGTCGAGGCGCGTGCGCTCCGAGCGCGCCGTGTCGCGTCGCGTTTCGATGGAACGAATTTCAAAGGCGCGCTGGTCGAACTCTTTTTCGATCTCAGCGCGCCTTTGTGGAATAGCCTGGATGTCTGCCTGTAGCCTGCGTATGTTGGTGTCCGTGTTCTGCAAAGCGATCAACTGCTCTAATTCCGCTTTCACTCTCGTGCTCTCCTAAAAAGACCATGTATGACGAATTAAACGGGTGCTCTCTCAAACTAAGGATAATCACATATTCACACGCGCCGCGCAAGCGACGCGACACGCCCCGGCGTAGTCTGAACGCCGAAAAGCCTTCTCCACTCGTTTGAAGTAGAGAAGGCTTTTCGGAGCGCAGCGCGCCAGAGTGGGCGGCGGGGGATTATTCCGCTCCAACGGCGCGCGCCGCGTTAAGACGCCCGCCCGTTGAAACTTTGCCTTTCAGTGTCTCCAGTTTATCAACCGATGAGAGCAGCCGCTCGCGCAGTTGGGCGACCGAGAGCTTCGGCTCAAGCGAGAGCACGAGCGCGGCCACGCCCGCCACCTCCGGCGTCGCCATCGAAGTCCCAGAATGTTCCTCATACTGATTGCCGAGCCAAGTGCTCAGGATTTCCACGCCGGGCGCGGCGATGTGGACGCTCTTCGCTCCGTAGTTGGAGAACGAAGCCAGACGGTCGCTGCGGTCGAGCGCGGCGACGCTGATGACGTTCGGCAAATCATAGCCGGCGGGGAAGTGCGGCATCTTGTCGGAATCGGCGCTGCTGTTGCCGCTGGCGGCGATGAAGAGAATGCCCTCGTCGCCCGCGCGCTTGATGGCCTCGCCGAGCGCGCTCGACTTCGCGGTCGAACCCCAACTCGCGCTGATGATGCGAACGTTGACACCCGCGCGCTTGCGGTCTATCACGTAGTTGATGGCTTCAATGGCATCCTTCGTCGTGCCGGAGCCGTTCGACGCGATAAACTTCAAAGGCATAATCTCGACTTGCCAGTTGATGCCCGCGATGCCTTCGTTGTTGTCGCCCTCTGCGCCGATGATGCCCGCGCAGTGTGTGCCGTGGCCGTTGTCGTCCATCGGGTCGCCGCTGTTGTCCACGGCGTTGTAGCCATGCACATCGTCAATCGTGCCGAGTTCGTCATCCGTGTAGGGAGCAATCTTGGCGGGGCGCACCCAGATGTTGTTAACGAGGTCGCTGTGCGTGTAGTCAACGCCGCTGTCGATGACGGCGACGACAACGCGGTCGCTGCCCGTCGTTCTGGCCCAAGCGCTAAAGGCGCGGATGTCAGCCTTGTTCGTGCCGCCGCGTTGCCCTTCGTTGTTGAGCGACCATTGCTCTGTGAGCTTCGGGTCGTTGGACGACTTGAACGGCAGCACGGCGTCCGGGTAGCCGGGAGCGCTTGACGAAGGCGCGCGCATCCGAATGTCCGGCTCAAGGCTAATCTCTGCGTTCGGCTCGGCGGACAGAACTTCGTCGAGCGCGCTGTACTGGTTGGCGACCGTCTGCGCGTCGGAGCCGTCTTCATCTTCGATGACGGCCATGTTGCCGACGTTCTCAAACTTGTCTTCAAAGCGGTCGTTCAAGCTCGCGGCAATCTCTCTAATCCTGGAGAGCGGCGTGCTCTGGCGAAAGCGCACGATAACCTCGGCCTTCGCTCGCGGCTTGGCCTTGTAATCGTCGCGCAGTCGCATGTCGCCGCCGCGCCCGCCGAGTTTCGAAGACGACTGAGAGTTGTTCATCTCGTAGTTGCGCCAGCGTCGCACCTGCCCTGCAAACGCCGCCAGCGCGACGAGCGTCAGGGCCAAGGCCAGATGTCCGAAAAAGTTTTGTCGGTTCATTACTTCACCTCAATTCAAAGCACGAAGCCTGAAAGCGTCAGAGTCCGAAGCCAGCAAACTATCTTCACGAATTTAAACGACGGACTCTCGATTCCAGATTTTTTAGATACGGTAATTATCGCCCTCGTAATTGTAGAGCCGAACCTGATCTTTGTTGGCGCGATACTCATGCTCGCCGCCTTTGGCGCGCAGGCGTATGCGCCAGCCTTTGGTCATCATCTGCCCGCTCATCTCGTCTTCGACGGGCGCGCCGAGCGCGAGGTCTGGAAACTCCGTCTCCTCTATTTCGCCCGCTTCAATCTCATGTTCGGAGACGCCTAAGCGCGTCGCCAAATCGGCCCGCGCCTTCTTCACGGCATCCTCTTTCGTCACAGCCATCAGTTCATCGCTCCTTATTATCGTGGCCGCCCAGGGCTCAAAGGCTTCGCGCTGCTGCGCTGGTTCGAGCCGACTACGGCTCCACAACGCCTTGTGCGCGGCGCTTCCTCATGCGTATTCTGCGCCTGCGCGAGCCGCTTCGTCAAAGCTTTTCGAGCGGCGGCGCGACGCTTGAGTTAAAGATGACAATCTACGCGCAGGAAACAATCGAACGCGCTGACGCGCTCTATGCCGCGCGAGCCGAAGAGCAGAGCGTGCGCTTGAGCGTTGAGGCGCTCGATGCCGCGCTGGCCCGCGAGTTTGACTACGAACTCGCATGGCGATTGGGCCGCGCCCTTTTCTTTCTCGGACAGGAAGCGGGAGACGAAAGCGAGGCTCGCGGCTTTCACGAACGCGCCGTCAAAATCTGCGAACGCGCGGCTCGCGCCGGGCCGTCGCGCGTCGAAGGTCATTTCTGGCTCGGCGTCAATCTGGCGTTACTGGCCGCGCTGGAAAAACCTTTGAGCGCGTTTCGCCGCGCACGCAGAGCGCGCAGCCATTTGCGCCAAGCCGTCGCGCTTAATCCCGGCTATCACGCCGCCGGGCCGTTGCGCGTGCTGGCCCGTCTCGAAGCAAGGCTGCCAACCATCTTCGGCGGCGGCCACGCTCGCGCCCGCGCCTATTTCGAAAAAGCCATCGCCCTCGCTCCATCCAACACCGTCACACGTCTCTACTTCGCGCAACTGCTCCTCGACGCGGGCGACGAACAAGGCGCACGCCAACAACTCCGCGCCCTCCTCGACGCTCCCCAGGACTCCGCATGGAACTTTGAAACCGCCCGCGACCGCCGCCTCGCCCAAGCCATGACACAAAGCATGTCCAAAGTCTAAAGTCCAAAGTCCAAGGTCAAAAACAGTTCTTGACTACGAGCTTTGAGCCTTGGGCTGTTTCTCATCTAAGACTTTGAGCTTTGGACTTTTCTTAACTTTGGACTTTGGACTTTCCTTGACCTTGGACTTTGGACTTTAGACTTTGGACTAATTTTTTATCCGAGATCGCCCCACACGTGTTGGAGCAAAGTGGTTGCGGCGAGGGCGGCGGTTTCGGCGCGGAGCGTGCGCCCGCCGAGTGTGACGATGCGCCACGAGGCGGCTTGAGCTTGCTTAATCTCTTCATCCGTCCAGCCGCCTTCCGGCCCGACGAGAGCCGTGGCCGCCTTCACGCGCGCCGGAGCTTTTTCAAGCATCACTGACAGCGCGGCTCCTTCGCGTTCGGAGAACATGATGCGCTGCTCTTCGTCCCGCGATGACGCTTCGATTAAAGAGACGAAGCCGAGCGGCGCGGCGATGGTGGGGACGCGCGCCCGCCCCGATTGCTTGGCGGCTTCGAGCGCGATGCGTTGCCAGCGCGCCACGCGCCGCGCGCCGTCCTGTTCATCGCGCAACCGCACGTCCGCTTGCTTCGTCATCACAGGCACGACGCGCATCGCGCCCAACTCAGTCGCCTTCTGCACGACCCAATCAAACTTTTCGCCCTTCAACAACGCCACCGCCAATCGCAAATCGAGAGGCGACTCCGAGCGCGCAGCCTCAACCTCTTCCAACACGCGGAGCTTCACCAGCCCGCGCGCAAGCTCTTCGACCTGACAGCGATGCTCATGCCCCGCGCCGTCGAACACGTAGACTTCCGCCCCGCGTTCCAAACGCAGCACGTCGCGCAGATGCCGCGCCTCGTCCGACGCGAGCGTCACGCTCGCGCTCTCAGGCGCGAACGCCTCTGGCGGCGCAAAGAATCTTCGACGAGACATAAAAGCGTTCAGTCTTCAAGCTTCAAGTTTTAGACAGGCTTCAAGCTTCAGCATTTAGTTTTAAGGCTCAACGCTTTTAACTTGAAGCTCGAAGCCTGCGAACTGAAACTTGAAATTTTTCTTAGACGATGAGCGCTATCCACTCGCCGTCTTCTGTGACTTCGCAAGGGTTGTTGATGCCGAGTTCGCGCAGGCGTTCGCTGACCCACGCGGCCTGCGCGCCGAGAATGCCGGAGAGAATCAAGCGGCCA
>JAWVFT010000065.1:0-22620 GCA_033855775.1 Blastocatellia bacterium | reverse complement strand
TTGACGCGATAGACGCGCGCTTGAATGGCATTGACGCGCGCTTGAATGATGTGGACTCGCGGCTACAGACGCTTGAGCAAAAGTCTTATGACACGAAACCAATCTGGGAGCGTGCGCTGGCGTTGATTCTGGCCGTGAGTGAGAAGCTTGACAAGGTGAGTGAAAGGCTGGAGACGGTCGAGCGCAAGTTTGACGTGCTCAGTCTGGACATGATGACGCTGCGAGCCGACCAAAGGCGGCTTGAGTCTCGTATGGATAAGCTCGAACCCAAGCTCGCATCATAAACTTCTCAGAGCAACGCCTTCATTATCCTTCGGGCAAGGTCATCTGAAAACGCGATTCAATGACGCGGCCTCGACGCTCGCCGTGTTGCGCGGCCAGTTCAGGATAGGTAGCCATTTCGGCTGCGGCCTCCGACAGGTTGAGCAAGCTTTCGACTTCCCGTATGTCGTTCTCTTCCCCTTCGATTTCGACAAACAAGCCGAACGGCAATTCATCGAGCACGACTTCCGCTTGCCGGACGAGCCACGTTGCGCGCCGCTTTTCGTAAACGAGCGCCGGATGATAGCCGAGCGCTTCGAGAATGGCTGCGAGGGCTTCCGCGTTTTCGACGCGCGTTTCGTCTTCGCGATGACGCTTGATGCTTGAGGCGGAATCGTCGCGCTCTTTGTAGGTGAAGGTCGTCGTGTCGCCCACGCGACGCAGGCGCAAGACCTGCCGCTGCGGGTCGAGCCCGCCGCCTGCGTACAGCGTGTTCTCCTCAAACTCTCTGCCCTGCAAAGTCGCCCCGACCTGCCGCAACCTGTGCGACAACTCATCGCGCTCAGGCTGAGTCAAGCGATACTTCTTCTCGATTTCAACGGCCATAACAAAAAATTGAGTTGAGCATTCAAAGTTGAACGTTCAAAGCTGCGAAGTCAGTCGTCGTCATTGTTGTTGTTGACCTGACCTCAAGCCTTGCGCCGTTCAATCTGTTGTTTCAAGCTTGTCGCACCCAACGCACGACTTCTGGAATCGAGGCGCGCTTGCCGTACATCAGCATGCCGACGCGGTAGATGCGCGAGGCGAGCCAGATGAGCAGCACGACCGTGCCGAAGCCGATGGCGAGCGAGAGCGCTATCTGCCAGAAGGGCGGCGTCTGCGAGACGATGCGGACGAGCATCGTAATCGGCGAGAAGAACGGAATCATCGACACCCAGAAAGCGAACCCGGAGTTTGGGGCGCGGACGACGGGAAACATCAGGTAGTAGCCAGCCATAATCAGGAAGATGACGGGCAACGCGACCTGTCCGCCTTCCTGCGTGGTCGTCACCATCGAGCCGATGAGGGCGTAGAGCGTGGCGTAGATGAAGTAGCCAAGGATGAAGAAGAGGAAGAAGTAGACGTAGAAGGAGACGGGCAAACTCGGCAGCGAGATGTCCGCACCGCGCGCGCTGAACGCGCCCACGCCGTAGAGCGCGAAGAGAGCGAAAGTAATCGCCCAGATAACATACTGCGTCAGGGCCAGCAGGCTGACGCCAATCAGTTTGCCGAGCATCAAAGGAAACGCGCGCATCGAAGAGAAGAGGACTTCGGCGATTCGCGTCTCTTTCTCTTCGACGACCGCCGCGAGAATAATCTGCCCGTACGTGGTAATCATGATGAGAATCAGGATGCCGATGGCGAGAACCAGATAAAAGCCGCCGCCGGAATCTTTTTCCGAGCCGCCTTCCGTCACCTTCTGCGCGCTCATCTCGACGGGCTTCGACATCTGGTCAACGCGGGCCACATCAATGTTGGCCTCGGCCATGCGCTGAGCGACGACGGCGCGGCTCAAGCGGTCTTCAATCTGCCCGCGCGTCACCACGTCGCTGACGTTGCGCCAGTGTGACTCGACCTTGCCGTTCTCCAACACATCCGGCGGAAGAATGATGTAGCCGTCGAGTTGGTCTTTCAAGACTTGCTCGTTCAACTCCTTCTTCACTTCGTCGAGCGAGCGGTTGCCGGGTAGCGCCTGCCGCACGTCGTAGTTGCTTTTCATCATCGCGCCCGCGCCCTTGACTCGCTCCTGCGCGTTCGAGTTGAAATTCTTCTCGAAGTTCTTATCGCCGCTCGCCTCTTTCCTATCGTCGCCGCGCATGATTGATTCCGCGACGCGCTCGTAAAGTTTGCCGCTCTGGTCTATGACGGCGACGCGCGTGGCCTCGCCCGCCTTCATCGTGAAGAGCATGGCGGGCACGACCGTCAGGACGACCATGATGACGGGGCCCAGAATCGTCATGATGATGAACATCTTGGTGCGGACGCGCTGCAAGTATTCGCGCTTGACGACGGCCAGAAATTTTCTCATTCGCTTTCACCCACCTTTGCGATGAAGATGTCGTTTAAGCTCGGCTCGACCAACTCGAACTTCGAGACACGCGCGCCCGCGTCAACGAGGCGTTTGAGCAACGCCTGCGCGTCGGCGCCCGCGGCCAGCAGAGCTTCGAGGTCGTCGCTGTGTCGCTCGACTTTAGCGACAAGGGTTTTATCGTCCAGCACGGCGTCGCCGCCTTCGAGGCGGAGCGCGACCGAGTTGCGCCCGAAGCTGCGCTTGATTTCGCGCAGGCTGCCGTCTAAGACTTTGCGCGAACGGTCAATCATGCAAATGTCGTCGCACAGCTTCTCGGCTGTCTCCATCTGGTGCGTCGAGAAGATGATGGTCTTGCCCTCGGCCTTGAGTTCGAGCACGACCTCTTTCAACAATTCGACGTTCACGGGGTCGAGGCCGGAGAACGGCTCGTCTAAGATAAGCAAGTCCGGGTTGTGCATGACGCAGGCGATGAACTGTATCTTCTGCTGCATGCCCTTCGAGAGTTCGTCGGCTTTCTTCGTCTTCCATTCCGCGAGCTTGACGCGCGCCAGCCAGCGGTCGATGGCTTCGTCAGCCGCGCGCCCTTTGATGTTTTTCAACTCGCCGAAGAAGCGCAACTGGTCAACGATTTTCATCTTCTTGTAGAGGCCGCGCTCTTCCGGCAAGTAGCCGATGCGGTTCTGCAATTCGGCGTTCATCTCCTGCCCGAACAGTTCAATGCGGCCTTCGTCGGGCATTGTGATGTTGACAATCATGCGGATGGTCGTCGTCTTGCCCGCGCCGTTCGGGCCGATGATGCCGAAGATTCTTCCCGGTCGCACGGCCAGACTCAGATTGTTGACGGCGACGAACTCGTCGTAACGCTTGGTGACGCCCGCGAGCGTTAGTGTGGAGGCAGCAGCATTCATATAGTTTGTCAGCTTGCAGGAGGCAAAATTTCAGAGCGCGCGAGAAAACGAAAATCGCGCCGCGAACTTATTTCGAGGGCTTTATACGTTGACGCAGGCTGGAAAGTTTTTCCATCTCGCCGCTCGCAGGCGGCAAACTTTTCCGCGCTCACCCTCACGCACCCATCAAGACACATGCTATCATTGGCGCGGTCTCCCTGCCCATGCAAACGCAGCCCAGGCTGTCGCCTTTTTTAATATGATGCTTGCCCGATGTAAGACATTGCCGCGCCTGCTGCCAGCCCTCTTCGCCTGTTTCCTGCTGACCGCTTCGAGCGCTTTGGCGCAACAGCCGACGCCTTCGCCCGAAGCGCAGCCGGACGAAGTGTTGCGCATCAACACGGAGTTGGTGCAGACGGACGTGATGGTCTTCGACAAGAGCGGTCGCTTCGTTGACAACCTACAGCGCGAGCAGTTCGAGTTGAGAGTTGACGGCAAGGCTCAGCCCATCTCCTTCTTCGACCGCGTGACCGCCGGCAGCGCCAGCGAGGAAGCGCAACTGGCGGCGGCGCGCGGTGTTGCGCGTCCCACGGAGGAGAAGAATCCAACGAGCGTCGGGCTGCCAGACCGCGGGCGCGTCGTCGTCTTTTTCTTAGACGATTTGCACATGGCCTTCGACAGCCTGAAGCGAACGCAGAAGGCCCTGCTTCATTTCATCAACGATGAGATGGGACAGAACGACCGCGTGGCTATCGCGACGACGGGCGGCCAGCTTGGCTTTCTGCAACAACTGACCGACAACAAGGCCGTCCTGCGCATGGCTGTCGAGCGGCTGAGGCTGCAACCGCAAGCCCTCCCAGACACCCAACAGCCGCCGATGTCAGAGTATCTGGCGCAGGCCATCATGGTGTTGGGCAACATGGAGGTGCTCGACTATTATATGGAGCCGCTGATAAAGGAAGGCATGCCGCCGACTGCCGCCGAGCAAATGGTCAGGGGGCGCGCTAATGGGATTCTCAAACAGGCTCAGTCGTTCACGCGCAACACCTTCTATTCGCTGGAAAGCCTCGCGCGCAATATCGCCGTCATCCCCGGTCGCAAGCTCGTCTTCTTCGTCTCCGACGGCTTCCTGCTCAGTTCCAGCGAGATGGACATCTACGACCGTCTCTGGGCCATCACGAACACGGCGGCGCGCAACAACGTCGTCATCTACACGATGGACGCGCGCGGCCTGAGCGTCTCGTCTATGTTCGACGCTTCAACCTCCGGCGACTTTGACCCGACGGGGCGCATCACCCGCGCCGTGCATGGCGAAAACTCCGCTTTGCAGGAAACGCTGCGCACGCTGGCCGACAGCACAGGAGGCCGCGCCCTGCTCAACACCAACGCGCTCGATGCCTCCATCACCAGGACGCTGCAAGAGACTTCGACCTATTACGTTATCGCGTGGCGACCGGAGACGGATGAGCAGAAGGCTGGAAAGCTGCGGCGCATCGAAGTGAAGATTTCGGGGCGCCCCGACTTGAACGTGCAGGTCAAGCGCGGCTTCCTGACTCCTGATAAGGAGCAGCGAGCGAAGGCCGCGGCCAACGCAGCGGCGAAGAACGGCAAAGTCAAAACGCCGGTCGAAGAACTGCGCTCGGCCATCGGCGCCTTTTATCCCAACAACACGCTGCCGACCGCTCTCTCCTTAGACTATCTGGACGAACCCAAGCTCGGCGTCCTCCTGACCATCTCGATGCAAATCCCGGCTGAGGCTCTGGCCTTCGATACGGTCGAAGGGAAATACAAGGCGGCGTTGGATGTCGGCGGCAACGTCTATAACATTGACGGCAAAGTCGGCGTCAGCTTTCAGGAGCATCTGGACGTGAGCTCCGCTTCCATGGAGCCTGTGCGTTCCAACGAGCGCGACGTGTTCTACAGGTACAACGTCCGCTTGGACCCCGGCCTTTATCAAGTGCGCGTGGCGGCGCGCGACGCGAAGAGCGGGCATATCGGCGCGGCGACGCAGTGGATTGAAGTCCCTGATTTGAAGTCAAATCGTTTGGCCTTGAGCAGCCTCTTCATAGGCGAATTGACGGCGGCGGACGTGGCGCGCAACGTCAACGCGACCGACGCCACGCCGGAAGCGAGGCTCAACGTCGCGCGCCGCTTTCAGCGGAGTTCGCGCCTCAGATTTTTGACCTTCATCTATAACGCGAAGCGCGGCGAGGCGGCGGCGGCTCCGCCCGACGTGGCGATTCAGGTGCAAGTCCTGCGCGACGACCAGCCGGTTCTCACCACGACCTTGCGCAAAGTCGCCACCGCGCAGATTGAAGACCTCGCGCGGGTTCCCTACGCCGCGGAGATTCCGCTCGACAACCTGCTCGCGGGTCGTTATCTCTTGCAGGTCACGGCCATTGACCGCGTTGCCAAAACCAGCGCCTCGCAGCGAATCAACTTTGAGATTCAGTGAAGACAAAGGCAAGGATGAACGAAAGCTTGATGAGACACGAACGCCGCGACGATGGATGAAGGGCAAGCTCTTTTCAATTCATCGCGCGCGGCGTTAGCGCTTCCCTGTTGCTGCTTCATCCCGCATCTCTGAAATCATGTTCAGCCAGCTTCACATCACGGCGCGTCATCTGTCGAGCGCGGTTCTGCTCTGCGCCTGCCTGTGCGCGTTCCCGGCGCGTGGGCAGACGCCGGCGCCTTCGCCCGAAGCGCAGCCGGACGAGGTGTTGCGCATCAACACGGAGTTGGTGCAGACGGACGTGATGGTCTTCGACAAGAGCGGTCGCTTCGTTGACAACCTACAGCGCGAGCAGTTCGAGTTGAGAGTTGACGGCAAGCCTCAGCCCATCTCCTTCTTCGACCGTGTGCAAACCGGCAGCGCGAATGAAGACGCGCAACTGGCGGCGGCGCGCGGTCGCGCGAGTCCGGTTGCGGGCGTCAATCAGCCCAACGTCAGGCCGCTCGACCGTGGGCGCACAATCCTCTTCTTTCTTGACGACCTGCACATCAGCGCGGCCAACCTGACGCGCACGCGCGAGACGCTGCTCGGCTTTCTGGAACAAGGGATGGGACAGAACGACTGGGTGGCGATTCTCACGGCCAGCGGCCAACTCGGAGTGCTCCAACAGTTGACCAACAACCACACCGTCCTGCGCACAGCCATCAATCGCTTGCGCCCGCGCGAGTACAACGTGCGCGACGGCGAGCGCACGCCGATGACCGAGTATCAAGCCCTCGCCATTGAACGCAACGACCGCAACGTCTTCGATTATTTCGTTGACCAGTTTTTGCGCGAGCAGGGCTTGACGAGGATGCGCGGGGCGACCAACACGGCCATCGCCAAAGCGCGCGGCCTGGCCGAGACATCAATCAAGACACGCGCGCGTTTCATCCTCGAACAGGCGGCGGCGGTGACGAAGAGCGCCTTGTCTGGTCTGGGCACAATCGTCCGCGCGGCGGGCGCGTTGCAGGGAAGAAAGCTGCTCTTCTTTATCTCCGACGGTTTCCTGATTGACGAGCGAACGACCGCGACGGTGCAGGAGTTGAGCCGCCTAACGGACACAGCCGCGCGCAGCGGCATCGTCATCTATACGCTTGAATCGCGCGGGCTGGTTTCCGGCGTGACTCCGGCTAATGAGCGCATGGCTTTTGACACGGGCGCGAGTCTGGCCGCAACCGATTCAAGCGCGGTGACGGCGACGCAGGAACCCTTGCATACGCTCGCGGCCAACACGGGCGGGCGTGCCATGCTCGACGCCAATGCGCTCGGCCCCGCGCTGGCGCAAGCCTTCGAGGAGACGGCGCATTACTACCTGCTCGCATGGCGTCCCGTTGATGTCGAGCACAAAGGCGGCAAGTTTCATCACATCGAAGCCTCCGTCAAAGAGCGCCCGGAGTTGAGCGTGCGCGTCCGCAGCGGATTCTTTGACGAGCCTGCCGCGCAGGGCGCGCAAGCGGAGAGCGATGCCGCGAAGCCGAAAAAGGAGAAGAAAGAGAAGGCGGAAAATTCTCCCTTGATTAAAGCTTTGCGTTCGATGTACCCGCGCACGGCTCTGCCCATCTCGCTCTCGGCTGGCTTCATCAACACCGCCGACGCAGGGCTGTTGTTGACGGCTTCCGTTCAGGTGAGCAGCGAGGCTCTGGGCTTCAACGCTCCGGGCGGGTTGCAGAAAACGGAGGTCGCGCTCGTCGGCGTGCTGCTCGACGACGAAGGCAAGGCTGTCTCCGAGTTTGAGCAGCAGTTGATGGTTGACCCTTCAAAGATGACGGCGGCGCAGCAGCGGCAGTTAATCTACAGCCATCGCTTTCAAGTCAAGCCGGGCCTGTACCAGGTACGCGTCGCTGCGCGCGAGAGCAGGAACAAGCGCGACGGCAGCGCTTACGAATGGATTGAGGTCGCGGACACGAGCGGCGGCGCGTTTTCTCTCGGCAGTCTCTTCGTCGGCGAACTCATCAAGCAGCCGAACGCTGACGCCAACGCTGCCGCCAGCGCAACGCCGCAGGCTCTACTGAACGTTGACCGCCGCTTCGAGCGCGCTTCAAGGCTGCTCTATCAAACCTACGTCTACAACGCGGCGCACAACGCGTCCGCGCCGGATGTCGCGCTACAGGTGCAAATCTTCCGCGACGACCAGCCCGTGCTGACCGTCCCCTTGCGCAAGCTGCCTTCGGACGGCATCACAGACCTCTCGCGCATCCCTTACGAAGACGACTTTGCCTTAGACCAACTGCCCGCCGGACTCTACGTGCTGCAAGTCACGGCCATTGACCGCGCGGCCAAAGCCAGCGCGACGCAACGCCTGCGCTTTGCGATTGAGTAAGCCATCTCGTCCGGCAGGAAGACGCGCCGGAGCTAACTCTCTGAAGTAAGGATTCCGCCGCATCTTTATCATGGCTGAAATCGTCATTGTCCAGAGCATCAAATCCGTTTGGACGAAGAAGTCGCGCGGAGGCAAGCTGGCGGGGCTGAGAAACGCCGTTGCCGAATCGTTTACCATCCCGTTGCAGAATTTGACTTCCAACGAGAGCTTTATCTTTCACGCAATCGTCTACGACGAGTCGAATAATTTCGTCAGTCCCGTCATCAACTCGGTCGGCGTGATTGAGGGCGCGAGGCTTGAGACGGGATGCGTCAGAGTTGAGCAAGCGAGCGGGCGCGTTCTTGTGAGCTATGAATACAGCGGCGCGCGATGCGGAGCGCCGGAGCGCGCAAAATGGCCGGGCGCGTCCGTCGGCCAATCATTCGAACTGCTGCCGAACGAGTGCGGCAGAGTTGTCTATAACGGAAGATTCAGCGGCAACCATTGGTGGTATGAAAAGAGAGTCATGAACGTCGGCAGGTTCGCTCAGCCGTTGGAGCAATCATTCACACGCTCGCGGCCCGCGCATCTGATTGACGACACGGCAACTCTCTGGTGATTTCGACGGCCATGAAATATCTGCACATGCTCATGAAATATCTTTACATGCTCCTGCTCGCGTTCCTGCTGTCCGCGCCCGACGCCGCGGCGCAATCGCGCGCCCTCGCCGGAAAGTGCGCGGCAACGGACGAGCAGACCTTGACTCTCATCAACGACTATCAAGAGTTGAGGGAAAGGCGCAGCCGTTTAGCCGCGGGCGGGTTCGATGAAGATTTGAATGCGTATGACGGAAAGCTGCATCGGGTCTTGGTCGCCCTGGGCGAACGCTTCGGGCGCCCATCCAACACGAAACAGAATATCCAAGCCTGCCTCGGACAACCAGACGCCATCAGAAGCGAAGACAGGATGAGCCGCTTCCTCGGCATCTATCAAAACGAACGGCGCAAGGCGGGCAAGAACCCTTTAGCGAAGCGCGACCGCGAATACTTCATCTACTTTTGGCGGGGCTGGCACGACTTCATCTTCTTCATCAGCGAAGACAATCGCATCATTGATTCCGGCTGGTGGTTCGCCTACGAATGAAGACCGGATAACCCAGGCTCTCTTCAAGCTGCCGCTCGTCGCCTTCAGCCTCCTCCGGCTCCGGCAGTAGAGTCATAGCGTGTTGAGGTTGACAGCCGGCTCTTACCGCTAATAGCGGTCTGGCGCGCGTGAGGGGCGCGCTAACACATTGCAAAACGGAGGATAGATAGACTGTGTGTGCTATGCTTTTGGGCGGAGGCATTTATGAATCTTGCTGAACGGATTACGACTGACCCTGATATTTGCCATGGCAAGCCTTGCATTCGAGGACTGCGTTATCCAGTGGAGATGATTCTTGAATTGCTTAGCTCAGGGATGACGACTGAAGAAATTCTTGCTGATTACGAAGACCTTGAGCGTGAGGATATTTTGGCCTCTTTGTCTTTTGCGGCGCGGCTGAGCCAAATCAAGCGCCTTGAGCCAGTATCGTCATGAAGTTTATTGTTGATGCCCAGTTGCCGCGTCGGCTGGTGTCCAGATTGCGAGAGGCAGGGCATGAAGCAATACATACTCTTGATTTACCACATGGCAATCGCACATCTGATTCCACTATTAACGAGCTTTCCATCCGCGAAGGATACGCTGTCATAACCAAAGATGCTGATTTCGTAATCTCCTTTCATTTGCATCAAAGACCTCACAAGTTGCTATTGATTTCGACGGGAAACATTCGAAATTCAGAATTGGAGTTGCTATTCATTTCAAATCTGGAAAGAATTGCAAGTAACTTTGACCAATTCGATTTCATCGAAGTAAATCAGGCGGCGATGATCTTTCACATCTAAACGCGCGCCCAACGAACTCATTCAACCGGAGCGCGAATAGCGTTGCTTTCATCCACAAGACTTTGAAGGCTTGATATAATGCTTTCGCGGTCGGCTCAATTCGGGCGGGCGGGCTGCTTCGATTTGTAGTTATGCCGGGGCGCAATGGAAACAGCGCAGGAAGACGACCATGTAGTTCACGCTAGAGACGGAAATCTCATGAGCTATCCTCAAACTTATGGGGAAGAAAGGATGAGCGAGCAATGAAGCACAAAAAGGTTAAGAACAAATTTGGCAACATGCGTGCCAATCTGGCGAGACATAACCTGGAGGTGATGCTCAAACGCACCAAAGAACAGTGCTTTCGGGCAGCAAAGCAGTGCGGCATGGAGAGCCTGGAAGGGTTTAAGAAAATGGACGCCTTCGTGCGCAACCAATATTACGACGAGCCGAAAAAGATGGCCGAATGGAACGAAATCGCGCAGAAGTATGAGTTCTCGGACGAAGAGGTTTCGGACGAAGAGACTGACGAAGAGGCTTCGGGCGAAGAAGCTGAAGCTGAAGAGTAACGAGTTCAGTCGCCGGGGTTCTTTCAGGCTCGCCCCGTTTCTTCTTGTGAAGAACTGCCGATGGTTTCCCATGCGGCGTTTGATGGCGCGCAGCACGCGGCCTAGCGACTCGTTCAAACGGACGCGCCATGAGCAAGCCTTTCATCGCAGAGCTTGTCTGTGCTGATGTTGTTTGCGCGACGGCGAACTTCATGCGCTGGCGATGACGGGAGCTTTCGAAATCCCGCCATGCTCTGCGAGAGACTTCAGAGATGTCTTATCAACACGCATCCTTCATCGGCTCAATCCCTGAAAACTATGACCGCTACTTAGGCCCGGCTTTGTTTGAGCCTTACGCTGCCGAGTTGGTCGAGCGCTTGAATGTGGCGGACGGCGCATCCGTGCTGGAACTGGCGTGCGGCACGGGCATCTTGACGCGACGACTGCGCGACCGCCTCCCGCGCGACGCAAGGCTCGTCGCCACCGATTTGAACGAAGCGATGATGGCTTATGCCGCTCGAAAGTTTAGGCCGGACGAGGCCGTCGAATGGAAGCAAGCGGATGCCGCTAATCTACCCTTCAACAATGAGTCGTTTGATGCGCTGGTGTGCCAGTTCGGATTGATGTTCATCCCGGATAAGGAAAGGGCTATTCGTGAGGCGCATAGAGTCTTGAAGCTTGACGGCACGTTTCTGTTCAGTGTGTGGAATGCCATCGAACAGAACGACCTTGCGCACATTGCTCATACAACCATCTCAACATTCTTTGAACACGACCCGCCGGATTTCTATGAAGTCCCCTTCTGCCTCCACGACCCCGAAGCCATCAAGTCTCTCGTGACGAGCGCCGGATTTAGAGAGATAAAGTTGTCGCTCCTGACGCTGCCGTCCATCAGCCCTTCGGCGCTTGAGGCAGCGAAAGGATTGGTTGAAGGCAATCCGGTGATTGTCGCGCTTCAGGAACGTTGTCCTTCGGAGGTTCCGAAGATTGTGGCGGCTGTGGCCGAAGCGATTGCCGCCCGTTGTGGCGACCGGCCCGTGCGCGGCAGGATGCAAGCGTTCGTCTGCGCCGCGACGCGATAGAGATTTGGAGCAAGGCTTTAACCGAACGGCGCGGACGCCGCTATCGCCACTGCGAGCGCAACCGCTGCGGCTTGTTTCTTATCGCTTGAGCGAGCGACTCGGCCTCAACGCGCGCTTCACTTGGAGACGCTGCGGCCCTGCTACTTCGGCACGTCCAGAGCCGGATTGCGACTGAAGAATCCGCCGGGAATAAGCTTGAAGCCGACGTGCGTGACGGGCATGACGGGCCATTCTTCAGGACGCGGAATGTGCGTCACGCCGAGCGTATACCAGACCACCACATCTTGATTAGCGAGCGTTTCATTATTAGCCACGTATCGCGGCAACCCGTCGCCGCCTCTGCTCTGATTCGGGTAAACTCCGGCGGCATAGTCTTCCTGCGGATGATAGCGCGTCGCCCAGAAATGATTGTTGATAAACTGCGCGCGTTTTCTCACCGGAGCTTCGGGCGCGATGTAGGGCAGCGAGTTGGCGCCCGGAACTAAGATATAACTCGTGTGATGGCCGAGCGAATTTTTGGCGGAAAAATTCGTCACAGTCCACACGCGCGCCGCCTGCATGTCCATCTTGCGTTCGGCTTCCAACTCATTCTTGAGAACGCTCTCGCGCATCACGAAGCCGTTCAAGTTCGGATTGCGCGCGCCCGCCGGCAGCGCCGCCGTGTTCATCTCCGTGACAGTATTCGATGTGCCGTCAACGTCGAAATCCAGACGGAAGTTGAAGAAATGTTGATGATGCGGCGCGACTATATTTTCGGCGACGAGATGGCCGGAGCCGCCATCCATCATCGCTACGTTTTCGTCCGCGCGCTTCTCCTTCACGCCCTTGGCGAGCATGATTCCGGTCAAAGCCAAATCAACTTCGAGCGAGCCGTCCTGCTTGAAAATATAATTGACGGCGTAGTCGTAGTTGCCGATGGTGGCGACGAAGAACATGACTAACTCGCGCGCCCGCCGCGTTTCGTTTGTCCCCGAAACGGTGTCGAAGTGTTTCCAGGAAATCCCGCCGTCGCGCTCGTAAAGACCGACGGCTCGCTCTAAGGTATAAGGCTTGCCAGAATCGTCCGCGAAAGTAGCGTCGAAGAGTTGCGCGTTTTCCGGGGCGTCGAGTTTCGGCTCCAGCGGACTCGCCAGCCGCCCGACGCTGTACTCGCCGACATCAAAGGCTGCGCGCCAACGCCAGTTCGCGTCCGGGTCGCCGTATGGCACAACCATCTCCGACAAGCTGGCGCGATAAAGTATGGAACGAACTTTCCCTTCGTCGTCGTAGCTGACCATGTGCAGGACGAGTCCTTCGCGCGGGTGCATCGTGTAGCGGAAACGCCATTTCTGCCAGCGAATCTCCTGCCCGTTGATTTGATAGCTCGCGCCTTCGGGCTGCGTCACGGCCAGAGGCTTCGGCTTCTCGCGCAACTTGCCGATTGATTTCTCGTCAAAGTCCTGACCGTTCGGCGTAATCGGAACCACGCCCGTGTCCGTCAACTCGACGACCTTCTGTGTGTTCATATTGACGATGGCCGTCACGCCTTCAATCGGGCGGCCGTAATAGTTGGCGGCATCGCCCTTGAAGTAAGAGAGGCCGCGCAGCAGCCTGCCGGTTAGGCGCGCATCAACCTGCCCGACCGCCCAACCGTCAACCGCCACTTTGTCAAAATCCTCGATGCCGCGCTTTCGCATCGCCGCCTGCCAACGCGCGTCGGCCTTGACTATCTGCTGCAAAGTATCGTACTCGCCAAAGAGAACGAGCGGCTGCACGCCCGCCACCTCTTTCCATGAAAGGATTCTCCCGGCCCTTAAATCAACTATCGCTTCGTAGGTTCTGTTCTTCTCTCTGTCCAAAATAATGGCGAAGGCTTCGCGGCGAAACTGCGCGCCCGCCTTGAAACTTAAGACTTCATTTTTCGGCGGCTCGTTCAATTGAACGGTCGAGAAAAAGGCGGCGCGTGGAAAGCTTGAAGACGCCTGTAGAATCTTGACGGCGCTCGCAATCTCGCTTTCATCCAGCGGGTCGAGCGGATGCGCGGCGGCGGCGTACACCGTCGAAGCGGAAAACATGAGCAGGACGGATAAAACAATTATTGAAAGGCCGACGAACAAGAATCTGCTGTGACTCATTTCTCTCCTTTTGCGCTGACATGGTTGTCAGTATAAATGACAGGGCTGCCCGCGTCAGCATTACCGGCTCTGAATTAAAAGCTGCGCGCCCTTGAAGCGAGTGTCAATTTCGTCAATCGTTTGATACAGTCTGCGCAGGCTTTACCAAATTTACCTTAGGAGAAGAAAGAAGTTGATTAAAAACCTGACGTTGTTCGTGGCGCTATTCGTGGCGGGAATTTTGTTTGCTTCCTGCAAAGGCGCATCGAGCGGAACAAGCGGCAACTCGCTCAGCGACCCCAAAAGCTCTATCGCTTATCAATTCGATTTAGTCAAGGCGGGCGATGCCGAGACGCTCAAAACCTGTTTCACCCCGCGCGTGCGCGACAGCGTGACGAAAGAAGCTGTGGACAAAGCAAAAGGCGATGCGGCGAAGTACACGATTGATGACCTTTATGCGTCCGCCGAAATGGGCGAAGCCGAAGGCAAGAAGACCGCCAAAGTTAAGATGAAAAATGGACGAACGCTAACCACTTTGATTGAGACTGACGGCAAATGGCTGGCCGACACTATCTGGTTTAAATAGACGGCGCAAGTTAATACGCTTAGCCTGAAGAGGTCAAAAGCCGTCGCCTAAGGGTGACGGCTTTAGCATGTGCGCGGCGCTAGTTGGCGTCAGTCTTGAAGCTTTGGTTTATTCTAAAGATCGGGTGAACGACTATGAAGCGATGCAGCGTGATATTTTGTTTGCTCATTTTAAGCGGACTCTTTGCCGTTCATTCCGTGGCGGCTCAGGAAAAAGGGGACGACGGAAAACAGAGCAGCGGCGTCTCGAACCTCATCGGCAATTGGTCCGGCGAATCTCTTTGCGTGAACAAAGAGAAGTTTCCGGCCTGTCATGATGAGCGAGTCGTTTATCGCATCGCAAAGGCTTCCGGCGAAGCGAACAAGCTGACTATCACGATGGATAAAATCGTGAACGACAAGCCTGAGAATATGGCCGTTCTGGATTTCGTCTACGACGAGCAGAAGCAGACGCTCTCCGGCGAATTTACGCGCAACAATTGGCGCGGCATTTGGGAGTTTGCGATTAAGGGCGACTTGATAGACGGAACTCTCGCCACTTTGCCGGACAGGATAATTGTCCGCCGCATCAAAGTGAAGAAAGATAAATGAAGGGCAAAGCCGAACGACTCATTCCTTCCGCGTCGTCTTTTGAAAGTCATCTCGAATGATATATGCTCGGCGCGTTTTGATGCGAGAGCGGGGCTTTTTAATTTCGTTCTATGATTAAAAGGAAACGATTATGACTAAAGCGCGAGTCGTGTTGTTGTTCTTGCTCTTCCTGCTCGTTCCACAATTCTCCTTTTCCCAGACAGCGCGCTCGCAGAGCGCAGCGGCGAACGCAAGTTGGCAAGGCTTTTATACGGAGTTTCGCGCGGCGGTGAACAAGCGCGACCGCGCCGCGATGCTGCGGATGATGCCGGATGATTTCTTCGATGGCGGCGGCGGTTCAACAGCCAGCGAGTGGCTGCGATTCATGGATGAGAACGCGAAGCGTGGTTCGTGGAGAGATTTGCAAAAATCTTTCGCGCGCGGAACAGTGATTAAACGGGATTGGAGCAAGAAGGGGACGCCGACCAGAGTGACGAAAGACAACAGATATTACTTTGAGTATCGCAACGATAAGAAGTGGCATTTCGCCGGAGTGGTCGGCGACTAGACTGTTTACCAAACATCTCAAGGCCACGCCCGGCGAGTCGTTCAAACGGGCGCGGCGATAGTATCTCTTTATAGCATCTCTTTCATGATGCCCTGCGATGTGAGTGGCGCGGATTCGCGTCGCGCCGTTCAAGTCCTGCTCTAAATTTTACAATCACAATTCTATTTGACGGGCCGAGATAACCGGCTCGTAGGAGCGTATGGCGTTGAGGGCGGCGTCGGCGAGCGGGGCGTCTGTTTCGATGACGGCCATGGCTTCGCCGCCGCGTTCACGACGGCCAAGATGAAAGCGGCTGATGTTGACCCCGTGCTGTCCGAGGACTGTGCCGAGGTGGCCGATGACGCCGGGCACGTCGCGGTTGCGCGTGACGAGCATGTGGCCATGCGGAATGGCTTCGAGACGAAAGCCGTTAATCTCCGTGATGCGACCGTCGCCGCCGGGGCCGAAGAGCGCGCCGCTGGCGGTCTGCTCGCCCGCGGTCGTGATGACGCGCGCAGTGATGGGCGGAGCAAAGTCGCCGCCCGCGCGCTTGTAAGAAGAGGTGACGCTGATGCCGCGTTCTTCGGCGATGAGGAAGGCATTGACGACGTTGACGCGCGCAGAGACATCGCGCAGGAGCCCGGCCAGAAAAGCGCGCGTGACGGGCGCGGCTTCCATCTGCGCGACTTCGCCAGCGTATTCGAGCCGCACTTCGCGCACGGCTTCGTCAACCATCTGCGCCTGAAATCTGCCGAGGCTGGCGGCGAGTTGGACGTAAGGCTGGAGCGCGTTCAACTCCTTGACGCCGAGCGCGGGAACGTTGACGGCGCCGCGCAACGCGCCCGTCAAAAGATAGTCGCGCATCTGTTCGGCGACCGTGACGGCGACGCCCTCCTGCGCTTCCTTCGTCGAAGCTCCAAGATGCGGCGTGGCAATCACTTCTTCCAAAGCGAGCAGCGGGTTATCGGCGGCCGGCGGCTCTTGCTCGAAAACATCCAGCGCCGCGCCCGCGACGATGCCTTCCTTGATGGCTTCGAACAGGGCGCGCTCGTCAACCAGCCCGCCGCGCGCGCAGTTGATAATCCGCACTCCGCGCTTCATCTTCTGGAAAGCCTGAAAGCCTACGAGGCCGCGCGTCTCGCTGGTCAAAGGCGTGTGGACGGTGATGAAGTCTGCGCGGGCGAAGAGTTCGTCGAGCGGCGCGACTTCGAGTTCAAGGTCGCGCGCCTGCTCCGGCGCGACGAACGGGTCGAAGGCAACGATGTGCATCCCAAACCCGCGCGCGCGCGCGGCCACCGTCCGACCGATGCGGCCAAGCCCTATGATGCCGAGCGTCTTGCCTTGCAGTTCGACGCCGACGAAGCGTTTGCGTTCCCAACGACCGGCTCGCAAAGAAGCGTTGGCCTGCGGCACACGACGCGCGAGCGCGACAAGCAGAGCCAGCGTGTGTTCGGCGGTCGTGATGGTGTTGCCGTCCGGCGCGTTCATCACGACGATGCCGCGCGCCGTCGCCGCCGTCACGTCTATGTTGTCAACGCCGACGCCAGCGCGCCCGACCACGCGCAAGCGCTCTGCGGCCTCCATCAACTCGACGGTCACTTTCGTCTCGCTGCGCACCACCAACCCTTCGCAATCGCGCACCGCCGCGCGCAATTCCTCGCCCGCGAGGCCGACTCTTTTTTCAACCTCGAAGCCCGCCGCGCGCAAAGGCTCAAGCCCGCTCTCGCTCACATCATCGGCAACAAATATTTTCATAAGCTCGGAAATCACCAGTCAAAAAAATTATGAAGCAGGAGTCAAGAGCTTGAAGCCAAGGTTTTGACTTCAAGCTCTTGACTCCTGCTTCAAGCTTTACATCGGGCCGGGGTCAACGCCGCCGCCGTGGTCGTTGTCGCCATCGAACTGCCCGTCGGGCGACGGCGGATTCGAAGGGCCGCCGGTCAAATCGCTGCCAGACGGAACATTGACTTGCTCCGACTGCTCAACGTCGTTCAGCGTGTCGTTGCTGGTCGCAGTCGAGTCAGGCTCTCTGGCTTCGGTGGAAGAGTCGCTGTTTGCGGTTTCGGTTGATTCAGGGTCTTTCGCTTCCTGCATGAGCATTCTCCTTTTAGAGCTTCAAGTGGAAATCATATTCACGTAAGAGACAGCGGCCAGCAGCAACGTCAAGGCGGCGGCGGCGTAAAAGCCCGCCAGCACATCGTCGGCCATGATGCCGAGTCCTGATTCCAGCGCTTCGAGCCGGCGAATCGGATACGGCTTCCAGATGTCGAACAGGCGAAACAAAATAAAGCCCGCGAAAATCATCCACCAACTGAGTTTGACTTCCAGCGGGATGAAGAGAAACGCGATGAGTTGTCCGGCCACTTCGTCAATCACCACCGCGCCGGGGTCTTTGCGCCCGAGCAGATTCTCGGCGCGCTTCGCGGCCCAGATGCCAAGGAACGTGACGCCGAAAGCAATCGCCAACATCAGGCAGACGCGCAACGATTCGGCCACTTCGTAGGTCAGCGGATAAGCCGGGACGCGCGACATGACGATGCGAATCGTTAAGGCGCGGACGAGCAGGTAAAGCCCTACGCCGAGCGCGGCGCCGAACGTCCCCGGAGCCAGCGGCATGTAACCGACGCCGCACGTCGCCACCGCGAGAGCCACATAATCGAGCGGCCCACGCGCGCGCCGCGCCTTAGCAATCGCGGCCTTCGTCACGATTGGCGGGTTTAGTTCATCGCTCGACTCTTTGATTGACAAGGCAGTAATCGGTCTTCAGCAATCAGCAATCAATGTGCGCCAGCCTGTGTTTGACGACTGATTGCCCATCGCTGATTGCTCTTAAACAATCTGTCCGACTAAATCATATTCGTGCGCTTCGGTAATCAGGACGTTGACGAACTGGCCGGGCAGCGGGTCAAACTCTTCCGGCGCGTCGTTGATGAGCACGCAGCCGTCTATGTCCGCCGCTTGCGTCTCCATGCGTCCCTGCCAGAGCAGGTCTGTCTCGGCGGCTGCGCCTTCGAAGAGCACGCGCACGGTCGAGCCGACGCGACGACGATTGAGCTTGCGAGAGATGCGCGACTGCTCTTTCATCAAACGCGCGCGTCGCTGCTTTGCCACCTTCGCATCAACCTTCTCCGGCAACAAGTAGGCCGGAGTTCCCTCTTCATCCGAATAGGTGAAGACGCCAACGCGGTCAAACTCCACGTTGCGGATGAACGTCAGCAACTCTTCGAAGTCTTCTTCCGTCTCGCCGGGAAAGCCCGTGATGAAAGTCGTACGAATCGCTATCCCCGGCACGCGCTCGCGGACGCGCCGGATTAAGCGTTCAAGGCTCGCGCGGTTGCCGCCGCGCTTCATCAACTTCAAGACATTCTGCGAAGCGTGCTGCAAAGGCATGTCAAGATACTTGACGGCCTTCGGCTCAGTCGCCAGCACGTCAAGAAAGGCGTCCGAGATGTGCGTCGGGTAGGTGTACATCACGCGCACCCACTCGATGCCATCCAGGTGCGACAACTCTCTGAGCAGTTGAGCCAGCGCGTCCTGCTCTCCCAAATCTTCGCCGTAACGCGAAGAGTCCTGCGCCACCAGCACAAGCTCCTTGACGCCGCTTGAGGCCAACTGCTCTGCCTCCTTCATCACGGAGCCGAAGCGACGACTGCGAAAATGGCCGCGCATCTGCGGGATGAAGCAGAAGGCGCAAGGGCGGTCGCAGCCTTCGGCAATCTTGATGAACGCGCTATAGCCGGGTGTGGCCAGCACGCGCGGCGTCGATTCATCGTACAGATACGTCGCGCTCTGGTTGCCGAGTTGAAGGATGGGAAGTTGGCGCGTGTTCGTCCGCTCGTCGCAAACCTTCGTGATGTCGTTAATCTGATTCGTCCCGATGAAGGCGTCAACCTCCGGCATCTCGGCGCGCAGTTCATCACGATAACGCTCGACCAGACAGCCCGCGACGACGAGGCGTTGAGCCTTGCCTCCGCTCTTCAGCCGCGCCGCCTCTAGAATCGCGTCAATGGATTCCTGCTTGGCCGATTCGATGAAGCCGCACGTGTTCACGACCAGCGTGTCGGCCTCACTCGCGTCGGTCGTAATCTCATAACCGGCCTGCTGTAGCTGGCCCATCATCACTTCGCTGTCCACCAAATTCTTCGGACAACCCAAACTAATAAATCCGACTTTTTTCATATAGCTTAATTCAACAAACAATTCTTCCGTCAACGAGCAAGCGCAAGAGCAGGCTCAAACCTCGTCAAGCTCAAGCTCTGCATCTCAAAGCTCAAGTCTTGCCGCTTTCCATTTCGCGCAGCCACCTGTCAACCTCTTCCGCCTCGCCCGTTGAAAGCTGCTGCTCGCCGTAGCGGACGCGATTGTAGGCGCGCGTGATTTGCATCGCTTCACTCAAATTTGTGGCGGCGGCAAATTCAAGCGGCGTCTGGTCGGGCGCGCGTCGCAAGCCACGCGCGGCGAGAACCTTCGTCAGCCGCTCGTAAAATTCGACAACCGAGCGGCCTTCCCTTTCACGCCGCCACAGCTTGAGGCCGCGACGAAAACCAAGACGCCAGACTCTGCGCGTCAGCCACAAAGGGACGACGATGAACGGGACGAAGATTAACAGGGCGATGATTTTCATCCACGGCCCTTGCGGCCCCGTCTCGCCCGGCGCGCCCGACCACAACTCGCTGAGCGCGGCTTTCAAGCTCTCAAACTTTTCGGCCAACGCGCGGCGCAGGCTTCCCAAATGGCCGCGCACGGAAGTGGCCAGCGAACGCTGCTCCTGCTTGTCGTAACCGACGACATACTGCATCCATAAAAGTTCGACGGCTTCAGCATACTTGCGAGCCTGCGCCAGCAGCCCCGTGCTCTCACGCACAGGACGACCCGCCGCCGGTGTCGGGTCGAACGTCACCCACGAATTGCTTTCAGGGAAATAGACTTCGACCCACGAATGAGCGTCGCGCTGCGTGACCGTGTAAACGTCCGCCGTGTCGTTGTACTCGCCGCGCTGAAATCCGTTGACCACGCGCGAGGCGATGCCTTGCGTGCGCAGCATGACGGCCATCGCCGTCGAGAAATACTCGCAATGGCCCTCGCGCACGTTGAAGAGAAAATCCGCGAGCGGGTCCGGCCCGCCTGCTTTCAAATCGAGCGTGTAGCCGAACTCGTGCTGTAGATAATCTTCGATGGCTCGCGCCGCGTCGTAACGATTCGTCGCCTTCGCGCGCAACGTCACCTCGCGCGCCAGTTCAGCGATGCGCGGGTCAAGCCTTGCGGGCAGCAGCAGGTAGCGAAAGCCGCGCGGATAGGCTTCGGCATCCGCCCGCAGTGCCTCCGCATCCGGCTCTTCCGTGTCCGAGTAGACTTTGTAGCTTAAACGATCCTGCGTGTGCGGGTGCGTCGAGAGCGCGCCTTCCTTATCCAAGCGCACGTAGGGCAGCGCGGCCTGCAAAGCCACCACACGCGGCGCGGCGAAAAGGACGGGCGTGTCAATCGGCTCGACGAAGAATGTTTGCGTCGTCAGGCGATGCAGCCCTTCGGTCGTCCCAAGTTGAAAGAAGCCTTTATCGCCCGTGGGCTGAATGTCAAGATTAGCGGCTCTGGATTTTTGCCAGCGCAAGCCGTCGAACTGGTCCAAGGCCACGCCGCGCCAACGCAAGTTGCGCCCGCTCCCTCCCTGCGGCTCCTCCACACGCACGCGCATCACAACTTCGTTGCTCTGTTGCAGGCGACCGATGGCTCCCAACTCAACGCGGTCCGAGAAACCGACAAAGCCGCTCAGCCCGCCGTCGCCGCGCGTCAAAGCGCTCGCCCCCGTTCGCGGCGTGACGAAGAAGAGCGGCAGCGCAAGGACGAAAATCAAAAAGAGCATCACGCCCGCGACCACAGGCAAGCGACGAACTTCCGCCTTTTGCGCGCGCGGGCCGCGACGCATCAAGCGTCGCATCAGCGTCGAGTCCGGCGCCACCAGCAGCCGCGTCTCCGTCACCTCGACACTGCGTCTGGCTTTCCGCATCTCGAAAGCGACAATCGTCGAAAGCGCGCACAGCAGATAGAGCGAAAGCGTCGCCAGGAACATCGGGCTGATGCTCAAGCCCGCCGACAGCAAGATTTCAAAGAACGAGATTAGATAAAGGAAGACCCAATCGCGGTCGGCCTTAATCTGTAACAGCTTGACCGACGACAGAAAGAGTATCAAGTGAGCCAACGCGCTGACGCCGACTTTCTCCTGCGCCACGCCCGCCCCGGCGAGAAACCGCCAGTCTAAATAAAAGAGCGGCAGCGAAAACAACACGACGACCAGACCGACTCGCTCAGACAATTGCCAGCGGCTTGATTCCAGTCTCCATGCCAGCAGCAGCACGCCCACAAACACTGCGCCCAGCAACCCACTCAACCCGCCGGAGAGCACGAGAGCTAGCGCGCCGCACGCAATCATCAAGTATGACGAAGCGCGAAAATATGTCTCGAAGGTCAAGGCGGTCTTACATCCCGAAGCCCTTAAATTTCGGCTTGCTCTGCTTGCTTAGACCAAACCAAGACGAACAAAAGAATCTGGCCGCAGCCTTAATGAAAGCGGACAAGTCGTTGCGGGTATTTTGATGCAAGTTCAGAAAATAATGAAGCCCGCGAGAGCTTAACACTCCCGCGGGCTTGCAATAATAATCCCGGCGGCTTCCTACTCTCCCACGCAGCTACCCGCGCAGTACCATCGGCTCCAAGAGGCTTAACTTCCGTGTTCGGGATGGGAACGGGTGTGACCCTCTCGACAAAACCACCGGAAAACTTTAAAAGAGCATGGCCCATAAGATGGGCTTTGAGAATCGAATAGTGACGAAGAAACAATCGGCTACAGTGCCTCGCACTGCAAATTTGTCATCTTGCTTGAGAGTAAATTTTATGGTCAAGCCTTGGGACTAATTAGTACTGGTCAACTGAGCGCCTTTCAACGCTTGCATACCCAGCCTATCAACGTGGTGGTCTACCACGAGTCTCACTGGCAGAATTAATCTCTGGTCTGGCTTCACGCTTAGATGCATTCAGCGTTTATCCATGCTCGACTTAGCTACCGAGCGCTACCGCTGGCGCGATAACTCGTACACTAGAGGTCGATCCAACCCGGTCCTCTCGTACTAAGGTCAGATTCCATCAATTCTGCTGCGCCCACACCAGATAGGGACCGAACTGTCTCGCGACGTTCTAAACCCAGCTCACGTACCGCTTTAATTGGCGAACAGCCAAACCCTTGGGACCTTCTTCAGCCCCAGGATGCGATGAGCCGACATCG
>JAWVFT010000064.1:0-22102 GCA_033855775.1 Blastocatellia bacterium | reverse complement strand
CCTCCCGTAGGAGTCTGACCCGTATGTCAGTGTCAGTGTGACCGACCGCCCTCTCAGGCCGGTTACAGATCGTCGCCTTGGTAAGCCATTACCTTACCAACTAGCTAATCTGCCGCAGGCTTCTCTTTAGGCGCGAGGTCTTGCGATCCCCCGCTTTAACAACTGTCTCGATGTCGAGCCGCTGCATTATGCGGTATTAGCAGCCGTTTCCGACTGTTATTCCCCACCCAAAGGCAAATTACCTACGTGTTACTCACCCGTGCGCCACTCTACTCGGCCCCCGAAGGAGCCTTTCGCGTTCGACTTGCATGTCTGAGGCACGCCGCCAGCGTTGATTCTGAGCCAGGATCAAACTCTCGTTAGAATGTGATTCTGGAACATAATCTTATACTGGTTAAAAGTATCCGATTATGACTCTTCAAAAAGAGTTTTACGCGAACTTTATCGTTCAGCGTTTGACTCTCAAAGTCATTAACATGGACACGCTCTATCTAGTTTTCAAAGATCGCTTTCCAATTTCATTGAATCCAGACTTAGTTGCGTCTCGATTCATTTCCGTTGCCCTACAGGCGACTTTTTCTCGCCTCAAGCAAATCGTGATACTAACTGAATCTCGATTGCCTGTCAAGCGCGCCGCTCACATCCGTGAATTTTGCTTTCAGGGATGAAACAGCCGCTCCCTCTCAAAACTCTGCTTACTAGAGAGAAGCGGCCCGACGAACCTGCTTTGTAGGCTTGAATGTCAACCGCCGTTTTTCAGGCGAATGGGCATTATAGACATCTCGAATCATTTGTCAAGCCCTAATTCAAAAAATTTCACTTTTTCTTTTTGGCCCTTGGCGTTTCGTTCGGCGCGGTGACTTTCAAATTGCCGCGGTCGTCTCGATACAGAGAGTATTGGGCCTCGTTAATCTGCCCGTCGCTATTCTGAACCCTGATGGTAAAGGTCTTATTATCGCCGCGTCCTTCGACGCGCAACGGGAGATAGCCTTTCAAATCAGGACTCCGGTAGGCCGTGTAGTGTTCTTGATTATACTTGTCATAGCCGAGCACATAGATGCGGTCAAATTCCGGCTCATCCAGTTTGTGCGGCTCGTCGGAACTGCCTTTCTCAAGGATGACCCAACTGCCGGGCTTGGCTTCCTTGGCGGCGTCCTTATCTTTGGGCGCGGAGGCGCTGGCGTCCGGCTCGTCGTCCAACCTACGCCACGCGACAAACTCTCGGCCCGTCCGGTAAAAGATAATATCGCTCGGAACGCTCAGTTCGACCTGCTTGCCGTAGAGCCAACCGGAGGGCGCGGGCGAAGCGGAGGGAGACAGCCTGACTTTATACCAAAGCTCGTTTGTCTCTTCCGGCTCCTTCGGCTCGTCGCTATCTTTGTTGTTCTTTTTGGCGTTCTGTTCCGGGGTTCCGGCTTTTGGCGCGTCGTCGCTGTCGGAAGACTCCGCTTCTTTCGGTTTGGGGACACGCTTCCAGCCGACAATCTCAAAGCCTGAGCCGCTCTCAAGCTTCATCATGATGTTCTCTTTCGTGCTGCGGTCGGGAGAGAGACGTAGGTTGGTGCTGGCGCGCAGTTGGCCGCTGGCCTGCGCTGGAACGCCCTTGTCTTCTTCGGCCAGTTTGCGCGATTTGTCCAGGACATCTTCGGGCATGATGTTGCGCGCTTCGATCCACCCTTCGGTGTTTTCTTCATCGCGGACGCGAACGAAGAGCCAGCGTTCTTTGGTCTCTTCTATTGTTTCCGAATCGAGGATGTCCAATTGGTCGCCGCGATTAACTTCAACGAGGTCAGCCGCGACCACAGCCGTCGAGCTGCGCACCTGCGCGCGGCGCGCGATGACGACGCCGGTCTCTTCTTTCTTTCCGGCGAGAGTGCTGCACCCGCACAAGATGAGCGCGAGCGTCATGATTAAAAAAACTTTCCAATGCTTCATGGTTGCTTGATAATCCACTTGATGATTAATGACCGACAGAATATAGCTGAGCCGCAAGAGACGGCTAACGCCTGCGTTGCGACTCTTCATTGTAACCGAATTTGCGCAACAAATCGCGTTGCGCGCGGCCTAATGAAGTTGAGACGATGATGTGCGTGCGCACGCCGCCGTTGAAGACCTCCAGCCCGAACGGCGTGATGGCTGAGCGCAGGTCAATCGCGCTCGCCTGTTCAATGTAGCGTTCGACGAACTCACGCATTCCGCTCTGGCTCTTCAAGATATTAATGACAGCGTTGTTTCCGTCGGCAGGCGTCGCCGTCGAGCGATGCTGTCGAAACAGTTCACGATAGACATCATCGAGCGAGCGGCTATTCTTCGTTTGTTGGCGCAGCGTCAAATCGTAGAGAAAGGCTGCGAGCAAGCCCTTGTGATAGACGAGTCCGGTCGGACTCTTCCAACGCTGGCGTGAGGCTTCGATGAGCGAGAGTTGGTCGCGCCCGTTGATATTACTGTAAGCGTCGAAGGCTCGGCCCATCGCGTTCAAGTAATCTTGAAAGGAGAGCAATTGCAAACGCATTCCTGCGCGCAAGGCTTGATACAAAGTGAAGCCTTCATAAAACCAGTCGTACTCTCCATCCAGCGCGAGGCCGTTCGGAACCCATAGATGGAAGAGTTCGTGTGTCAGCGGAACGCTTAGTTGAGCGAGGGCGGCAATCTTCGAAGGCGGCTGGCCGGAGAGCAGCACGACTGTGCCGCCGCGCGTCTCCGCGCTCCAACGCTCAGAGCCGACGGAGCGCGGAAACGGAAGCAGGACGAGCATTGCGCTGGCGCGCGCTGGCCCGCCCATCACGCCCGCGTGCTCTTTGAGAATGCCAGCGGCCATGCTCGCCACTTCTTCATCCGTGAAGGCCCACTGCCCTGCCGTCACATAAGTGAACTCAGTTGAGCCAAGCCGCTCGCTCTTTTGACGCAAGCCCGCTCCGGCGACGAAGACCGCGCGCTCTGCGTCCGGCACGTTGTATTGGCCGTCCGCCTGCTTAGCCTCGTTCGCGGCGATGCTCCAGGCGTCAGGCAAAATAAAACGAACTTGCGCGCCGCCGTTTTTCGTTTCCTTATCTTGAATGGGTCGCGGCAGCAAGTCGCCGAGCAGCAACAGGCCGCGTTCGTTCGTCAGCCATGAAACGTAGGGCGCGTCGGACGTTTGCGCGGGCGGTTCTAGTTTGACTTCGTAAACGAAACGCGCGGCTGCGGTCGTAGAGCTATACTCGCCCGGCGCGATTTTTCGCACAGGAATTTGAGCGCCGCTGTCATCGCTCAGAGACAAATTCTCGATTCTCTCGCCGAGGCCGTTGATGCTTCCGTAACGGTTGCGGAAAGACCAGACGGTCGTGCTCTCTGCGCGGCGGCCTTCGACTTTAATGCGTCCGGGCGCGACGGAAAACACGCTAATCCGAACAGAGATTGACTGCGCCTGCGCCGCGCCGCAGAGCAAGAGCAAGAGCAGCAACGCCCTGAGACTTTGACGCGGGCGGGCGGCGCGGTTGTTCGGTTGTGTGTGTTGCTGGTTAATCAAAAGGCAAACGGCGAAGGCCATCGGCAGGGCGATGCGTTGCAACGTTGAATTAGGCTGAAGCGTCTAAAGCAGCCGCGCGCGTTCAAGTGCTTGATTGACAGCATAGCTCGCGGGCGCTTTAATTGCGCTTTAATCTTAGCCGACTGTAGCCGAACGCTCAAGACGTGACCAAACAGACAACAGCAGCAGCGAGCCGTCCGCACGCGCCTTTCATGCGCGCGATGGCTCTCCTGTTGTTGCTGCTCGTGGCTTACGGAGCGACCGTCGAGGTCGTTCACAAGCACGGCAACTCCGGCAAAGGCTACGCAGCCGCGACCTCTTCAACTAAGGTCGTGGATAAAGAAGGCTCTGCGGCGACGGATGCGCGCACAAGCGGCGCGTGTCTCATCTGCCAGCTTCATCAGAATCTTTTCACCAGTCTTTTTAACGCGCAACCCAAACTCGTTGCGCCGCCCGCGCTCGTCGCGCGGACAACCGTTCAGCCAACCTCTTATCTTTCGCAAATGGACGCGCCCCGCCGTGGGCGCGCGCCTCCGTTCACCTCTCCGCTCTAATTTCCGCCTTCGTCAAGCATCTGCCCGCACAACTTGCGCGCTTGCTCTGCGAACGTCGTTATCCGGCGCTTCATGCGGCCACCGCTCTCGCTTCGCATCTTTCATGCGTTCGGGGGTTTGGCCGGGCGTCCGGCATTCCGATTCGACAGGTATTGCCAGAGAGGTTTATCGCCATGATTCACAGAACCATTCACAGGTTCGCATTCTGTTTAGTTCTTTTATTAGCCATCATCTCAGCTTCCAACACACACGCGCGGGCGCAGGCTCTCGGCGGCGCAGGCACAGTCTCAGGCGTCGTGACCGACCCCAACGGGGCCGTCGTTCCTTCGGCGTCCATCAACATCGCCAACCCCGTTACAGGCTACACGCGGACGACGAAGACGGACGCCGAAGGAGCGTTTCGTTTCGACAACGTGCCGCCGAACAACTATCAACTCAGCGTGACAGCGGAAGGGTTCACGACAGCGGCGCAGAGTTTGACGGTGCGAACGTCCGTGCCCATCAGCCTGAAAATTCCGCTCACGCTCAGCGGCGCAAACGCGAGCGTGACGATTGAGAGCGTCAACGCCTCCGATGTTCTTGAGAACGTTCCCTCGACGCATACAGACGTTGACCAAACACTGATTCAAAGGCTTCCGGTGAGGTCGCCGGGCAACGGCCTGAGCGATGTGGTGACGCTCGCCGCGCCCGGCGTTGTCGCCGACTCGAACGGATTGTTTCACCCGCTCGGCGACCACTCGCAGACTTCCATCTCGCTCGACAACCAGCCCATCTCCGACCAGCAGAGCAAGGCTTTTTCCACGCAGGTTCCGGTCAACGCGATTCAATCGCTGGAGGTCATCACGGGCGCCACGCCCGCCGAGTTTGGCGATAAGACGAGCCTCGTCGTCAACGCTCTCACACATTCCGGCCTCAACCAGAAGAAGCCGACGGGCAGCATCAATTCGCTCTACGGCAGTTTCGGAACGACGCATGAAGACGCGGCTCTCAGTTACGGCAACGCCCGGATTGGAAACTTTGTGGCCTTCAACTTCGACCGCTCAGGCCGCTTTCTGGATGCGCCGGAGTTCACAGCGATGCATGACCGTGGCACGGCTACGAGCCTCTTCGACCGCATTGATTACAGCCCGAACGCCACAGACACTTTCCACTTGAATCTCTTTCTGGCGCGCAATAATTTTCAGACGCCAAACCAGTTTGACCAGCAAGCCATCGGGCAAGACCAACGCCAGCTTGTCCATACTCTGAACATTGCGCCGGGCTACGTTCACATCTTCAGCCCGACGACGGTGCTGACGGTCAATCCTTACTATCGTCTCGACAACATCAAATACTCCGCCAGCCCTGACCCGTTCGCAGACCAGCCCGTCACGTTCAGCCAGTCGCGGCGGCTCAACAACGTCGGCATCAAAGCGGACGTGGCCTACGTCAAGGGAATTCACAACGCGAAGTTCGGCGTGCAGTTCTCGCATACTTTCCTGAACGAAGGCTTCCAGTTCGGCATCACCGACCCGGCCTTTAACGACCCCGCAAGCCCTGACTTTCTGCCCGGCCTCGCGGCTTTCGATTTGACGCGCGGCGGAAACTACTTTCTCTTTAACGCCCGCACAGACATCAAGCAGGAAGCTCTCTATGCGCAGGACAATCTAACGCTCGGCAACGCGACGCTCTCGCTCGGCCTGCGCTTTGACAACTACAACGGCATCACGCGCGGCAAGTCGCTGCAACCGCGCATCGGCGTCTCTTATCTCTTCAAGCCGACGAACACAATCCTGCGCGGCTCCTACACGCGCAACTTCGAGACGCCGTATAACGAGAACCTGATTCTGTCGAGCACGACGGGCGCGGGCGGGCTCGCCAATGGCGTCCTCGGCGACACGAGCAATCAACCGCTGCAACCGGGGCGGCGCAATCAATTCAACCTCGGCTTCCAGCAATCGCTCGGCAAGCGCGTGATAATTGACGCCGACTACTTTAACAAGCGGACGACCAACGCCTACGACTTCAACGTGCTCTTCAACACTTCAATCACGTTTCCCATCTCATGGCAACAATCCAGACTCGACGGCGCGAGCCTGCGCATCAACCTGACGAACTACAAAGGGCTTTCGGCCTTCGTGGTCGCAGGTCACACACGCGCGCGTTTCTTCCCGCCTGAATCGGGCGGGCTGTTCTTTAACTCCGACCTGCCAACGGGCGTCTTCCGCATCGACCACGACCAGAAGTTTGAGCAGACGACGCAGGCTCAGTACCAGTTCAATCAGTGGAAGAAGTTTGCGCCCTACGTCAACTTCACTTGGCGTTATGACAGCGGCTTGGTGTCCGGCGCGGTGTCGGACTTTGACACGGCGTTGACGTTCACGGCAGACCAGCAGGCGCAGATTGGCCTCTTCTGCGGCGGCACCTTCGCCACGCCGGCGCAGCCGATTACATCTTGCGCCGCATCGAATCGCGGAGCCTTGCGCGTCCGCATTCCCGCTGACGGGACGGCGAACGACGACACCAATCCGCCGCGCATCGCCCCGCGTCATCTCTTCGACTTCAGCGCGGGGACGGACAACCTGCTCCGCATCGAGCGAGCGCGCCTGACCGCGCGTTTCACCATCATCAACCTGACCAACAAAGAGGCTCTCTATAACTTTCAGTCAACCTTCAGCGGCACGCACTTCGTCACGCCGCGCAGCTATCAAGGGCAAATCGGCTTGACGTTTTAGAGCTTGGCGGGCAACGCTTCCGGCCTGGCTGTGATTGACTTGGCGAGTTGAGGCTCAACGCCTCAACTCGCCATTTCCGATGCGGGATTGATGGCCTTCGATATTCTTTTGAAACAATCGCTTTTCGTCCGGCGTTATTTATTTTCCAAGGGGCAAAAGCGCGGAAGCAGGCGGCGGCGTGACGTTGACAGTTGGCTCCATGCGCCACTAAAATGCGTCCTGTCTGAAGCTACTTTCCGCCGATACGGCAACGACCAACACCGAAGGATTGATTGTGAGTCTGGTCAAAATCATCGTTATCACGATAGCGGTCATCTTAAGCATCCTGCTGTTGGGACGCTTTCTTTTCTGAGCGCGCCCGACGCCCGAATGCTCCTGCATCACGAAGCGCTTTCCCGTATTCCGACTTCGCCCCGCGCTGCTCTCTCTCTTCTGCGTTCAATTCGCCGCATCGCTCTTCTTCTAACTCTAATTTCTCTGCTTAGCAGCGCAAGCCACGTCGTTCGCGCGCAGACCGAAACGCCGCAGGATGAGGCGGACATCGTTCGCGTCCGCACAGACCTCGTGACCGTTCCGCTCTTCGTCGCCGACCGCAGCGGCCAACGCGTCTTCGGCCTCACTCTCGACGATTTCGGCGCGCAGGCTGACGGGCGCAATCTGAAGCTTGAATACTTCGCTGCCGGCACGGAGCACGTCGCGCTCGCCTTCGCGCTCGACGCATCCGGCAGCGCGCGTGAGATTATTCGTCAACAAAGCGAAGCCGCGCTCGCTCTCTTCTCGCGCTTCGGGTCGCAATCGCGCGTCGCCGTCTGGCGCTTCGGCGCGCGGCCTCAACTCGTCACAGACTTTACGACCGACCTTGGCCTTGCGCGCCAGGGCTTCGGCTTGACTGTCAACACAGACGAACGCACGGCCATCTTCGATGCCGCCGCCGCTGCCATCCACTCTTTCGATAAGCAGGGCAGCGACCCGGCAGAGCGTCGGATTCTGATTCTCATCAGCGACGGCCTCGACACAGCGAGCCGCACGAAACCGCAGGCTGTGATTGACGAAGCCGGACAGCGCGCCGTCTCAATCTACGTCATACATCTGCCGCTCTACGCGCCGCGCGACGGGCGACTGCAACCGCGCCCTGCGGCTAAAGGTTTTCGCGCGCTCGCCGGATCAACCGGCGGTCGCTACTTCATGGTCGGCGATGCGCGAGCCGCACTCGACCCGCGCTCGACCATCGAACTCGGCCCCGTCTTCAAAGCGATAGAAGACGACCTGCGCGGCCAGTACGTCGTCGGCTTTTATCCTGACGACGCCTCACGCGACGGTCGCTTTCATCGCTTGTCTGTCAACTTAACCGCGCGTCGCAATCGCCAATTGCGCTTGCGACAATTGAGGGAAGGATACGTTTTAAAGCAGTGACAAGTGATGAGTGACGAGTGACAAGTTTAAAGCCAAAGACTCATGGCTCATCTCTTGCTCTTGCTCGTCACTCGCTGCTTGCTGCTCATCACTTGAATTATGATTGAACAAAACAGAGCAGGATTGCGCCGCGTTCGCCGCGCTTTGATTAGCGTTTCCGACAAGACTGGCATCGTCGATTTCGCGCAGGCGTTGCGGCGCTTCGATGTCGAGTTGATTAGCACGGGCGGGACGGCGCAGGCATTGCGCGAGGCGGGCATCAGCGTGCGCAATATTTCCGAAGTGACCGGCTCGCCCGAAATGATGGATGGCCGCGTTAAGACTTTGCACCCGCGCATTCACGGCGCGCTGCTCGGCTTGCGCGACGACGCGCAGCACCAACTAGAGATGCACGACCAAGGCATCGAGCCGATTGATTTGGTCGTCGTCAATCTATACCCTTTCGAGCAGACGATAGAGCGCGAGGGCGTGACGTTTGCCGAAGCCATCGAGCAGATAGACATCGGCGGCCCCGCGATGATTCGCTCCGCCGCGAAGAACTTCGTGGACGTGGCAGTCGTCACCTCGCCAGCGCTCTACGAGCGGATTCAAGCTGAGATGAACGAGCAAGACGGCGCGCTCTCGCTCGCCACGCGGGGCCAGTTGGCCCGCCTCGCTTTCATGCGCACGGCCCTTTACGATTCCGCCATCTTCCCTTATCTCGCCGCGCAGTTAGCCGCCCGCGATTCAGACCTTCAAACAACTTTCCCGCCGCGCGCGGAAATCTCGCGGGCGTGGTCAACGATGACGAATCTCTACAACGCTGCCCCAAACGAGACGAAGCTTTATGACTCCGGCGGAAATGGCGAAACAAATATTTTCGGCGTCATGGCGGCGATGTCGCTGGACAAGATTGACGACCTTCGCTATGGCGAGAACCCGCACCAGTCAGCCGCTCTCTATGAACTGAAATCTACATTTGAAGATATGCCCGGCGGCGGCGGCGTGGCTCAAGCCGAACTGCTTTCCGGCAAGGAGATGTCGTTCAACAACTACGTTGATGCTGATGCGGCGTGGCAGCTTGTGTGCGATTTCGACGAGACGACGTGCGCGATTATCAAGCACACGAACCCTGCGGGCGTCGGCTCCGCAACGTCTGCCGTCGAAGCTTATCGCCGCGCGCTTGAGACCGACCCCGTTTCCGCTTTCGGCGGCATCGTCGCCTTCAATCGCCCGGTTGACGAAGAATCGGCGCGGGCCTTGATAGAGATTTTCACTGAAGTCGTCATCGCGCCGGACTACGACGCGGCGGCGCTCGACGTGTTGAAGTCAAAGAAAAATCTGCGCGTTCTACGGATGGGCGAAGGCAAGTATTCCGGCGGGCTTGACTTCAAGCCCATTACCGGCGGGCTGCTCGCGCAGACGCGCGACGCGCATCGCCTGACGCCGGAAGAATTGAAGGTCGTCACCAAGCGCGCCCCGATGGATGATGAAATGCGCGCTCTGTTGTTCGCGTGGACGGTGTGCAAGCACACGAAGTCGAACGCCATCGTCTATGCGCGCGAAGGGCAGACCGTCGGTGTCGGGGCGGGCCAGATGTCGCGCGTTGATTCCGTCAAGCTCGGCGCGATGCGCGCGCAGTTGCCGCTCAAAGGCTCGGTGGTCGCGTCCGATGCTTTCTTCCCTTTCCGCGACGGGTTGGACGAAGCCGCGCGCCACAACATCACGGCCATCATCCAGCCCGGCGGCTCCGTCCGCGACGCCGAGGTCATTGAGGCCGCGAACGAGCACGGGCTGGCGATGGTCTTCACGGGCATACGACATTTCAAACACTAACGAAGTCCGGCCTCCGAACTTTCTTCGCTGATTGCCGATAGTTGACGGCTTCCTTATAATCGTCGGCGTTAGCGCAACCGAGTTGCTCCCCGAAGTTTCAAACGTGACTGAGCTCAGGCAAGGAACCAACTGATGGCAGATATTGACACCGCCGCAACCGAAAACAATCGTGAATCCATTCGCTGTCGTTATTGCGGGCAGCGCAACCAAGTCCGCTCGGAGAGCGGCAGCGTGGCCAAGTGCGGGCGTTGCCGCCTGCCGCTCTCCACCGAGCCGCACAAAAAGTTTGCAGACCTCAACAAGCATGATTACGTTCACCCTTTGGACAGCCGCGCGCTGGCGGCGTTGCGCACGATTCCCGGCATTGATTCGGCTCTGAAGAAACTGCTGGCCGTGACGGGCGAGTCGGCCATCCGCGTCATCTTTATGGCGAGCGCAGTCCGCGTGACGCCCGAACAATGCCCGGACCTGCACGCCAAGCTGCAAGTCGCCTGCACGACGCTCGGCGTTGACATGCCCGACTTGTTCGTCCAGCAGAGTCCGGTCGTCAACGCGTTCACGGGCGGCGTCGAACGCCCGGTCATCGTCCTTCACTCGTCGCTCATCGAGCGACTGACGGACGAAGAAGTTCTGGCCGTCGTCGCGCACGAAGTCGGGCACATACACGCCGAGCACGTTCTCTATCTGACGGCAGCGCGTCTTATCGAAGCCATCGCCAACGGCGCGCTCTTCGCTTCGCCGCTGGCAGGCATCGTCAAGCAACTGCTGTCGGGCACGATGCGCGCGGCCCTGCTCGCCTGGGCCAGACGAGCCGAGTTGTCATGCGACCGCGCGGCCCTGCTAGTCACGCAAGACCCGCACGTCATCGGTCGCACGATGATGAAGCTCTGCGGCGGCACCTACGCATCCAAGGTTGACTACGAGCAGTTTCTCGCGCAGGCGCGCGACTTCCAGAAGAACTACGACGAAAAGGCTCTGGACCGTTTCTGGGCCGACATCATCACGTCCGGCATGTCGCATCCCTTCCCCGTCTGGCGCGTCTCGGAAATTCTCAAATGGGTTGAGAGCGGCGAGTACAAACGGTTGATGACGGGCGAAGCGGAAAGCGCGGCAGCTTAAGAGCAGTGACAAGTGATGAGTAATGAGTGACGAGCGATAAGCGATGAATGATGAGTGACAAGCGATAAGAGCAACGCTTTCATCATGCCGCTTGTCGCTTGGTCACGTTGATTGAAGGAAAACTCCCCATGTTGGAAAACAAACTCGGCATCATCTTCGGCGTCGCCAACAAACGCTCGATTGCGTGGGCGACGGCGCAGGCGACGAGCGAAGCGGGCGCGCGTCTCGCCTTCACGTATCAGGGCGAGCGTTTGAAAGAGAACGTCGAGGGCTTGACGAAAGAGATGACGGGCGCGCTCATCGTGCCATGTGACGTGACGCGACCGGAAGAAATCGCTTCGGCTTTCGAGCGCGTCCGCGAAGAGTTCGGGCGGCTCGACTTTCTCATCCACAGCATCGCCTACGCCCCGAAGGAAGACCTGGAAGGAGCTTTCGTTGACACATCGCGCGACGGTTTTCTGACCGCGCTTGAGGTCAGCGCGTATTCGCTCGCCGCTCTCGCGCGCGCCGCCCTGCCGCTCATGACGGAAGGCGGCAGCATCGTTTCGATGACTTACTACGGCGCGGAAAAGGTCGTGCCGAACTACAACGTGATGGGCGTCGCCAAGGCCGCGCTCGAAGCCAGCACGCGCTATCTCGCCGCCGATCTCGGCAAGCATAACGTGCGCGTCAACACCATCAGCGCCGGGCCGCTCAACACGCTCTCGGCGCGCGGCGTCTCAAACATGAGCATGATGCTCAAGCATCACGCCGAACGCGCGCCGCTCAAACGCAACGTCGAAGCGCGCGAAGTCGGCAACACGGCCCTCTTTCTATGCAGCCCGCTCTCTTCCGGCATCACAGGCGAAGTCATACACGTTGACTGCGGCTACAACATCATGGCCATGTGACGAACCGCCGCCGGATGCGCAGCGCGCTGTCTCGCTCGCTTCCGGCGCCGGTCATCATGGCGTCCGTCATCTCTTCTTATGTCTAACGACAACAATCCAAAAAAGCTCCCGGCGCACGCCACGCAGGACGAACAACTGCTTGAGACGCCGAAGCAGGACGAGTTTATACACACGGACACCTGGCGCGTCTTTCGCATCATGGGCGAGTTTGTCGAAGGCTTTGACGAACTGGCGACCGTGACGCGCGGCGTCTCCATCTTCGGCTCGGCGCGCACGCAGCCGGACAATCCGCAATACGCGGCGGCGCAGGAGACTGCTGCCTTGCTCGCCCGCGCGGGCTTTGCCGTCATCACGGGCGGCGGCCCCGGCATCATGGAAGCGGCCAATCGCGGAGCATTCGAAGCGGGCGGCCTTTCCATCGGCTGCAACATCGAACTGCCGTTCGAGCAGAAAGCCAATCCGTATCTGACGCGCTATCTGACCTTCAAATACTTCTTCGTGCGCAAGACGATGTTCGTCAAATACAGCATGGCCTTCATCATCTTTCCCGGCGGCTTCGGCACGCTCGACGAACTCTTCGAAGCCCTGACGCTGATTCAAACGCGCAAGATTAGAAACTTTCCGGTCGTCCTCTTTGGCAGGGCTTACTGGGAAGGGATGCTCAACTGGATGAAGGAAGTGATGCTGGCAGAAGGAAAGATAGTCGAAGCTGATTTCAACATGCTGCACCTCACAGACTCGCCTGCGGAAGTCGTCGAGATTATCGTCAAAAGTCAGGACTCACTGCGCAAGCTCGACAAGACAATCTCGGACGTGATTAGCGGCTGAGACACAAAGGCGGACGGTCGCAGATGAAAGCGTCGCTGGCAAGAGTCGCTCGTCGAAAGCAACGACGCCTCGGCCTTCAAGGCTCTTGCGCTTGGCTGTCACCGGCGGCGTTCGTGCTGGCTTCGCTCTCTTCATCTTGACGGTGGCGCAGGACATTCGCCGCGAGCCATGCGAGGTAAGGCGCGGACGCGTCCGTCACGGGCAAGGCCACAATCTCCGGCGTTTCATAACTGTGCAGAGCGCGCACTTCTCTTTCAAGCTCCGCAAAATTCTCCGGCGTCGTTTTCGCCAGCAGCAAAATTTCAGGAGCGCGCTCGATTTGTCCCTGCCAGTGATAGACGGATTCCATCTCGGCCATTATCTGCACGCAGGCGGCCAGCCTTGAGCCGACCAGCATATCTGCAAGGCGCGCGGCCTCCTCGCGGCTTCCGGCCGTCAGCAACACCACGATGGCCTCTGTGCTCTGCTCAACCATAATCAACAACCGGAACGAGGGCGACAGCGACGAGGGATGAAAGCGTTGCTACTCGTCCTTTGAGCAAGCGACTCTCTCTCGTCGCTCGTCGCTGAGCAGCGACGCTTTCAACGCTCCTCTTCATCATTCGTTTCCGCGTCTTCTTCGAGGGTCGTGCCAGTCAGGGGCGTGGTGTCGTTGCCGAAGAAGGCGTTGTAGATTTCCTGCGCGCGGTCGTAGTCGCGCTCGTCAACGAGGACAATCGCTCCGGGCGAAGTAGTCGAGAGCAGCGGCGAAAAGGCGTCCATATTTGACGATTGGACGGCGGAGCGAATGCCGTTCTGGACGAGAATATCGTTGACCATCTCGGCCTCGGCGGGCGAGCCGATGTTATGCAGCGGCACAAAGCGCGCCTCGCTGCTGTCGTGAACGCTATTCTCCGGCGTCAAACGCTCGACCAACTCCTGCTCGTCGTCAGGACAACGCGTGATGCCCGGCTCGTACTCGGATTCGCAAAGAGGACAGAACATAAATTCTCCATTGAACTGCGGCGGAAACATGTGTGTAACGCCGCCCATTATACAGCGACAAGTTAAGCGTGACGAGCAGCAAGCAGGAAAAAAAGCGAAGAGCAGGAAGTTAAGTTCTTTCTGCCCTTCGCTCATCGCTTAACGACTCGCCGCTAACTCTTAACTCGTCGCTCTTAACTTGCTGCTGCTTTACTGCGCGGCGCGGACGGCGCGCTCGAAGGGAATCTCTTCAAAGTTGGTCATGCGCTTGAACGCGCTGAAGCGTTCGTTGATTTCGGCCTGCGTGAGACGCTGCACGCGCTCGGTGCCAAACTCTTCGACGTTGAAGGACGCCATCACCGAGCCGAAAATCATCGCGCGCCGCATGGCGTCCTCGTCCATCTGCGTCTGGCTCGCCAGATAACCCATGAAGCCGCCCGCGAAGGTGTCGCCCGCGCCCGTCGGGTCGAAGACGGCTTCGAGCGGATAAGCCGGAATCGCAAAATATGTGTCGGGCGTGAACATCGCCGCGCCATATTCGCCGCGCTTAATAATCAAGGCGCGCGGCCCCCAAGACAGAATCTTGCGCGCGGCTTTGATGATGTTCGGCTCCTCGGCCAGTTGCCGCGCCTCAGCGTCGTTGATGATGACGACGTTGACGCGCTTGATGGCTTCAACCAAAGAGGCAGGCACGGTGTTAATCCAATAGTTCATCGTGTCGAGCGCGACCAACTCGGCGCCCTTCACCTGCTCGCGCACTTCGCTCTGCAAGTCCGGCTGAATGTTGCCCAGAAAAACAAGGCGCGAGTTTTTAGACGCCGCCGACAGCTTCGGCTTGAAGTCTGCGAAGACGTTCAACTGCGTGTCGAGCGTGTGCGCCGTGTTGAGGTCAAAGTCGTAACGCCCGCGCCAGAAAAACGTCCGGCCCTCTTTGATGCGTTCGATGTCTGTCGTGTCAATGCCGCGCGCGGCAAACACCTGTTCCTCTTCGCTGGTGAAATCGCCGCCGACGACGCCGACCACGCGCACGTCCGTATAAAAGCTGGCCGCTATAGAAAAATGGGTCGCTGAGCCGCCAAGCATTTTCTCGCGCTTGCCGAACGGCGTCTCCACCGCATCAAAAGCTACTGACCCGACTACGAGCAGGGACATGGATTCTCCTTTGAAATTGAGAGCCGTAAAACAGAGGTCAGAATTCAGAATCGGGAAGCGCGAATCAACAACGGCCAAGCGCTGCGCTTCTCCGCTTCCTTGCTTCCTTGCTCCCGGCCAACGTCTCCGGCTCTACTTGATTGTGCTTAACTCTTTTTCCGCCAGCCCATGAAATTCGCTGTCGGGAAAATCTTTGGCGAGGCGGGAGAGATATTCGCGCGCATCTTCGCGCAACTTATCCGGCGGCGTCTTTGTAGACTGCTTGCCATGCTTCTGCGAGAGACGCAGGCTGCTCGCTCCGGCGATGTAGAGCACTTCGTCTATCCGCGCAAAATTCGGGTTGCCCGCGAGTATCTCTTCGCAACGCGCGAGCGCCGCCACGTAAGCCTTTTTCAACTTGAAATACTGGCGCGCGACTTCCAGATTGTGCCGCGAGTCCTGCTCAATCTCAGGGTCGCGGACGGTCGAAGCGTCCGGCCCGGTCTTCGCAGTTCCCTGCGCCCGCGCCGACGGCGCAACGCAAATCACAGCCAGCGCCAGCAAACTCATCATTAAAACGTTCTTCATAAAAACCTCCAAAGGCAGTGACAAGTGACAAGTGACGAGCAGGAACAAGCAACGAGCCGCAGGCATTGAGCTAAAGGCTTTGACTTGTCACTTGTTACTCGTCACTTGTCACTGCTCTTAAGTATCGCTTCCAACTTTTTCTTCGTCGCCGCGGGCCATAAATCGGGCGGCGTAAAGATGGCGTTCTTGAGGGCCGCGCCGCAGTCGCATGCGCGCGGGCGGGCGGCCAATTGTTTGACGGCTTCGCGCATAATGAGTTGCGCGTTGCGTACGTTCTTGTTCAGGTATTCGATGACCGCTTCGACCGAAACGGCGTCGTGCGATTCGTGCCAGCAATCGTAGTCTGTGACGAGGGCGAGCGTGGCGTAGCAAATTTCGGCTTCGCGCGCCAGCTTCGCTTCCTGCAAGTTGGTCATGCCGATGACATCCATGCCCCACGAGCGATAGACGTTGGATTCGGCCTTCGTCGAAAAGGCTGGCCCTTCCATGCACAGGTACGTGCCGCCGCGATGCGTCTTCACAGACGCCGCGCCGCATGACGCTTCCAGCACATCGCCGAGTTCAGCGCAGACCGGATGAGCGAAGGTGACGTGCGCGACGATGCCTTCGCCGAAGAAGGTTGACTCGTGCGCCCGCGCCCGCGTGCGGTCAAAGAATTGGTCAGGGATAACCATGTCGAGCGGCGCATACTGCTCTTGCAAAGAGCCGACCGCCGAAGCCGACAGGATACGCTCGACGCCGAGCATTTTCATCCCGTAGATGTTGGCCCGAAACGGCAACTCCGTCGGCGTAAAGCGATGCCCGCGCCCGTGACGCGGCAGGAAAGCCACGCGCACGCCTTCGAGCGTCCCCGTGATGTAAGCATCCGACGGGCTGCCAAACGGCGTGTCAAGCTTGACCTCTTCGATGTTTTCCAACTCCGGCATCTGGTACAACCCGCTGCCGCCGATAATGCCAATCTTCGCCGTCGTCATCTTTTCTCTTCCGCTTTCATCGCCAAATTAAATGCTTCTTCAAACTCATTCACCCGGAACAAAGCCGTTCTGCGCTTCTTCGTAACCGACTGCGCGGAGTTTGCCGTCTGTTTCGATGACGCGGCAGAGCGGCGCGTCCGGATCGTGATAAAAAAGGCAGAGCCAATCTTCGCGCGCGGCCTGCGGCAGCAGGCGCTTTTTCGCTTCGAGCGTCTCGACCGGATAAAGGTCGAAGCCCATAATCCAAGCGAGCGGCACGTGCGCGCGCGTCGGCACAAGGTCTGCGAAGCCGAAGAGCGTGCGCCCGTCGCGCTGTAGCCGCGCGCATTGCATTGAACGCGAATGCCCCGCGATTGTCTCCATACGCAAGCCGGGGACGACCTCGTAATCAGCGTCCTTCAATTCAAGCTGTCCTGATTGCTCAAGCGGTCGCCAGTTGTCCGGTCGATAGCTGGCGCGGTCGCGCTCGTGCGGAGCCTCGGCGTGCTCATGCTCTGCGCGCGAGACGTAGTAACGCGCGTTCGGGAAAGATGGAACGGCGAGTCCTTCAGCGTCGAGCTTCGTGTTGCCTCCCGCGTGGTCGAAATGCAGATGCGTGTTGACGACGATGCTAATCTCTTCCGGCCCGACACCGGCGCGCTCGCGCAGTGAGTCGGCCAAAGGCATCTCGCGCTCGATGCCGTACATCGCCGCTTGCCTGGGCGACCATTTTTCGCCGATGCCGGTTTCAATCAAGATGCGTTCGCGCGCGGTTTCAATGAACAGGCAGTTCATGTTCAAGCGGATGCGATTGTGCTCGTCGGGCGCGCAAGCCTGCGACCAGAGGGCGCGCGGGACGACGCCGAACATCGCCCCGCCGTCGAGCCGAAAGATTGTGTCGGGCACAATCTCTACGCGGTAATCACCAAACTGCATTCAAGTTTCCCGGCCCGGCTGCTTCAACGTTTGGACAAACTGCTTCAGCGTTTGGGCGAAGGCTTTCCGGCGTTGCCGCCGCTCTTGGGCTGCGCGCCCGTCTTCGGCGTCGCGTCGCTGTCCGGCTGTCCCTTCGGCGCAGGCGCAGGAGGCGGTTCGGGAGCAACGTCTTCTTCCATTCCCGGCGGAGGCGCGCCGCCCGGAGGCATGCCCTGAGATTGCTTGGGCATTTCCGGCTTAGCCACTTCGAAGTTGTCCGCCACGCTCACACGCGTGCGCTTGACTATCTCTTCGATGACCTTTTCGCGCTTCTCTTTTTCGACGGCGGCCCGCGCCTGTTCGCGCGGAGCCTGCGGCGGCCCAAACTGGTTGGGCTGCTCGGTCGGCCCCTTCGCAATCAAGATGTGGCGGGCGCGCACTTGCTCTTCGGGCTTGCCGTCGTCGCCGTTTTTAGTGGCACGCTCTTCGACCTGGATGATGTGAAATCCGAAATCGGATTCGACAACATCGCTAATCTGTCCGGGCTGAAGCGAGAAGGCCGCGTCCTCAAAGGGCTTGACCATTTTTCCGTGGCCGAACCAGCCCAACTCGCCGCCTTCGCCTTTGCTGCCGGGGTCTGTCGAAAACTCTTTGGCGAGCGCGGCGAAATCTTCTCCGGCGCGGGCGCGCTTAAGGATGTCTTCGGCCTTGGCCTTGGCCTTGCTCGGGTCAAACTCCGGGTGCTTGGCGATGTACTCGTCAATCTCCTGATCGCTCGCCTTAATCTTGGGAGCGAGTTGCTTCTCGCCGTATTCGTTGACGAGCACGCGCGCTTCCTGAAGCATCAGTTGCAACTCGACGCCCTTGTCTTTGTCCAACCCGGCCTTGATGGCTTGGCGTTCGGCGACGAAGACCTGCGCCCACTGCGTCTTAATCTGCGCGAGTTGGGCTTCCGGTATCTGCTGGCCCGCGGGAATCAAGCCGAGTCCCTGCGCGTCTTCGATGAACTGCTTAAACTTTTCATCAACGCCCGGCTCTTTCAGAAACGCGTCAACTTCCGCCTGCGGAATGCTGCTGAGCGGCGAGACGCCGGGCGCTTCCTGCTGTTTCTTCTTCAAGTATGCGTTGGCGATAATCAGCGAGCGCATCAAGGCCAACTGGCGTTTGACCGCCGGTTGGTCTGCGATGCCGGCGGCTCTGGCCTCTTCGCTGAGAGCCAGCACTTCGCGTATGTTCTTGGCAAACTCTTTGCGCGCTTCATCGCTTGAGGCCAACTGCATCTGCATGCGCGGGTCCTGATCTTTGGCGAGCAAGGCCATGTCCTGCGGCGTGAGGTTGACATGCTTGGCGCGGCTGGCCTTCACCTGCCAAACGATGAGACCGGCGGCGAAAGCTATCGCCACCACCGCCGCAATCAAGCCTTTCGTCGTGGCGGACATTCCCTGCCCGGCCTTCGCCGCAGCCTTTCTGGCGGGAGCCGTGGCGGCACGAGTTGACGACGCGCTCGTCGTCGATGTCGTCGTGTTTGTTGCAGCGCCGGAAGTCTCCGCGCTGCTTGACGGCGCAGCGGCGACCGTCTCTGCCTCCGTGTCGGCTTGAGGCGTTGACGTTGTTTCCGCTGCCGTCGTCTCTTCAGTCACGATGCCTTCAGCTACCTCCGCTCCGCAGTTCGGACATGCACGCTGGCCTTCACTTAAAATTGTTTCGCATTCTGGACAGGTCTTCATTAAACGACTCCTTAAAATTCACTCATCCGGGCCAACAGTAATCTGTTCGGTGTGTGACTGAGTGTGCTCTACTAATTCAAGCAGCACGCCGTTCGCCGCGGATGGGTGAACGAAGGCTACCAGACAACCGCCTGCGCCGATGCGCGGCGTTTCATCAATCAAACGTATTCCTTGCTCTTTCAAACGTCCGAGGCTCTCGCGTATATCTTCGACGCGGACGGCGATGTGATGTATGCCCGCGCCGCGTTTGGCGATAAATTTGGCGATAGGCGAATCATCGCTCGTCGGCTCCAACAACTCGACGCGCGACTCGCCGACGGGCAGCATTGCCACCCTCACTTTCTGCTCCGCGACCTCTTCCGTCTCGACGACTTCAAGCCCCAAAGCGTCTCGCCAGAAAGCGAGCGCTTCATCCAACGCTCGCGTCGCAATTCCGATGTGCTCAATTTTCATTCGGCTTCAGAGGCTCAACTTCCGCGCTGGTGGTTTCGCGCTTCAAGCTCATCAAGGCTCGCCGCGCGTGGCGCAAGCCGAGCGATATTTAGTTCATCCAATCTTGCTGGCCGGGGCGGAAGCGTTGATGAGTTCGTCCACTGCCGAGTAGGGGTCGCGCCGCTTGGCGGCGACTTCTGCGGCGAGATGTTCGAGCCGTTCTGATGCCGAATCGGCGCCGAGGGTTTGCGCCAGCAGGCGTTCGCGCAGGAGTTCCAAAATGCGCCAGCGCGCAATCGCCTGACGCCGCGTCGTGCTTGCTTCCCCGCGTTGCTGAAACTCACGATAGCTCTCGATGGCCGCGGCCAGGTCGGAGACGCCTTTGCCTTCGGTCGCAATGGTTTTGATAATCGGCGGGTTCCAATTATCCGGGCGCATCGCCAGAGAGAGCAGAGCCTCCAACTCTTTCTCCGTCCGCAACACGCCTTCGCGGTCTGCCTTGTTGATGACGAAGACATCGCCGATTTCCATAATCCCGGCTTTGATAGCCTGTATGTCGTCGCCCATGCCCGGCACCAGCACGACCACGGAAACGTCAGCCGCCTTGACTATCTCCACTTCATCCTGCCCGACGCCCACCGTCTCGACGATAATCTTGCCGTAGCCCGCGGCATCCAGAATCGCCACCGCGTCAACGGTCGCGCGGGCCAACCCGCCCAGATTTCCGCGCGTCGCCATCGAACGAATGAAGACGTTGCTGTCCAATCCCAAAGCCTGCATTCTGATGCGGTCGCCCAAAATCGCGCCGCCCGAAAACGGGCTTGAAGGGTCAACGCAAACAATGCCGACGCGCTCATTGCGCCCGCGATAAAGCAGAGCCAGCTTGTCAACGAGCGACGATTTTCCAGCGCCGGGCGAACCCGTTATGCCGACGACGAGGCTGCGCCCCGTGCGCGGGAAAATCTCCTTCATCAACTCGGCGGAACCGTTCGTCCCATCCTCAACCTTCGAGATGGCGCGAGCCACCGCGCGCGTGTCGCCCGCGAGGATACGTTCAATAGACGATGAAGTCTCTGCTGTGCTCATTGAAACAATAATGAGCGACAAAGCGACGAGTGATGAGCAAGAGCAAGTTCTTTACCTTGTCGCTCGTCACTCGTCACTTGTCACTGCTTTAACAATTGCCGCGCAATCACCATGCGCTGGATTTCGGAAGTGCCTTCGCCGATGGTGCAGAGCTTCGAGTCGCGCCAGTATTTTTCGGGCGGGTAATCTTTCGTGTAGCCGTAGCCGCCGTGAATCTGAATCGCTTCTTCGCAGACACGCACGCTCATCTCCCCGGCGAAGAGCTTGGCCATCGAAGATTCCTTCGTCACCTTCTTGCCGTTGTCCTTGAGATAAGCTGCGCGGTACATCAACAGGCGCGCGGCTTCAATCTGCACGGCCATGTCAGCGAGCTTGAATTGGATCGCCTGAAACTCCGCAATCGGTTTGCCGAACTGCTCGCGCTCTTTCGCGTAACGCACCGCCGATTCATACGCGCCCTGCGCGATGCCGACGGCCAGAGCCGCAATCGAAATGCGCCCGCCGTCCAGAATCTCCAGGGCGTTGATGAACCCGCGACCTTCTTCGCCGAGACGATTTTCGTCCGGCACATAGCAATCCTCGAAGACGACGCTCGCCGTCTCCGAAGCGCGCAGGCCGAGCTTGTTCTCCTTCTTGGCGGGCGCGAATCCGTTCATGCCCTTCTCGAAGATGAAAGCCGTGATGCCCTTGTTGCCTTTGGCGCGGTCGGTCGCAGCGACGGCGACGCACGTGTCGCCGTGAATGGCGTGCGTGATGAAATTCTTCGAGCCGTTGACGACCCAACCGCCGTTTTGCCTGACCGCCGTAGTGCGCGTGCCGCCCGCGTCCGAACCGGCGCTCGCCTCCGTCAGGCCCCACGCGCCGAGACGTTCGCCGCGCGCCAGCGGAACGAGAAACTTCTGCTTCTGCTCTTCGGTGCCGAACATGTAGATGTGGTTGGAGCAGAGCGAATTGTGCGCGGCGACGCTGATGCCGACCGAGCCGTCAACGCGCGACAGTTCTTCGATGATAGTCGCGTATTCGATGTAGCCCATGCCCGCGCCGCCATAAGCTTCCGGGAAGATGACGCCCATCAAGCCGAGGTCTGCGAGCTTCGGCAACAACTCGACAGGGAAATGCTGCGCCTCGTCCCACTCCATCACGTGCGGCGCAATCTCTGCTTCGGCAAACTCGCGCACGCTCGCCTTCACCTGCTGCTGGTCGTCACTCAACTCAAATTCCATAATGACCCCTTAAAGCCGTGATAGGTAATAGATGATAGGTGATGAGATAAAAGCGTTTCTCTTACTGCCTATCACCTATCACTTATCACTCGTTCATTGTACCCTAACCACGTCGCCCGCCGTGACTCGCGCCGCGCGCTTTAGACTTGGCGGGCGGCCTCTTTTCCGGTCGCTTTTTCATGAGGCGAATGACCTCTGCGGGCGCAAGCAGGCGCCACTGTTTCGGGGCCAGCCGCTCGTCTG
>JAWVFT010000063.1:0-24343 GCA_033855775.1 Blastocatellia bacterium | reverse complement strand
TGGTTCAATCATGCGCCCGCATTTAACCATCAATCTCTCTTCCCGCCAACCATCAGCGAATAAGAAAAGCATCGAGAGGGCTATGAAGCGCGCGTCGGCGCTTCATAGCCCTCTCGATGCTCGCCCTTCGCTACGGGGTCTTAACTTGCAAGGCCATCGGAGTGTCCTTCAAATTGCTGCCGGAAAATTGCGCGCGCAATTTCCAGTTTGCGTCCGCTCCGCTGGCGGCGGTCGGCAGCTTGAGCCTCATCTCCGTGTCCGTCGAAGAGCCTAGCCGTTCGAGCTTGAACGAGTTGGCGTCGTTGAGGAGGTTGAAGCTCAGCGGCACGCCCGTGCAGTCGATGGCATTGAGGCCCGTGCCTGCCACGACAATCTGATCGCCGTCGCGCGTCGCGGACTCAATCGTGGGCAAGACGAGGAAGGTGTTATTCCTCGGCCTCATGCCCATCGTTTCGGCGACGGTGACGGTCAGTTGCCAGCAACCGGGAGTGGCGGCCACATCAGCCGGGACAGTGACCTCAAGTAGACTCCCGGACTTGATATCGACGAGCGAGCGCTCCACCGTCAACGCCTTGCCGTCCTTCGACTGAAGCGTCACGACCAAAGGCAGGTCAAAGAAATTGCTGCCGCTGACCTTCAATTTATTCTCCCCCGCCTTAGCGCCCGCGATTACCTCAACGCCCGTGACTGCCGGCGAGGCAAGCGAAAAGCCGACCGGATATTCCCAAGTCAGACTGTCTATCGTCGCCGTCGGCCCGCCGGAACCGGCCTTCGGCTTGGTGATTAAGAAGTGCAGCTTCGTGCCGGCGGGAATCGGCTTGGTCAGCTTGAAGGAGAAATGCGTGAGCCGGTCGCTCGACCCCTCAGAGAGGGTCTTCACCTCCGTGATGCCCAAAGCTTCCGCCTCCATGATTTCGACGCTGCCGCCCGTCATGAATGAGCCGGAGATGGTTCCTGTGCGCACCCCGTCGTCGGCGGTAGTCTCGGCCCAGAAGCAAGGGCTGCCGACTTCTTTGCAGGTCGCTGACTCTTCAAAAGCAACGCCGTCGATTCGAGCGGGGATGGTAGTGATGTCCACAGTCATCACGCCGTCAATCGTGACGGTGACGCTATTGAGGCTCATCTGGCCGATGAAGTCGAGCGCGAGCAGGCTATTGAACTTATCCGTCATTCTCGTATCAGTCGTGTCGACGGCAACACTGGCCTCACCCTTCTCGTTAATGCTTTCCTTGAGTCCGAATTCGGTGAAACAGGTGCGGTCTTTACTCTTTATCATCTGAGCCACAAAGGGATCATCGCTCTGGCTTGCTCCGAAGCGCACTCTCTGAGAGATACGCAGGTAGCAGGGTAACAGTCCACGCAACTCGTCAACGGAGAGGTGGCTGTCGATGCCGCGCAAAATTCCGTCGGCCTCTTTTCTGAGCTTGTTGTCCACCAGCATTTGGAGCGGGGCGAAGAAAAGGGCTGGCGATTTGAGGAACAGCTTTTTGAAGCCCGGCGTCAGGAAGCGGTCAATCGGAAAGAAGCACACGATGACCTCCGCGCCTTGCTTGCTGATGACCTTGTTGGCTTGATAGCCGAAGTCGCTGACACGATTAAGCTGTTCGATGGTTCCGTCCGGCCAGGCTTCCCTGATGCCCGGCACGATCACTCCGCTGAAGGCGTTAAGACCTCTGATGATGCCTTCTTCGCTGATGGAAAACGCGTAGGCTCCGGCTATGTTTCCCGCCAGCGTGAGCAGGCGCATAACCCAGTTCCGCTTTGACCACATTTGCGCGTCGAGCAACTGGCCGCGCACGACGCGATACTCTTCGCTGGCGATTTGGTTGGGACTGGTCGAAGCCTGAAAAGGAACGGAGGTATCCCGTTTGACGCCATCGAGCGTGGCCGATGGTTGGCCGGAGGTTCCACTCAACGCCCAGTGGCTGTAGTCGATGAAGATTCCATGGATAATCAAGGCGGCGTCCGGACTCTTGTTGCCCACGTTCACCTCAATCACAGCGTAGTTGTCGGCAATCTCCTTGCCGAAGATGCGGCGGGCGTCAGTCTGCGGAATCAACACGGCCTGAGCGGTCACGTTATTAGTAACCGTAATTCGCGTGTCCAACTCCCTTCCGTTTTTCGCGGCCTGCGCCAATTTCGGGTCGGGGACCTGCGCCAACGCAGCGCAACCGCAACAGAGGGCCAAAACAAAGGATATAAATATTCGGGGCATAATCAACTCCTTTTTCTCGTTTGAAGGTTAAAGCCTGAGCGGAACTCACGTTTGGACTTTGAAAGATGGCTCGCTGCCCGAACTGGCTCATAATATAATGATGATTGACGCCAAAACATTTCACTGTAAAGTATCACGCCCGCTCATCCCTTTGTTGCTCACAGCTTAATCTTCAAAGCGATGGGGTCTTTCAATTTGTCCGCCTCAGCCATCTGCCCTTTCTTATCAATCATTCCCCATTGACTGTTAGCGATTAAATAGAAATGGTCTTTTACCAGAACGCCGAGCGTCGGCTCGTCAAACACAGGATTGTTGGCTTCGATAACTTCGAGACGCTTAACGCTGGTCAGGTCGCTGCTGAGAAACAGGCGCACGACACGCGGCGGAGCGATTCCATTTTGCACTCCGATAAGGCTGCCTTTGTAAAAGTAGAGCCCGTCTAATCCGAACAGCGTGGACCTGGGCGCCGGAGCAAGATTGGCGACCCGTTTTGTTTTAAGGTCAATCACAAAAACGCCCGTCAGGTAATCGGCCATGAAGAGATGATTTTCATCCGGCGTCAAATCGAGTCCCTGCGGATTGACGAAGAGCTTGCTTTCGAGAAAGACCTCAAGCTCGTCCTTCTGCCGCGGAATCGTATAAATCGCCGGAGAGATGCTATCGCTGGCGAAGACATCGCCGCGCGAGTTGAGGGCCAAATCGCCGAGCCAATGAGCCTTGAGGCTGTTCGACAAAAGATACTTCTTGATGAGCTTGCCGGTTCGCAGGTCGAACTTTAAAAGCCCGGACTTCCCGTTCTCCTCTTCCCTGTAATTCGACATTTGCGGATGAGCAGCCGTGGCGACCCAGAGCAGGCGGCGCGCGGCGTCCACCTTCATGCCCATCACGCTCCACAAGCCGTCGCGCTCTGTGGCAAAGACAGCGGCCTCGCCGCGCTTGTTAACGCTGACGATTTTTCGTTGATACACGCTGCCTAGATAGAACGTTTCCTGCGCCGGGTCGTAAGCGATGCCTTCGGGGATAAAACCCTTCTCGCGCAGCGAAAAGGCCGGAACGCTATTGATGACCGGAGCCCTGTTACGCTCAACCGTTTGCAGCATCAATTGGAACGCGGGCGAATCTTTAATCGAATCGAAATCGCTGTCCTTCTCGGCAGCGAACACCAATCCCATCTCCGCCATTCGGCCAAGCTGCCGCAAGGCTTCGGCGTGATGGCCGGTCATGGCGTAAGCGTCCGCGAGATTGTACATCACCCTTGGATGATTGGGGCGCATCGCGGCGGCCAGTTTCATGTTCTCAAGAAAGGCCGTGTAGTCTTTCGCCTGATACGCTTTGAGAGCCAACGACTCGTAGTATCTGCCGTCCTTCGCCTGCTCGTTCTGCGCCATAGAGATAACCCGGCTCGTCGTCATCGAAGCGAAGAGACAGATGATGACAAGAGCCGCACGCCGGCGGGCAATGAAATTAAAAGACCGAGCGCCTTTGAACATTAACATTTCTCCATTCGGAACTATTCAGCAATCGCTTCCTTGCTCATAGATATGCCGGCAATGGCGACGCGCACGGCCATCAGACTTAAGTTCAAACTTAAGCTCAGCCTTAACATGAATGACCTGCTTGATGGCGACCGCGCTCGTGCGCCTTCGTTATGCTGCTACGGCGGGGTGATTGCGCTTAACCCATACAACGTTTCCGAGACGGCGAAAGTTTTCGTTTCTTTAGATTGCAGCATGTTCAAAACTTGCTCTTCAATCTCCGCCAACAAGTAGCTGAGACTGCGCCTGACGCGAACACGGTCTTCGACGCTCGCGCCCACCTTCTCCGCGCGCTTGAGCCACAGCCAGGCGCACTCGACGGCCCACGGATGCCAGATGAACTCGACCGCCTGCGTCTCGTCTCGCATCTGCCCGTCGTAGTTCTTGAACACACGTATGAAAGTGGCGGCGGTGAGCGGAAAGTCCAGCGGGCGTCCCGTCAGGCTGGCCAGATGCTCAAGCATCGCCGCGTTAATCTGCGCGGGAATGGAAACGTTTGCCTCCGCTTCGGCGCGCAGCAGCAGGCCGTAAATCTGTAGCGTCAGGCCATCGGAAACAGGGCCTTGCGCGTCGGGCGCGGCCCGCCATCCCGCGGGCGTCGTCTTGTCGTCGAACTGGCTCATCAGCCAGCGCGCGGTTTTGACAATCAAGGCGTCGCGCTGCTCGACGCTTCCCTGCCAAGGGAGCCCGGCGGCGCGCGTCTCCAACAGCGCGAGCAGCGCAAGGGTTGAAGTATAAGAACTGTGCTCTTCGGGTCGTGTTTGCTGCGCGAAGGTGTTCCAGCCTCCCGACTCGGTTGGCCTGTAGAGACTGGCGACTTCCTGCGCGTAAGCGAGCCGCACGGATAAGAGGCGGCGTTTATCTTCATCGAGGACGAGCGCGTTGCGCTTCAGGATGTTTGCGATCAGCGCGACTGTCCACAGGGACGGCTCGGCGGCGGTGTAGACCGAGCGCGTCGGGCGCCAGCCGAACTTCAAGCCGTTGCGCTCGACAAGAATCGCAGGGTCGAAGGTCATCTCGACCGCTTCCAAAGCGTTGCGTAAATCTTCGTCCGTCGCTTCAGGCGAGCGCGCGACGGCGCACATCGCCTGCGATGTAATCCAGACTGAAAGCGCGGTCACGGGGCCGTCAAGACGCGCAGGGCTATCGTAAGTCCAGTGCGTCTCCTTCCATTCTCGCGCGAGCCTTGCGACGGCTGCCCGCCTAATCTTCGCAGCGCTCCGGCGGACTTCCGGCTCGCCGCGCACGGGGCGGAAGACGGAAGCCTCGTGGCGGTCAAGGAAGCTGCGAAGGCTCGCCCCGAAGGGCAGCCTTGCGCCTGTGTCGGCGATGGCGATGTAGGCGATGGCGAGGAGCGCGAAGGCGGAGACGGCGTAAGCGACGAATTGCGCCCGTCGCCTGCGCCTTCTCTGTCCCTCGCGCCGCTTGAGGTCGTCGTAGCCGACGCCTAGCATTCCGGCGAGCAGCTTGAGCAGGGCGTTGGCCTTGCCGTCCGCCACAGGGCGAGCGTCGGCAGCGACGGGCTCGGCCCGGTCTTCGCTCAACTCGCCGTCCGGGCGCACGCGAAAACGGATGGCCGGAGGAAAACACTCAGCCGCCGCGTCGCCTTTGTCGCTCGCGGACGGCTCGCCCTCGACGGCGAGGCACAGCACATGCTGCTCGCGCCCCATGGCCTTGAAGGTTTTAATCTCTTCGTTGACCCACCTGGACGCGGCGGCGTTCGGAGAGCAGACGACGATGAGGAAGCGCGAGGCGCGCAGGGCTTCACGGATTTTGAGTCCGAGGTCTGATGCGCCGGGCAACTCGTCGCGGTCGCGGAAAACAGGATAGAGGCGAGACGGCAGCGCGCCCCATGGCGAAGCGGTTTGCCTGCCGACGAGCCTGCGCGGGACTCTGTATGTTTCGATGGCGCGATGAAGCCAACGCGCCCATTCCTCATCGCGGTGGCTGTAGCTGATGAAGGCCCAATATTTGTATTCGCTCGCCGCGCCGGGCTCCTCTTGTTTCGCTAAAGGCGGCTGGCTCATAAGCTGTAGTTAAGCGGGCATAGACAAGGCGCGCGACGGCCCGCATGCGCATGTTGATTGAAGACGGTTGCGCCGTCAACATTCATTTCAAGAGCGGCGTTCAAAGCCTCAGCGAGGAGCAGGCTGTTCAGGCGAGCGAGAAAGGTTGGAGGCAGTGAGGACTAAGTTAGCGAAGGGCTCTCGCCTTGAACGGGGCAGCATGAAAGCGCGCGTCAGTGGCAGTTCTCAAACTCGACGCTGCCCGTCACTTTATGCGCGACCGCTTCGCATTCCAATTTCGCCGTGCCTCTGACGTTGGTGATTGAGTTGATCCGACTCGATTGCGCCTCCATCGCCAGCGTGCCGCATTGACCGAGACGGTCGCCCGTGGGACTGTCGCCCTTGAACAGCGCCGCCTCGCAAGTTCCGTCAGGATGAGCGAGCAAGCGCAAACGGCGGCCCGTCGTGTCCGTCAACTCGATGCCGGAAAAGCCGAACGCTTGACCCGAACGACATTGCGCCCCTGCAAAGGCCGAGCCATCAACTTCCAGCGTCCCGCTAACCTTCGATTGACAGCCAGCCACAGCCAGCGCGGCAAGGCAGATAAGAAACGCGACTTTCCTCATTCTCGACTCCTTAAGATAGTTGAACGTGATGCTGCGACAAAGCGTTTCGCCTCTCATTGAATCAATTATCAACGAGAGCTTTGCTTAACGCGCGGTGTGCGTGTTGATTGAAGTCGGCGTCAAGCGGCAAGCTTGAGCAGGATAGCATGAGATAGCAGGCGCACAGAATAGCAGTTCGTTCAAGAGCAGCGCGGCTCGATGGTTGATGCATGGCTTGGAAAGCTCCGCCTTCATCTCTCCGCATGTCGAAGGCGGCTCGACATCAGGCTCGCGTAAACTCGCGCTGCTGCGAGGCAATCATTAGCAAAGGAAGCCCCGGCAACGGCGACATCGTTTCATGTCGCCGCTGCCGGGGCTTCGTCTCAAGCTTGTGCCTTGCATGCCCACGAACAACGTCGTGAGCTTTTGTGATGAGGCTTGCCCGCTGGTTTATGTCGCGGCGTCGCTGCCGGATGCAGGCGGCGTAGGGCTGAAGAGGTCGGACATGCTCGCGAGAATCTTCAGCGGCCCGGTGTAAGGAGCGCGCCCGTGGGCCGTCAGCATGTTATCCAGCAGCAACACGTCCGAGCGCTGCCACGGAAATGAAACCGTCTCTTGTTTGTATGCTGCGCGCAACTCGTCCAGCGTCGAAGGTTCGATGCGTGTGCCGTCGCCATAGTAAGTATTGAAGGGATTGATGGTGTCGCGCTGCGCTGAGATGGATTTATAGCATCGCGCTGCTTGATAGCGCGGCGGTTTCAGCTTGTCTCGACAGACTTGCTAATCTTCGAGATGATGTTCTCAAGGTCGTCCTGATTCCAATCGAAGTCGGCGAAATCCGAGAGCGTGTAGCCCTTTTCGTCCGTCGCCTGACAGTGAGCAATCAGAGAGCGCAACTCATTGATGAAGCCTTCGGCCAGAGCCTCTATGGTGTCGGCGCGGTGCAGGTTCTCGCTGTATGTCCAGGCCATCGAGAGCCGTCCTCCGGCCACGCTCCCGACGACTTCCAGAGGATAGCGGCGCATCGTGTGCAGCCCGCGAGTCGGCCCGCCGGATTCTGCCGCCGGGCCAAACGGAGACGCGCCTGAGAGCACTTGATCCATCTGGCCCAGATAGAGAAAGTTGATGTCGGGTTGCGGCAGGGCCCGCAATTTTTTCGCCGCTTCCTCCCTGCCCAGATAGCGCAAGGCTCCATAGCCGAGGCCGCCCTGCGGGATGCGCCGGAGTTGCTCTTTGACGGCCTTCAAAGTCTCGCCGTAAGCGCGCGCGTCTTCCGTGGCCAGCAGCACCGGATAGATTGAAGTGAACAATCCGAGCGTGCGCGAAAGGTCAACGTCCGAGACATCCGGGTCGCGCCCGTGGCCTTCCAAATCTATCGCCAACAGGCGATGCCCGGTCCAGCGAGCGAAGGTTTCGGCCAGAGCCGTCAACAGCGCGTCGTTGATTTGCGTCTGGTAGACCATCGGGACTTCTTGCAGCAAGGCTGTCGTCTCTTCCTCTGTTAACGAAGCCTCGACGATTCGCTGCGAGGCGACGGAGTTGGCTCCGCCGGGGAAATCGAGCGGCAGGGCTGCGACATTTTCTCGTCGCGCGTCCAACCAGAAGTCAAGCTCCTTCTCGGCTTCGCCGGATTGAGCATACTGCATCAAACGCTCGGCCCATTGCTTGTACGAAGTCGTCTTGAACGGCAGCCTCACCGCTTCGCCTGCGCTCAGTTGGCCGTATGCCGTCTCAAGGTCTTCAAGCAGGATGCGCCACGCGAGAGCATCAATCACCAGATGATGAATGATAATCAAGAGGCGGCCCGGCTGCTCCGGCCCAAGGTCGAAGAGAGCGACGCGCATCACGGGGCCGTTCGTCAGATGCAAGCTGGCTTGAAGCTCTGCCGCTCTGGCTTCGATGGCCGCGCGCTGTTCGCTCAAAGCGATTGATGACAGGTCAACGAGCACGCAGACCGATTGCTCGTCCGGCGCGATGCTGTATTGCTGCCATGCCGCATCGCTTAACTTGAAACGATGACGCAGCACGTCATGATGACGAAGCAAGACCTGCGTGGCCTGCTCAAGCAAGTCGTAGTCGAGCCGTTGCCGCGTCTCCAACAGAATCGCCTGATTGAGATGGTTCGGGCCTTGCGGGTTGCCTTCAAAGAACCAATGCTGCGTGGGCGTCAGCGGCGCAGGCCCCGTTACCAATCCCTGCTCGGCCTTCAGGATTGCGCTATCCTCACCGGCGGCAGCCGCCAACTCGGCAATCGTCTGATGCTCGAAGACCTGCTTCGGCGTGAGATGAATCTTCGCTTGATTGGCTCTGGCGATGATGCGAATGCTAATCACCGAATCGCCGCCAAGCTCGAAGAAATTGTCTTGGACGCCAATGCCTTCAATGCCAAGCAACTCCTGCCAGATGTCCGCCAACGTTTGCTCAACGGCGTCTCGCGGAGCGACATAGGCGTTCCGCAACTGCGGCCGCGGGTGCGCCGCGACTGCCGCGCGCGACGGTTGCAGTTGACTCAGCACGCTGGCCGCGCTCGCCGACTGCTCCTGCTCAATCGCAGACTGCAAGTCGCGTGTCGAGACGATGACTTGCGGCAGCGAGCTTCGCAGGATGCGACTAAAAGCAGCGATGCCTTCATCGTTCGACATGCCTTCGTCCGTTTGTTCCGCTTCGCCGATGGCGAGCGCGCCCGCGCGCAAGCTCATCCCGGCTTGCGCCCATCCATCCCAGTTGACGGAAATCGTCGTCGTCGTTTCATCCTGCGCGCGGCTGCGCGCGAAGGCGTCAAGAAAAGCATTCGCCGCGCAGTAGTCAATCGTTCCCGGCCCGCCCACCAGAGCGCGCAGCGAAGAGCAGAGCAGGAAGAAATCCGGCTTCAGCTTTCGCGCAAAGCTGTCTAGAACTCTTGTCGCGCGCACCTTCGGAGCAAGGACGGCGGCGGCCATCTCGCGCGTCTTCCGCTGAATCAAGCTCGACGGCGCAACGCCCGCCGCATGAATGATGCCGTTAATCTCGCCGAATCGCCGCGACGCTTCCATGATGGCCGTCTCCAGTTGCAGACGGTCTGTGACATCCGCGCTGAGGACGAGGACTTCCGCGCCTGATTCTTCAAGCTCCATCACTCTCTTTATTTTTTGACTGACGGCATCCTGCTCGTCATGGCTCGCCAGCCATGCGCTCCACTTCGCGCGCTCAGGAAAAGCGGAGCGACCGATGAGCGCGAGCCTTGCCTTGACCGTGCGCGCCAGATAGCCCGCCATCTCAAGCCCCACGCCGCCCATGCCGCCCGTGATGAGATAGACGCCCTTGTCGCGCAGCCTCGCCGGACGCTCCGGCTTGTCCTGCAAGCGCAGCGGCGCGAAGTCCTGCGTCCAACGCTGCCCGCCTCTGTAAGCCACAAACTGCTCTAAGCCTTCGGCGGTCAATTCGGCGAGCAACTGGTCTACCAGCTTCCGCTCCGTCGCGCCTTCCAATCCGGCGAGCCTCACATCAATGCTGCGGCAAGTGACGTGCGGGTATTCCTGCGGGATAACTTTGCAAGGGCCAAGCAGCGTCGCCTTCTCCGGCGAGATGCGCTCATCGCCCGCGACTTGCTGCATCTCGTTTGAGATGACAGTGATGTTGAAGGGGTCGCCCATCTCGCCCGTGCCGAGCATGGCGGCGAGCGCCTGTTCGCCTAAAGCCTGCGCGAGGAAGAGCAGGCTGTAGAAACCAAGCTCAAGAAAATCTTCGCCCTCCGCGATGCCGGATGATTGCTCTTGCTCCGGCGTGACGTTCCACATGTGCAGGAGCCTGCGCGGAAAGGCTCCCGCGCTCTGCGCCTCTTTGAACAAGGCGTCGTAGTGTTCGCGGTTGCGCGGGTCAATCGTGTAGGCCCGCTCCGCCGTCTTGAGAAAACGTGAGCCGCGCCTGACACGGATAACCTCGTGGCCTTCGCGTTCCAGCCGCGCGACGAGTTGCTGGCCCAGGCCGCATTCGTCTTCGAAGATGAGCCAGCGTGAAGACGGCGCCGCGCGCGGCTCGTCCTGATATTCCAACGGCGAGATTGATTGCTTCCAGACGGGAGCATAGAACCACTCGGCGATGTCCGCCTTCTTACGCAAAGACGGCGGTCGTTGATTAGCTCCGGCTTCCGGCAATTGCTGACGCTCGATCCAGTAGCGCCTGCGCTCGAACGGATACGTGGGCAAGGGAACGCGCCGCCGCTGTTCGCGCGCGTAGAATTTCGACCAGTCAACCTGCTTTCCTTCGAGCCACAGTTGGCCCACTGTTCGGAGCAGGAAGCTAACGTCCGCTTGCTTGTCATGCGCGCGACGCAGCGACGTTAACAAAGCTTGCCCGTCAGCCTTCAAAGGGTGACGCCGCGCCAGCGTGCTCAAGGTGTCGCCCGGCCCAAGCTCTAGCATGATGGCCCGCTTCGGGCTGCCGAGCAACGTGCTCAAGCCGTCGCTGAAGCGCACAGTCCGGCGCAGGTGCGTGACCCAGTATTGCGGGTCTGTGGCTTCCTCTTTTGTAATCCAGTTGCCGGTGACGTTCGAGATATAAGGAATGGCGGGCGGCTGCAAACGCATGCTCTGCAACTGCTCCGCGAGAGGCTTGAGAATCGGCTCCATCATCTCGGAGTGGAAAGCATGCGAAGTATGCAACTCACGATAGTCAACGCCCTGCGCGTTGAGTTGTCGAGCCAGCTTTTCGACCGCCTCGTGCGGGCCGGAGACGACCGAGAGCGTCGGCCCGTTGATGGCCGCCAGCGAAAGCGACGCGCCCGCCAGCAGCGGCAGCAGTTCCTCTTCGGCCAGCGGCACGGCCAGCATCGAACCCGAAGGCAATTGCTGCATCAGGCGACCTCTGGCGGCGACCAGTAGCAAAGCGTCTTCCAGCGAGAAGACTCCGGCCAGACAGGCCGCGACGTACTCGCCGAGGCTATGACCAATCATCGCCTGCGGCTCGATGCCCCATTCCATCCAGAGCTTCGCCAGCGCATATTCGATGACGAACAGAGAGGTCTGCGTCAGGAGCGTCTGCTTCAATCGCAGCGCAGCTTGCTCCGTCTCCGCGTCCGGCGGATAGAGGACGCTGCGCAGGTCTAAGCCGAGTTGCGGCTTGAGCAGTTCGGCGCAGCGGTCAACCTGTTCACGAAAGAGAGGCTCTGTGCGGTAAAGCTCCAAACCCATGTTGACGTACTGCGCGCCCTGCCCCGGAAACATGAAGACGACGGGAGAGTCCTGCGCCTCTCCGTTGTTGGTCAAAGAGCGTTGCGGGTCGCGCGTCTCTAAGACTTCGACGGCCTCTTCGATGTCGCGGCAGACGACGGCGCGGCGATAGTTAAAGCTTCGACGCCCGACCTGCAAAGTGTAGGCGACATCGGCGAGCGGCAAGTCGGCGCGCTCTTTGAGGCTCGCGGCCAGATTCGCGGTCGCGGCTTCAAGAGCAGTCTCGGTTCTGGCCGAGAGCAACAGCAATTGAGCGGGTCTGGTTTCGGCGGAGGCTTCGACCGGCGGAGCTTCTTCGAGAATGAGATGAGCGTTGGTTCCGCCGATGCCGAAAGAACTGACTCCGGCGCGGCGCGCGTGTCCGTCCGTGCGCCATTCGCGCAGAGCGTTGTTGACGTAAAACGGGCTGTTGGCGAAATCAATCTGCGGGTTAGGCTCTTCAAAATGGAGACTCGGCGGAATCTCTCGATGCTTGAGGGCGAGCACGGTCTTAATCAATCCGGCGACGCCCGCAGCCGAATCGAGATGCCCCACGTTGGTCTTGACGGCGCCGAGCGCGCAAAAGTTTTTCTTCTGCGTGGCTCCATGAAAAGCCTGCTTCAACGCCGCGACTTCGATGGGATCGCCGAGGGCCGTCGCCGTTCCGTGCGTCTCGATATACGTGATGGTTTCGGGCGAGACTTCCGAGAGAGCATGCGCGGCGCGGATGACACGCGCCTGGCCGTCCACGCTCGGAGCCGTGTAGCCGACCTTGACGGAGCCATCGTTGTTGACGGCCCCGCCTTTAATCACAGCATGAATCGTGTCGCCGTCGGCGAGGGCGTCGTCGAGCCGCTTCAGGACGACGAGGCCGACGCCGCTGCCGCCCATGCAGCCGCGCGCCTTCGCGTCGAAAGCCCGCGTATGCCCGTCGGGAGCGACGATGCCGCCTTCCTGATAAATGAAGCCGTTCTTCTGCGGCACAAAGATAGTCACGCCGCCCGCTAGCGCTATGTCGCACAGTCCAGCGATTAAGTTCTGGCAAGCCAGATGAGCGGCGACCAGCGAGGTCGAGCAAGCGGACTGCACGGTGATGGCCGGGCCGCGCAGGTTCAGCTTGTAAGCGACGCGCGTGGCGATGTAATCCTTATCGTTGCCGAGGGCCAATTGTAGCGAGTCAGCCGATTGATACAACTCCGGGTTGGAAAAGATATTCAACAGGTAGCCGCTCATGCTCACGCCTGCATAGACGCCGATGGCGTCGCGGTAGGTGTCTGGATTGTACCCGGCGTTTTCCAGAGCCTCCCAAGCGCACTCAAGAAAGAAGCGCTGCTGCGGGTCTATAATCTCTGCCTCGCGCGGCGAAAAGCCGAAGAAGGAAGCGTCGAAAAATTCTATGTCATCAAGCACGCCTCCGGCTTTGACCAGACTCGGAATCTTCAGCCTGTCGGCTTCGACGCCAGCGGCCAGCATCTCTTCGTCGGTGAAGAATGAGATTGACTCGACACCGCCGCGCAGGTTTCGCCAGAAGGCTTCAATATCCCTCGCGCCGGGGAAGCGGCCAGCCATCCCTATGACGGCTATCTCAAAGCCGTTTCGCTCATCAACCATTGCTCTAATGCTCCTTACAAAAATCAACCACTGCGCGAAGCTTGCCGCCGCCGCTGCATCAGCCGCAACCTATCTTTGCCCGCCGCCAGCCGGCTCGCCTCTTGCTCCTGCGCTTGCGCGGCTGCCGTCTGTTGTTGCGCGCTCGGATTCAGGAATTGAGCCAGCGCGCTGACCGTCGGAAACCGGAACAGGTCGATGACGGTAAACTCCTGCTCGAAACTCCCGCGCAGTTTATTGAACACCTGCATCATTAACAGAGAGTGTCCGCCCAACTCGAAGAAGTTGTCCGCGACGCCGACCTGTTCGACCTTGAGGACTTCCTGCCAGACGGCGGCGATGGTTCGCTCCGCATCGGTGAGCGGCGGCATGTATGCCGGTCGCTGCCGCATCTCTGTCTGTTCGGGAGTCGGGAGAGCGCGACGGTCAATCTTGCCGTTAGGCGAGAGCGGCATCTCCGCCAGCATGACGAACGCCGACGGAATCATATATTCCGGCAATCGCTCCTTCAACGTCGCGCGCAACCGGCTAACGTCAAGCGCTTCGTCTTCCTGTTCACGAACAAGGTAAGCAACTAATCTATGGCCCGCTGCTCCGCCTGTCGCCTCTTCCTGCGCGACGACCACAGCTTCCCTGACACTTGATTGCTCCATCAACGCCGCTTCGATTTCCCCCAACTCGATGCGGAAGCCTCTGACCTTCACCTGATAATCAAGGCGTCCCAAATATTCTATCCGGCCATCGCTTCCATACTTCGCCAGGTCGCCGCTCCGGTACAAGCGCTCTCCGCCCGTTGCGCTATACGGATGAGGGACGAACTTCTCCGCCGTCAGCTTTGCGCGCCGCCAGTATCCTCTGCCTAATCCGACGCCGCCGATGTGCAACTCTCCCGCCACGCCGACCGGCGTCGGCGCCATCTCATCATCCAGCACGTAAATCTCCGTGTTGGCTATCGGCCTTCCTATCGGCACGCTGCGCTGTCGCTCCTCCGCCGCGCAACGCCAGTAGGTCACATCTATCGAAGCCTCCGTCGGCCCATACAAGTTGTCCAACTCTGCTTCGACTCGCTCAAAGAAACGCTCTTGCAATTCGACGCTCAACGCTTCCCCGCTACAGACGACTCTGCGCAAACTGCTCTGCCGCGCCAGCCCTTCCTCTTCCAGAAACACCGCCAGCATCGAAGGCACAAAATGCAAAGTCGTAATCTGCTCCCGGTTAATCAACTCGACGAGATACGCGCTGTCTTTGTGTCCTTCGGGCTTGGCGATGACCAGAGCCGCGCCCGTTATCAAGGGCCAGAAGAACTCCCAACCTGAGACATCGAAGCTGAACGGCGTCTTCTGCAACACTCTGTCGCGCGCGTCGAGCCTGTACTGCTCCTGCATCCATAACAAACGATTGCAGAGTCCCTCATGGGAAATCATGGCTCCCTTGGGCTGCCCGGTCGAGCCGGACGTGTAGATGAGATAAGCCAGATTCTGCCCGTTGACTGTGGCCGCGCAGTTGTCCGCGCGCTCTTGAGAGATGAGCGGCCAGTCAGCGTCGAGCAACACGAGCCGTGCGTCAGCGGGAGGCAACGGCGCGGCCAGGTTGCTCTCTGTGAGCAGCAGTCGAGCCTGCGCGTCCGAGAGCATAAAGGAGAGGCGTTCGGGAGGATAAGACGGGTCAAGCGGAAGATAAGCAGCCCCGGCTTTAAGGACGCCAAGCAGACCGATGACCATGTTGAGCGAACGCTCGACGCAGAGAGGAACGAGCGATTCGGGGCCGACGCCTTGATGTCGCAGGAAGCGCGCGAGTTGGTTGGCGCGCGAGTTAAGCTCGCCATACGTCAACGAGCGGTCTTCAAAGACGAGGGCCACTGCATCCGGCGTTCGCTCAACCTGTTCTTCAAACAGTTGATGAAGCGAACGCTCCGGGCCGTAATCAACTTCAGTCGGGTTCCATTCCCTGAGCAGTTGCTCTCGCTCATCCGCTCCTAAGAAGTTCAACTCCGAGAGCCGCTGCTGCGGATTGGAGATGATGCTCTCAAGCAGGTTGCACGTGTGCTCTAACATTCTCCTGATGGTCGCCCGCTCGAACAAGTCCACGTTGTAACGAAACGTTATCGTCAGCCCGTCGGTCTTCTCCGTCACATACATCGTCAAGTCGAACTTCGCCGTATGCGCTTCGCCTTCCAACGGCGTGACCGTCAACTCCGGCAAAGCCAGCGACGTTTTCACGGGCCGCTGCAAATCGAACATCACTTGAAACAACGGCGTGTGGCTCACCGCCCGCTCCGGCTGCAATTCCATCACCAACCGCTCAAACGGCAACTCTCTATGTCCCAACCCGCCCAACGCTGCCTCGCTCACTCTGCCCAACAACTCGCGGAAACCAGGATTGCCGGACAAGTCCGTGCGCAGGGCCAGCGTGTTGACGAACAGCCCGATTAAAGGTTCCGTCTCCAGTTGATTGCGCCCGCCGATGGGCGTCCCGACCACGATGTCTTGAGTTGCAGTGTAGCGACTGAGCAACACTGTGAAGGCGGCCAGCAAGGTCATGAACATCGTCGCCCCGGCCTCACGGCTCAATCGTTGGAGCGACTTCAGCATGTCTTCGGAAAGCTCTATCGCTTCCCTTCCGCCGCGATAAGTCTGCACGGCTGGCCGCGCTCTGTCGGTCGGCAAATCAAGGACAGCGGGCGCTCCGGCCAGTTGTTTTTTCCAGTAGGCCAACAACTTGTCGAGCAACTCGCCCTGCAAGCGTTGTCGTTGCCACGCCGCGTAATCGCCGAACTGGATGGCCAACTCTGAGAGCGGCGATTGCTCTCCCCGCGCATACGCTTGATAGAGCGCGCCCAACTCCTGATTAATAACTTCGACAGACCATGAGTCGCAGATGATGTGATGAGCGGTGAGCAGCAGAACGTGCGTGTCCTCGTTCAAGCGCAAGAGCGAGGCGCGCAGCAGCGGCCCTTGCGCGAGGTCGAAGCGTTTGCTTTCCTCAGCCCGCGCCAATCGTTGCGCTTGCTCGTCCCGGCGCGGCGCGGAGAGGCCGCTGAGGTCAACCAGCGGCAGCTTGAATGCGTTGGCAGCAGCGACTACTTGAGCCGGGCTTCCATCCACCAGCTTGAAAGCGGTGCGCAGGATTTCATGCCGCCGCACAATCTCGCCCAACGCCTGCTCCAACGCCGCCACTCGCAAACGTCCCTTCAACAAAACCCCGTCCGGCGTGTTGTTGACCGCATGACTCGTTTCCAGTTGGTCGATAAACCAGTGCCGCTCCTGATCGAACGAGAGCGGAGCGGGAGTCTCCACCCGGTCGCGGCTGCGGCGCGGGATGAGGCGCTGGCCTTGTCCCTGCTGCTCTTTTTCCCTGAGCCGTCGCGCGAGCAGTTCACGCTTGGCGGGCGACAAATTCGCTATCCGCTCTGTTGCAGAGTCTAAGTTTGATTCAATTTTCATGAGGAATGCCGGCAGCGTTCGGGGGGACAGATAAGCCTCTGAGGCGCACAATCATAAAATGGAACGGATAAGAGCAACCAGGCGGAAGCTCTCGCTCAACACTTCTTCTTTTTTTTCACTGCTCGCGTTTGAGTTGATGCAGCGCGGCGCGTGCGCGCGGGTTCCGGCTCTCTTGAAGATACTGTCTCGCTTCGTTTCGCACTTTCTTTGACGGATGCTTTGCGGCCAAGTTGACGATGGAGTCCAACCCGGCCTCGAAGGGCAATTGAAAGAGCAAATCTATCGTTCCGCGCTGGACGCTCGGATGTTGTTCCTCCAAAGCAATCTCTTCGAGCGCGGCGGCCATGCGCGCGACCATCTCCGGCTTGCTATGCGCTGCGGCGGCCACGAGAATGTCCGAAGCAAGCTCTGTCGAACAGAGGCGGCGATATAGTTGAACCAACCGCGAGATGCTCTCTTCCTCCGGCGCATGGCCTAGCCAGATGAGCGGGCGGCGGCCAAGGTCGAGCAGCCACGGGCGATTGCTCACCTTGATTTCAACTATGTCTTTCGCCAACGCGCCGCCGGGCTTGAAACGGAAGAGAAAGAGCAAGTCCTGCGTGGCTTCCTTCATCCCTCCGCGCAGAGTGCCCGCGAGCATGCCCGGATAAGACGAAGGCTGTAGATTCGTCGTTCCGGCGAGAGCATTCGCGTCAAACAAGCGATGGATGGCGAACGCCGTCCAGTATCCCGCCGCGAACTCGTTCCTCGCCGCATATTCGAGTGCCCATTGCCAACGCTCTTCGAGCGGCCTGTCAGGCTCCGCGTGTTGGACGGTGACGTTGGACGAGAGCCAAGCTGACAGCATGTTGCTTTACCTCCGACCGATTTAAAAAGAGTAAGATGTGCTGACGATGGTTGTGTCTTGATAGAACACTCCGTCCGCCGTCGGCATGATGTCGTCGGGTCTGGGCTGGACTGCAAAATTCGGCAGGGCCGGCAGCCCGTAGGAGATGTCCAGAACCTTCAGCTTCAAAGGCGTCGAAGGCTTGACCTCCAGAGTCAAATCCAGTCCCTCCGGTTCGAGCGCGTAGTACTGCAAAGACCACTCGCTCGCCGTCCCCGCTGCTTGCTGCGCGCTCTCATTCAAGACGTTGCGGCCTTTGATGGAGGCGGCCAGAATCGACGTTCCCGGCTCCGCATAGATGTTGATTATCTGAGCTTGCCTCGACGAAGCGAGATGCAGGCGCACCCTGCGCACGCCGCCGCTCACGTCATCCGCGACGACTTGCGCGTTTGGCGCGGCGAGCGCGGCGACGGGAGCCTGCGCATTCAGGAATGACCCCAACATGTTCGGCACATAGTTGGCGACTTTGCTCTTGCCTGTTCCGGGCGGAAAAAATTGAGACGTGAAGGCGTCGGGCTGCTTATCAAAACTGAGCCAGATGGCTTTGCCTTCATCGCTGTTGAGAACGTAAAAGAGACTGTCCGGCTCACGATGCCTGTTATCGAAACGGGCCGAGAGGCTGGCCGTTATCAAGAGCGCGAGGCTGGCAACGCACAACGCCGCAGGCAGCCACCAGCGTAGCTTTCGCGTCAGGAAATCCAGACCGGCCAGCAGCAATCCGAGCAGCAGGACCAACGGAAAGACGACGGCCCAGATGAGGCCGATGCCGAGCCCTAGGGCGAGAGCCTGAATCGCAGGGATGAGCAACACAATCCCCGGCACGGCGCACAAAGAGAGCAGCAGCAACTCGTTCGGCTCGACCGCCTGCGCCTTGCGGCGGCTGAGGAACACTGTCCCAAGCGCGGCGAGCATGAACAGCAGCGGCCAGATGAACAGGTAACTGCCGCCCTGTAGAAACAGTCCGCTCAGCGTCATGACGACGGCCCAACAGATGAGCGCGCCGACGAGCAGATGATACAAGCCGAGCTTTCCGGAAAAGAACAGGCACAGCGCAGAGATGATGGAGCCGGCGAGGATGACGAAACAGATGAAATAAAAATGGCCGTTGTAAGGCCCGCTCTCATGCATCCGCGAGTATTCGCGGTCGAGGCCGCCGACCAATCGCCAGACGAGCCAGACGACGCCCACAGCGCAGATGATATTCAACAGGAAGGCCAGAAAGCCAAGCGCGATGCCGCGCACGCTGAGCCGCTTTTTCTTCAAGCCCAACAGGACGACGGCCAGCAGCAGGACGTAGACCAGAATCATCAAAGGGAGCGTCCAACTCTTTGAATAGCTGACGAGCTTCGCGCTCAGGACATCGAAGTAGACGGCATCCGTTTGCCCGCCGCCACTGGTCAAGTCTTGACCGCCGAACTGTCTGGCGAGGGCCAGAGCGTATTGGCCGTGATGTTGTAGGCTGCGCTCGTCAAGCTCGCCAAGGTTATCAAGGCTGGTGTGATAATAGGTCGCGCCGTCAAAGTAAGCGAAGTTGAGTCCCTCCAAGTTGGCCGCCTTGAAGATTGTAAAATCCGTGTCGTTCGGCAGGAGGCGATAGAGGTCGGACGAGAGCGAGGTGGCGAACGGGCGCGGGGCCGCTGCGCCGAGTTGCTGTATCAAGCGATGATTGCCCGGGCTGCTTTCAAACATGTAGACCGGCCCACGATTGCCGCGCGCCTCGAAATTGCAGACCACTCCGACATCTCTGGCCCAGGGGTGTTCTTGAACGAAAGCTTCGGCTCCCAACAGCCCGCACTCTTCGCCGTCCGTGAAGAGAAAGATGACATCGTTTGCGAGCGGCGCGCTTGTCTTCAAGGCCCGCGCCGTTTCGAGCAGAGCGGCGACAGCGGCGCCGTCATCGCTGGCTCCGAAGCTATGCGGCACGGAATCGTAGTGCGCCACCAGCATGACGGCCTTGCCGCCCACGCCCGTTCCCCTGATGCGGCCCACAACGTTCTGCACGGTCGCGGCCAGGATAGAGTCTGGCTGCCGCGCGTTGATGCCGGTCGCTTTTTGCGTTTGCGCCTCAAGACCGAGGCGGCCCAACTCGCGCAGCAGATAATCGCGCACGCCGTCGTGTTCAGCCGAGCCGACGGGGCGCGGGCTGGCGGCGATGAGCTTGAGATGCTCAAGCGCGCGGCCCGAAGAGAACTGGTCGGGCGGCGCGCTTGCAAGCACGGCGTCGGGCGGGCTCTGCCGGTAAATGCTCAGGGCCGCGACGAGGAGCAGCAGCAGGATGGCCGCCCAACCTTTGAGGCTCTCTTGGTTGAAGAAATTTCCGTTGCGCTGTTTGTTCATCAAGTGGGCCATCTACTTCGGCACAGCGACCGCTTCGGCGACGCCGAGCGCAGCCTGCGCTGTGTTGTGGTTGTCATACTCGACCTGCCCGTAGTCTAAATGGATGAGGCGATTCGCCAGATGATAGTAGTGATTGTCGTGACTGATGACGAGCACCGTCTTGCCTCTGGCGACCAGTTCCGGCAGGATTTGATGATAGAAGATTTCCTTGAAGTAAGGATCCTGATCGGCGGCCCATTCGTCGAAGAGATAGATGGGACGGTCTTCCAGATAAGCCGTCAACAAGGCGAGGCGTTTGCGCTGGCCCTGCGACAAATCAATCGTCGAGAGCGCGCCGTCCTTGACCTGCACTTTGGTGTTAAGCTGAAGCCTGAGCAGATACTCGCGCGCCTTCGCGTCCAACTCCGGCCCGTCGAGGCCGAGCAGATTTTCAAAGAGAAAAAAGTCTGAGAAGACGACCGCGAAGTTCTGCCGGTAAGCGTCACGGTTGTCGTTCGTGACGACCTGGCCGTTAAAGCGTATGTCTCCCGTTTCCGGCGTGTAGAGTCCGGTCAGAATCTTGGCCAGAGTAGTCTTGCCGCTGCCGTTTCCGCCGGTCAGAAAGACCAACTCGCCCGGATAAAAGTTGAGGTCGATGGGGCCGAGCACAAAGGCGCTCTCTTCTCCCTCGCGGTGATAAGCGTGCGTCACGCCCCTGAGTTCCAGCGAAGCCCACGCGGGATTGGTCGTCGCCGGGAGAGCCTTCGTCTGGTCTAAGTCGGAAGGACGAGAGGTGAGCGACAGGCCGAGCGACTCGACCTTCTGCATCGCCACGTTGGCGCGGCCAAGGGTCGGCATCGTATTCAAGATGCTTTGCAGCGGCGTAATCATGAAGAGCAGCGTCAGGGCGTAGCCCGTCAGGACTTGCGCGCTTGCGCTCTGCCCCGAAGGCAGCGCGAACAGCAGCAAGCCGATGACGATGAAGAAGAGAATGTGGCCCCAACTAGTCGCGGCGGTGTTGATGATATTGCCGCGCAGGGTTTGCTTGTACATCGCTTCGGATGTCTGTTCGAGATGGTCGTTGAGAAAGGCTTCGCGCCGCTGGCTGTGGAGCTTGAGTTCCTTTGTGCCGGAGGTCAGCGCGCGGAAAGCGCCGAACAGCTTATCGCCCAACTCGCGCGCCCGCCTGTAGTAACTCAAGGCCCGCAGGAGCGGCAGTTGATAACTGACGATGCCCAGAACCATGAAGCCGAGCACGCCGAGCAACAGCCCCCATGAGAGCCAGCCCAGATAGGCGAGGCAGCCAATCATCATCGCAATGTTCATGCAGAGAAAGGGAACGGTGGCGAGCGCGTTGGCAATCGTCGGCGCGTCATCGGTGAGCGCGGCCATCAACTTCGGGCTGCCGAGTTTCTCCAGCAACGGCAGCGGCGCGGCCAGTATCCGGCGGCAGAGTTGGATGCGCAGCATGTTCATGCCCTTCGCCGCCAGCGCAATCAAGAGCGTTTCGGAAATGAACCGGGTCAACGGAAAAATCACACAGAACGCCGCGAATCCCCAGACGTATTTCGAACGCGCCGGCCCCGGCGTGTTCAAGGCTTCGTTGATGAGAATGAGGAGGCCCGTATTGCAGGCTCCGCTGATGATGCCGAAGATGACAATCAACAAAATGCTGCTGCGTGAATATCGTATCTCACGGGTTAAGCGCAAGAGATTCCTGAGAGCCTTCATAGGTCAATAATCCTTATCTTCCGTTATCAATGTAAGCTTGTAAGCGTCCGGCAAGGCGCGCGACGTTCGGCTCGCGCATGATTGTGTAATGTGTCCCCGGAACGAGTTGGAGTTCGACGCCTTCGGCGGCCAATTCATTCCAATCCCTGTAAAGCTCAACGGTCGCCGCCCGCCCGTTATCCTGCGCCGTAGAGAGCAGCGCATCGTCAGGCTGGCTCGCGGCTGAGTTCAACGCAAGGGCATCGCTCGCCTTCAAGAGCGTGATGCGCCCCGTATATTTTTCGGGGGCATACTCCAGCATCGCGCGGCGGTTGTGCCTGAAGACATCGAAGAGACGTTGAAACTGCTCGAAGCTCAACTCAAGCGGCAAAGCCTTTAGCTCTTTCGCGAGCATGAAAGCATGGCTCAACTGCTCGTCGGGATTCAGGCTCAGGAAAGCCTCGCGGGAAATCTCAATCGCCTCCGGCACCAGACCCAAATCGAGGGCAAACTCAAAGAGAAGCGAGGCCGTGTCTTCTACTACTCGCTCTCCGAGCGGAAGTTTGGAATCAATCAGGGCCAGCAGTTCAACCTGCTCTCGTTGCGCCGTCAATTGACGGGCCATCTCGAAAGCGACGACGCCGCCCATCGACCAGCCGCCGAGCAAGTACGGCCCTTCCGGTTGAACCGCGCGCAGGGCTGCAAGATATTCGGCGACCATCTCATCAATGCGACTGAGCGGCGTTTGCCCTTCCATCAAGCCGCGCGCCTGCAAGCCGTAATAGCCTCGCTCTCGTCCCAGATGATTGACCAACGAAGCGTAGGACAGAACATTTCCGCCGACCGGATGCACAAGAAAGAAGGGACGCGCGCTGCCTCCGTCTCGCAGTTTGACCAGCGGCGACCAATCGGCGAGAGCCTCGTCGCGGTTGATGAGTCGCGCCAACTGCTCAATCGTGCCGCCCTCAAAAATCGCCGCCAGCGGCAGGCTCTTGCCCATCTGCTGCTTGATGCGGCTCATCAAACGCACGGTCAATAACGAATGGCCGCCCAACTCGAAGAAGCTATCCCGCACGCCGATGGGCCGCGCCGCCAGCAACTCTTCCCAGATAGACACCAACTGCTCTTCGACACCATCGCGCGGCCCGACATATTCATGCAGCGCTCTGCCCGAACTCTCCGGCTCCGGCAACGCGCGACGGTTAATCTTGCCGTTAGGCGACAGCGGCATCTCTACTAAAAAGACGAACGCCGCCGGTATCATGTGCTCCGGCAATCGCTCCCTTAACGTGGCGCGCAACTCTTCAACGCTCAAGGCTTCGGCCTCCTGCTCCCAAACCAGATAAGCCACCAATCGCTTGCCGCCGCTCGGCTCATCTGCGGCCACGACCACCGCTTCTCTGACCGCCGCTTGCTCAAGCAACGCCGCTTCGATTTCTCCCAACTCGATGCGGAACCCGCGTATCTTCACTTGATAATCAATGCGGCCCAAGTACTCTATCTCGCCGTCCCGCAGATAGCGCGCGCGGTCGCCCGTCGCATACATCCGCTCTCCGCCGCGCAGGCTGAACGGGTGCGGGACGAACTTCTCTGCCGTCAACTCAGGGCGATTGAGATAGCCGCGCGCCAAGCCGTCGCCGCTCAAGTACAACTGGCCTGCCGCTCCCAACGGCGCTGGCTGTAGATACTCATCCAGAATGTAAACTTCGGTGTTCGTGATGGGACGCCCGATGCTCGGCGTTCCCGCCAGTCCTTTATCCATCAGCGCGGCGGTCGAATAGGTCGTGTCCTCCGATGGCCCGTAGAGATTCCAGACCTCCGCGACCTGCTCGTGCTTATAGATTTGCTCGACCAGCGATTGCGGCAGAGCCTCGCCCGCCAGATTAACTACCCGCACCGAATCGGGAATGCCGCCCGCCCTCACCAACTCGGTCATCGCCGAAGGCACAGTGTTGACGAGCGTGATTGGCCCTGCGTCTCCGAGTTGCGGCAGTTGCAAAGCATTCTCGGCGAGGATGATTTTCCCGCCACGACTCAACGGCGCGAACAACTCGAAGACAGAGAGATCGAAACAGATGGAGGTGGAAGCCAGCACGCCCGCCAGATGCTCGTCCGTGAACGTCTCATGCGCCCACTGCAACAAGACGGCGGCGCTGCGATGCGTGATGGCGACACCCTTCGGAACGCCCGTCGAGCCGGAGGTATAAATAACGTAAGCCAGATTATCAGGCTGTTGCAGCGCCGGAAGCGGCTCGCAGCTTTGCGCCGCGATGGCTTCATGCTCATCATCAAGACAAACGACCTGCGCCGTATGAGCCGGGAGCGTTTCCAGCAAATGCTTTTGAGTCAGCAACACAGAGCAACCCGCATCCTCCAACATAAAAGCCAAACGCTGCTGCGGATAGTGAGGGTCAAGCGGAACATACGCTCCTCCCGCCTTCATGATGCCCAACAACCCCGCCACCATCTCCACTCCTCGCTCCACCAGTATGCCTACTCGCTCCTCCGCTCTCACTCCTCTCTCTCGCAAATACCTCCCCAATTGATTCCCTCTCCGCTCCAACTCCTCGTAACTTGCCACCTCCGCCCCGCTCTCCACCGCCACCCGCTCCGGCGTCCGCGCCGCTTGCTGCGCCACTACCTCATGCAATAACTCTCCGCTCGCTGACCACTCGCTCTCACTCTCATTCTCACTGTCACTCTCGCTCTCGCTCCACTCTCTGCCCGTCTCATTCCACTCCCTCAGCACTCGCCGCTCTTCCTCTTCACTTAACACTTCCGCCCGCCATACCGCTTCTCCACTTCCCTCGCTCGCCCACTCCAACACTCTCTC
>JAWVFT010000062.1:0-5409 GCA_033855775.1 Blastocatellia bacterium | reverse complement strand
AAAGCTTCCAATCTTCTGGCCGATGACGGAGCGGCGACCGGAGTTTCCGCGCTTCTACCAGAAGATGATTGCCTTGAGGAAAGCGCACGAGGCTCTCAGGCGCGGCGATCTTGAATGGCTGCGAAATTCCGACGAGGCGCGCATCGTCACATACCTACGACGCACGCGCGACGAAGAGATTCTGGTGGCGATTAACTTTTCCAATGCTCCGTTCGTCGGCTTTGTAGAGACTGCCGGAGCCGCCGTCTTCACGGACATCACGCCGGACGTTGCGCCGCCGTTGCCGCCCGACGCGCCCGCGCCCGAACGCGCCGCGCGCCAGCGCACCGCCGGCCTTCCGGCTCTCGCCTTAGACAGCTTTGGCTATCGAATTTTCAGAAGGCAAAAGTAAGAGGCAAGCAGAAGGGCAAAGGATAAGAGCAAGAAGGGCGACGGCGAGGCAAAGCTACTTTTAATGAAAGCCGCTTTGCGTCGCCGTCGCCTTTTTGTCTTCGTCCAGCCCGATGAGTTGGAGTGCGCGCGTGATTTCCGTGTTGCGCATGAACCAGCGCCAGACGTTGCCTGTGCGCAGATTCTCTGCGCTCAGCAGAATCGGCCCGACGTTGATGCCGATGACATCGGGGCCAATCCAGTTGGTGGTCGGATTGAAGGCGTCAACGAAGCCGTAGCGACCATAGATTTTCGCGCCGAAGCGTTCCTTCATCGAGCGCAGCGCGGGCATGGAGATGTCCGGCGTAAACTGCAAAGAGCCGCCCGCAGCCGCCGGCACGATGGTGCCGTCAATCGAAGGGTCGCGCGGCGGGCCGCCCCATGCGACGTAGCCTTTAACGCTGTCGGAAGCCGTGATGCCCCAGAGGTTGGCCGAGTAGCTGCGGGGAAAGTCGCGCGCGAGGCTCAGGCAGAATATCCTGTGCGCGCGCGTCGCCGCGACCGAGTTGGCGAAGTAGTCTGTATGCTGCCCACGATTCTCGCGCCGCCCGCGATAGTCAATCCAGAGATGCGCGTATTGATGCATGAAGAGCGGCACGCGTCTGGTCGTGATGTAGTCGTAGCCCGCATAGCGCGCGCGGTCGCGGCGCAGCGTGCGCCATGAGCGCGGGCTAATCGGGCGCGTCGGCGAACCGATGGCGAGCAGGTAAAGGCTAGTGTCTTCGCTGTAGGTGTCCCAACGCGGGCCAAGAAAATTCTTCTCCGGCGTCCAGCCGTGCGAGAGAAGCGTCGGATGATGATTGAGCATCCATGGGAAATCCACGCGCTCGTAAATCAAAGTCGCAAGCCTGACAATCTGCGCGTCGTCCACGAAGTATTGTCGCGCCGTCAGGATTCCGCTAAGCAGCAGCGCTGTGTCAATCGAAGAGACTTCGCTGTTCCAACGCCTTTCGCCCGTGCGCCAGTCCATCCAGTGATAAAACCAGCCGCGCTGGTGCGGCGCGCGTTCGGCGAAGAACCTGAGCGATGAGAGAATGCGCGCTCTCGCTTCGTCCCGCTTAATCCAGCCGCGCTCGGCGGCGATGCAGAGCGCGGTCAGGCCGAAGCCGGTCGCGGCGATGCTGGCGATGTTGCGGTGGCGTTCGTCGTGCGGCGAGGCGTCTGTCCGCGCGCGGTCAAGCACGAGTCCTGTCTCAGCGTCCGACTGTTCCCAAAAATATTGAAACGAGCGTCGCTCTAAATCTTCGAGAAACTCTTCGTCATCTGTCTTGAGCGACGAAGCGGTTTGCGCTCGCGCAGGCTCAAAGAGACGAGCGGCGTGAAGCGTCGCTGCCTCGTCGTTGAAGACGATGACGGCGGCGAGCAGGAAGAGCAGCAGGGCGCGGCAAGCCTGCTTGAGCGGGGAAGTTATTCGAAGAGCTTGGCGATGCATCACAGGATTCAGTTGACGTTGAAGCTGGCTTCGAGTCCTTCCTGTGAATTTGTCCCGGTGAAGATTCTGAACTCGCCCGGCTCGACCGTGTAGCGCATCTCACGATTGTAAAAGCCTAGTTGCTCCGGCCCAAGCTTGAACGTGACGCGCCGCTTTTCGCCGGGGCGCAGCGTGACGCGCTCGAAGCCTTTCAACTCCTTGACGGGGCGCGTGACGCTCGACGCGACATCGCGCACGTAAAGCTGCACGACTTCATCGCCCGCTCGCGCCCCCGTGTTTTCCACTTCGACGCTCACGGTCAGTCGCGCATTGTTAAGCGGCACGCTCGGCGCGCTCAGTTGCAGATTGGTCAGGCGAAACGTCGTGTAGCTCAAGCCGTAGCCGAAGGGAAAGAGTGGCGTCCAGGACACGTCCAAATATTTCGAAGTGTACTTGTTCTTCTCGTCGGGCGGGCGGCCCGTGCGTTTGTGGTTGTAGTAAATCGGACACTGGCCGACGTTGCGCGGAAACGTTAAGGGCAGCTTGCCGCCGGGATTGACCGCGCCGAACAGCACGTCGGCAATCGCGTTGCCGCCTTCGGTTCCGGCGAACCACGTTTCGAGAATCGCAGGCGCGTTCTCGGCCAGCCAGTTAATCGAGAGCGGTCGCCCGTTCATCAGCACGACGGCGTAGGGCTTGCCAAGCGCGTGGATGGCTTGCACGAGTTCGAGTTGGCGACCGGGCAAATCGAGCGAAGCGCGCGACGCGGCCTCGCCGCTCATCTCCGCCGATTCGCCGACGGCGACGACGATGGCGTCCGCCCCGCGCGCCGCCGCCAGGGCTTCGGCAAAGCCGTCGGTCGAATCAGTTTGAATCTCGCAGCCCTTCGCGTATGTGACCTTCACGCCGGGGCCGACCTGCGCCTTGATGCCCGCCAGCAGCGTCACAGCGTCAGCCGCGTTGCCGTCGCCAGACCACGAGCCAATGATGTCTTTCTGACTGTCGGCCAGCGGGCCGATGACGGCGATTGACTTGACAGACTTGCTGAGCGGCAACGTCCCGCGCTCGTTCTTCAAAAGCACCATCGAGCGGGCGGCGATTGAGCGCGCGGCTGCGGCGTGCACAGGATTCACGAGCGCGACTCGTTCGCGCGCGGCGTCTGCGTAAGGATGCTCGAAGAGGCCGAGGCGAAACTTGATGCGCAGGATGCGGCGGACTGCTTCGTCAAGCTGAAGCATCGAGAGCTTGCCTTGCTTGATGAGTTGCGCGACGTGCTGGCCGTAGAGACGACTGACCATCTCCATCTCGACGCCCGCGCTTAAGGCCTGGCGCACGGCGTCCGCTTCGTCTCCTGCGACCGCGTGGTTTAGCAACTCCTTCACCGATTCATAATCGCTGACGACAAAGCCGTCGAACTTCCATTCATCGCGCAGAATCCTGGTCAGCGTGAACGGATTGGCCGAAGCAGGCACGCCGTTAAAATCGTTGAAGGCGCTCATGAAGGTGCCGACGCCTGCGTCGAGCGCGGCCTTGAAGGGCGGAAGATAAATTTCGCGCAAGGTGGTTTCGGAAATGTCCGTCGTGTTGTAGTCGCGCCCTGCTTCCGCCGCGCCATACGCGACCCAATGCTTGGCGCAGGCGACAACGCGGTCGGGCGCGCTGTAGTCCGCGCCCTGAAATCCGCGCACGCGCGCACGCGCCATCGCCGCGCCAAGAAAAGGGTCTTCGCCTGAGCCTTCGGCGATGCGGCCCCAACGCGCGTCGCGCGCGATGTCAACCATCGGGGCGAACGTCCAATGAACGCCAGCCGCGCGAGCTTCACGCGCCGCCACGGACGCCGCGCGCTCGACCGCCACGGTGTCCCAACTGCTCGCTTCGCCGAGCGGAATCGGAAAGATGGTGCGGTAGCCGTGTATCACGTCGAAGCCGAAGATGAGCGGGATTTTCAAGCGCGACTCTTCGACCGCCGCGCGTTGCAGTTGGTTCGTGCGTTCGACGCCGCGCACGTTCAAGGTCGAGCCGAGCAGCCCGCGCCGCGCCAGCTCAAGATGTTCGGGACGAAAGTTGCCGTTGGCTTCGCCGTCGAGTTGCTGCAATTGCCCTAGCTTCTCTTCGAGCGTCATCCGAGCGATGAGCGCGTTGATTCTTCTTTCCACTTCGGCTTGCGACGGCGCGGCTAAAGCCGGCGTCGCCACCAGCGAGAGCAGCAGAAGGATGAGAGACAGGCTCAAGAGTTTGGCGGGCTTCATGGCGGGCGACTCCATTGGCGTTGCTGAGTGACTGAGCGAACGAGATGTTCAGTTGCGCTTGAGCGCAAAGTTAAATTGCCACAGCGGACACAAAAGGGAACACGGATGTTTGAGAGACGCGCTGCTCCGCGCGTGTGTTCCCCTTGTGTCCGCTGTGGCGGCGCAATCAACTAAAAGCTGAAGCGCACTTGTAGCTCTGTGACGCGGCCAGCTTGACCGCCCTCCGAACGCCCGAAGAAGAAATCGTTGTCAACGAAAGTTCCGGGGCTGAAGAACCTGAACGGGACGAGGTTCAGATTGTTGAAGAGGTTGAAGAAGTTGACGCGCATCTCAAGGTTGGCCGCTTCTCCGAGATGTAGAAAGCCGGGCAAGCCCGTCTGCTTGACGACGCTCATGTCAACGGCGAAGTAGCGCGGGCCGCGGAAAGAGTTGCGCCCGACTCCGGGCGGGCCGGGCGTCGTGATGTTGAAGTAGGCGCGTCCGCCGCCGGGGAAGTTGCCGCCGGGTTGCATGAAAGAGTCGTTGGATGTGCCGTCGAGCGCGCCGCCGAAGTAAGCGGTCGGGCGGTCGGGGCCGCCGCCGTCGCCGTTGAGGTCGTTGAAGACCTTCGGCGTCCAGGGGTAGCCGGAGTGCGTGGTCAGAATGCCGTTGAGTTGAAAGCCGCCGAAGGCTTTGCCGATGAAGTCGCGGCGGCCACGCAGGAACGGCAAATCCCAGATGCCGGAGATGACGAGATTGTGCCTCACGTCAAAATCCGACGGGCCGTACTCCGAGCGCAAATCGCGCGGGTTGGTTTCGTTCGTCTCCGCGCCAAACTCGTAGGAGGCTTCGTCAAAGCTCTTGCTGAAGCGATAGATGCCTTCGATGCGGAAACCCTGCGCAAACTCGCGCGTCACGCGCGCGTTCAAGCCGTTGTAGTTCGAGTTCACGTCGGGCAAAGGAAAGAAGACTTGAAAGAACTTGCTGAAGTCGGGCGGCTTGATGAAGTTGAGGTTGACGGTGCGAATCAAGTGATGCGCGACGCTGCCTTGATAGCCGAGCGAGGCGACGAGATTGAAGAAGGGCAGGCTGTACTGGCCTTCGAGCGAATAGGCGTAGACGTAGGCGTTCGGCAGAGAACGCTCCGCGCCGTAGATTTCGGCGTTGCGCCCGCGCGGCAAACCCGTCGCGGGGTCAATGCCGGTCGCGAGCAATGGATTGGCCGGATAACTGAACGGCGAATTGCTTGAGCCGGTCGTGTAAACGATGCCGAGGTTCGTGCGGTCTGTCGCGCTGAACGCGCAGCACAAACCGTAGCGCACGAGGAACGGCGGATTGGCG
>JAWVFT010000061.1:0-61353 GCA_033855775.1 Blastocatellia bacterium | reverse complement strand
TGCTTCAAACGCTGTCGAAGATGGACGCCGGAAGAATACAACTCGGCACGGGCGTGGGGGTCACGGCCAACGCCATCATCGCCACGCCACAGGATGGCGGAACCAAGCTCATCGTGCTCTACCAGCGGACGCTGCGCTTTTCCGAGTTGCGTTACGGCGCGCGTTCTGAGAATTACAAGTTCGGCTACGCGGAGTTGTATCTGGTTCCGGGCCGCAATGAAGGAATGCTGATTCCCGCGGCCCAAGTCCGTTTGCGAGATGGCAACACATGGGAGGTCGAAGATTTCGGAACCTTCCCGGCTCGCTTGATAGGCTTGCAAGTGCGCGGAAGCGGTCGCCGCCCGCGCTGAGTTGAAGCGACGGCTAGGACGATGGATTGGAATGCGAAAGGGGAGCGCTAACGAACCGGCGTAGATAAAGCCCTGCGCTGTTATCTGCCGCCGGGAAAATCCAAACTATTGAAGGCTGCTCCGACGAGCAGCCTTCAATGTTTGAAGCCTTGCCGGCTAAATGTGTTGGAAAGGCTGAGCTATCAGCCGCGCTTCTTGTCGGGCCTTTGAGTAAAGCCGCGCCGCGCGGGCGGCTCCTTGGAAGAAGAGGCGGTTTGCTCTCTGCGTATCTTTGCCTTCTCCACGTTTTCCTTCTCGATGGTTTCCTTCAACCGTTTTTTCGCGCGTTTGTTCATGGCAGGGATTATACAATAGCCGTTTCAAAAATTGTGACTGAAAAGAGCGACGCCCTTCGAGTCTATCGAATGGCGTCGCTTGTTTGAGCGACCGTTGAAGAGCGCGCTCAAGGTTAAGGCGCAAATGAAATCGTAGGCTCCAGGCAGTCTGTGTAAGTGAGTTGTGGTGGAGCACGCCCGCCGGCGTGCGGCTTTCACCGAGAACTCGCCTGCGCCGCAGTTGTGTTCCGGCGGGGAGAGCATTCTTTTCATGAACTCTTCCCTGTTGTAGATTGTGTGCGGCTCGACCGGCGCGGGTTGATTCGAGCGTTATGTTTTCACCTTACAGTGTCGTTCAGACGAAAGAGGAAATTCATGAGAGATGAAGCTTTCACACATCCGGGCGATGACGCAGCGACCCTCGAACGCCCTCGCGCTTTTGACACGATTGTTTACGGCGGCTTGGTCGTCGGAATATTGGACGGGCTGTTCGCCTTTGTCTTCTACGGTCTGATTCTGGGCGCACAGCCGTTGCGAATCTTCCAATCCGTCGCTTCCGCGTTGCTCGGCAAGGCATCTTATGAAGGCGGAACACAGACTTTCCTGTTCGGCCTTCTCCTTCATTTTATTGTGGCCACCTGCATCGCCGCGGTTTATTACGTGGCAAGCCTGAAATTGCCGCTCTTGATTAATCACGCCATTATTTGCGGATTAATCTACGGGATGCTTGCTTATCTGGGGATGAATTATGTCGTCATCCCGCTTTCAGCCATCGGCTCCAGACCGTTTTCACTGCGCCTCTTTCTGCCCGCGTTCATCGGACACGCTTTATTGGTCGGACTGCCGATTGCGCTGCTGGCGCGGCGCTCCGCGAAAGCGAAGCAGGGCGAACGGCGAAGCTTGGCCGCCTGACAAAGCTGGCGAAGCAAGTCTTTCAAGATTCTTCATCATGCTTCAGCCTGGACGATTCCCGTCCGGCCTTCTGTCTATCCGGCGAATTGTTTTGTGCTTCAGCCGCGCGCGTTGTGTTATCTTGCCCGCGCCTTTTGAGGAGGAAGATAAAATGATGTCCAGCCATACGGGTCGCGCATGCTGCTTGATGCTCTGCGGCGCGCTCGCTCTTGCCTTGAGCCTCTTCGCTGCGCCCCTCGACGGCGCCGCGCAGGAGTCGGCAGGCGAGCGCATCAAGCAACAGGACACCTACACTAGCTCAAACGTCCTGACGCAGGGCGAAACCGACGAGTGGCCGCTCGCCGCCCGCGACAACGAGACGGTGATTATCGGCGTCAGCTCGGAGAATTTCGACCCGGCGGTCGAGTTGCTTAACCCTTCCGGCGCGGTCATTGCGCGAAACGACGACATCCGCGCCGGCGAGCAGGACTCGCTGCTGCTGGCACGCCTCGCCGTGGGCGGAGCCTACGTCGTGCGCGTGCGCGCTTCTAAAGCGGGCGGCGGCAGGTACGAATTGACGGTGCGGCGCTTCATCGCAACCGATGCCCCGGCGGGCGCGCGCAGCGTCGGCGTCCTCGGCAAGTCGCTCTCTCAATGGCATCGCTTTAACGCCGAAGCAGGGCAGACGCTCGTCGTCACCACGCGCGCCGCTTCGTTCAGCCCGACGGTCGAGATTTACGCGCCGAGCGGCGAGCAGGTCTTGGCCGAGTTGTCGAACCGTGGCTCGCGCGCCGTCTTTCGCGCCGCGCAGGGAGGCGTCTATCACGCGCGCATCGCGCCGCTCGGCAACGCCGAAGCCCGCAGCAGTTATTCCGTGACCATCGCTCCGGCGCGAGTCTTTCAGACGCGCATCGGCGAAGCGAACGCGCTGCGACCGATTGAGAGAGGCGGGCTGGATTTGTGGACGTTCAAGGCCGCGGCGGGCGACCTCGTTAAAGTGCAGGCGAAGGCAGCGGGCGGCAGCCTCACGGCGATGCTCTCTTTCGTCCCTGTGTTGGACAAGCAGGGCGAGCCGACCGCGCCTGAAAGCAACGTGCCGCCGTTCGTCGTCCTTCCGTCCGACACGAAGGCAAGCGGCGAACTCGTCGCGCTCATCAACACCACGGGCGATTATCAAGTGGCCGTCTCGCAGCCGTTCGGCCTCGTCGTCAGCTACGCGTTAGCCACCTCGCAGCCCGTCAAGTTGTTCACGGGCGGGGCCGGCGGGGGCGGGACGCTGACGCTCGGCGGCTCCGACTACTGGGCCTTCGACGGAAAGGCCGGACAGATTCTGCGCTACGAAGCGATGTCCGAGCAGTTCGACGTTGCGCTGCAACTCTTTAATGCGCGCGGCGAGTCTGTCGGCGCAGACGACGACGGCGCGTCGAACCGCAACGCGATGCTGACGGCCCTTCTTTCAGAGCCGGGTCGCTACCTCTTGCGCGTCTACACGTTCGGCGGCGGCGGCGCAGGCTCATACCGTCTGCGGCCCATCAACGACCCGGCGCGGCCTCTCGCTCTCAACACGCGCGTCGAAGGAACGGTCGGCACCGGCGGCAGCGAAATCTGGTCGTTCAAAGGCAGCGCAGGACAGGTCTTGATTATCAGCGCGCGCTCCTCGGATTTCGACACACGCATCGCGCTCTACGGCCCGGACGCGGCGGAGGTCGCTGCCGACGACAACGGCGGCGAGGGAACCGACAGCCTGCTCTCCGTGCGCCTGCCCGTCGATGGCACATACACCCTCTGGGTGGCGGCGCAGGGCGGCGGCGGCGCGTACGCTCTGCGCGCCATTGAAGCGCAGTGACGCCCGTTAACAAATCATCCAGCGCGAGCGGAGAGAGCTTGCCTTTCATTCGCAAGACGTTAGACGCCTGGTGAAGCTCTTCCCGCCGGGTTAATTCCGGAGCCAAGCTTTGCGCGTTATGTTAACTCTGAATCATTGTCTTGAAACTCTCTATGATTGATTCGGAGCTACAAAAAGTTGTTGAGGCATGGGTCGCATGTCAAGCTGCCGTGGAAGGCTCGCCTGAGTATCAGAGTAATTGGTGGGCCATAGAGAAAGTTATAGATTGGGCGGTGTTGGAGAGCGAGCCGGAATTGCTCTGGCGTTTTGTGCTGGCTGCATATCAACGCGGTCTGCCAGACACGACGACGGCGGTTCTGGCCGCCGGCCCGCTCGAAGATTTATTGTCCAGACACGGGCCGGATTACATAGAGCGGGTTGAAGAACTGGCTCGCAGGGACGCCCGCTTCAATCATCTGCTTGGAGGCGTGTGGCAACTAGAGATGACGGATGAAGTTTGGGAGCGCGTTAAAGCAGTCCGGCGTGAAGTCTGGTGACAAGACGGATGACGCCTCGTTTAATCTGAAGGCGTTGATATAAGAGATAATCTCCTTGCACGGCGAGAGCGACGCTATGTTCCGCGTCGTTCTCTTAACAACTAGGCCGCGTGTCTTCGCCTGATTGTTATTGCCACGTGTAAACGCAGCAGCGGGGCCAGCCGTTTCAGCCTGTCTCGTATGACTTATATGACTTAACGGCCAGCCCCTTTTTCACTTCTGCTTACCGTTTCATAGAGCCTTTTTCAGCCACTTCAAAACAGGATGTTCTACTTCGCGCAAATGGTTCTGCGAGAAGACGTGATCGACGTGACCATACTCTTCCTTGAAGTTGAGCGTGACTTCGGCTGAGGTCATCAGATTGGCGGTGTCAATCATCCCGGTTCCAAAGCCGTGTCCTCCGGCAAAGACAATAACGTCGCCTGTGAAGTTGTGCAGGTTGTTTGAGAAGACGCGCTCACCTGCAAGGCCGCAACTCACGTCGCGGATGGTTCGAGTGGCAACGTAGTCAACGAACCTTGCGATGTTTGCGTGAACCAATTCTTCGTTCGCAAAAAAGAATCGGTCTTCGGCAACACTGCCAGCCAGAAAGTTGTAGCCGGGGCGAGGCGTCGTTGGCGAGAGCGGCGGCGCAGACATGGTGGCAACGAACGCCTGATGATTAGTGAAGCCCGGAGGAAAACCGGGGACGGGCGAGAGCCCCGCCGGGTCAACATCGGCCAGATGGCTAATCAACTTGAAACCCGGCGTTCCCTGCCCGTCATAAAAGACGCCGTTCGCCAGAAGATTATTGAAGACCGCGCAAAAATTCGCGTTGATGTTGCGCACCTCCGCATTCTCGTCATAGAGCGTGCCTTCAATCAGCATTGCGCCCGCGTAATCATTCGGATGAGCATTGATGGTCGCGACCGAAGCGATGCTGCCCAGAGAAAGCCCGCCAATCACAGGCTTCTCGCCCGGATGCGCTAACCCGATTTGCTGGCGAATAAAAGAGACATCATCGAGGATAGTCTGCATGCCCCAATCGGCCATGGCCGAGCAATCCGCCGCGCCGCTCTCACACGTTCCCGCCGTGAGTCCCTGCACGCGTTGCGAGTAGCCCCACACATCGTAGTTGCGTTCAGCAAAGAATCCGGCGAACGACTTTTGATAATCGCCGCCATCTCCGACTTCGTAATTCTGGAACCCGCTGCCGAGCGGCGGCAACAGCAACATCGCGCCTTTCAGAGCATGGCTCGGAATGTTTTTGACAACCCGCGTCATCAAAAAGCGATTGAGGGGATTGCTCCCGACCTGCACGGTCGTCACGGTCCTGGTCACATTGTTCGCCACGTTAGAGGTTTGAGCGCTGATAATCTGGTAGGTTTGCGCAGAGGCGGCGCCTGCGCAGCACAACAACGTCAGGATGCTGAGCGAGGAAAATAGTCGCTTCACTATAGTGTCTCCTTTTTGAATTGGTTGACTTTCCCCTGCTATGGCAGCAACGCTTAGTCAACCTCAGGTGATAAGGGGAAGCTGGACAAGTGGAGTCGCGAGGAGCCCATAAACTCGGAGTGTTCAGCCGTTAACTTTGCGCGGGGACGATACAGAAAACCATAGCGAGAGTCAATAGCGATGAGCGCGCCGCGTTGAGAAGTTCCCGAAGCCTGACTTTAACCCAAGCTAAGCGCAGCCATTCAATCCGCGCGGGGGAAGCATGATGGACGGATTGCTGCGCGGTGGCCGCGTTGAATGAGTTGTCATGTTACATTAACGACAGCAGTTCTAAACCAAACAGCATCCGTAAAATTCAATGAACAATTACAGGCGTCATCTCTGTTTCATGAGCGCGGTCTTAGTAGCAGCGGGCGCGATTTCGGGCTGCGGCAAGTTTGCGCGGCTGCCTGCCGCCGAGTGGACGAAGGCCAGAAAGATTGCAGGCAAAGAGCGCAGGCTTTCGCATATTTCGGGATTGGCGGTTGACGATAAATTCGCTTATGTGACGATTGGCGGAACCATCGCAGACCAGAAGGAAGGAACGAGTGGCTTGCGGAAAGTCGCTCTGGATTCCGGCGCGGTGACGAATCTGGAAGACGGCGCACAGTTGCCGCAGTCGGATTACGGCGGCATTGCGACGGACGAAAAATTTGTTTACTGGAACGCGGGCGGCAATATTTTGCGCGTCGCTAAAGATGGAGGCAAGCCTCAAGTGGTCGCTGCGGAACATGTCGGCATCGGCGTTGATATAGTCGTTGACGATGAAAAAGTCTACTGGGCGAATCACGGCTATTATTCGCCGAACAGCCCTGCGAAGCCGAGGCCGGTTTACGCCGCCGCCAAGCAGGGCGGGACAGCGCAAGTTTTCGCAGACGGGCAAAACATCCCGCATAGCCTTGTCATAGATGAAAAGTTTGTCTACTGGCTGACGCCGACCAGCATTTTGAAACAGGCGAAAGCGGGCGGGCGGGCAGAGGTCATCTACCAAACCACGGATAAAGAGGGCGTTGACGAATTGGCGTCGGATGACGAGAATCTCTATTTCGGTTTTCGCGGCGCGGGCGAATCGCGTTGGGCTTTGCGCAGGATTTCCAAACAAGGTGGCGAGCCGCAAACCTTGGTGAAGACTTTTTCCCTCAAGCAGTTTGTGGTTGACGAGGCGAACATCTACTTCTTCGATGAAGACGGCTTGAGCGCAGACGAGTTGTGCAGAGTCTCAAAGAGCGGCGGCGAAGTTGTCAAACTCGATGCGGGTTATGCCAGCGGCGTTATCGCCCAAAGCAAAACGCTGATTTATTTTGCGAGCCTCGATGATATTTATAGCTTTGCGAAATGAAGACGAAAGCCCTGCTCATTATTCATGGCGCGCGACGATGAAGCAGAAACGCTGTCTCGCTATCGTCATCAACGTTCGCAACCAGCAACCCTTTTATCTTTCAAACGGAGAAGCCAGAGCATGAAACACTCGCATGGAACGGCAGCCATCGTCTTAGCCTTAAGCCTGCTCTTCCTCTGCCAGACGCGAGACGCGCAGGCGCAGCGAAAGCCTGCGCGAGAGGCGTCGCCCGTTATCACCGCTGCGCGCGTTGACACGTCCGGCGGCTCCTTCCACGGCCCGCTTTATGTGACCATCGGCGGAGCGGAGCGGAAGATTGCGGATGAAGCGATAGCGGCCTGGATTATTCAAGGCGGGCGGCAGGTGGTTTACTCAGGGCGAGACGGGGCCGGGGGCTTCGAGAACGAAGGGCAGTCGCTCCGCAGCTATGACGCGCGAACGGGCAAGCGGCGCAAGCTGATGGCCGAGTATGTCGGCATCACTAAAGTCGAGGAGGCGACAACCAGCGGGAACGGAACCGCGCTGCTGTTGGAGATGGCGGACGGCGGCCTCGGCGCTTCATACGTGGCTGTCGTTGACCCACGCCGCGGCGAACTGTTTTTCCGGCGTTGGGCCAAAATCATTTCGCGTCAAGGCGACATCATCGTCATCGGCTACTACAGGGAAGCCGATTGGGACAAACTCAACGAGGACGCCAACGCCAGGCTCAAGCCTTATAAAAGAGAGCGGCATAATCTCAACACTATTCTTTCGAGCGGGCGCGTAATTTTCAACAAGCCCATGAGATAGCCATCGCCGGATGCGCCTGCGATAGTCAATGCTATCTCGCTTGCTCCCGGCAACAGAGACGAAGGCTTTAACAGAGCGCGAGGCTGGCGCGCGGAACAGAGGACGCGCTCCGGCAATCTGCTCGACTCGCTTTCGCTTGGGCTACGGTCAGAAAGTGAAGCGCACCTGCATCTCGATTCGCCGGTTGGCCGCGCCCGATTCGAAGAGTTCACCGAAGCCGTAGGGCGGGGCGAGAAAGTTTGATTCCCCGAAAAGAACTGAATTGAGATTGCCGATGGAGCGGCCCGGATTGGTTCGATTAAAAAGATTCCGGGCCACGATGGAGAACGTCAGCTTGTAAGGATTGTCGGGGGCGCGACCGAAGAAGCTGCCCCGGTTTGAATCAGGCAGCATTGAGCCGCCTGCGCCGACCGCGTTGCCCGCCTGAGTTGTGGCGGGCTTCTTTTTGTCCGCGGCTTGCTTCTCTTTCTGCGGCGGTTGGGCTGAAGAAGAAGAAGAGCCTCGCTCCTGACCGAAGCCCCAAGTCTTGCTCGCTCGCAGGCTGACTGTGAAGAAGGCGGGCGACGTTCCGTAGTTGCGCGGGACGAGTTGTTCGCCGGGGCCTGGGCTTGAGTTGAAGACGCCGAGGCGCGTCGTCATTGCGCCGGGTTGCTGCGAGTTGACGGCGAACGAGGGTCGCTCTGTGAACTGTGTGTCGCCGTTGGCGTCGCGCCCGGTGATGATGTTGAAGGGACGGCCAGAGGCCGCGAGGATGAATGGATTCAAGCTGAAGCCGTGCTTGAGGGAGAACACTCCGGTCAGGCTAAAGCGATGGCGCACGTCCAGCGCGGAGCGTCCGTACTCGCCTCTGAGGTCGTAGGAATTGACGGGGAACGTGTCCGGCCCGTCCGTGTCGCTGCGCGCCTTGTTCAAGAGGTAAGTGGCGATGATGGACATCTTGCTGCTGGCGGGATTTCGCAGGCTCAAGATTAACTGATTCTGGTTGAAGCGACCGCTCGATTCATACTCGAAGACGTTGCCGCGCGCGTCGCCTAAAGGGCGAACGCTGTTGCCAGGTTCGTCTGGCGCGAACGTCTCCGGCAGCGGCGCGTTGATGTTGCGCGAGCGCAGGAGGTGTAGACCGCGCGTGCTGAGCAGCGTCGCCGTGATGACGAACTTGAGCGGCAATTGCCGCTCGACGCTGAACGCGCCTTGCATCAGATACGGCAGCCCAAGAGTTGAAGCAAGCTGCACGCTCGCCGGCGGCGCGGCGGAGTTTGCCAACAGCGAAAGCGGCGGCACGGCGGGGAACAATCCAAGGACGTTTGGGTCAGCCGTGATGAACTGTCGCTGAGCTACGCCGTCAAGATGATTGACGCGCAGGGCGAGGCTCTCTGCGATGCGGTCGAAGAAGATGCCGAAGCCGCCGCGCAGCACAGTCTTCGTCTTGCGCGCCGCGCCGCCTCCCGGCGCGAACGCGAAGGAGAAGCGCGGCGCAAAGTTGAAGCTGCGGTGAACGTTGCTCTGCCCGTCATAACGCAAGCCAAGGCTCAAGGTTAAATCCGGGCGCGCGTTCCATTCGTCTTGAATAAAAATCCCGAACTCCGCTTGATTGATGCGCGCTTCGGGGTCGCCGCCGGTGATGGAGAATTGCGTCGCGCCGCCGCCGAGCGCGCTCACTTGCGCGGGCGCGATTCCCTGCTGCTGAAAAAGGAGCGTGCGGCGATAGCGTTCGATGCTCGTGATGACGGTCTGCGCGGGCTGGCCGTTTGCGCCAATCACTATCTGATTACTTTCATCCAACAGCGGCGCCACGCCGCCCGCGAAGATAAAGGAGCCGCCGAAGTTTGTCGGCGCAACGTCCTTGATGCGTATGTCGCGCAAAGTTGCGCCGACTCTCAAGGTGTGGCGGGCAAGGGCAAAGGTCGTGTTGTTCTGTAGCTCAAAGCGGTCTTGAACGTTTGCGGCCAGACCGATTTGCGAGCCGCCGCCGTTGAAAGCATCGAGCACGTTGATGGACGGGAGAGCGTTGTCGTCGTTCTGCCGGTTGCTCTGCCGGGAATACTGAAAGCGAGTCTCATTGACGGCCCAGGTGTTAATGATGGCAGTCTCCGTCAACTGCGCTGTCTGTTCCGTGAATGCCGTGTCGTAGGCGCGCTCGACGAGCGAGAAGTTGCCGGAGCCCGCGTTCTGCTGCGCCTGTCGCAGAAAAGCATAGCGAGCGACGAGCGTGTTCTTCGGGTTCAGTTGATAGTCGAAGCGCGGGCTGACGGACGTGCGTTGCTGCGGCGTCACGATGGCTTGGCGGAGTTGCGCGATGTTGAATGAAGAGTCAAGGACGGTGGCGTTGATGATGCTGTTGTCATTGATGTCGCGGCGTTCAAAATCCAGAAAGAAGGAGGCGCGTTTGGCGATGACGGGGCCGCTCAGGTTCCCGCCGTAGAGCAGGAATCTGTAGGGCGCGCGGGCGTCGGCGAAAGGGTTGCGCGAGTTCAAGCTCTGTTGGCTGAAGTTGAGAGATGCCTGACCGTGAAAGGCGTCCGTGCCGGGCTTCGTGAAAACTTCTATCCGCCCGAAGCCGAGGCGATTGTATTCAGCCGAGAACGGATTCAGGTTGATGCGAATCTCGCGGATTGAACTCTTGGAGGGCAAGCGACCGCTTGTGAAGTTGTCAACCAAAATCTGCCCGCCGTCCGGCCCCGCGCTTGGGCCTGCCAGAGCTTGCAAAGCCGAAGCCAGCGCGTCAGGGTCGTCCGGCAGCGCGTCCAACTCCGCAGAGCCGAGCACGAGCGCGCCCGCGTTGTTATCCGCCGCCGTGCTCAACAGAGTGTCCCGCTCGACGCTGACCTCCTGCTTTTCCAGAGCCACGCTTAACTGGACGTTAAGACGCTCGCGGCCTCCGGGCCTAACCTCCAGGCCGGGGCTTTCATGGACGGCGAACCCGCGCGCCTCTGTGCGCAAGTCATAATTGCCGGGCGCGAGTCCTGAAAACTGATAGCCGCCTTCGTTGTCGGTCGTGGTCGTCAGGCTGAGGCCGACGCCGTTCGTCAACGTCACGCTGGCTCCGACAATCAGGCCGCCGAGTTCGTCCGTCAACTGACCACGCAACTCGCCCGTCGCTTGTTGCGCGTCGGCGCGAGAGCTAATAGTCAACAGCATGAGCGCGATGAGAAAAAGAGGAAAAGCGAGACGGCCAAGCGGTCGGCGAAGGCTGCGTTTGTGTTCGAGATTAAAGCTCATAAGATGTAGTTTCAAGGAAGCGGCCAGAGTTGTAGTTTCAGTCGGCGCGCGGGTTCAGGATGACGACGTGTTGGTCGTTCTCAAAAAAGATTTCGCTGAAGAGGCTCGTCGGCAGCAGCCCGTCTTCAAAGCGGCTGTCGGGCGGGGCGTGGTCTTCTATTAAAGCGACCGGGAGATTGGCGATGCGTTCGCTGCCGAGTTGAAGCTGCTGAAGTCGTCGCAACGCGACGTGATTGCTCGCGGCGTTGGTCGGGATGAGAAAACCATCGCGCGGCTCGGTCTTGAGTCCCAACTTGTCGCAGGCCGACGCAAAGAGCACGAGATGCGAAGCGCCTGAATCCAACGCCAAACGCAGAGTTTCCTGCCGTGGAGCCGTTGCCTGCGAAGAGACAATCTGTTTTCCCTCATGCTGCTCGACGGCGAGGCGTGTTCCGTTGAAACGGCTCGACAAGTCGCCGTCTTCCTCAAACTCTACGCGCCGCTCGCGGTAGCTCAGCAGGTAGTTGAATTGAGAAAGAAAGTTCTGCCCCAACACGCCGCGGATTTTCGCGTCCATGCCGCGCACGCCGCGCAAATCATCGAACAACACTTCGAGGCGTTTAAGGGATTTAGCCCCAAGCGCTAAACTATCGAGCACGGCTCGCGGAACAACTTCCGTTCCCGCCAGTGTAATCAACGAGACCTCGCCGGTTGCGCGTAAGTTGAGTTTGTTCGCCAGTTCAGGAGTGATGATGGTCGTGTTCGTCCCTGTGTCCAAAAGGAAATCAAACGGGCCTTCTTCGTTCACCAGAACAGGAACGACGACCAGCGCATGGCTCGCCAGTCTGAAGCTGACGACCGAGTGAGCGTGAACCGCGTGGGCGGCCAGAGCGTAGATGAACGAGATGAGGCCGAACCAGAGAGCCAGCTTTCTTTTTCCGCTTCCATTTTTCATAGCGTCCTCCGCGCGAATTAAAGGCGCGGCCGGATACTGCGCCGGAACACGGATGCGGGTCTTGATGAAAGGCTAATCTTTCGGCGCGGGCGTCGTGATGATTTTATGATGGACGACAAAGCTCATATTTATCAGTTCGATAACGTGCGCGTTGACCCCGCGGGCTTTCGCGTCTGGAAGAGCGCGGCAGCCGTCCAGATGGAGCCGAAAGCCTTTCGCGTGCTGCTCTTCCTGCTCGAAAATCGCGGGCGGCTGATAGAAAAGAGAGAGCTTTTGGACGCCGTTTGGAAAGAGACGTTCGTGACGGAGAACGCTTTGACGCGCGAGATTGCGCAACTGCGCAAGGCTCTCGGCGACAACGCGCGCGAGGCCAGATATATCGAAACCGTCCCGACCAAAGGCTATCGCTTCATCGCGGACGTGGAGATAATCAACGGTCGGCAGCCAAAGGAAGCGAGCGCGGAAAAAAGCGTCGCGGAAAAAAGTGTTGAGCTTGCGCCGGACAACTCTTTAGCGGAAGCGGCGGTTGCGCCCTCGACAGCGACAACGCTCGCGCCCGTCGCAGGCATAGCGGAAGTCTCGCAAGGCCCGCAGCGTGCGCGCCGTTTCAAGTCTACGGTCGCGCTTGTCTTGATAGGCGCGCTCTTTTTGCTCTCGCTGGCAGGTATCGCTTTCTGGCTCTTCCTGAAGCAGCGGCCCGCCACGGACGCGAGAGTCGTGCGGCGCCTCACGCAGGTCACGGCATGGGCCGGTCTGGACACGTATCCATCGCTCTCGCCTGACGGAAACTCTCTGGCCTATAGCTCTAACCACGACGGGAATTTTGAGATTTACGTCAAACCGCTCGCTTCCGGCGGGCAGGAAATTCCGATTACCAACGACGGCGCGCAAAACTCCGAGCCCGCATGGTCGCCCGACGGTCAATACATCGCTTACCATTCCAGAACTCGCGGCGGCATCTGGGTCGTCCCGGCTTTCGGCGGCGGCGCGCACAGGCTGACAGAGTTCGGCTCAAAGCCCGCCTGGTCGCGCGACGGCTCCATGATTGCCTTTCAGTCCGAAGCGCCGATTGACCTTAACGGCAGCGCTTACGGCGCGCTGCCGCCTTCGACCATCTGGACGATTGCGTCGCGCGGAGGCCAACCTTTACAACTGACGCAGGTGGGAATGCCCAGAGGCGGCCACGGCTCTCCGTCATGGTCGCCGGACGGAAAGCGGATAGTCTTCTTCGCTTACGACTCGACGCTCGCCGAAATCTGGACTATCTCGTCGCAAGGCGGCGACGCAAAGCAGTTGACCGCTCATCAACTCTTCTTCGACCCCATTTACGCGCCCGACGGGGAGAGCATTTACTGCATAGGGGTTTCGAGAAACGTGTACGGCTTGTGGAGAATACAAGTCGCTCCGGCCAGCGGCGAGCGCGCAGGCGAACCGACAGAAGTGCAGGGCGCAGGCACGCAACTCATCAGGAACCTGAGCATCTCCGCCGACGGAAAAAGAATCGCTTACAACGTTCGTTCTCTGACCAGCGATATTTGGTCTGTGCCGCTGTCGCCCACGTCAAGCGAGACGACGGGCGCGCCCGTGCCGCTGCTGCAAGATAAGAGCATGCGGAAGACCAACCCGGCTATTTCGCGCGACGGTAAAAAGATTGCGGTCGGCGTCTGGCGCACGGGCACGCCGGGAAGCGTGTGGCTGATGGATGCAGACGGAAAGAACTCCGCGCAACTGACGACGGGTGCGTCTTCCAGCGCGCTGCCGAATTGGTTGTCCGATGATGAAATCGCCTACGTCACGTACCGCGATGATAACGCGCTGATGTTTTCCATCAATCTTAAAACGGGAGTCGAGCGGCAGTTGATGCCCGTCGCGCTCGACATGGATTTCATGCGCGTCTCGCCGGATGGAAAACAGTTTGCTTACAACTCCGGGAAAAGCGGAACGATAAATTTGTGGAAGGTCGCGCTCGACGGTGCCGAGCCGAGGCAGTTGACCTTCGACAAGGAATTGATGGGCTGGCCCTCCTGGTCGCCCGACGGGCAGTTGATTGCCTTCGAGATGAAACGCGGCGACGACACGCACATCGCCGTCATGGCGGGCGACGGCGGAGAGGTCAGGCAGTTGACCTTCGACCGTGGACAGAGTTGGCCCAACGGTTGGTCGCCCGACGGAGACAAGATTGCTTTCGCCGGATTTCGCAACGGGATTTGGAATGTCTACTGGGTTTCCGTCAAGGATAAAACGCAGAAGCAGTTGACCAACTTTAATAAGTTGAACGCCTACGTGCGCTATCCCGCTTGGTCGCCGCTCGGCAATCAAATTGTCTTTGAGTACGCGGAGATGACCGGCAACATCTGGATGATGGAGTTGAAATAAGATGAGCCGGGTTTATAAAAAGATGAAGCGCGCGACATTGATTGTCACCTTGGCTCTCTGTCAACTTGCGCCCGCGCAAACTCAGAGCCAGACAGCCGCCGCTCAAATGGTCTTGCTGCAAGTGACTGTGACGGATTCTGCGGGCCGCATCGCCAACGATTTGAAGCAGGAAGATTTTAGCCTGACGCAGAACGGCGCGGCTCAACCTATCGCTTTCTTTTCCAAAGAAGAGATTCCGCTTATCTACGGCCTAGTGATTGATAACTCGGCTTCTTTCGATAAATCTTTAGCGCAAATAGTAGAGGCCGCGAAGAATATCATCCAGAGCAACAAGCCTGTCGATGAGACATTAGTTATACGCTTCGTGGATGACGCTAAGCTTGAGATTGTCAGTGAATTTACATCGGACAAATCAGCCTTGGTGGCTGCCCTTGACAAGCTATATATCGGCGCGGGGCCGACAGACATCATTGATGCGGTCTATCTTTCGGCTGAGAAAATCAAGAAGTATAAACAGGACGCAGGGAGGGTGGCGCGGCGCGCTGTGGTGCTGATGACGGATGGCGACAATCGTGACAGCTACTACACCTTTGAGCAACTGATAAAAGTTTTACAGGTCGAGCACATACAAGTGTTCGCCATCGGCATCACGGCGAATCTGGATAAAGAAACAAGCTACATTGCGCCCAAGAGTCAACAAAAGAAAGCGACGGAGTTTCTTAAAAATCTGGCTCAAAAGACAGGAGGCGCGGCTTTCTTTCCGGCATCCGCGGCAGACTTGCAGGCTGCGGCAGGTGAAATCCTGAGGCTGCTGCGCACGCAATACATCATCGGTTACAAGCCGACGCGCGATGAAGCGAATAAACCGCAGGGCAACGTCACCGTGAGCGTCTCCAGGAGCAGAGAGGGCGATAAACGAGTGGCCACTATCCGTGGCGGCTATCTCGTCGCAGATAAGTGATTCGCAGGAGATGAGCTTTGCCAGCCGGCGCAATCAATCAACTCATTCAAGCGCGACGCCTCAATAGCATTCTTCTCATCGTTGATTTATTCTTCCAAAGCCGAACGTCGCGTGCGCGCGATGTCTTCGGCGAGATAAGGAAACCAAAGGAGCCTTAATGAAACGATCTCTTACAGTCTTACTCTTAATTATCGGAGCGTCGGCTGTCGCTAGCTGCGCGTGCCGTTCGGCGAGCCCGCAGACGTTGCAAGCCAACTCTTCTCCCGCTGTCAGCGTTTCCGAGCAGACGACGCAGACGACTAACACTAATGCTCCTGAGCAGACGACCAACGCTCCCGCCAAAGCGATTTGCAGTCTCACCGCGGCACAGCTTCCAGACCTGAGCGGCATCAGATTAGGGATGACCGCGGAGCAAGTTCTGGCCCTGTTTTCCGGCAGCAGCGAGGATGCGGAACTCCGCGCCAGTTTGGCCAGACCGGCCAGCCAGTTCGGTGTGACCAGCTTCATCATCAAACCCGATAAATATAAATCGAAGGAGAAATTCGCCGGAATCAATCAAATCACTTTTACGCTGCTGGACGGGCGCGTGCTTAGTTTTTCCGCAGGCTATGACGGGCCTGAATGGCCGCACGTCGATAAATTCGTGGCGAAGTTTTCCGAAGGCAAGAATCTTCCAACGGCGGACGCATGGGAAGCATATGCGGGGATGGACACGCAGTTAAAAGTCCTCAAGTGTGTGGACGCAGAGATTCGCGTCTTCGCCGGAGGGCCGGGCGGCAATCTTAATTACGTGTTGATGCGTGACGTGGCGGCAGACCGGAAGCTCAAGGAGCGCAGGACAAAAGCCAGAGAGAAAGCGGCGCCGGAAGCGAAGCCTTAAGCGTCGCGCGGCGAACGCTGTTTCCATGTCGTTAAGGAAGAGTTAAGTGGACACAGGGGCTTATCTCGAACGCATCAACTATCGTGGCTCGCTCGCGCCGACCGCCGCGACTTTGCGCGAGTTGCAAGTCGCGCATCTGTTGACTGTGCCTTTCGAGAATTTAAGCATCCACGCCGGAGAGCCGATTCGACTTGACGATGAAGCCCTGTTCGCCAAGATTGTCGGGCGCGGGCGCGGCGGCTTCTGCTATGAAGCCAACGGGCTATTCGCCGCGCTGCTCTGCGCGCTCGGCTTCGACGTGGCGATGCTCTCAGCCGGAGTGGCGAGGAAGGAAGGCGGCTTCGGCCCGCCGTTCGACCACATGACGCTGCTGGTCACGTTAGAGCAGCGTTGGCTTGTGGATGTCGGCTTCGGCGATTCCTTTCGCGAGCCGTTGCTGCTCGACGAGCGTGGCGAGCAGGCGCAGGGCAATCGCCTTTACCGGATACTTGAAGACGACGCTCATTTGATTCTGACGCAACGCGACGGCGATGAATGGGAGGCACAGTATCGCTTCGACTTGCAGCCGCATGCGTATGCCGACTACGAAGAGATGTGCCGCTACCACCAGACTTCTCCGCAGTCGCATTTCACCAGAGCGCGCATCTGCTCGCGCGCAACACGTGAAGGGCGCGTCACGCTGAGCGAGATGCGTTTCATCACAACCGCTGATGACGGAGACAGGCAAGAGCGTGTCTTAAAAAGCGAAGCAGAGTATGCGGCGATACTGAGCGAGCATTTCGGCGTCGTGATGACGGGCTGAGGAACTAAGAGGCGAGGCGACAAAGGCGAGGCAGATGATGCAGACTCTTGGCTTAAGTCATTTCAATATCACGGCTCCCGCAGCGTTGCTTGAGCAGGTTCGTGACTTTTACGTCGAGGTCATCGGACTGGCCGTGGGAGAGAGGCCGAAGTTCAGGCGCAAGGGATTTTGGCTTTACGCCGGGCAGGAGCCGCTCGTTCATCTGACGGCTTGCGATGAGGCCGACGCCAGAGCCACAGGCGAATCCATGCCGGGCTTCTTTGACCACGTGGCTTTTTCCTGTCAAGGGCTGGCTGAAATTATCGAACGCCTCAAACGCTTGAACATCCCGCATGAGATAGTTGAGATTGCTGCGCTCGGGCAGATGCAGGTCTTTGTCCGTGACCCGGCAGGCGTCGGTGTCGAGCTAAACTTCGTCAAAGAGTCTTTGGCTTAACGAGCGAGGCATGATTGAGATTGGGCCGCAGCGCTCGCGGCGCGCATGAAGCGAAAGAATGGAGATGGATGAATAAAGGGCGGCTCGAAGCTTTCAGCGATGGCGTGATTGCGATTTTAATCACCATCATGGTTCTCGAATTGAAGATTCCACACGGCGCAGATTTGGATGCGCTGCGCCCGCTCGTTCCCGTCTTCCTCACTTACGTGTTGAGCTTCATCTATATCGGAATCTACTGGAACAATCATCACCACATGCTTCAGGCCACGGAAAAGATTAACGGCAAGATTCTGTGGGCGAACCTGCATCTGTTGTTCTGGCTCTCGCTGATTCCGTTCGTCACGGGCTGGATGGGCGAGAATCATTTCGCGCCTTTGCCCACTGCCATCTATGGCGTCGTGCTGCTGTTGGCCGCCGTCGCTTACATAATTCTACAAAACCTGATTGTGTCCCAACAGGGAGAGCGCTCGAAGCTCAAAGCGGCGGTTGATAAGGACTTGAAGGGCAAGCTGTCGCTGGCTCTCTATGTGATAGCGATACCTCTGGCCTTCGTTAATCAATGGCTCTCCGACGGGTTGTACGTGCTGGTGGCGTTGATTTGGCTGATTCCCGACCGGCGGATTGAGTTGAAGCTGAACCAGGGATAAAGCGCGCTGGCTTTCGCTCAAGCGCAGGACTTATAGTAGAAACTGTTCACCAAACGACCTTAGACCTGCAAGCCATCTGAGCGGACGACGGCGCGAGCCTCTCTTTCGTCGCTCTTGAGGCGAGAGCAAAGAATAGACTTCACACACATGAGAAAAGCCACTTTCGGCGAACGCCTGCGTTACGCCTTTGACAAGAGTTTGTCCGGCGGCACGATTTCATTAATCGGCTGGCTCGGTCTGGCGTCCCTGTTGATTGTCTTGCTGGCGACCGCGATTCTGCTCTTGACGGGAATCGGGCCAGCCGCCGCCGAAGGGCAAGACGCGCCGCAAGCCTTCAATTTCATCGAAGCGTTCTGGCAAAGCTTGATGCGCTCGATTGACCCCGGAACGCTCGCCGGAGACGCAGGCTGGAGCTACCGCGTGTTGATGCTCATCATCACGGTCGGCGGCATCTTTATCGTCAGCTTGCTCATCAGCGTTTTGTCGAACGGCTTGCAAAGCAAGCTCGACGAACTGCGCAAGGGCCGCTCCTTTGTCGTCGAAGAAAATCACACGTTGCTTCTCGGCTGGTCGTCGCGGATTTTTCTGATTATCTCGGAGTTGGTCATCGCCAACGAAAATCAGAAGAAGCCATGCGTCGTGATTCTGGCCGACAAAGATAAGGTCGAGATGGAAGACGAGATTCGCGCGCACGTCAGCGACACGAAGAACCTGCGCGTCGTCTGTCGCTCCGGCAGCCCGATTGACCTCGTTGACCTCGAAATCGTCAACCCGCACGCCGCCAAATCAATCATCATTCTTTCGCCCAACGATTCGTTCGACGCCGACGCGCAGGTCATCAAAATGATTCTGGCGATTACGAACAATCCGAACCGCCGCGCCGAGCCTTACAGAATCGTCGCCGAGTTGCGCGACGAGAAAAATCTGGAAGTCGCGCGCATCGTCGGCAAAGATGAAGCGCAACTGATTCTGTCCGGCGACGTGACCGCGCGCATCACAGTGCAAACCTGTCGGCAAGTCGGCCTCAGCGTTGTCTACACGGAACTGCTCGATTTCGACGGCGACGAGATTTACTTTCAGGAAGAGCCGCAACTCGCCGGTAAGACCTTCGGCGAATCATTGCTCGCTTACGAGCGTTGCTCCGTGATGGGTTTGCGGCAGGCGCAGGGCGGCGTCAAAGTCAATCCGCCGATGGACACCCTGATTCGCGGCGGCGACAAAATGATTGTCATCGCCGAAGACGACGACAAGGTTATCTTCGACGGCTTCTCGCATGTTCAAATTGACGAGGGCGCGATTTGCCGTGTGGCGGAGGAGGCTTCGCGCCCGGAGAGAATCCTGATTCTGGGTTGGAACAAACGCGGGCGCACGATTGTCCGCGAGTTGGATAACTACGTGACCGCGGGCTCGTTTCTTAAAATCGTGGCGGACGCGCCCGAAGTCGAAGCGCAACTGCGCGGAGTTTCCGAGGGCTTGCGAAAGCTCACGGTTGAAGTCGAGACGGGCGACACGACCGACCGCCAACTGCTCGACGCCCTTGAGTTGACCACCTTCCAGCACATCATCATTCTCTGTTACGCCGAACAGCTAGACGCGCAGGCCGCCGACGCCAAGACCATGATTACGCTCCTGCACCTGCGCGACATCGAACAGAAAAAGGGCGAGGCTTTCAGCATCGTCAGCGAGATGATTGACGTGCGCAACCGCGCTCTGGCCGAAGTCGCCAAGGCCGACGACTTTATCGTCAGCGATAAATTGACCGGCTTGCTGCTGACCCAAGTTTCAGAGAACGCCGAACTGCTCGCCGTCTTCGATGATTTGTTCGACGCCGAAGGCTCTGAGATTTATCTCAAGCCCGCCGCGAATTACGTCGCGCCCGGACGCGAAGTGAATCTTTACACCGTCACAGAATCCGCGCGCCGCCGCAACGAGATTGTCATCGGTTATCGTTTGGAGCGACACGCCAACGATGCCAGCCGCGCTTACGGCGTCCGCACCAATCCACCGAAATCCGAGATGGTGACGTTTGAAGCCGGAGACAAAATCATCGTGCTGGCGGAAGATTGAAGCAGCACGGAGCAGAACGGAGCAGACCGCGCGAGTGAAGCTCTCTGCCCCCGCGAGCGCGCCGCCCGTGGCTTGGCGATGACGCGCGCGGCTGTGTCATGATAGACACGATGAACTCGATGAACTCGATGAACGCTTTGAACACGACGCACACGCTCGTCAACCCGCATGGCTTTCGCTACTTTCTACAGGAAAGGATTGCGGGCGGCGGCGGCGGCGACGTGTACGCGGCTGTAAATCAAGCGGGGCAGCGGTTGGCGATCAAGTTCGTCAAGCCCAACCCGCACAATCGCGGCGCCGGTTTAGCCACATGGATTAACGAATGCAACTCTTCCCTGAAGTGCCAGAATCATCCGCACATCGTGCAAATCTTCGAGTACTTTCAAACGCCCGAAGGCCATCTCGTCATCGTCATGGAGTTGGCCAACTGTTCTTTGAGCGATTTGGTCAGGCAGGGCTACGGCTTTGAGACGCGCTCCATCTGCGCCGTCGGGATGCAAGCGGCGCAGGCTCTGAGTTATATACACTCGCTGACGCAGCCGATTATCCATCGCGACGTGACGCCGAAAAACATACTCGTCTTCCCCAACTGGATTTATAAACTCTCGGACTTTGGCATCTCCAAAAACACCGTCACGCACGAAGAGATGGCCGGCACCTTCATCGGCTACTCGTCATACATTCCGCCGGAGCTTTTGCGGCGCGGCTATTCAAAGCAGCAAGCTGACCTTTATCAACTCGGCGTCGTGCTGTTGACGCTGATGCTCGGCGCTTCGCCGATTGACGAGCGGCTGCCGCAGCAACAAATCTACGAGCAGATTCTGGCGGGCGTGCCGCGCCAGCGCGCCGAAGCTTTGATTGCCACGGGCGGCGCCGCAGGAGAACTGGCGAAGGTCGCCGCCGTCATGCTTCGCCGCCATGACGAGTACAGGTATCGCGCGGCGGCTGAAGTTTATAACGAACTGGCGAGAGTCGTTACTTTGCCCTGACCTGTGATTACTTGTAGTCACTTATGATTACTTGTCCTGAGCTATGATTATTTGTCCTGACTTATGATTCCAGTCGCGGAAGCCATCAGCATCGTCCAGCAACAGTCGGAGCGCTTGCCGCCGGAGAGCATCGCGCTCGCCGACGCGCGCGGGCGCGTGCTGGCCGAAGAGGTCATCGCCGATTCCGACTTGCCGCCCTTCGACCGCGCGCAGATGGACGGCTACGCGGTGTTGGCTGCCGACACGGAGCGCGCGCCCGTGCGTTTGAAGTTGGTTGGCGAAGCGGCTGCGGGGCGCGGCTGGCACAAGCGGATGCGACCGGGCGAGGCCGTGCGAATCATGACGGGCGCGCCTGTGCCGGAGGGCGCCGACAGCGTGCAGAAGATAGAGGCAGCGCGCGAGTTGACGACGGAAGGCGCGGTCTTGATTGATGAAGCGACGCGCTCCGGGCAGTTTATCGTCAAGCGCGCGAGCGAGGTTGCGGCGGGCGCAAACGTCCTCAGCGCGAGCGATGAGATTAACGCGGCGATGATGGCCGCGCTGGCTTCGTTCGGCTACGCGCGTGTGAAGGTTGGGGCGCGGCCAAGCGTCTGTGTGCTGGCGACGGGAACCGAGCTTGTCGCGGTCAACGAGCAACCCGGCCCGGACCAGATACGCGACTCGAACAGTTTTTCGCTCGGAGCCTACGCCGAACTCGCGGGCGCGCGCGTCGAGCGTCTGCCGCTGGCGGGCGATGATGTCGAGATGTTGCAGCGTGAGATTGAGGCGGCGGCGCAGCGCTCGGATGCTTTGATTCTGTCGGGCGGCGTTTCGATGGGAGCTTACGATTTCACGAAGACGGCGCTGCGTTCGCTCGGCGCGACAATCTTCTTCGAGCGCGTCAGCTTGCGTCCCGGCAAGCCGACGGTCTTCGCGCGTCTGGGCCGCACGCTCGTCTTCGGCCTTCCCGGCAATCCGGTTTCCGTCTCCGTCACCTTCAATCTGTTTGCGCGCACGGCCCTGCGCGTCATGCAGGGCTGCGCGGAGACGGCCCTCGTCGAAGAGTGTGCGAGGCTTGAACGCAATGTGAAGGGTTCGCTTGAACGCGCCAGCTATCTGCCCGCGCGCTTGCGGACGAACGAGGATGGACAACTGCTCGCGCAGCCGCTCAAGTGGGGCGGCTCTTCAGACTTCGTGGCCTTCGCCCGCGCCACAGCCCTCATCATCGTTCCCGCTGGCGTCGCGGCCTACGAAGCCGGAACGCCAGTCCGCTTCGTGCGTCTCCCGTAAGACACTTGCGCCACGGCTCATCATCGCGCCGGAGCTAAACGAACATCGCCCGCCGCTGGATTGGCGACGGGCGATGTTCGTTTAGGCTCAAGCGTTCTTTGCGATTGTCAGGAGACGATGGCGACGACTTTATCGTGTAGGTTATTGAATCCGGCAAAGCCGGGAGTTCCTGCACGCGGCGGTTGATGGTGCGGTCGAAATACTCTATGCCGTCCTGTCCCTTGAAGACGGTGGAGATGACATAGTTGGACTCGCTCTCCGGCTTGGCTCCCTGGCCGACCGGCGACCAGAAGCGACCGATGATGAAGCGCGCGAGGTCGCGCGAGAATTTCGCCTGCTGTAGTTTCAACCGAGCAATGCTCCAGTAGAAGTGCGAGTGGACGGACTCTTCCTTCATCACGACGTTGAGCAGTCTGGTCAAAATCGGATGGTCGGCCAGTTGTTCGAGGCGGCGATAGGCGTGCAGCGTCGTCATCTCGTTGATGGCTCCCCAGACCATGTGCGCCCCGTGAAAATATCTGCCGAAGGGTTTGACGGCATAATCCATCAGGATATTTTCGATGGTGTAGCGCAGCGGAATTTTGGCTTTGGCGGCTGATTGCCAATCGTCGCTGGTCGGGACGCCCGCCTCCGCCAGAAAGCGATTGAGCAGTTCGCCGTGCTCGTTCTCTTCGACGCTCCAACGCTGCATGAACTTTTTTATCACGGGGTCTTTGCCCGTCGGCGTGCGCAGCAGTTCTTTGTAGTAAAGGTCTGTGAAGCTCTCGACATCGCGCATGTAAAGCAGCACCGGCACGAACGCCGGGTTCAGCGGGTAACGCTTGACCTCATGCCACGGAATGCTATCCAGAAACTCTTTGTCCAAAGCGCGCGGCTTGCTTTCATACCACGCCAGCACGTCTCTCTCTGTTTCGAACACCGCTTAAGCTCCTTGTAAAGGCAGTCGTTTTGAAATAAAAACTACTTGCTTTACGTCCCCGTGCTCGAAAGTGGATTGCTTACGCTCGGTTATAATTGCTGAGCGGCGCCAACAGCAATACTAATGTTAACTTTTTTCCGGCCCGCCGCCGCGCCGAAGAGCGGCCATAGCCTGACCACGGATTTTGAACATTGGCGAAGCAGCAATCCAACACAGACCGCGCCGACGACGAGCCGACGATGCGAGCCGCGCAACACACGAAGCGAGCCGCGCAGCCGACGCAGGGGACTGCACAGCCGACGCGGAGAACCACACAGCCGCGCTCTCATCCTTCGACGCTGCGCCGCCTCGTCGTTCAAGGCTTCATCATCTTCCTCGTCGCCTTCGGCGTTCGCCTGCTCGCTTGGCAGGACAATCGCTTCGAGGCACGCAAGGTGCAGACGGCTGTGACCGAAGGCTACAAGCACGCCGCGCGCTTGCTCAGCGAAGACGGGCTGGCATCTTTCTTCAACGCCTCTGCGCCGCTCGCAGATACGAACCACCTCGGCCACCCGCCCGGCTACTCTTTCCTGCTCGCTCTGCTCTCACGCTTGACGAGCGACACAGACACCGCCGTTCAGTTCGTCCAGATAACGGCGGACGCGCTGGCCGCCGTCGTCATCTTCCTCATCGCGCTCGCTCTGCTTTCAAAGCCCGTCGCCTTCATCGCCGCCCTGCTCGTCGCGCTCGCCCCGCAGTTCACTTATAACTCCACGCTGCTCTTGCCCGATTCAATCAGCGTGCTGCCGGTTCTGCTCGCCGTCTACTGCCTGACGCTTGCGACGCGGCGCAAGGCGACTGCCGCGCGCTCTGCGATTGGGCTGCTCGTCGCGGCGGGCGCGCTCGTCGGCATTTCCTGCTGGCTGCGGGCCAACGCGATGATGCTCGCGCCCTTCATCGCTCTGGCGACGCCGCTGCTTTTCGCGCGCGGGCTGCGGCTGCGCTTCGCCCTCTCGCTCGTCGCGGGCGCGTTGCTCGTCATCGCGCCGCTGACCGTTCGCAACGCCGTAGTCTATGGCCGCTTCATTCCCGTCTCGCTCGGCGCGGGCCAGACGATGCTCGAAGGCATCGCCGATTACGACGCGGCGGGACGCTTCGGCATTCCCGCGACCGACGTGGGAATCATGAAGATGGAGGCTGAAGAATACGGGCGGCCGGATTACTACGGCTTCCTCTTCAACCCGGATGGAATCCTGCGCGAGCGGCTGCGCCTCAAGCGCGGCTTCGATGTCATCATCGCGCATCCCTTCTGGTTCGCTTCGGTCATGGCCCGCCGCGCCGTCTCAATGCTGCGCCTCGAAAGGGTTCACAACATCTCGACCGGGCCGCCCGTCACACACTCGCTCGTGATAGACGAAGCGACGCCGCCCGTCTGGTCAAACGCGCCGGATGTCTTACTTGCAAGCGGGACAAAAGGAGCTTCGCTTTCCGAACTCTCTCTGACGAGCGACGGCATGCTCAGCATCAACGGCGACGACTCGAAGCGCGACGCTCAATTCGTCTCGCCCGCGTTCAAGCTGCGACGCGACACAGACTATCTACTGCGCTTGCCCGTTCACATCGAGCAGGGACGCATGGCCATCAACGTCTTCGCCGCAGGCAGCAATGCTCCTCTCGCTTCGGCCATCGTCGAACCTCAAGACTGGAAGACGAGCGCCGAACAGCCGCTTCAAACGATAGAGATTCCCTTCGTCAGCCGCGACGACACTGAAGCGACAATCGCCTTTGCCAACGGCGGCTCAAATGTTCGCGCTCGCGCAGAGGTCGGGCGCGTCGAACTCTACGCGCTCGGTCAAGCCTCCGGCGTCTGGACGCGCTACCCGCGCGCCGTCGTCAATCTTCTGCAAAGACTTTTCATCACGGCCATCATGCTGCCGCTCGCTCTCTGCGGATTGTTCCTGCTCATCAAGCGACGCTCATTGAAACCGCTCGCGCTCCTGCTCGTCGTCCCCGCTTATTACCTCTGCTTTCAATCCGCGCTCCACACAGAGTATCGCTACGTGCTGGCGGTTCACTATTTCCTCTTCGTGCTCGTCGCCCTCGCGCTCCACGCTCTCGGCACAATTGCCTTGAGCAGCTTGATGAAACTCTCGCTCGCGCGCCGCCTGCTGCGCGGCCTGCGAAAAGAGACGACTGCCGCCGCCGCTTAAGCTCTGTGTCGTTGCTTTCCGCCGTCGCCATTCGGCATACTCTCGCAAGGATGAAACCACTCTCGCACATTGACGATGAAGGCCGCGTGGCGATGGTTGACACGAGCGCGAAGGCGCAGACCAGACGCCGCGCAGTCGCTTCGGCTCGCGTCCTGATGTCGCCGGAAGCGGTCGCGGCTGTCCGCGCAGGGCAAACGCCGAAGGGCGACCCTTTGGAGACGGCGCGGCTGGCGGGCATCATGGCCGCCAAGCGCACAGCCGAACTCATTCCGCTCTGTCATCCGCTGCCGCTCACGCACATCGACGTGCGCGCAAAACTCACGGACGCGGGCGTCACCCTGGAAGCCGAAGTCGCCACCACAGCCCAAACCGGCGTCGAGATGGAAGCCTTAACCGCGGTCGCGGTCGCGGCCCTGACCGTCTACGATATGTGCAAGGCAGTTGACAAAGCTATGACCATCACGGACGTGCGTTTGGAGTTGAAGACGGGCGGCAAGTCGGGCGACTACGAAAGACAAAGGGAAAGCGCATGAAGTCTCAAAGATTCAAGGAACAAGGCCCGCGCGCAGGGCGTTAATCTTCTCGGACTCTTCCCCTTTGACATTTTGGCTTTGACCTTTTTACTTTTCCCTTTTTCTCGTACAATGGGGCAGGCCACTTTGCGGAACTATTGCCAGCCAGAAGCGGAGATTTTGAGATGAACATCAACATTGCCAGAGATGCGCGCCCGCAGGTTCGCACACTGCTCGTCGCCGCCGCCATCACCTTCGTCTTGTGGTTAATTCCCTTCGCGGACGTGCTGACCTATCCCTTCCGCATCTTCGTCACCTTCATACACGAAGGCGGCCACGCGCTGGCCGCGCTCCTGACGGGCAACTCCGTCTCAAGCTTGAGCGTGGCGGCCGATGGTTCGGGCCTGACTTACTCAACGACGGGCGGGTTTCTCTCAGCCCTCTTCATCTCCAGCGCAGGCTATCTCGGCGCGACCGCCTTCGGAGCCTTGCTGCTCGTCCTGATTCGCCGCACCATCGCCGCGCGCATCGTGCTCGTCGGCTCAGCCGCGCTGATTGGCGTGTTGACGGTTGTGTTCGGATTGTTCAAGCCGCTGCTCGCGGGCTCCGGGGGCAACCTGATGGGCGTTCCCTTCACGCTGGTCGCCGGAGCTTTGATTGCGGTCGGCTTGCTCGCCGTCGCCAAATACAGCAGCCCGCGCGTGGCGACGTTCTTCGTCAGCTTTCTCGCCGTCCAGTGTGTGATGACGGCCTTGCTCGACCTCAAGACGCTCTTCTTCCTGTCGTCGCCGTTCACGCTCGGCGAGGCGCACTCGGACGCCGCGAACATGAAAGCCCTGACGGGCGTTCCCGCAATGTTCTGGACGCTCGCGTGGGCGGGCATCGCGTTTGTGATTCTCTCGCTGGCCCTGCGCGCTTACGCCGTCAGTCGCGGGAAAGCGACCGAGCAGCAAGACCTGCCGTTTGAAGAGCCGCTGGAAGTTTAAGCCTTTGAGTTTTGAACCAGACGCGACAAGGCCGCCGGATGAAGGCGTGGCGATTGCCACACTGCACGGCGGCCTTCCTGTTTCTCTCGACGCGCCCACGCCGCTCACGCTCGGCACGCTGCCCACTGGCGCGCGGCTCATCCTGCGTTGCCGGAAAGACTGGCGCGACGCGACCGTCAGCGTCATCACGCCTGAAGCCGTCACGCTCACTGTCAACGCGCCTTCGGGTCGCACCTATCGCATCAGGCGTCCGGCGGACGCTCTGCTCTCTATTGAAAGCTCGCTTCCAGTCCTCGGCGAAGGCTGCTGGCGCGCAGGCTTCGCCAGATACGACGCGCGCTGGTAAGCGATTGCTCTCGCCAGCCAGGCGTTCGACGCCGCTCAAGCCAAACACGTCGGACGCCGCGCCTTATTTGCCCGCCAGTTTCTTCCGTTGCTTCTGCTTATGCTCGTGACGCTCTTCGGCTTCCTCAACCGAATGTGAAGCGGTCAGTTTGTCGTCCTTCTTAGCCATCGCCACAAGCTTCTGGTAGTGCTTGTGCAGCACCTTGATTTCGCTTTCCGTCAAATCTTCAACGTCAATCAAACGATTGCTCGCGCCGTCGAGCGAGGCCACGATTTCGTTGAGCTTCAAATGTATGGCGAGGGCGTCTTTGTTCTGTGCGCGTTGAATGAGAAAGACCATTAGGAAGGTGACGATGGTAGTGCCCGTATTGATGACCAGTTGCCAGGTATCCGAGAATTTGAAAATCGGCCCCGTCACGCCCCAGACGATGATGATGGCGAAAGCGATGATGAAGGCCCATGAACTGCCGGCCCATGTTGTGATTTTGAGCGAAAACCGTTCGAGCATTCCGCTGATGCCGCCTGATTTCCTTTGCGTCATGATGATTCTGCTCTGCTCCTTTTCCCGTCAATCAAAGTTCGCCGGAGTGGCTGTGATTTTCGCTTGTGTCCCGCCCGGAGTCAGCCTGCTTTATAACACAATTGAGGCTGGCTTTTGCGCATTTCGTCTTCGCGCAGATTCGCGGTATCATGTGTGGTTCGCCGCTGCCGCAGATTCTCTACTGTGTGGAGCCGACGACTATTTACAACATGATTGAAGAAGCCATAGAGGTGCGCGGAGCGCGCGTCAACAACCTCAAGAACATCTCTTTTTCCATTCCGGTCGGGCAGTTGACGGTCGTGACGGGCGTCAGCGGCTCGGGCAAATCGTCGCTCGCCTTCGACACGGTTTACGCCGAAGGCCAGCGTCGTTACGTCGAATCGCTGTCGGCCTACGCGCGCCAGTTTCTCGAACGGATGGACAAGCCGGATGTGGACGAAGTGCGCGGCATCGCGCCCGCCATCGCCATTCGCCAGAAGAACTCGACGCGCAACCCGCGTTCGACCGTCGGCACACAAACGGAAGTTTACGATTACCTCAGACTGCTCTACGCGCGCGTCGGCACGACCTACTGCCGCGTCTGCGGGCGCGAGGTTCACCGCGATTCGCCCGAATCATCCGCGCAGGAAATCCTCGCCGCGCTCTCTGAAGGCGCGCGCTTCTACGTCCTCTTTCCCGCGACCGCCGGGCTCAACATAGAGACTAACGGCAACGGCACGGCGACGAAGAAAAAGAAGACGACCACGCGCGGCAAGGGCGAAGCGAAGCGAGAGGTGACGAGCAAGCAGATGGTGACGGCCCACGTCATGAGCTTGATGCAGCGCGGCTTCACGCGGCTCTACGCTGACGGCGAGGTGATTGACCTCGCTTCGCCGGACGATTACCGGCGCGCAGACTTCGAGAACGTCTTCGTCCTCGTTGACCGTCTCGTCGCCCGCGAAGATGTGCGCGAGCGTCTGGTCGATTCGTTGGAGACGTGCTTTCAGGAAGGACACGGCACGGCCATCATCGCGTCTGTCGAAGCGGAGCCGAAGCGGCTGCGCTTCTCCGAGCGTTTCGAGTGCAAGTACGACGGCACCATTTACGCGCAACCCGAACCGCGTCTCTTCAGCTTCAACAATCCCTTCGGCGCATGCCCTGCCTGTCAGGGCTTCGGCAACATCATCGGCCTCGACATGGACCTGGTGATTCCCAACCCCGCGCTCTCTTTGAACGACGGCGCGATTGAGCCATGGACGAAACCGCAGCACGATTGGGCCAGAACGGAGTTGCGCCGCTTCTGCAAGCAGGAGCGCATCGACATGGACGCGCCCTTTCAAGAACTCAGCCGTCCAGAACAACGAGCCATCATCGAAGGCAAAAGCGGTTGGAGCGGCATTCGCGGCTTCTTCGCGTGGCTGGAAACGAAGAAGTACAAGCTGCACGTCCGCGTCTTTCTCTCCAAGTATCGCGGCTACACTCTCTGCCCCGACTGCAACGGCGGGCGCTTGCGGCAAGAAGCGCGCGACGTGCGCGTCGGCGCAAGCACGCTGCCGTCAATCTGCGCGCTCTCCATCAAGGACGCCGCCACCTTCTTCGACTCGCTCGAACTCTCGACCGAGCAGATGGCCATCGCCGACCGCGTGCTGCATGAGATACGCCGTCGCCTGCGTTTCCTGGTTGACGTAGGGCTTGACTACCTGACGCTCGACCGCCTTGCCTCCACGCTTTCGGGCGGCGAAGCGCAACGCATCCAACTGGCGACGAACCTCGGCTCGTCCCTGGTCGGCGCGCTCTACGTCTTAGACGAACCATCCATCGGGCTGCACCCGCGCGATAGCTCGCGTCTCATCAAACTGCTGCACAACCTGCGCGACATCGGCAACACTGTGCTCGTCGTCGAACACGACCCCGAAATGATGCGCGCCGCCGACCACATCCTTGACATAGGCCCGGCGGCGGGCGAACTCGGCGGGCAAGTCATCTACGAAGGCGACTTCCCCAACCTGCTCACGGACAAAGCTTCCTTGACGGCGCGCTACCTGCGCGGCGAAGTGGAGATTAAAGCGCCGAAGCAGCGTCGCCCCGTGCAGAAGAAACGAATCATCGTGCGCAACGCCTCCGAGCACAACTTGAAATCAATAGACGTTGACGTTCCCTTGAACATGCTGGTCTGCGTCACGGGCGTCAGCGGCTCCGGCAAGTCAACGCTGATTCACGATTGCATTTACGCCGGCTTGAAAAAGCAGCGCGGCGATTGGCAGGGACACGTCGGGGCTTTTTCCAAACTCGACGGCGGGCAGCATATTGACGACGTGATTCTCGTTGACCAGTCGCCGATTGGCCGCACGCCGCGCTCGAATCCCGTCACCTACATCAAGGTTTACGACGCCATCCGCGAAGCGTTCAGTTCGACGCGCGAAGCGCAGGCGCGCGGCTTCGACCCTTCATTCTTCTCCTTCAACGTTCCGGGCGGGCGTTGCGAAGTCTGTCAGGGCGACGGAACGGTGACGGTCGAGATGCAATTTCTCGCCGATGTCGAACTGGTCTGCGAGGAATGCAAGGGGACGCGCTTCAAGCCGCAAATCATGGACGTGCGCTATCGCGGCAAGAACATCAACGACGTGCTCAACATGACCGTGCGCGAAGCCCTCGTTTTCTTCCGCGAGATACAGAAGATAACGAATCGCCTACGCGTCCTTGATGATGTCGGCCTCGGCTACCTGCGTCTCGGCCAATCGGCGACGACGCTTTCGGGCGGCGAAGCGCAGCGCGTCAAGCTCGCCGCGCATCTCTCTAAACGCGCCGGAGCCAAGACGCTCTACATCTTCGACGAGCCGACCACGGGCCTCCACTTCGACGACATCAACAAACTGCTCGCGGCCTTTCGCGCCCTCATCGAAGCGGGCGGCTCATTGCTCGTCATCGAACACAATCTGGATGTCATCAAGACCGCCGACTACCTCATCGACCTCGGCCCCGAAGGCGGCAACGCGGGCGGCGAAGTCGTCGCCATCGGCACGCCCGAAGAGATTATCCGCGCCGCCAACTCACACACAGGACACTACCTGCGCGAACATCTCGCGCGCTCCAACAGCCACGCAGCGTAAAGAGCCGGACGCGGGGACGAAGAGAGACGCGGGGACGCGGCGAGAAAGACGGGCGCGCGTTTCCAACGTCGCTCACTTCATCGCCGCGTCTCTCTTCGTCTCCGCGTCTCCGTGTCCCGCTGCGTCCCCGCGTCTCGCCTTTATCGTTGTCTGGTTCGCTTGGCGGAGGCGACGAGGATGAAGGCTTCGCCGGGCTGGCCGACGTTGAGCGTGCCGACGATGACCGGCTCGCCCTCGCGCATGCTGAAGGCCGTCTCGATGCCGGTCGGCTCGTATTGAATGGTCGGCATGGTCGCGCCGCTGCCGCCCGGCACGATAGCGCTCGACTGAATCGGCACGCGCGCCCCGAAGCGGAAGCCGAGGAGTTCGACTATCGCCTGCCCCGTCGCATCGTTCTTCAAGGTCACGGAATTGATGTAGTAGTCGGAGAAGAGCGGGGCCGCCGCGTCTATCTTCGAGAAGGGCGTCGCCCCGACGCCTTTGACGACAACTCTGCCGCCGTTCTTCATGCGATTGAACATCGTCGCCGCCAGACGGTAATGCTCAAACGGCAGCGTCGAGCGCAACTGCGCGATGACCGGCTCTAAAGCTGACGGCAACTTGCCTGACGCCGCCGACGACGTGGACGCATCCGAAGCGGCCAGCAGGTAAAGCTCAACATCCAGATTCAAGTTATCGTCAACCACCGCATCGGCGAGCGCAGCCAGCGGCGCCGCCTCTTTCTGCTGCGCCCGCGCCAGCGGCGAGCCGCAAGCCAGCAGCAGCATCAATCCCATCAGCAACGTTAAGACAGACCTCCACGGTCGGAACAGCAACATCTTCGTTCTCCTTTGTCAGATGAATTAGAGCGCACGCGGCGCCGTTGACGAGCGCCGACGGAGAGAATGCGCCCGGTGTTGTTCAATGACACGCTTTATACAGACGACGGTTCCATTAGAGTGTCGAAAATTTTATCGAGACACGCAGGGCGCGCAAGGCGGAGGATGAGCCGCGCGCAGGCCGTCTCTTCAGGGACGCAGTTTCAAACGGTAGAGCATGTATTGGCCCAGGCGTTCGCCCGCGTCGCGCTCGTACCAGCGGTCTATGTTCTTGAGGTCGGTCGCGCCGTCGGCGGGCGTGACGACGAAGGCGAGCAAGGGATGAGAGGCGCGCTCGTGGTCGAAGGCAGCGATGAACTGGCCGTAGCGTTCGACTTCGGCTTCGACTTCGGCGCGCGTGATGGGATGCGCGTTGACGGTCAAACGGTCTGTCAGGCGTCCCCATCCGAAGAGAGCTATCTGGATGACGACGTTTTCTTCGAGCGTGTGGCGCATCCAGTTTTCATCAGCGCCGATGTAGTAGAAGAGTTGAAAGAGGCGGTCGCGATTCTCTTCGGGCGTCACGCTGGCGAAGATGTGCTGGTGTCTGGCCCAGAGCACGGCCTGCGGCGCGGTCGTCGGCAGGCTGTCGGCGTGTATGAAGTTGGTCGAGAGAACTGTCTCGAACGTCCCGGCGTCCGCGTCGTTCGTCGCGTCGTTCGTCTGTGCGCGCGCGAGTTCTGCCAGTCGTCTATCAACGACGACGGCTTCATCACGAATCACGTTCTGCGCGGCGATGGCATCGGTGGTGACTTTCGCTTCGAAGACGCCCCAGGCGAAAGCCGCGAGCGCGATGCAGGCGAGCAGGCGGTTGGATGTTCGGCGCGAGTCGCGCGTCGGCCCGCGCCAGAGCAACGCTGCGGCCAGGGCTGCGGCTGCCAGCGCGACGTAGTTGACGATGAACACTTCATAATGAATCGGCTGAAGTGAGCGACCCGTGATGACTTGTTGATTGAAGACCAAGAGCGGCACGAGCGCGAGCGAGGCTGTGAACAGCACGGCGCGCTCGCGCCATCGCAGGAGGCCGCGCCAGTTGGCCCACGCGAGCGTCAGGCAGACGGCGAGGCCGATGAGCAACGGCGGACGAAAAAGGTCTGGCGCGCGTGTCAAGGTCAATAGCTGAACGTCGTCCATCGTCGTCGCGCGCTGCGAGAGCATGTAAGCGTAAGGCGCGAGCGCGGCGAGAGCCAGCCCGCCTGTGACGGCGAAGGCTTTCACGTCTCGACGCCAGTTCAAAGGACGCGCCAGCAGCCACAGCAGCGCGAGCAGGGCGAGCCATGCGGCGGCGCTTGTCCAAAGATAAAAGTAGGAGAAGACCAGCACGGCGAAACTGAGGCCCGCGCCCACGGCTGACAGAAGCGCAGCCCGCCTGTCTTCCTTCGTCAACGCGCGCCACACGAGCGCGCACATGATGAAGAAGAACGGAAACGGCACGGCTGGCAGGTAGCGCCGCAGGAACGGCAAGTACGGATACGCGGGGCCGTCGCCGAAGAAGTAGCCGACGGCTCCCTGCGCGCAGGCGAGCGTGCCGAAGCAGAGCACGCAGAGCGTTCCGGTCGCCGCCAGCCGCGCGTCCTTCGTCAACGCCGCGATGAGCCAGAAGAGAGCCAGCGCGGCTCCGACGCCGCCGATGACGGAAGCCAGAATCATCGCCCACGATGTCGTCATCCCCGTCGCGCGCGCAATCATGGCGAGCAGGTAGGGCGGCAGGAATTGGATGGAGAAGAGCGATTCTGGTTGCGCTTGTCCGGGCTTATCGTCGCGCCCCGTGTAGGGGTCGTTGCGGCGCGGGCGTCCTTCCCTCAGCGCGTTGAGATAAGCGGCGTAGGCCACTTCGTCCAAATCGTTGTAGGCGTAAGAGCCGTTCCACTCCGCGCCGCGCAAGCGCCAGAGATTGAATTGCGGGTAGAGAGCCAGCAGCATGACGGCCAGCGCGGCTAAGGCGCAGAGTTGCGGGCCGAGTGGAAGGCGTGTCTTTGACAAGTGAACTATGGCTCGTCCGGCTGCGCGACTCGCGCGCGTTTGTTGAAGGGTCATAAGAGCGCGGACAATCCTAACGGCTCGCGTCAGACTTGTAAACCGCTCCCCACTCGGCTTACAAATAGAGCCGGAAGAAAGGAACCTAAATTGATGAGCCTGAAAGAACGCATTGTTTCCGACCTGACCGCCGCGATGAAAGCCAGAGACGCGGGGCGCACTTCGACGCTGCGGATGATGAAAGCGTCCGTCATGAATCGTGAGATAGAGAAGGGCGGCGCGCTCAGCGAAGAAGAGTTGACGAAGGCGCTGCAAACCTTAGTCAAGCAGCGGCGCGATTCCATAGAGCAGTACGAGAAGGCAGGGCGGCAGGAGTTGGCGGCCAAGGAGCAGTCCGAGATTGAAGTTATCGAAGCCTACCTGCCGCAGGCCGCCGCGCGCGAAGAGATTGAGCGCGCCGTCGCGGAGGCCATCAGTGAAACCAACGCCGCTTCGATGCGCGAGATGGGCGCCGTGATGAAGGCCGCGCAAGCGCGCCTCGCCGGTCGCAACGCAGACGGGCGCGTCGTCAGCGAAATCGTCAAAGCGCGACTGCAAGAAAAGGGTTGAGCGATGACGCAACGATGCAGGGACGCGGGGACACGGAGACACGGCGACGCGGTGACACGATGAAAAACGTTAGACGCGCAATCACTTTTTTTCTCTTTCGCCGTGTCACCGCGTCTCCGCGTCTCCGCGTCTCTTATTCCGTTCCTGTTTATCTTAAAACTTAGATTGAAGGAGAAGCTGTCGAATGAAAATCAAGTCACTCTGTTGTGTGCTCGCGGGCTTGCTCGTCGTGTTTGCGTTGAGCTTTGAGGCCGAGAGCCAGACGGGGCGCGGCAAAAAGCAGAAGCGAGCGAGCGTCTGCTTTGACCCGGCTGCGGCGTGTCCGAGCGCCGCCACTTTTCAAGCTCACGATTTGCCGTTTCGCGTTCCCGCCAACGCCGTCATCTGGGAGTCAGAGCCGTTCTACGCCGTGATTCTACAGAGCGTGCGCTTTACGGATGCGGAGTGCAACACGAAGTTCATTCCCGAAGCTCAACGCCTTGAGGCGCAGGCTCTCTTTCCGAATCGCAAGGTCTTCGCGTCCAGATGCGGCGAGCCCGGCACGGTCTTTTACTCCAACGTCAACCCCAATTCGAACTTCATGGCGGTCTACGGCGGGCGCACGCAGGCCGAGGCCGCGCGCATGCTGGCGAGCGTCAAAGCCACAGGCAAGTTTCCCCAAGCTTATCTACGCCGCATGTACGCCGGATTCAACGGAACGTAAAAAACAGACGCGGAGACACGGGGACACGGCGACGCGGCGACGCGGAGAAAAACATTAGTTGAGCGAGCGCGCTTCTTTTCTCTGTGTCGCTGCGTCCCCGCTTCGCCGCGTCGTCTCCATGTCTTTATATCGCTGCGTCTCCGTGTCCCCGCGTCTCCGCGTCTCCGCGTCGCTGCTCTGTTACTGGTTTCGCGTTTTCGCTTCCTCTCAGTTATACTTCCGACTGCTCGTCCGGCCTGAACCATTCACTTGGCGCGACGCTTGCACAAGCCGGCCATCCGCCGGTTGCCGCTTCGAAACGAAGCGCTCAGAATGCTTCTCGTAAATGCAAGTAAGGGCGAGACAAAGGATTTCCAGGGTCGCAGCTTGAAAGCTGTAACCCGTGTTTGAATTTTTAAGTGACAGCCGCCCGGTCTATCTTGCCCTGCGGTCATCATCAGTCAAAGACCAGCACGCTCTCTAACTGAGTTTATCCGGTTGACAGTCTGGGATTGTCGGCGTGCATCTTCGAGCGGGTTTGCAAGCGCGCGTTTTTTCCAAACAGTGTGTGCTCCCTGCCCTCGTGCATTTGGTGACTGCCTCAAGGATTGCCCGGACGGCGATTTTGGGGATTGCTGTTGATAACTTCGAAACGCCTGCGCGCGCTCCGGGAGAGCGCCTCGCCTGAGGGCTACTCTTCTTGCGCGCGCGTTCCGCATCCGGCGGCTTCTGTCCTGAAGTCGCCAGTCATGCACATCAAGCTGGCGAGACAGGCCAGCTATCTCGCCGCCTATTTTTCGCGCGAGCCCTCGCGGCTCGTCCAACCCGTGTGCGACCACCTTAGCAGCGCGCGCCTCGCCCGAGGGCTTGCAGGCCGCAGCCAATCGCCACTCCACATTTGCCACCACGCCACGGCCTCTCGCTCGGTTGAGTTGAGCGCAGCCGCGAGCCTGCCCGGACGACGACGCGCACGCGCCGCCGCTACGGAAGGCACGCATCGCCGCGCTTTCATCAACTCTGCGATAGGAGCCGCTGGCCGGAGATTTTCAGGAACATCATGTCGAAAGAATTAATCGTCAGCGTCAATGGACGCGAAAAGAAGATCGCCATCATCGAGAACGAGCAAGTCTCGGAATTTTACATCGAGCGCGGCGAAGAGAATCAGGGCATCGTCGGCAATCTTTATAAAGGGCGCGTGATGCGCGTCCTGCCCGGCATGCAGTCGGCCTTCGTTGACATCGGCCTTGAACGCGACGCCTTCCTTTACGTCTCAGACTTCTTCGACGAAGAAGAAGAGTTTGAGCGCATCGTGATGGATAAGAAAGAGAAGGGCGACGCAGCCGGAGCCGAACGCGCCGCGCGCGAACGCATCGAGCAAGCGCGCCTCGAACGCGAGCAGCAGATAGAAGCCTCGCAGGAACGCGCCGAGCCGCTCCTTGATGCCGAGCCGGAGACGGTCGCCGCCATCGCCGAAGCCGAGATGAGCGCGCCCGACGAAGAGGACGAGGCCGAAGAGACGCAGGAAGCAGCCGCGCAGGAAGCAGCGCCGCAGGCGACCGCAGCGTCGTCCATCCTGAGCGATGAAGAGCAGGCTGAGAGCGGCGGCAAGCGACGCGGCAGACGTGGGCGACGCCGAGGCAAAGGCGGCGATGAAACGGAAGCGACCGAGGGCGACAAGCCTGCCGAGCGCGTCACGCCGCGCCTTGACCTCTCTGATATTGAGACGCCGTTCGTCTCCGGCGAGGCTTCCTTCGAGCGCGTCGTTGACGAAGACGAGCGGGCCGCCGAAAACGGCGAGATGCTCAAGGACGCGATGTTGCAAGAACGCTTGTTCGACCAGATTCACGCCATCGAGTTTGATATGGAAGAGATACCCGCGACGGAAGTCGGCTCGCTGATGTCCGCCGGCACGGGCCTCGACGCTTCGTTTCAACGCATAGACGATAGCGACATCGAAGCGGATGCGCAGGAGTCCGAGACGGGCTACGTGCAGGAGACTGTCGCGGCGCACGTCGGCGCATTCATTGACGAGATTAACGAAGAGACAGTCGGCGCGCAGTCGCAATCCTTCGAGCGCGTCAGCGATGACGAGCAGGCGACGGAAGACGCGGCGGCGACTGCTGCCGGAAGCAAAGCCGCCAAGCGCGGCTCGACTCGCAGCAGCAGTAGCAGCAGCAGCAAGAAGAAACCGGCAGCCGCAGCGACGGCGAAGACAAAAGCGGCGTCGGCGAAAGCCGTGACCGAAGAAGTCGAGACGGAGACTCCCGCGACGAAACGTTCCAGCCGCAAGGCAGCCGTAGCGACTAAGACCACGACGAAGAAAGCTGCGGCGACGAAAAAGAGTTCGTCTCGTAAGAGCAGTTCAAAGCGCGGCTCTCGTGTCTCGTCCGGCGAAGAAGGCTTGACGGACATGGCCGTGCTCGAAGGCGAAGCGACGCGCGCCGAGAATGCAGACATGGTTGCCGCCGAAGCCGCCGACGGCGGACACTTCGAAGCGGACACGAACGACGAAACCTTTGCCGACGCGGAAGCCAGCATTGGCGGCAAGCGCACGCGCGGCGAGATGGCGACGAGGCGCGGCGGGCGGCGTCGCAGGCGCGGCGGTCGTCCGCAGGACGGAACCAACGACGACGGCGCTAACGGCAAGGACGATGAAGCGGAAGCGATTGAGATTATCGAAGCTCCGGTGGCGGCCAAGCCAGCCGCGCCGCCGCCCGCCAAGCCTGCGCCCGCTCCAACTCAACGCGCTGCCGCTCCGTCATCGCGCGAGCGCGCCCCACGACCCGAAAGGTCTGAGCCGCGCGGCGGTCGTGATGAACGCAGCAGCCGTGATGAACGTGGCGGACGTGAAGAACGAAGTCGTGATGAGCGCGGCGGGCGCGATGAGCGTGCGCCGAGCGGCGGGCGCGACGACAGCAGAGCGTCCAGCAGTCGCGGCCCACGCAGCAGCGGCGGCGGCGGTGGCGGCTCGCGTCAAGGCCGTCATCAACCGATGATTACGGACTTGCTGCGCGAGGGACAGGAAATCCTCGTCCAGATTGCCAAAGAGCCGATTGCCAAGAAGGGCGCGCGCATCACTTCGCACATCGCGCTGCCCGGACGTTTTCTGGTTTACATGCCGACGGTCGAGCACGTCGGCGTTTCGCGCAAGATTGAATCCGACAGCGAGCGCGTCCGCCTGCGCAAATTGATTCAGGCGATTCGCGCCGAGGAAGACGTGCCTTCGGGCGGCTTCATCGTCCGCACGGCGGGCATCGGCATCAGCGAGGAAGACTTAAGAGACGACGCGCGTTATCTCGTCAGAACGTGGCTCGACATTCGCCGCGACGCCGAGAAGACGAAGGCTCCCGCCCTCGCTCATCGTGACTTAGACCTCGTGCAGCGAATCCTGCGCGACCAACTCTCCGACGACTTCACGGCGATTCGCGTTGACTCCGAAGAGGAATATTCAGGCATCGTCGAGTTCATCAACCGCATCCAGCCGCGCATGGTCAAGCGCGTTAAGCTCTACACGCGCGAGACTCCGATTCTCGAAGCCTACGGCGTGCAGGCCGAGATTGAGAAAGCCATCAAGCCGCGCGTCTGGCTGCGCTCCGGCGGCTATCTCGTCATCAATCAAACCGAAGCTCTCGTCGCCATTGATGTCAACACTGGCAAGTTCGTCGGTCGCGGCGGCACACGTCTCGAAGACACCATCACGCGCACCAACATGGAAGCCGTTGACGAAATCGTTCGCCAGATACGCCTGCGCGACCTCGGCGGCATCATCGTCCTTGACCTCATTGACATGGAAGACCGCCGCAATCGCAACCGCGTCATGCAGGCTCTACAGGAAGCTCTCTCGCACGACAAGTCGCCGACGAAGGTTCTCTCCTTTAACGACTTCGGCCTTGTGATTATGACGCGCAAACGCGTCAAGCAATCGCTCGAACGCACCATCTGCTCGCCCTGCCCGTACTGCACCGGAGCCGGACTCGTCAAATCGCCGCAGACCGTGTGCTACGAGATTCTGGAAGAAGCGCGCCGCCTCGCCAGAGGCATGGACGGCGACGGCGTTAAGCAGACGACGTTGCGCATCAACCCGGAAGTCGCGCGCACGTTGCGCGGCCCTGAGCGCGACGTGTTGGTTGAGATTGAGGATTATCTCGGAGCCGTTGACATCACCAGCGACCCGCAAATCCATCAAGAGCAATTCGATTTCGCGTTCATCTAAAAACGTGAGCCGGGGCCGGAAGGTGAGCGGTCGGTTAACAAGCTGACCGCTCACCTTCCGGCCTCTCGCCTTTGGCCTCTCATCAAATGGGAAAGTTCGGCAAACTCTGGAAGACTGTGCTGGCGACGGGAGCCGGGGCCGGACTTTTGGCCGCCGTCAACGCCAGTATTCGTCGCGGCGCGAGCGAGCCGGACGACGCCATCTTCGGCGGCGCGGCCCAGAGCTTTCACTGGCAACACGGCGACATCTTCTACAAGAGCGCAGGGCCGCAAGGACAGGCTCAGCCGCTGCTCTTCGTGCATGGCATCGGCGCGGGCGTTTCCAGTTTCATGTGGCGGCGCAACTTCGACGAGCTTTCGCGCCACTATCAAGTCTACGCTTTAGACCTGCTCGGCTGCGGCCTCTCCGACAAGCCGCCTTACGCTTACTACTCGACCGAACTCTACGTCGAGTTGATAGCCGATTTCATTCGTCAGGTCATCGGGCGGCCAGCGCACACGGTTGCCAGTTCGCTCGGCGCGGCCTACTGCGCGCGCGTCGCCGACCAGCATCCTGAGTTGGTCAAAGACCTGCTTTTAATCTCGCCCACCGGCGTCAACAACCTGAGCGCGCGTCCCGGCATGACGGGCGCGGCCTTTTACGGGCTGCTCGAATCGCCCGTCCTCGGCGAATCCTTCTACAACGTCGTGGCGAGCGAGCGCAGTATCCGCGACTACGCGCGCAAGCAACTTTTTTACGACCCGGCGCGCGTCACCGAACGACTCGTCAGCCAATACTACGCGGCCAGCCATCAACCCGGCGCGCAGCACGTCATCGCGGCTTTTCTCTCCGGCTATTTGAACACGGACATCCGCGCGCCCTTCGCCCGTTTGCAGCAGCGCGTCACGCTCGTCTGGGGCAAGCAGGACGAAACCAACAAGCTCGAACAAGCCGCAGACTTGCTGCATCTCAACCCGCAAGCGCGCCTCGTCATCTTCGACCGCTGCCGCATGATGCCGCAGGAAGAGCATCCCGAAAAATTCAACGCCCTCGCGCTCGAAGCCTTACGGGCAAGCAGCGATGACAACATGGCTCAAGCTTAAGCTTCGCCGTCGTCTCTTAATTTATTGAGCTTCGCCGTCGTTGCTCATCTCGTCGCCGAACAACTTTAATCCGCGAGCGCGCGTCTCCGCGAGCTTTTCCAGAAACTCTTCGCGCTTGATGAGCCTGGCGCCGAGCGCGGCCATGTGCGGCGTCATCATCTGAACGTCCATCCAGTCGAGTCCGCGCGCTTGCAGGCGCTCGATTAAGAACAGCAGCGCCAGCTTGGAAGCGTTGGGCCGCTTGTAGAACATGCTCTCGCCGCCGAACGCCCCGTCAACCTCGACTCCGTACAGGCCCCCGGCGAGCATGTCATCTTCCCAAGCCTCGACGCTGTGCGCGTGTCCGAGTTGATGCAACTCGCCGTAGGCGCGAACAATCTGCGGAGTAATCCACGTTCCGCTTTCGCCCGCGCGCGGCGTCAGGGCGCACGCGCGAATGACTGCCGGGAAAGCCTGGTTGAAACTGAAACGAAGCCGCGAGCGATTCCTCGCATGACGCAGACTGCGCGGGACGTGCAACTCTTTGAACTCTAAAATCCCGCGCTCAGGCGGACAGAACCATGGCAGCGGCAAGCCTTCAATCGGCCACGGAAAGATGCCGCGCCTGTAAGCCCGCAGCAGGTTCGCGGTCGTGAGCGCGCCGCCGAACGCGACGATGCCGTCAACGGTGGCGTTACGCGGGTCTGGAAAATCAATGACAGTCGTGTTTCTTCTAAACCACATCGAAAACAATTCTCACGCAAAGGCGCAAAGACGCAAAGGAAAAACGGTTGGGTTTCTTCTTTGCGTCTTTGCGCCTTTGCGTGAGATTCAGGTTCTTAGTCTTGGTGAACCGTCATGGCTGGAAAGTTCAAAGCCAGTTCTCCGTCCCGCTCGTCAATGAGCACCTCGCCGCCGAGCGTCTCAGTTCCGAAGAGCAACCTTTCCGCGAGCGGTTGTTTGATTTTCGTTTGAATCAGCCGCGCCATCGGACGCGCGCCGTAGAGACGGTCGAAGCCGTTTCTGGCGAGCCACGCGCGGGCCGGTTCGGTGAGGCGAACGGTCACGTTCTTCTCCGCGAGTTGCGCGTTGACCTCGCGCATAAGCTTGTCAACGACGAGTTCCGTGACCTCAAAGCTCAAAGGATTAAAAGCTATCCATGCGTCTAAGCGATTGCGAAACTCAGGGCTGAAGGTGCGCTCGATGGCTCCGCGACCGTGGCCCTTGTTGCCGCTGTCCTTTTGAAAGCCGATGCCCTTCTCGCTCATCTCACGCGCGCCCGCGTTGGTCGTCATAATCAGAATGACGTTGTGAAAGTTAGCCTTCTTGCCGTTGTTGTCCGTCAGCGTGGCGTGATCCATCACTTGCAGCAGGATATTGAAGAGGTTCGGATGCGCCTTCTCAATTTCGTCAAGGACGAGGACGGCGTAGGGCGTCTTGTTGACGGCATCCGTGAGCAGCCCGCCCTGGTCGAAGCCGACGTAGCCGGGCGGCGCGCCGATAAGCCGCGAAACCGTGTGCGGCTCCGCATACTCGCTCATGTCGAAGCGCAGGAACTCGACGCCGAGAGCGACCGCCAGTTGCTTCGCCAACTCCGTCTTGCCCACGCCCGTCGGGCCGGAGAAGAGAAACGAGCCGGTGGGCTTGTCCGGTTGGCCGAGGCCGGAACGCGAGAGCTTGATGGCGTTTGTGATTTGAGCAATCGCCGCGTCCTGCCCGAAGATGACGGCGCGCAGTTCGGCTTCCAATTTTTGCAGCCGCTCTTTCTCGGAACTGGCGACCGTGCGGGGCGGAATCTTCGCCATCCGCGCGACGACCATCTCTACTTCGTGCTCGCCGATTTTGTCGGGCCGCTCTGCGGCTGCCAGCAACTTCATCGCCGCTCCGGCTTCGTCGAGCACGTCAATCGCTTTGTCCGGCAGGAAGCGGTCGTGTATGTGCTTGGCGGCGAGTTCGGCGGCGGCGCGAATCGCTTCCGTCGTATAGTGGACGCCGTGATGCTCTTCGTAGTAGCTCTTCAAGCCGTCCAGAATTTCGATGGTTTCGGCGACGGTCGGCTCGCCGATTTCAATCTTCTGAAAGCGGCGGGCCAGCGCGCGGTCGCGCTCGAAAGCGTTCTTGTATTCGCTGTAGGTCGTCGAGCCGATACAGCGCAACTCGCCCGAAGCGAGCGCGGGCTTGATGATGTTCGAGGCGTCCATAGAGCCGCCTGAGACGGCGCCCGCGCCGACAATCGTGTGTATCTCGTCAATGAAAAGAATCGCGCCCGGCAGTTTTTTCAAAGCGTTGATGATGCTCTTGAAGCGTTGCTCAAACTCGCCCCTGTACTTCGTCCCGGCCAGCACGGCTCCCATGTCGAGCGCGTAGACCTGCGCGCCCGTCAAGACTTCCGGCACGTTGCCTTGATGAATCTTGAGGGCGAGGCCCTCGGCAATCGCGGTCTTGCCGACGCCCGGCTCGCCGACGTAGAGCGGGTTGTTTTTGCGACGGCGGCAGAGAATCTGAATCGTCCGCAGCAGTTCGGGGCTGCGCCCGATGAGCGGGTCGATGTGGCCTTCGGCGGCGCGCTCAATCAGATTCACGGTGAAGGCTTTCAGCGGGTCGCGCTCCGCCTGCGCCTCGCGCCCGTCGTCTTCCGCCTCGCCCGTCCCTACGAGCGGCGCATCGTCGCCCGCAATCTTCGAGATGCCGTGCGAGATATAGTTGAGCACGTCAAGGCGCGTGATGCCCTGCTGCCTGAGCAAGTAGACGGCGTGCGATTGGTCTGCCTGAAAGAGAGCGGCCAGAATATTGCCGCCGTCAATCTCCTTCTGCCCCGAAGCTTCCGCCTGCATCAAAGCGTATTCGAGCGCGCGTTGAAAGGCGATGGTCTGTTCGGGGATGCTGCCGAGCTTGCGCTTAATCTGCTCCAGGTTTTCCTTGAAGAATTTATCGAGGTCGCGCTTGAGCGCGTCAGTGTCGCCGCCGCAATGATGAATGACGCGGCTCGCCGTCGCGTCCTCAAGCAGAGCGTAGAGCAAATGTTCGAGGGTGACGTATTCATGCCGCCGCCGGATGGCTTCGTTGACGGCGGCGCTCAAAGTAATCTGTAATTCTCTGGTAATCATTAAAGCATGCCTGTCTGTGTCTATGGGTGTTGAGTTCCCTGGAAAAATGTACACCGTTGCCGCCTTTGAAGCAAAGAAGCAGCGGTTGTGCTCGACACAGATTGTCCCATATGTGTCGCAGGGGTAGAGGAACACGATTGCTGTCCACTTGTAATAAAGCTAACCGGACATAGATTGAGCTGCCAGCGGAGAGCAGGCTTTTCCTCACGCCCACCCGGTCAGGCCATCAGCGACATAGCAACAGTGTAACTCTTGACAATAGTAAGAGACGAGAATATCGTTCCTCCGAAAGGCAAATCCTCCCATGAGCACCTTCAAACAAACGAACAGCGAGAGCCACAACCGCCCAACTACTGACGGTTACTCAAGAACCGATACCCCCGCCCACACGACTTTTCAGCAGGCGAATAATTCTGTCAATTCCCGGCGAGAGGTGATGAACCAGAGTTCCAGGGTTCAATCGCAAATGCAACTGCAACAGATGCTCAACGCCAGTCCACGCGTGGTCGCGCAGGCGAAATTGGCAGAAACTCTGAACAGCCGCAACGACTCACGGCAAGGACAGCCGCCTGTCCAACTTCAAGAGTCGCTGGAAGACGAAGAGTTAACACAACGACAGGCGACGCTCGAAGAGGAAGAGCCGTTGCAGGGAAAGTTTGCTCCGCTGCAAAGAGAAGAGACGCCGGAAGATGAAGAGCCGCTGCAATCTAAGTCCGAGCCACTACAGAAACGGGAGAATAAGACGGGGCTGCCCGATAATCTGAAGGCCGGAGTCGAGCATCTGTCCGGCCTTTCGATGGATGACGTGAAGGTGCATTACAACTCGGCGGCTCCGGCGACGGTGCAGGCGTTGGCCTACACGCAGGGGACGGACATCCACGTCGGGCCGGGGCAGGAACAGCACTTAGCGCACGAGGCCTGGCACGTGGCGCAGCAGAAGCAGGGCCGAGTGCAGCCGACGACGCAGGCGAAGGGCGTGGCTATCAATGACGACCGTTCGTTGGAGGCCGAAGCCGATAAAATGGGGCATGAAGCCGCACAATTAAAAAGCGCTCATCAGGCCAGGCCTGCGCCGTTTGCAGCCACCGGAAAGATTATTCAAATGGTGGTTCTCCCGCTGGACGACGTGGCTGCATTAACAAGAGAGCAGCCCACTCCGACAAAGAAAAAATTGGACTCTGCGCAGGTTATTACGGACGCCGTGGCTGACCGCATCAATGAGCATCCTGAGACAGTCGCGCGTCCGTGGGATACTCGATTCAGACCCTTCAAGTGGGGGCCTCTCGATGGCATCGGTAATGAAGAGATTCGGATTTATGGTCATGGAGGGCACGCCAGCGGCGAAGAATTTGTGCGGCAGGTTGGAGGCTACACGGCCACCAATCTGGTCAACCTGCTCAAAGAGTTGGGCCTGGAATCCACTTATGGCGGCATGATTTATCTGTCCGGTTGTAAGACTGCCGCCGGAGACGATGCGGGCTATCTGGGCAACTTTTACGAACTGCTCAAGCCGTATGCTCCGAACGTAAAGGTGAAAGGAAACCTGGGTAATGCCATCACGCTTAAAAATGGAAACCAGGCCATCTTCAAAAGCAAGCAGGACCGCGACCTCTACCAGGATCTTAGAGATACTGTCAACCGGCTTGCCGAAAGCCACATGATGGAAGTGGATGCTTTCGAGCAGATGCCGAAGCCCACTACGTCGCAGGAGAGGAAGGCCGTGCTCGACCTCAAAACCGAACTGCTTCAAATGCAGAAGGAGATAATCCAAACCCGAGCCGAGATGAAGGCTATCTTCTTCGCGGAAGAGACTGAAGAAAACGCTACGTTGACATTGCCGAGCGAGAAGAAGCCTTCTTTCGACCGTCATGCCTTTGATTTGTTTGAAGACCCAATCGACATATCTGCTTACGGCAATCCCAGCCCCATTCAAGACCTGCTTGCTAAAACAGACACGCTCTCAAGCGTTCCCGTGACGTTTTCTAAAAGGAAACAGACTGTCGGACAACTAAAACACGCCGCCGTCAACACCGGACAGACGACGATGCAGCTTCAAGCATCTTCAACTGCTTCCGGCGACGGTCAAGCGATTCAACGCAAAGTCGTCACTGTGCGAACTTCCGAACCTGCCGATGAGGCTTCGGAGGAATCACAGTGGAACACTATGAACAATCTGAGGCTTGCAAAACAAGAAGACGTGGTAGACACGGCCTTCAATATGGGAGACCAACCACTCGGCGCTCTGGGCGTCAATGAGACGCTCTATGTGCTCGGTCACGGCACGGGCGCAACCATCAGCGGGAAATCTCCTGAAGAGTTGCTGAGAACACTGCAAGCATTCGGCTACACAAATGCGCATCAAGGATTGATTGATTTGGTTTCCTGTAGCTCTGCCATTTATTTGAAGGGCTTTCAGCAAGCGCTGACCGGAGGCGGTTACGTCAACCACGTCAAAGGCTATGGCGGCCTCGTGCATGTGACAGCGACGGGCGACTTTGAAGTAGTGCCGGAAGCATCTGCCGGTTTGTATCTGGAAATTAAGAATAAGGCCAAGTCACTATATGAGAAGGAAAAAGCAAGCCTGGACGACAAGTTAAGCGAGTTGCGAGAGAAGTCAATGGGCGCCAGCTCCGCTGAAATCGAATCAACACTCCGACAGTCGGCCAAACTGGATCGAGACTACCAATACATCATCGAACAGTTGAATGGTTTGTTTGAACCGGCAGCGAAACACGAGGCATTCAGTTCAGTCGCGGCATGGAAGAAACACGGGACGCCAAGCACGCTCGATGATTGGATTAAATAGAGCCAATGAAGCGTCAAAGACAGACAGAAACTACACAGACAACCAGGACGAGTCCGGCTTCGACCGCGAAGACTACAAGCACAAGCGCCGCGCGCGCCTGACGACGGAGAGGTCATCGGCAATCAGAACAGCAAGAAGTATCACCCGCCGGCATGTCCGGGCTACAGCCACGTGGGAGAGAAGAACCGGATGTTGTTCAAGAGCGCTGCTGAAGCAGAAGCGGCAGGATACACGAAGGATGGGAACTGTAAGAAGGATTAGCAGGCCAGTCCGCCGAAGCCGAAAGATGAGAAGGCTAAGGTGAGTAAGAAAGGTAAGAAGTGAGGCTATCGAGGCATCGGGTTGAATGAGTTGTTAGGACGCGCCTCGCCGCCTACTGTGTCACCTTACCCATCGTATCATGTGCGGATATGGCTCGACACCGCGTTCTCGGGCCAGGCGCGGCTCGACGGCCATGCCGTAGCGCTGCAACAGGGGAACTCCGATATAGCGACCCTCGGCGAAGTTCTCTATCAGCGCAGTCGACCAGCCCGTATAGCTCCCCGGATAGAAAACCAACTCCGCGCTCAGGCCGAGATGCGCTGCCGCCGCATATGACCAGGCGAGCGCGCTCATTTCTTCGCCCTTCGTGGGAGAAAACTTCGGATGCGAACGGCGAGCCGGATCATGCACAGCGATGTGTCCGGCTTCATGTAAAATATTTCCGGGATGGATCAACTGGCTTTCATCCACCAGCACAGCGCCCGCCCGAACATCGAGGCCCGGAAAGCGTGACTTCCAATCAATCGGGCACGCTTGCGCCTCAATGCCGATTGAGCGAACAAAGGAGACCAGTTTTATCACCAGAGAATCTGAAAACATCCTGAGTTTCCTTTTTAAGGAGATACCTCTCAATGTTGCTGCCTAACGCCCGAATCAACCGGGCGCGACTAACCACTCAATTCCTGAAAAAATCCTATCACTATCAATCCACTAACTGTCAGCCGTTGGCTTTCCGTTGCGCCCTCCTTCGATGAAGTTAATCAACGCATCGAGCCGACGGTCGGTGCGAGTTTGGGATTCTGCAAGCTGAGCGAAGCGCTCTTCATTCTTCATCTGCATGTCAATCACAATCGCTATCTTGTCGTCCGTCTCGCGCATACGGCTGCGTTCTCGCAGCCCGGCTCTGACGAATAGTTTGCCGATTCGCTCCAGGCGGTCTAAACGTTGTTCGGGTGTCATCACGTTTTGCGCGCCTCTCTTTGTGGGTTAAAGGTTTCAGCCGGTTGATTGATGAAACTCAGGCTCGTTTAGTTTTCTTCGATGGTGCAGAGCAGCGGAAACTCGCGGGCGCGGGCGAGAGCTTCGACCTGCGCCGCTTTCGTCTCGGCGATTTCGTAAGTGTAAATGCCCGCCACGCCGACGCCCTCCATGTGCACCTGCAACATGATGGCGACCGCCTCGGCTTCCTCGTGCTGAAAGACTGTTTGCAGCACGAAGACGACGAACTCCATCGTCGTGTAATCGTCATTGTGAATCAGCGCCTTGTAGAGCGGCGGCTTCTTGAGCCGCGTCTCGCTCTCTGTGACGACCGCTTCATCATGTTCAAAATCTTGTCTCGGCATCAGGATTCGTCTCGCATAATAATTCTGCTACGACGTGGTTGGAAGACACAAGCCGTGGCGCGCTCGCTCGCGCCTTAGCGGGCGAGAAAGAAAATCCGCCCCGTGTGGTATGCGAGTCCCAGATCGGCGTCGGCGGCGAAGGCAGACACTTCATTGAAGCCCGCCCTCTTCAACTCGCGCTTAATCTCCTTCAGTTCATAGCATCGCTCCGAGATGGTGGTGTCGGCGCGCTGCCATGATTTGCCGCGCCGCCGGAACATCGTGATGTCGTAGCGACCGAGCCGCTGCTCCGGGTCGTACTCGCCCGTGAGCACGCAGACGGCGTGCTCTTCAACGATAGCAAAGTAGTCGCGCCAGTGGGTGACGAATCCGCGCTCGACGTTCATGTCGAAGAGAAACCAGCCGCCCGCGCCGAGCGCGCGACGGGTTTGACGAAAGACCGCCGAGAGGTCTTCGAGCGTCAGAAAGTGGTTCAAGCTATCGAAGGTCGAGATAGCGGCGTCGAAGGATTGCGGAAGCTTGAAGCGGCGCGCGTCTGCGCGAACGAACTCCGCGGCGGGCGCGTTCACGCGCGCATAGCGCAGCATCTCCGCCGAATTGTCAACGCCTGTGACAGTCAGACCGCGCGCCGTCAAAGCCGCCGCCAGTTGGCCCGTGCCGCAGCAGAGGTCCAGGAGGCGCGCTTGCGCGGGCAATCGCGGCAGCAACGTCTGCTCGATGGCTGACATCATCGCTTCGGGAATTTCGCGGCTCCAATATTGGTCGAAGAACCAGGCGAACGCGTCGTAGTCAGTGAACGTGTCGTAATCAGTTAACTCGCCGTAGCCAGCGACCGCTTCTTCCGTCAACTTCATCTCAGGTTTCATCTTCAAATGCTTTCAACTCAAACGGCGGCGAGCCTGCGCGGAATTTCGACGGCCATGAAGTCGCGCGCCATCTCGGTCGCCGGAAAAATGGCGCGGGCTTCCGCGAGCAAGGCTTCCGGCTCGACTTCGTTGCCGCGCGCATAACGCTGGCTGAAGTGCGTGATGATGAGCTTGCGCACGCGCGCTTCGCTGGCTACGCGCGCCGCCATGCTCGCCGTCGAATGTTGACCGCGATGCGCCAGAGCTTCGTCCTGCGCCACGTAGGTCGCTTCGTGAATCAAGAGGTCTGCGTCGCGCGCCAATTCGATGGCGTTCTCGCTGAAGATGGTGTCTGTGCAGTAAACGAATTTCCGTCCTTCTTCGTCGGGGCCGCAGAAGTCCGCGCCGTTGACCGTGCGCCCGTCGGAGAGCGTGACCTGCTCGCCGCGCTTGAGCTTGCCGTAGAGCGGCCCCGAAGGAATGCCGAGCGCCGCCGCCCGCTCGACATCGAAACGCCCCGTCCTGTCCTTCTCCGTCACGCGATAGCCGAAGGCCGGAATGCGATGCTTCAAGGGCAGACAACTGACGACGAGTTCGTCGTCTTCGTAAATCATGCCCGGCTCGATGGTGTGTATGCCGAGCGGGTAGGCAAGGATGGTGTGCGAGTACTGGATGCTTGAGCGCACGTAGTCTTCGAGCCCCGGCGGGCCGTAAAGGTCAATGCCCGTGGCGTGTCCGGCCAGCCCGCACGTCGCCAGCAATCCGGGCAAACCGAAGACGTGATCGCCGTGCAGGTGCGTGATGAAGATGCGGCTAATCTGGCTAATCTTCGGCGCGCTGCGGAGCAACTGATGCTGCGTCGCCTCGCCGCAGTCGAAGAGCCAGACCTCCGCACGCTGCGCCAGCCGCAGAGCCACGCTCGACACATTACGCGCGCGCGTCGGCACACCTGAACTGGTTCCTAAGAATGTGACTTCCACATTTGCAGTTTAACTTTTCTCCACGCCGATAGCGACTTGCGCCAACGGATAATCAGCGCGACAAGCAATCGTTCAACTCTTTGCGCCTACGGTTTTAGCTTTGCGCCTCCAGCGTGAAACTGCTTTTCACGCTGGAGGCGCGAACAAAGAAAAACGGAAGGCGCGAAGAGTCGAGTTGATTGTTAGCGGCGGGCAGTTAGCGAAGCTTGCTGACGTAAGCGTTATCCTTGACCCAGAAGCGCCAAGGCTTGTCTATGTAGTCTGCGGCGTAGTCAATGCCGATGCGCGGGCCGCTCATGATTTGTCGCGGGGCGAGCTTTCGCTCAGCCGCTTCAATCCAGACGCGCTCGCCGAGCAAGTCCGCGGCGTCAAAGGAGCGGTCGAGGCCGAGGGCCATGCAGAGTTTGCCGGGGCCGTTCGTTAAATCACGGTCGCGCTTGACGGGTCGCCGCTCGCGCATCTGCTCGATGCCTTCAAGCGGCTCAAGCCCGCGCAACAGGACGGCGTGAGGAACGCCCGCGCGGCCAGCAACGACGTTGAATTGATAATACATGCCGTAGATGAAGAAGACGTATGCCGCGCCGCCAAGGCCGTACATCGTCTCCGTGCGCGGGGTGCGGCGATGGCCGTAACTGTGCGCGGCCCTGTCTTCCGGCCCCATGTAGGCTTCGGTTTCGACAATCATGCCGGACACACGCGCGCCGTCATTCGCGGGAACGACCAGCCTGCATCCGAGCAGTTGACGCGCAACGAGCAGCGTATCTTTGCGCGTGTAAAATTCTCTTGGAAGCTTCAAAGGCATCAGCCCGAAAGTTTATTCGAACGACGAAAAGTTTATTCAAACTGCTTTTTGAAATCGTCGAACTGCGCGCGCAACTCCGCGACTTCGCCGCGCAGTGTTTCGACCAAAGCTTCGAGGGCGGCGATTCTTTCGTTCTCGGCGCGAACTTCTCTCGTCGCCGCTTCCGTGCGCGGCGCTGTGGCTTCGGCTTCGACCTCGACCAGTCCCGACAGCAGGTGCGCGTAGCGAGATTCTTTGCGGCCCGGCAGTTTCGGCAAGCGCGCGACGAGCGGCTGCGTATCGCGCGTCGCCAACTCTTCGAGCGTCGCTTCGACTTCCATTAGTTCCTTAAATTCATAGAGCCGCGTCGTGCGCCCGCGAACTTCGCCGACGGTCTGCGGGCCTCTGAGCATCAGCACGCACATGGCGGCCACTTGCGGCGGCGTCAGGCCGAGCACCTCCGGCACGACGTGCTTGTACTTCGGCACGCGGCTCTCGCTGCCGTAAAAGATGTACGCCAGATTCTTCTCGCGCAGGGATTCCAGAGCGCGGGCCACAATCTTCTCGTCGTAAGCGACAACGGGGTCGCGGTTGGAAATCTGGTTGCAGGCGTGCGTCAGCGCGTTCAGCGTCAGCGGGTAATATTCCGGCGTCGTGATCTGCTTCTCAATCAAAGAGCCGAGCACGCGCACTTCCGCTTCGTTCAAAAGAGGTTCTTCAGCCATAGCTTCCTTTGGAAGAGAATGATTATCCGTTTCGGAGTGTCAGCACTCTACAATAATTCAGGAGAGATTTGAAACGCGATGAAGCAAGGGCTGAAATTTTCCGGCGGGCGACGAAGCGTTGACCACTTGAAGCAAGAAGCGAAACAGATGAAGCCGCACGAAACGGCGTTAGCCTGATTAAGAGCTTAACGCTGCTTCGTGCAGCTTCATGCGGCTTCGCGGAGCGAGACTCGCGCGGGCTCCGCTCGCCTTCATCCTTATTCGGTCTTAAAGTCCGACGCGCTCACGCTGCGTTTGTCGAACTGCTGCATGAAGGGCGGGAGCGGCGGCTCTTTGCGGAAGCCCTGCCCTTTCGTGATGGCCCATCGTTGAAGCCAGGAGATGCCGACCGCTCCCGTGTAATTGTCGGCTTGACGGTAAGCCTTGTCCTGCAAAGCCTGTTCGAGCGTGACGAAAGAGTAGCCGCGTTTTTTCATCATCGCAATCATGTCGTCCAAGCGCTCTGAGAGAAGCGAACTGGCCGTCAGCATCAACACCTGTGGGACTTCGTAGCCGGCCACATCCGTCGAGAGTTGTTCATAAAACTCAAGCATCTTTTCCATGTACGGCACGTACTCGTCCGCGACGCGCCGCATCGTCTCCGCGTCGCCGCGCCGCTGCGCCTCGTTGTAAGCCTGGCCGAAGAGCCAGTCCATGCTGTCAATCGTGACGGGCGTTAAGGTGTAGCCGTGCTCCGCTAGAAATTGCTCGAAGGCGCGCTTGGTTTCGGCGTCGGGGCCTGTGTTGAGAAACGGGTAGCTGAAATAACACAACTGCATCCCGCGCTCTTTCATCAAGGGCCGCATCACGCGCTCGCCGTTCAGCACGTTCAGTTCGTAATCCCTGAGCGGCGTCTCGTAAAGACTCTTGTGGCTGTAGGTCTGGTTGCCGAGTTCAAGCCCCGCGTCGAGCCACATCTTCAAGAGGTTGATGCGCGCCTGCCGGTCGGCTCCGTAAGAGAGCGAGCCTTCGCCGACAAAACCCACCGCCGGAATATTGTTCGCCGTCAAACTCTTCAGCGTCTTCCTCGTGATCTCTTCCAGCGACGACGGGCTCGCGCGCCAGACGCGAATCGAAGGCACGCTCATAATCGTCAGGGCCGCGCGGCGCCCGTTCGGCTTCGCGCCCTCGCGCGCGTCGTTTGTGTTGCGAGCGGCGATGGCCTTCGACAACAGCGCGCTTTGCGCCCCGACGACGATGGCGCAGACGGCGACCAACGCCGCCACGCCCGCCAACCATGACGAAGAAGCGCTCGCCGAGACGCGCGGCGTTTCCAACAGCCGCCGCACGCGATGCAAGAGCGAGCCGCCCGTCGCTGCCACAGCGAGTTGGCCGGAGACGCCGCCGCGCAGTTGCTCCAACTCCGTCAGGGCTCGCGCGTAGACGAGCACGTCGCCGCACGCTTCGACCGCCATGTCGTCGCAGCAATGCTCGCGCTCCGTGCGCGCCTGCCCCGAAATCCACCACACCGCCGGATGATAAAAGAGCAGCGTCTCAATCATCGTCTGCAACAGGTTGAAGAGATAATCATGACGACGCACGTGCGCCAACTCGTGCGCCAGCAAAGCTTCGACCTGCGACGCTGGCAAGCCCGTCAACAAGCTCGCCGGAACGAGTATGACAGGACGCAGCCACCCGACAACCGCCGGAGCCTCGACCAACGCAGACTCGCACAAGCGCACTGGCTTAGCCAGTCGCAGTTGCCGCGACAAGCGCGCCACAGCTTCCTGCCAGCGCGGCGCTGTCACATTCGTCCGCCGCCCCTTGAGCCGCCGCGCGAGCGTCCAGCCGCCGATGAATTTCACGGAGAACAGCAACGCTCCCAAGAGCCAGCCGCAGACCAGCCACGGCATGAGCGCGCTGAAGCTGCTCAATGCTCCGTGACGAAGCGGCGCGGCGGCAATCGTCGTCCTCGTTTCGTCAGAGCCTTGCTCCGCCGCGCTCGTTTGCGCCGTTGATAAGTCCAACAGTTTCGCAGGCGGCGCGGCGAGTCGCACAACGCTTTTCTGCCCGCGCGGCGCAAGCGTCGAGTTAGACGCAGAGAATCCGAGCAGCGAAATCGTCAGGAGCGGCAACGCCAGCAAGAGCAGCAGCGCGCCGCAGGCCACAGCGTAACGAACGCTCGCCGCGTGACGACGAAAGAGCGAACGCAGGCCCGCGTAGAGCAGAGCGACCAGCGCGCCCTGCCAGATGAAATGAATCAAGGCCCAACCGAGAGCTTGCATGAAAGGTTGGCCCAACAGCGTTTCCATTATCTTCATTTTGCGCCTCGCTCGAATCTGTCTAACAATTCTCGAATCTCCGTCAGGTCTTCGCTTGAAGCCTTCTTTGACGAAAGAGCCTGCATCACGAGTTTCTTGGCCGAGCCGTCGAAGGCTCGCTCCAGGAGGTCGCCGACGAGTTGTTGCTGCGTCTGTTCCTGCGGCAAGCGCGCCTCGTAAACGTGAGCGCGCTGCGATTCTTCGCGCTCGACCAGCTGCTTCTCCGTCATAATCTGCAACATCTTCAGCACGGTCGTGTAGCCTGTCGGTCGCTTACGGTTGAGCGTTTCGTAAACCTCGCGCACGGTGGACGGGCCGCGCCGCCAGAGCACGCGCAGGATGTCTAACTCGGAATCTGTCGGTCGCGGTGTGCTTCGTCTAGGCATCTTTTCTGAACTCCTTCAAGGGCGGAAATCACAACGCGCACACTCTACTACGAAGAACTTCGTACTGTCAACGAAAAACTTCGTACTTCTTCTCCGATTGATGAAAGATTGACGGGCGGGCTGTGACTAATGAGCGAAGTTGACAGGCTCGCCGCTGTTGACGGCGCGGTAGCAGGCGTCAACCAGTTCGACAGACTTGAGGCCGTCGAGCGCGCTGACGGCGGGCGGAGCGCCGCTCAGAATCGAGTCCAAGAAGGCGCGGTCTTCCTGCGCGTAGCCCCACTTCTCTTCCTTCGACAGTTGATGCATGGAGTGTGTCGTGTGCCTGCCGTCGAGCGCGACCGTTTGCGTGAGGCTTTCCATCTCGCGCGTCGTGATTGTCGCGTGATGAGAGAAGACCTCAAGGCGTTCGAAGGGAAAGAGCCAACTGGCGTCCGCCGACGAGCAGAGCGTGGCGTGCATGCCGCTCTCGAATTTGAAGAGCATGGAGAAGTCGTCCGTCTCCGCGTACTCGTGCGTCGAGCCGCAGGCGACGAGTTGCGCGACCTCGCCGAAGAGAAAGCGCAGCATGTCGAACATGTGAATCGTCGTCTCGTAGAGAAAGCCGCCCGTCAGGCTCGCGTCGCCGACCCAAACGGGATTCAGCAACTCGCCGCGATTCATCTTCGCGTGCGCCGAGTGCGGCGCGTTGCCTTCGGCAAGCAATCGCTTGAGCAGCACGTAGACGGGAGCGAAGCGGCGATTATGCCCGACTTGAAAAACGGCTCGACTGCCTTCGGCGTCACGCAGGACCGCTTGCGCTTCCGCGAGCGTCGTCGCCATCGGCTTTTCGCAGAAGACGTGTTTGCCTGCGGCGGCGGCAGCCCTCGCCAACTCCGTGTGCTTCGTGTTCGGCGTCGTGATGTAGACCGCATCGACGCTCTCGATTAACTCTTCCGCGCTCGCGCTGACGACTGCGCCGCAAGAGCGCGCCAGTTGCTCTGCGCGCTCAGCGTCAACGTCATGCACGGCGAAGACGCGCGCGCGCTCATCGCTGCTGAGCGTCTTCGCGTGGACTCCGCCGATGTAGCCCGCGCCGATGATGCCAATCCTGACTCGCTCCATTTATGACTCCGTTTGCTTGCCCGTCGCTTCTTCATGTTGGCCGAGGGCGCGTAGCGTCGCGGCGTGCGCCTCGCGCGCTAATTGAAAAGGGTCGCGCTCCCAATATTCGGGGCGAAAGATTTCGACGCTGACCACGCGGTCGTAGCCGATGTGCTCAAGCGCGCCGAGCATCTCGCGCAGGGGCAGAATGCCGAGTCCCGGCAGCAGGCGATGACGGTCTTCGAGTTGCTCGCGCGGCAGGTCTTCCGCGTCGTTGATGTGAAAGATGAAGAGCCGCTGCGGGTCGAGCCGTTTGATTGATTCAATGGTCGAGCCGCCCGCGTAAAAGTGAAAGCTGTCAATCACAAGGCCGACGTTCGGCTGACCCACTTGCCGGACAATCTCGTCGGCCAGCGCAAGCGTCTGCACGCTGCAATCCGGTTGGCCCAGAAACTCGAAGGCCAGCGCGACGCCGTAATGCGCGGCGATGAGACTCAACTCCGTCAGCACGCGCACGGATTCTTCAATGGCGTCGTCCTTCGTTCGCCCCAAGGGCAGCGGGCTTGGCACGACGACAATGTAAGGACATTCAATCTCCGCCGCGATGCTGCACAACTCTTCGCACTCGTCGAGCAACGCCAGATGCTTCTCCGCGCTCCTGAACGTGATGCGCTCGATGGAGTTGATGCTGTACGGCTGCACACGCTGTTCACCGAACAACTCTTTCAACTCTGTGGTCGTCTGCGTATCAAGAAACTTTCGCAGCTTCGATGCCCAGATTTCCAGACACTCGAAGCCCGCCGCGCTCGCCGCCTCAATATCCTCAACCAGACTCGCGCGCATCGTCGTCGCGCCGTTTAAAGCCAGTTTCATCTGCTTGCTCCCTTGCCAAAAACTAACGACGAACGATGAGCGATGCACTATAAACGATGAGCGACGAGCGATGATGAAAGCGTTGCTCTTGATAGCTCGTCCTTCATCACTACGCTTGCATCGTCATGCTGTCATCGTCACACATTCCGCGCTCTTGGTTTCTTCTATATTGCCACGCCGGATTCTGCGTCAAAGAACGCGGCTCTGTCCATGTCGATTGTCGCGCGGACAAGCTGGTTCATGTCGGCGCGAAAGTCTGCGGGCGCGCGGGCGATGAGTTTTTCGCGGCCGAGTTGCAGGAAGACGAAGGTTTCGTTGCCCATCAACTCCGTGACGTAGACCGTGGCGGGCAAGTCTCCAGGCTGTTGCTCTGTGAGCGCGACGTGAACGTGCTCCGGGCGGATGCCGAGCGTGACGCGCTCGTGGCCTTCGAGCCACAGGCATTGTGTTTCCGAGAGCGGAAGTTGAATCTCGCCGCTCTTGAAGATACGCGCGGCGATGTCTGCGCGCCCGTCGAGCAGATTCATGCTTGGATTGCCGACGAACTCCGCGACGAAGCGATTGGCCGGGCGATTATAAATATTGAGCGGCGTGTCGAATTGCTGTAGCCGCCCGCGATGCATCACGGCGACGCGATGAGCCAGGGTCATCGCCTCGGCCTGGTCGTGAGTGACGTAAACCGTTGTGGTGCGCAGTTCGTGCTGCAAGCGTTTGAGTTCGCCGCGCATCTGCACGCGGAGCTTGGCGTCTAGGTTCGAGAGCGGTTCGTCCATCAGGTAGACGCGCGGCTCGCGGACGACGGCACGCGCCAGAGCGACGCGCTGGCGTTCGCCGCCGGACAACTCGCGCGGCCTGCGCCCCAACAGTTTTTCTATCTCAAGCATTCGCGCCACACGCTCGACGCGCGCAGCTTGTTCGGCCCGCGCAATCTTTCGCACGCGCAGCGGGTAAGCGATGTTCTCCGCGACCGTCATGTGCGGGTAGAGCGCGTAGGATTGAAAGACGAGCGCGATGTCGCGGAAGCGCGTCGGCACGTCGTTGACACGCTCTGCTCCGATGAAGATGTCGCCCGCGGTCGCTTCTTCGAGGCCCGCCAGCATTCGCAACGTCGTCGTCTTGCCGCAACCCGAAGGGCCGAGCAGGACGACGAACTCGCCGTCGCCGATGGTCAGGCTCAACTCGTCAACCACCGTTGACGCGCCGAACCGCTTCGTCACATCTTGAAACCTGACATCCATAGTCATCAAAACGTTAAGCTCACGCAAAGGCGCAAAGCCGCAAAGTTGTTGAATGCTGCTTGACCTCGCGTGATTTCCTTCGCGCCTGTGCGCCTTTGCGTGAGACTGCTTTTTATCATCGCCGCGCTTGATTTGTAACTTAAAATTCCCCGCTATTCGTTCATCCTTTGACGGCGCCGAGCGACAGGCCGCGCACCAGATAACGCTGCACGGCCATGGCGAAGACCAGAATCGGAATCATCGCCACGACTCCGGCGGCGCTCATCACGCCCCACTTGATTTCGTACTGCGTGACGCGCCCCGCCAGACCGACGGGCAGCGTCATGGCCGCGTCCGTCTGCGTCAGGACGAGCGCGAAGAGAAATTCGTTCCAGGAGATAATCAGGCAGAAGACGGCTGTCGCGGCCAGCCCCGGCGCGACCAGCGGCAGCAGCACGCGCCACAGCGCGCCCAAACGCGAGTCGCCGTCCACCATCGCCGCTTCCTCAATCTCGCGCGGTATCTCAAGGAAAAATCCGCGCATCATCCAGACGACGAAAGGCAGGTTGAAAGCCGTGTAGACGATGACGAGGGAAGCTTTCGTGTTGAGCAGTCGCACGTCGCGCATCATCAGGAAGAGCGGCACGGCTGTGACAATCGGCGGGAACATGCGCGTCGAGAGAATCCACAAAGAGAGCCGCGTGTCGAGGCGGCGCGGAAAGCGAAAGCGCGCAAGGGCGTAAGCGGCGAGCGTGCCTAACAGCATCGCGCAGATGGTTGAGAGCACGGCGACCATCGCGCTCGTCAACAAGTATTGACCGAAGGAGCGCTCGACGAAAGCTTCTCGATAATGAAAGAGCGTCGGCGTGAACCTGAACCAGCGCGGCGGCGAGGCGAACTGTTCCACCTCGCTCTTGAGCGAAATCGTCAGCATCCAGTAGACGGGCGCGAGCGCGATGATGAGAGCCACAAAAGCCAGCGCGTATTTCATCCAAAGTCGCAGGCTGAGTCGGCTGCGTTGATTACGAAAGCGGCGGCGACTGAAGCGGCGGCTGAAAAAGTTTGTCGCGGGCTTTTTCGTCATGCGTGTTTGCTCCGTCAAGCGGCCTCCTGTTGTTGCAGCAGGCGTATGTAGAGCAGGCTGATGATGTTCGTCAGAATGAGCAGCACGAACGACATCGCCGCCGCGTAGCCGAAGTCGGAGAAGCGAAACGCGGCGCGGTAAATGTAGAGGCTGATGGTTTCGGTGGCAAAGCCGGGGCCGCCTTCTGTGAGGATAAAGATTTGGTCGAAGACGCGCAGCAAGTCCATCGTTCTTAAGAGCAAGGCTATCAGGATGGCAGGCTTGAGGAGCGGCAGCGTGACGAACTGGAACGTCTGCCAAGCCGTCGAGCCGTCAACCAGCGCGGCCTCGTAAGGCTCTTGCGGGATGGCTTGCAATCCGGCCAGCAAGACCAGAAACATAAACGGCGTCCACTGCCACACGTCAACCATGATGACGGAAAAGAGCGCGAGCTTGGGCGAAGCCGTCCAGGCGAACGCGAGCGAGTTTAGCCCCGCTCCCTTTAGCGTTCCGTTAATCGCCCCGAAGTTTGGATTGAGCATCAAACGCCACACGACGCCCACGACCACCGGCGGCAACATCATCGGCACAAGCAGGCCAGCGCGAAAAAGCGCCCGCCCGCGCAGGCGACCATTGAGCAGCACGGCAAGGCCGAGGCCGAGCAGAAACTCGCACGTCAGAGCCACGACCGCGTAGACGAGCGTATGCGCCAGCGCGGCGAAGAAGAAACGGTCTGCGGCCAGCCGCGTGAAGTTCTGCAAAGACCAGCGCAAAGATGCCCCCGCGCCAACCTGCAAGCTGACCTTGACCGCATAAATCAGCGGATAGATGGACAAGGCCAACAGCACGAGCACGGTCGGCGCGAGCAACAGCCACGGCAGTTTCCACTCGCGCGACGGCGAGAGAAACTTTGGCATCCGAAGTTGACGCGAAGGACTCTGGCTCATAACTCTGCGTCGGGGGTTGGGGGTTAGGGGTTAGGGGTTGGGGAAGACACGTTTCAAGTTGAGAGTGTCGTTTCTCGTCTTTGTTTAAGACTGTCGCCCCTCGTCGTTGTCGTCTCCAACCCGAACCGCTCAACCCTCAAGTCTCTGCGGTTACTTTGTTCAGCTTGCTTTTGTTCTTCTCCAGCCCCCAACCCCTATCCCCCATCCCCTGCTTTTCTCATCTTCCGCGCTCGATGATGCGGGTGATTTCGGCGTTGGCTTGATTCATGGCGTCTTCGGGCGATAGCTCGCCGCTGTTGGCTTTGGAGAGAAAGATGCCGAAGGTGTTTTCGATTTCGTTCCAGAGCGGCGTGCGCGGGCGCGGCTTGGATGTTTCGAGCGAGCGTAGCTGCGCCGGATAGGAGGGAAACCTGGCGAGCAGTTCGGCGTCCTGAAAGACGGAGCGGCGCGTCGGCGGATTGCCGCGCAGGGCCGAACGCTTCATGCGCTCGCCGTCTGTGGCCCAGAGCAGAAAGTCGAAGGCGGCGTCAATGTTCTTCGCTTCGCGCGGAATGCTGATGAGCCAGTTGCCGATTTCGGCGCGGCCCGGATTCTTCGCGCCCGGCATCACCGCGAACTCCATCTGGTCGATGACCTTCGACTTCGCAGGGTCATTGAAAGCGCTAATCCATGCGGGCCAGTTGATGGACATAGCGGCTGTGCCTTGCAGCAAGTGAGCGGAAACTTCGTCGGCGTTGAAGCTCTGATAACCGGGCGGCGCATGCTTGCCGAGTTCCAGCATGAACCGAAGCGCCGCGATGCCTTCGGGACTGTTGACGGTCGGGCGGCCCGCGTCGTCGAACATCTCCGCGCCGAAGGCCCAGAAGATGGGCATGAAGTCTGCGACGACGGCGTTGCCCTGCGCCGCGCGCATGACGTAGCCGTACATCTTCGCGCCATCGCTTCTCGTCTCCTGCTCGCTGATTACGCGCGCCGCCGCGAGCACGTCATCCCACGTCGCAGGCTCCTTCAAGTTATATTTTTGCAGGATGTCTTTGCGGTAAAAGAAGAGTTGAGAGTTGCCGACGTAAGGCAGAGCGTAGAGCGCGCCCGTCTCGTAAGGATGCTTGCAGAGAGCGATGGAGGTTGCGACGAAATCCGCGTCCGGCCCTGTCTTCCCGCGCTTCTCGTAGAGCGGCTTGAGGTCTGTCAGGACATCGAGCGAGGCAAAGCGCGGGAACCATGGATCGTCGAGCATGATGAGGTCGTAGGCTCCGGTGCGCGCGTTGAGGTCAATCAGTTCCTTCTCGAAAAGATTGGCGTAGGGAAACTCCGCGATGTTGATATGCACGCCGGTCTGTGCTTCGTAATCTTTGGCGGCGGCCTTGAGCGCGTCGCCTTCGACGCCTGAGTTGACGGCCAGCGTTAATTGCTTTGCATCATTGCTTCGCTGCTGCTGGCAGCCGAAGAGCGTCGCGCAGATGAAGAGCAGTGTGACGGGAAAGAGTTTGCGGATAGACGGACGCGCTGCTGCTGCTGTTGGCATAGCCTTCGCCTCAAATGGGTCGCCGTGGATGAGAGAGCTTTGTACAGAACGGGCTGGACTATTCTACAATCAAGACGCTCCGGCTGCCCATCAGAGACGCGCACGCGGCCACAGAGAGCCTGACGACATGAAACAATATCAAGACCTCCTGCGCTCGATTCTCGCGCGCGGCGCTCGACACGAAGATCGCACAGGTGTCGGAACCATCTCTCATTTCGGATACCAGACGCGCTTCGATTTGCGCGCGGGCTTTCCGCTCGTCACCACCAAGCGCGTTCCCTTTCGCTGGATAGCCGAAGAGCTTTTCTGGTTTCTCTCCGGCGACACGGACGAGGCAAACTTGCGAGCGCGCGGCGTTGACATCTGGGCCGAGTGGGCCGACGAAGCGCACACCAGCCGCTTCAATCGTGAGGCGGGTGACCTCGGCCCCGTTTACGGCTACCTGTGGCGCTCCTTCGGCGGCCACTATCCGCAGCGCGACGGCGTTGACCAGATTGCGCGGCTGCTGGAATTGATTGAGCGCAATCCAAACTCGCGCCGCCTGATTGTGACCGGATGGGACCCGCGCGAGTGCGACAACGTTGAACTGCCGCCCTGTCACACGCTCTTTCAATTCAAGGTCGAAGGCGAACGCACGCTTCATTGCCAGCTTTACCAGCGCTCGGCTGACGCTTTCCTCGGCGTGCCTTTCAACATCGCTTCTTACGCTCTGTTGACCCACCTGGTCGCGCACGCCTGTCGTCTCGAAGTCGGCGAGTTTGTTTACACGCTCGGCGATTATCATATCTATCAAAATCATCTTGAGCAGGTGAACGAACTGCTCAAGAGAGAGCCGCTTGAGTTGCCGCGTCTGGAAATCGTTGATGATGATGAAAGCTTGCGGGGCTTCGCGGGGTTGCTCGGCGCGCGTTACGAGAATCTGCGATTGCGCGGCTACGAGTCGCACGGAAAGCTCGCGGCTCCGGTCGCGGTTTGATGAGAGCCTTCGGGAAGGAAGCGACGGAAGCGAAGAT
>JAWVFT010000060.1:0-6522 GCA_033855775.1 Blastocatellia bacterium | reverse complement strand
GTATGCGGCCAAGCAATTTTCGGGCAGGAGTTCGGCGGAGCAAGGCACGGCGAGCAGGGACGAGGCGCGCGGGAATTTGCGGGACGACCTTGAGGCTATCGGTCGCACGGCGCGCGATGGCGGAAGTGACGCCGGGACTTGAAGAGAAGTTTCGCTTGCCGCGCGGCAATGCCAACGATCAGGAGTTGTTGGCCGCCGCCCGCGCCTGTGCCGCAGACGCCGTGCCGCTCAAGGCGATGTTTATAGAGTACGGGCTGCCCGCCGATTTTCTGGAAGACCTCAACGATGACATAGAGGCTTTCGAGGCTGCCGTCGCGGCGCAGGAAGCGGGCAGGCGCGAACGCGTGACGGCGACCGCCGCGATTGACGAAGTTATAGAGCGCGGGATGCAGATTGTTCGTCGTCTGGATGCCATCGTGCGCAACGTGCTGCGCGACCAACCGGCGAAGCTCGCGGCGTGGGAAAGCGCGCGTCATGTGGAACGCGCGCCCAAGCGGAAGAAAGAGACGCCGCCGAAGTAAGTTACAGCGGTTCTGACCTGAAGATAGCAAGCGGCTATAAGCTTGCGAGGAGAGAGGGGCAGGGCTGGCTGGCATCGTTGTCGCTTCGGCAGCGTGTAGGGTTGATTAAGAGCCGGGGTGGAAGCGGTAGCCGACCCAGGGCTCTGTGAGGATGTAGCGCGGGGCGGCGGGGGCGGGTTCGATTTTCTTGCGCAGTTGGCCGATGAAGACGCGCAGGTATTCGGTCTGCTCGACGGATTCCCCGCCCCAGATGGCGGTGAGCAGTGTGCGGTGCGTCAGGACTTTGCCGGCGTGGCTGGCGAGGTAGACCAGCAGGTCGAACTCCTTCGGGGTCAGATGCGTCTCGCGCCCGCGAACCGCGACGCTGCGATTTTCCAGGTCAATGCGAAAGTCTCCGGGCTCAAGCAAGGTTGAGGCGGCATCCGCGGGTTGCTGCGTGGCGGCGCGTCTGAGGGCGGCGCGAATGCGCGCGAGCAGTTCGTTCATCCCGAAGGGCTTCGTCACGTAGTCGTCTGCGCCCGCGTCGAGGGCTTGCACTTTCATGCGCTCTTCGCCTCTGACGGAGAGGACGATGACGGGCAAGGGCGAGATGGCGCGCAGGTTCCGGCAGAGTTCGAGGCCGTCCATGTGCGGCATCGAAAGGTCTGTGATAACGAGGTCGGGCGACCAGTCGCCGAAGGTCTGTAGGGCGGACTCGCCGTCGGCAGCGACGCGCACGTCGTAGCCGCGCGAGGTCAGGCTCCGGCGCAGCACGCGCGTAATCTGCGGCTCGTCGTCAACGATGAGAATGCGCTGCTTGTCGTTCATCCGCTCCAACACTTATCCTTCATCCGCTACCGCGCTTGTCCTTCATCCGTTTCAACACTCGTCCTTCAACTTCCCTTGCGCTCGTCGTTCATCTGCGACAGCGCTCGCCGCTCGGCTGCTACGGTTGATGGCGCGCTCTGCGACACAGCAGCGGCGGCGTCGTCCGTCTCGCCAATGGGAAGCGTCTCGCCGATGGGGAGCGTGACGACGACGCGGCTGCCGCTTTGGCCGCGCGCATCCTCAATCCAGATGCGCCCGCCGTGGGCTTCGACGATGCCTTTGGCGATGGCCAAGCCCAAGCCTGTGCCGGAAGGCTGGCGAGAGCTTGAGTCGCCGTCTCTCATCGCGCGAAAGAACTTGTCGAAGACGCGCTCGCGCAACTCCAAAGGGATGCCGCTGCCTTCGTCTTCAACGCTTAATTCTATCATTCGCTCATCCGCGCGCCGCGCCGCGACCTGGACGCGCGTGCCGTGCGGCGAATACTTCGTGGCGTTGTCAATGATGGTGTAGAGGACTTCGGCGACGGCTCTGGCGTCAACTCGCACAGGCGGCAGTTCGCCGTCGAGCGCGACCTGCATCTCGTGCGCGCGTGTGAGCGGCGCGGCCCGCTCCAAAGTCATCGTGATAATCTCTTCGAGCGAGTCCCAACGACGGCGCAGGCGCATCTCTCCGGCTTCGATGCGCGCCAACTCGACCAGGCCTTCGATGAAACGATTGAGGCGGTCGGTCTCTTCGTCTATCACGTCCAGCATCTCTCGCCGGCCTTCGGCGTCGAGCGCGATTGTCTCCTCGTCGTCATTGGCCTTCGCTTGAAAATCATCGAGCAGCGTGGTGACGGAAGCCTTGATGGAGGTGAGCGGCGTGCGCAGGTCGTGCGTCACGGCGTCGAGCAGGGCAGACTTGAGACGCTCGCTCTGCTCAAGGGCTTTCGTCTGGCTGGCGCGCTCGAAGGCGTCCTGAAGCTCCTTGTATAGACGCTCGACTTCGAGCCGCGCGGCGTCAGCCTCTTCGGCGCGTCGCTTCGCGCGGGCCGAGAGTTGCCCCGCGGTAAACGCCGTCAGCAAGAAGGAGAAGAGCGCGACCCAGTTGTCAGGCGCGTCTATCGTCATCCTGCCGACCGGCGGCAAGTAGAAGAAGTTGAAGCAGACGACGCCAAGCAGGGACGAGAGCACGGCGGGACGCGAACCCCATGCGGTGGCAACGAACAGCACGACGAGCAGCAAGGTCAGCGCAACGGTGGTCGAGTTAATCTGCTCGCGGAACAGCTTGAACATGCCTGTGACGACGACGATGCCCATCACCGCCACAAGGTAGCCCGTTCGTCTCCGCTCGCGCATTGCCGTCCACATGCTTCGCCATTGTATGACGAGAGCAGCCCCCGTGAATACGCCTTTCCCGTCAGGATTGAATCAAGGTTGAATGAAGAAGGCCGTCTCTCTCTTCCGTCATCTTTGATGAAGACGACGCGCATTGCCCGGAAGCGAGCGTGTATAATCCGTCGCAGGCGGGAGACAATCGCAAACACTTCAGGAGGTCTCAGATGATTCAAGTCCAACGCGGCCCGGCGCCCGCTGCCTTAACTTCCACGGAAACTAAAGCGCGGCTCAGAGACGCAGCCAGGTTTTTCAAAGTCGCTCCTGAGAAGAGACAACAGCAACGCTATAAATTCTATCCGGCGCTTCTGATGGAGGGCGTGCGCGACGCTCTGGCCTCTGCTTTCAACAACAAGTGCGCCTACTGCGAGTCGCCCGTCGAGACGACATCGGGCTACGAGATTGACAGCTTTCGTCCACGCAATCGCGCCGTTAATCTCGACGGCTCGCTCTCGCCGGACCATTACTGGTGGCTCATCTACGAATGGTCGAACCTGCTCTTCTGCTGCGCCACCTGCAACAAGCTGAAAGGCTCGCGCTTTCCGATTGAAGGCGTGCGCGCGGCGGTTGAGGCGACGGACGAAGAGCAGTTGCGCGCCGAACGACCGCTCTTGCTGGACCCTTGCAGGGATGTCCCGGAAGTGGAACTGCTCTTTGACGAGAAAGGCAAGGTCGCTTCCGACACGCAGCGCGGGCGCGTGACGATAGACATGCTCGGCCTCAATCGCTCGACGCTGGTGCACGCGCGCGCGCTTGAGTTCAGAACACTGCGCAACCAATGGACAGCAACCATCTCTATCAAACATGTCGCAGAGAAATGGATGTCGCCTGCCGTGCTGCATCTCATCCAGCCCTTCTTGCCGTTCCTCGCCATGCGCCGCCAGTTCGTCAACCAATGGAGCAGCAAGCTTGTGCGCCGTTACCCGAAGATGGAAGCCGTCCTCAAGGCGGCTCTCTCGTTTCGCACAGCTTTGACGCGCAAGTCAGAAGAAATCGCTAAGAGCATTGACGCCGCGCCCGCTGCCGCCAGCAAAAGCAGCGAGGCTCGCGCAGTCAAAGCCACGAAACGCGGCAGCAAGAAGGTCGCAGCGTCCAAACGAACGACAAAGCAGTCGTCTTACTCGCAGCAGCTTAAATCATATGCGGCTGCGACCGCCGCGTCCTTCGCGGTGCATGAGGCGCAGATGGAGAACTTCTCCGTCACGAGCGAGCAGCACAAGGAGAGCTACTTCACGAAGACGCGCCTCATCGAGCGCATCGAGATACGAAACTTTAAGATTATCGAAAAGCTGACGATTCCGGTTCTGGCCGACTCGCCGGAGAAAGGCTCCTGGCTGTTGCTGCTCGGCGAAAACGGGATGGGCAAGAGTTCCGTGTTGCAGGCGACGGCTCTGGCCTTGATGGGCAAGCAGCATCGCAAGAAGCTCAAGCTCAACGCCTCGGAGTTTGTCCGGCGCGGGCAGCCGAGCGGCTTCGTCAAGGTTTACCTGACGGGCGCGGCTGAGCCAATCGAGTTGCATTTTAAGAAAGGCTCGCGCCTCTTCACAGGCAAGCCGGAAGACCCGAAAGTCCTGCTGCTCGGCTACGGCGCGACGCGCTTGCTGCCGCGCGCGGGCGACGCGGCAAGCAAGCGCGAGCAGGAATCCGGCAAGACCATCGAAGCCGCGAAAGCCTACAACCTGTTCAATCCTTTCGTGCCGCTCAATGACGCGACGCCCTGGCTCTGGCAGTTGAGCGATACGGAGTTTGACCGCATCGCGCGCTCGCTCAAAGACCTCATGCTGCTCAACCCGAAAGACCGCCTCATCAGAAATCCGCGCAACCGGAAAAAGATTGAAGTCGAAGCTTTCGGCACCCTCGTGACGCTCGAAGATTTGAGCGACGGCTATCAATCCGTGCTTGCTCTGACTACGGACATCATGAGCGTCATGCGCAAGCGTTGGCCCGCGATGGAGATTGCCGAGGGCATCGTCCTGATTGACGAGATAGACGCGCACCTGCATCCGAGTTGGAAGATGAAAATCGTGCAACGATTGCGCAACGTTTTTCCACGCCTACAGTTCATCGTCACGAGCCACGACCCGCTCAGCCTGCGCGGGCTGCACGCGGGCGAAGTCATCGTGATGAAGGCCGACAAGCGCAATCGTCCGGTCGCCGTCACGGATTTGCCTTCGCCCGAAGGGATGCGCGTTGACCAGCTTTTGACCTCGGAGTATTTCGGACTGAAGAGCACGATTGACCCCGCGACCGAAGAAAAGTTTGAGCAGTACTATCAACTGCTGGCCCTGCGCAAACGCACGAAGTCGCAGGAGGAAAAGCTCGCGCAGTTGAAGACCGAGATGGAGAAGCTCGAAGTGCTCGGCTCGACGCCGCGCGAGCGAATGATGCTTCAGGCGACGGACGAATATCTGGCCGAGTCGAGCAGGTCAATGCACGCCGCCGCCAGCGCGCCGCTCAAGGATGAGACGCTCAGGAAGGTGAAGGATTTGTGGAAGAAGATTGTTTGAGCCAGGAGCCTCCCACCATGATTACCGTCAAACGAACTTCGACGCCTCCCGTTGACTTGAAGGGACAGAAAGGCAAGCTCTCGGCTGGCGAGAAAGAGTTGGCAGCCGTGCTGGCGTTCTATTCGCAGGCCGGAAATCTGAACAAGTCGTTCGACTTCAAGGCGTATAAAAGCAAGAGCGTGATAGAGGAACTGACGCGCCTCTTCGCGGGCAAGTGCGCCTACTGCGAAAGCAAGTATCAGGCGACGCAGCCCGTCGACGTGGAACATTACCGCCCCAAAGGCGGCTTCAACGTCATAGACGCGGGCGGCAAGGCGCGCGGCACGGCGGGCGGCCAAACCTCGCCGCCCGCCGCGCCTAAAATCAAGTTGCAGAAGCCCGGCTATTACTGGCTGGCGATGGTTTGGGACAACCTGCTTCCGGCCTGCATAGACTGCAACCGCGAACGCAACCAACTCGTGCCGGACGAAACCGCCGACACAGGATTCAAGACCGTCAAGGTCGGCAAGGGCAGCAACTTTCCGCTGGTTGACGAATCCAGGCGCAGGCTCACACACAAGAGCCGCAAGCGCGAAGAGCCTCTCATCCTGAACCCCGCGCTCGACAATCCAGACCAGCATTTGGAGTTTACCGAAGAAGGAATCGTCAGGCCCACGCTCATCAGGAACAAGCCAAGCTCCAAGGGCGAAGCTTCGATTAAAGTCTACGCCTTGCAGCGCAGCGGATTGGTGCAGGAGCGCAAGGCGCGAGCCAAGCTTGTGCTCGCGCAGATAGAGCGCGTCAGAGAGTTGATAGCAGACCTCGACGCGCGCCCCGGCGACGCGCAGTTGCAGAGCCGCTTGCAGAGAGAGATGGAAGAATTGAAGCGATACGAAAAGCCCGAAGAAGCATATGCGGGGATGGCGCGGCAACTCATCAAGAAATTCTTCGGCTCTTTGCAGTGAACATGTCGAAGTAATCAGGCCGCCAGCGACGCGGCGGCCGCGCCAGTCCCGGTCCACTGTCCGCCTTTAAGGGTAGTTAACGAAGGCCGACAATTTTTTGTTATCATTCACTATCCAGGCAATTTCATAGATAGAAGGAGCAAAGCTGTATGCAGAAAATCACCCCGTTTTTATGGTTTGATACACAGGCGGAAGAGGCTGTGAATTTTTATGTCTCTATTTTTAAAAATTCTAAGATTGGAAATATTACTCATTACGAAGAGGAGTCGGCAAAGGCTTCCGGTCAACCAACGGGAACGGTAATGACTATTGAATTCCAGCTTGACGGGCAAGATTTTATAGCCCTCAACGGCGGCCCGCAATTCAAATT
>JAWVFT010000059.1:0-32088 GCA_033855775.1 Blastocatellia bacterium | reverse complement strand
CCTCCAACCCGTTAGCGAGATAACGCCGCTTGACGTTGAAGATGGTTTGGAGCGAAACCTGCAACGCCGAGGCAATCTGGTTCGGATGCTGGCCGCGATGCAGCAGATCAAGAATACGGGCGCGGGTGGAGTCGCCTGGAATCCAAGACAAGAATTCCAGGCGAGCCAGCAATTCTTGCAAGTTACGCTCCCCATAGGGAGCATAGCCATAATACTTCCGATAGGGTGTAAAAACAAACCGCGCGTGTGCAGACCCAAAGGAGGAAAACTCTAATGGGATCCTCGCGCCCGCAAACGGCTGGCTTGGCAGAAAAACTCCGCTTGATTCGTACCAGATTTGGCCTTACCCAAGCGCAGATGGTAGAAAGGTTAGGAAGTCAAAAACTTCCATCGCCAATAAAACTTTATCCCGGCAATATATCGAGATTCGAACAGGGCCTACGTGAGCCACAGCCGCTAGTACTGTTGGCATATGCAAGGGCGGCAGGTATTTCAGTGGAAGTTTTGATCGATGCGGACTTTGAATTGCCTGAGCCATTAGCTCTCAGAGCGACTCAAGAATCGAAAGTTTCTGGGCAGGAGAAGCATGGTACTAAAACTAGGTTTCAACGTAGATGAGTCTACAGCAAATATTTTGTTGTAAGCTGACACATCCTCTTCTGATTCTTCAGCACTTTAAAATCCCCGAAATATTGCTGTCCAGTGAAGAACTTAATTTACCCAGTGAACAACTTAATTTTCTCAGTGAAGAACTTAATTTTTCGGCAACAAATGCTTGCGCTTAGAAAAGCTCGAACTTGACGGTGAGGTATTTTTTGGGGTTCTGTCGGAAGTCGTAGATGAGTTTGACGCCTTCGGCGGAGAGTTGGTTGATGTTGGAGTAGAGTTGGTCATCGGTCAAGAGTTTGCCGAGGGTGCCTTCGCCGCGTTGGGCACTGGCGACTACGCTGTCGATTCGCTGGGTGGTGGTGTTGAAGCGGGCGATGGCGGAGCGGGCGTCGTTGTAGATGGCATCGTCGGTGAGGAGTTTGCCGATGGCGCCGCGGCCTGCGCGGACTTCTGTGACGAGTCCCTGGATTTCGGCGACGGCTTGGTCGGCACGGTCGGCGATGGAGTTGACGCGATTGTAGAGCGCTTCGTCGGTCAGGAGTTTGCCTGCGGTGCCGCGCCCGCGCCGCAGCCCTTCGGCGATGTCGTTGAGGCGCAGAGAGAGTTCGTTGACGTTGTTGTAGACCGCCGGGTCGTTGAGAAATTTTCCGGCTGTGCCTTCGCCAGACCTGATTTGACGGATGACGGATTGCGTATCCTGAATCGTCGAGTTGAGGTTGTTATAAAAAGCTTCGTCGTTTAAGAAGCGGCCGATGGTGCCGTTGCCTTCGTTAATCTTGCGTGTGATGTCGCCGACCTGTTTGGTGATGGCTTCGAATTGGTCTGCGATTTCGGGGCCGGCCAGATTCGAGAGAGTCGTCGTGTTGAGGTTCGAGGGCGAGAGCAGAAAGTCTTCCGTGACAGGCTCGCTGCCGGTTGAGCCGGGAGTCAGGTTGATGAGCTTGTCGTTGGCGAGCAGATTGGGAGAGCCGAGTTGGGCCGTCGAGTCTTTGCGGATTCGTTGGTTGGCGGGCTGGCCGTCAATCTTGTCGTCAATCGCCAGCCGCGCTTGAACCTTGGGGGCTTTCGGGTCGCCTGAAGGCGGCAGCAGGATAACCTCTTCGACCTTGCCGACACGAACGCCCGCGAGGCGCACTTCCGCGCCGGGACGAAGACCGTCGGCGTTGGGAAATTGCGCGCGCAGGTGCAGGCGGCGCGTGAACGGGTTGATGTCACCGGTCGCGTTGAGAATCAAAAATATCAGCACGGCGATTGAGGCGACGACAAGCAGTCCGACGCGTAGCTCGCTGAGGCCGATGGTTTTCTTGGCAGGAGGCATGTTTTAAATCAGGGCTGAAGGACGAGCGATGAAAAGGGAATCAGCTAAAGCTTGATGGTCGCGCCTTCATCTCTTCGTCCTCGTGCTTCAGCCCTCCTTTCGTTAATGTCCGCGCAGGAACTTGCGGATGTATGGGTCTTCGGTCCGCTTGATGGCTTCGTCCGTGCCGCTGAAGATGGGTTGGCCGTCGCGCAGCATCAAGACTTTGGTGTTAATCAAGCAGAGCCGCTCGCCTTCTTTCTCGAAGATGACATCGCCCGCCTCGTCGACGACGGCGTATTCCGAGCAGAGATATTCGAGATTGTTCATCTCATGCGTGACGAAGATGGAAGAGACATCTTCGAGGTCGCGCAGCTTCATCGCCAACTCGCAGATGGTGCGAGCGGTCGGCGGGTCGAGCCCGGCGGTCGGCTCGTCGAACATGACGATTTTCGGGTCGCCGACGAGGGCGCGGGCGATGCCGACGCGGCGCCGCATGCCGCCGGATAATTCAATCGGCATCTTGTCAATTGCGTCTTCCAGATTAACGAAGCGCAGCATCCTGCGCACTTCCGGCTCGACTTCATCTTCCGGCACGCCCTGCTCGTGAAGACGAAAGGCGACGTTATCGTAGACCGAAAGCGAGTCGAAGAGCGCGCCCTCCTGAAAGACCATGCCGATCTTTTTCCTGACGCGCATCATCTCATCTTCGCTGTAGTTGGTGATGTCTTCGCCGTCAACCAGAATCCGTCCGGTGTCTGGTTTGAGGAGTCCGAGCACGAGCTTGATGGTCGTTGATTTGCCGCAGCCGGAGCCGCCGAGAATAATCTTGGTCTCGCCCTTCATCACTTTGAAGCTCAGGCCGTTTAAGACCTTGCGTTCGTCGAAGGAGAGATGCACGTCGCGGAACTCTATGGCCGGAATCGCGCGCTCGCTGTCGTCAACCTCCGCGAACGTGGACTCGGCGGCATTCTCGCTGACCCGCCCGTCAAATGGCGGCGGAGTCTGTTGTGGAACTTCGATGTCTGTTGAAGCCATAGCCTTGTGTCAAAAAATTTACTGCGGCATGTTAAGAAGATACTGAAGCCCGCGCGCCAGAAAAAAGTCTGCGATGATGACGACGATTGAAGCCGTCACGACCGAGCGCGTGGTCGAACGCCCGACGCCGACCGTTCCGCCCTCCGTGTTCAATCCTTTGTAGCAGGCAATCGTGCCGATAATCAGGGCGAAGACCGTCGGCTTAATGACGCCGCCGATAATGTCGTCGGTCGAGATTCCGTCGCGCACCGAGTTGAAGTAAGTGTCCGACGACATCCCGTAAAGACCCGCCGCCACCGTCCAGCCGCCGACGATGCCGACCACATCCGCAATTACCGTCAACAGCGGCAGCGTAATCAGCAGAGCAAGGATGCGCGGCGTGACGAGCTTGCGCGTGGGGTCTGTGCCGAGGGCGCGCATCGCGTCTATCTGCTGCGAAACGCTCATCGAGCCAAGCTCCGCGGCAATCGCGGAACCGACGCGCCCCGTCACCATCAAGGCCGTCAGCACCGGCCCCAACTCGCGTATCAAAGAGAGCGCGATGAGATAGCCGGTCTGTCCCTGCGCCCCGTAGTATTTCAGCGTCGGGTAGGTTTGCAGCGTCAGCACGCCGCCCGTGAAAAATCCGGTCAGGATAATGATAGTCAAAGAGCCGACGCCGATGGCGTCCATCTGCGCGATAGTTTCGGGAATGTAGCGCGGGCTTCTGAAGAGTCCGCGAGCGGCGCGCGCCGCCAGCAAAGTCGTCTCCTGCAATTCGAGCAGGACGCGCGTGGCAATGTTCATTCGAGAAACGAGAAGCAAAAACGCGCCGCGCTGTTTGCTGGCGAGCGCGAAAGCGTTGCAGCCTGGCATGAGCCATCAACTATAGCTCTAACGCCGGAAAGAAAACGCGGGTCGTGCCAGAATGGCTCTCTTGAATCTGGACGGGCCACCGCGCTATCTGTGAACGAGCAAGCTATCATGCTCAAAATATGCGCGATGCGTCAAGGGTTAAATTCACGGTCCAGCGCAGGGACGCCGCCGAATGATTCGACGGCGCGACGGCGGTGCGGCGCAACTCTTGCGCGGGCGCGCAAAAAAGCCGGTCAACTGTTCGGCTGACCGGCTTCCGTGCTCAAGCTTCTTCGTTGAATTTCAATCAAGGGCGATTCCGGCGAAAGAGTTCGCCGCGCCGGACGGCGGCGGGCTTGGCTTCATCGGTCGGCTGAGCCTGATTGTTTTGACGCTGACGAAAACGCTCGCGCTGCAAAGGCGTTTGGCCATCGACGCTGCCCGGCTGGCGGTCGCGCAGGCGGCGCGGCTGCATCATGCCGCGCTCGATGCGGCGTCGTTCGGCTTGCCGCAAACGCAGGCCGCGCAGCGTGGCGAGTTGTTCTGGCGTCAGGACGCGACGGATGCTCAACTCCGTCATCACGCGCAGCCGCATCGTCGCCGTCTGTGCCGCCACCAACTCGCGCGTGCGTTCTTCAATGACCAGCTCGCTCATCTCGTCCGAATAGATGGCCGCATCCAGAGCTTGCTGCGCGCCGCGCAGACGCTCGGTCGCCAGCCGCCGCTCTTCTTTGTTCTGTTCGCGTATCGTCCGAATCTTGCCGAGTTGTTCGGGGGTCAATCCAAGCGTCTTAATCAAATCGCCGTTTTGATTGCCCGCGTTCTGTTCGACTTCGCTGGCGGGCGCGGGGCTGCTCTCCTGCGCGCTGGCCGGTCGAACAGAGAAACAGAGAAACACGATTGAGCAGAGCAACGGCGCGGCGGCGATTGTCCATCTGCGTATCAACTTATTCATTCAAACCTCACTCCGTTTAAATCCTATTCGGGGCCAGACCTTTTTGTCCTGCATTCTTCATGAGCGAAGACGATTTTTCAAGCTGCTCCTAGTTGGATTCATCCATCAAGTCGGAGAGACGCGGCAAGTCGTCTTCATCGTTAGAGGCAATCGTGAGCCGCAGGTCGCGCGCTATCTCTTTCGACTCCTGCGGAGAGATGCTCAACCTGGGCTTGCGGTTGCTGGCAAGATTCGATTGCCTTGCCGCGCTGCGCTTGAAGCCGGGATTCGCTTTCGGCAGCGCTTCAAGCTTGTCGGCGTCGGCCGTCGTCTTGATTGCCACGTCCGGTTGAGCGGCCTCCGGCTTGGGCGGAGCGTTCAAGCTCTGCGCCTTCAGACGCTCTTCCGTCATGGGAGCCAAGTCCGGCTCGGACGCTTGCGCCTGCACAGACTTTTCGACCGTGACAATCTTCGGCTGCTCAAGATAATGAGCGACGGCCAGAGCGACGAGCGCGCAGAAGACTAAGCCGAGCGCGGCGGTCGCGGCGCGCATCCACGCGGGCGACAGCGCGAAGAACTCACGAAGCGCGGCCAGAGCCGAACGCGCGCGCGCAGGAGCGTTGCTGTTCGGCTGAGCGATAAGAGCGTTGCTCGCAGGAACGGCTGCCTGCGCCGGAACGCCTAGAGCTTGCCCGCGCCATTCGCCGATTGAGGCGCGCACGTTTCCAAACGCGGCCAGTTCCATCCGGCAGGAAGCGCAGTGGCGCGTGTGCGCGAGAAAACTCTCGGACGCGGCTTCGTCCGCTTCGCCATAAAGGTAGGACACTAAATCTTCCGCGCGCGCGCAGTGTGGCTCGTCGTTAATTTCCGTCATACGCTGTTTCCAAGTCTCTTTCTCTTTCATCTCAGGCGACCTCTGCGCCATGTTGTTTTTCCAGCCGCATGCGTAACTGCCGGAGCGCCGTGTAGAGACGGCTCTTGACCGTGCTCAGGGGCAAGTCGAGCGCTTCGGCTATCTGCTGGAACGTCAACTCCTCGAACTCTTTCATCACAATCACCTGCCGTAACTCCGTCGGCAAAGACTGAACGGCGCGGCGCACAACGTCTGTCGTCTGCCTGCTCTCGGCTGCGTGCGCGGGCGATTCGTGCGCCGGCACGGAGAAGGAGGCTCCGTCAGCTTCCGTCTCATCTTCGAGCGCGGTTTCGCCGCGCACCTTGGCGCGACGCTGCCGCGTGATGCATTGGTTGACCGCTATCCTGTGCAGCCATGATGAGACTTTCGCGTCGCCACGAAAGCCGCGCAGGTTACGGAAGGCCGCGAGGAAAGTCTCCTGCGTGGCGTCACGCGCGTCCTCTTCGCGTCCGAGCATGCCGTAGGCGAGCGCGAAGATACGACGTTCCCAGCGATGCACAATCTCGCCGAAAGCCTCCGCATCGCCTGACAACGCGCGCTCTACGATTTGCTCGTCGCTCGTAGCCGTTTCCATCCTCTCGTGCCGTCTGCCTCATCCGCCGGAGGGCCGCCCGCATTTTCCGCCGCGCTCCGCAATGCTTCGAGCGCGCTCAAACATTTAGACGCCCGGCCACACGATTCAGCCGACCAATTATCGCACACCAAAGGCTCTTTGAGAGCCTTTCACACGCATTATCATGAATCGTTGCGCGCCGCGCTTAAACCCTTGAACGGCTCTTACTTCGGCGGCGCATGAGAGCCAGAGAATCAGGTTTAACTCCTTCCTGCCAGCAATTAAAAGATGTAAAACTCATTGACAGCCGCTAGTTCGGATGCGTAGTATGAAGATGAAACGGTCGGCGCGCGTCGGCCTCGTCGCTTGAGCAATAATTCCTGGCCTGCCTTCGTCCGACTTCCGCCAAAACAGGTTAGCGTGCCCGCTGCTGTCTCTATAAAATCGTGATGAACAAACCTTCGGGGCGCGTGCGCCTGCTCTACATCGTGCTCGGAGTGCTATTGCTGGTCGGGCTGTTGCCGCTGGCGATGGCCGGGTGGCTTTTGTCCGAGCGGAGCGGCGAGGAATTGCGCTCGGTCGAGACGCGCTACCAGACGCAGCTTGTGCAGGACAAAGCGCGACAGATAGAACTCTACGGGCAGCGATACAGAGACGTGGTGGCGGGGCTGGCTCGCGCGTTCGAGTTGGCGGGCGGCGTCCGTGTGCTCGACGACGAAGGCTCTGACGCGCGCCTGCAAAAGACCTTGCGCGACGACCCGAATCTCATCGCTCTTTCAATCAAGCCTGTGCAGGGCGCGCCGCACAGCGCGTTCCAGCCCGATGTGATTAAGGCCGAGGAAGTTGAAGAACGCGTCGGCGAAGTGCTGGCGCGCGTCAACGGTCGCGGGTTGGTCGTCAGTCGCCCGCAGATTATACGTTCAGGGCAGGAGATGGCTTTGACGATTGCCGCGCCCGTGATGGGCGGCGAGAACGGCAACGAAGTGGTCGCGGCGGTCGTGGCCATCATCTCTTTTCAGGAAGTCTTCAAGGCCGTTCAGCAGCAGAAATCCAAGACCGAGCGTGACCTCTTGAACGCGGGCTTGCCGGTTCTCTTCGTCGTGGACGGCGATGGCCGCGCGGTCGCGCACCCGGACGAGCGCGTGGCTTTCTCTCAAAGACCGATGACGGACTTGAAGGTCGTGCAGGAGTGGCAGGAGTCGAGCGCGCAGGTGCAGTCCGCGCTGGCTCCCTTCACGGCGGAGCGCGACGGGCAAAAGGTGGAGATGCTCGGCTCGTATGCGACGGCTGAACTCGACGCCAACATGCGGCTCGGCGTGATTGCCATACAGGACGAGCGCGCGGCGTTGACTTCAGTTGCGGACATGCGCCGCCAGACTCTCATCATCAGCTTAATCGCGGCGGTCTTCACGCTCATCATCGGTTTCTTCTTCGCCAAGAAGTTGACGCAGCCCGTGCAGGAGTTGGCGGCGGGCGCGCATCGCATTGCGTCCGGCGATTTTTCGCAACGCATCTCCGTGCGAAGCAGAACTGAGCTTGGCGAGCTTGGCAAGTCGTTCAACCTGATGACCGACCAAATCGAAAAGTTCATCAGCGACCTGCAACGCTCGGCGACAGAGAACCGCGAGTTGTTCCTCGGCACGGTCAAAGCCCTCGCCGCAGCGATTGACGGCAAAGACCCGTACACGCGCGGCCACTCCGAGCGCGTCGCTCGTTTCTCCGTCGCCATCGCGCAGGGCATGGACATCGCCGACGACGAGATTGAGAAGATAAGAATCAGCGCTCTCCTGCACGATGTCGGGAAGATTGGCATTGACGATAACATCTTGAAGAAGCCCGCCGCTCTGACCGATGAAGAGTTTGAGATTATGAAGGGGCATCCGCAGAAGGGCTTTAAAATCATGTCGCAGATTCCGGCGATGCGCGAGTTTCTGCCGGGCATGTACATGCACCACGAAATGATTAACGGCCAGGGCTACCCGCAGGGACTCAAGGGCGACGAGATTCCGCTGATGGCCCGCATCGTCTCTGTGGCCGACACCTTCGACGCGATGACGACAGACAGGCCGTACCAGAAAGCCATGAGCCTCGAAGACGCGGTTGAGCGCATCAAGAGCTTCGTCGGCACGCGCTATGACGAAGGCGTCGTCGCTTCTCTGGTCGCCGCCTACGAATGCGGGCAGATACGCGCCGGCTCCGTTCGCTTGAAGAAGCCGCGCCCGAAAGATTCCAACAAGCAGTTGGCCGCGCCCGTCTCTGCGGACGACTATCGTGAGCCGCCCGTCGCTCGTCCGGCTGCTTGAGCTTTCATCTGCCCGGCCGTCGTCAAAAGTTTCAGAATATAAAACTGGCTGCCGCATCGCGCTTTTGTCGTGATGCGGCAGTTGCGCGTATAATCGCCTGCTTAATTTCCAACTTTCAAAAGCAAGGGTCGCAAACTATTTCATGGCATTCTGGAAACGCAAGAACAAGGAACGATTCGTCACGCTCGGCCTCAACGAGCCGCCGCAGGCGCGCGAGACGAAACAGGAAGCAGCATTGCCCGCCGCGCCGCCCGCGCCTGACTTAGAGCTTCCGGCTGCTTTGTCACAAACGGAAGCTGCGCCGCTGACAACCACGCCGCCGCTTGAGCCTGCGCCGACCGGCGCGGCGCCGACTCCGCCTCCGGTTGATGAGACGCAATCTATCACCGAACGCCCGCGCCCGGTCGTTGCGGCGCAGCCGCCAGCGCGCCCTTCAAGCGTCAACGCTCAAGAGCCTGTCAAGCCCGCGAGCGCGCAGAAGCCCGTTCCCTCGCGCTCTCCTTTTCAGAGTTCGATACTCGGCCTGGACCGCTCGATTGAAGAGCTACAAGCGGAAGAGGCCGCGCTTGAGCAGGAGTTCGGAGCGCGCTTTCGTCGGGCCGTGACGGCGACGCGCGAATCGCTCTCGGAAAAGATTGACTCGGTTTTTCAAGGGCGCAAGCAGATTGACGCAGCGCTCCTTGACGAATTGGAAGAAGCTCTCATCGCTGCGGACATCGGCGTGCCGACGACCTTGCACATACTGGAAACCGTGCGCAGCGGCATCGCTCGCCAGCAGATTAACGACATCGCCGCGCTCAAGCAGGCCATCAAGAATGAGTTGTTGGAGATACTGAAAGCTTCGGCCAGCAACGGCGTTGATTCCGAGACAAGCGTGCCGGAGGATGTCTCGCCCTACGTGATGATGATTGTCGGCGTTAACGGCGTCGGCAAGACAACGACCATCGGCAAGCTCGCGCAGCGCATCAAGGCCGAAGGCAATGATGTCTTAATCTGCGCGGCTGACACTTTCCGCGCCGCCGCTTCCGACCAGTTGGCCATCTGGGCCGAGCGCACGGGCGTCCCGCTGATACAGCAAAAGCAGGGAACAGACCCCGCAGCCGTTCTCTTCGATTCGTTGAAGGCGGCCAAGGCGCGCAACTCCGACGTGTTGATTGTTGACACCGCCGGGCGCCTGCACAACAAGTCTAACTTGATGGCCGAACTGGAAAAGATGAAGCGCATCGCGGGGCGCGAAGTCGAGGGCGCGCCGCACGAAACCTTGCTCGTCGTCGATGCGGTCACGGGCCAAAATGGTTTGGAACAGGCGCGTCAGTTTTTGAAGGTCGCGGGCGTGACCGGCATCGTGTTGACGAAGCTCGACGGCACGGCCAAAGGCGGCATCGCCGTCGCCATCGCCAAAGAGTTGAACCTGCCGATTCGCTACGCGGGCATCGGCGAGAAGGTTGACGACCTAGTTGTCTTCGAGCCGCAGCAGTACGTTGACAGCCTCTTCGATTAAGGGCTTGAAGATTTCAAGCTGACAGCGCAACACCCGAAGCTCTGGCCTTGAACGCTTCAACCTTAATCTTGAAACTTAAAGCCGTAATAATCCGTGCGCGAAATTTTCACTCAAGATGCGGCGGGCGCGTGGAGCGAGGCCGATTGGAGAATGATGCGGCGCGCTCTTGAGTTGGCGGCGCGCGGCGTCGGTCAAGTCAGTCCGAGTCCGCTGGTCGGCTGCGTCGTCACACGCGATGACCGCATCGCCGGCGAAGGTTTCTATCTTTACGAGCGTGTGACGCACGCCGAAAGGCTGGCTCTCGAAGAGGCTGGCGAGTTGGCGCGCGGCGCGACCGCCTACGTCACGCTCGAACCGCACGCGCACCAGTCGCGCACTCCGCCCTGCACGGATGCTTTAATCGAAGCGGGCGTGGCGCGCGTCGTCGCTGCCATTGCCGACCCCAACCCGAAGATTAGCGGAAGAGGTTTTGCTCAACTGCGCGACGCGGGCGTCGATGTTCAAGTGGGACTCTGCGAGCGGGAAGCCGCGCGGCTCAACGAACAGTATCTACACTTCATGCGAACGGGGCGGCCTTTCGTCCATCTCAAGCTCGCCACTTCGCTCGACGGGCGCATCGGCACGCGAACCGGAGACTCGCGCTGGATAACAGGCGCGGAGTCGCGCGCGCGCGTGCAGCAACTGCGTCATGAGAATGACGCGATTCTCGTCGGGGCAGGCACGGTCATCGCCGACGACCCTTTGTTGACAGACCGCTCCGGCAACGCGCGCCGCCGCCCGCTCGTCCGCATCGTCTTAGACGAAACGCTACGGCTCTCGCCCGATTCGCAACTGGCGCGGACGGCGAACGAAGCGCCCGTCATCGTGTTCGCTTCCGAAGGCGCGGCGCGTTCTCCCGAAGCCGCTTCGCTGACCGCGCGGGGCGTTGAGATTATCAAGAGCGAGAGCGGCGGTCGCAACCTGCATGAAGTCTTGCGGGAACTCGCGGCGCGTTCGTTGCAGAGCGTTTTGGTTGAAGGCGGGGCCGGAGTCGCGGGCGCGTTTCTAGACCAGGGCTTGATTGACAAGGCCAGCTTCTTCATCGCGCCGACGATTATCGGAGGACGCGACGCGCCCGCCGCCATCGGCGGCAAAGGCCCGGAGAAACTCGCCGACGCCCTTCGCCTGCGCGACATCGAAATCCATCAGCACGGGCGCGATGTCGAGATCACAGGCTACGGAAAAGCAGTGACAAGTGACGAGTGACAAGTGACGAGTTAGTCATGAGTGATGAGTAATGATTGATGAGTTAAGAGCTATCTGATTTTACTCAACACTCATCATTCATCACTCACGATTTATCACTCTTCCTTCATCACTCATCACTGTCTTCTCCTGCTTGTCACTCGTCACTTGTCACTGTCGTTATGCTACGAGCGAAGAAAAGTCTCGGTCAAAATTTTCTGGTGGACGAGAGCGTGTCGGAGCGTATCGTGCGGGCTGTCGGGCCGCGCGCGGATGAGACGCTGTTAGAGATTGGGCCGGGGCGCGGAGCTTTGACGGCGCGGCTAGTGGAAGAGGCCGGGCGCGTCGTCGCCGTTGAGTACGACCGCGAGCTTGTGCTTGAGTTGAATGCGCGCTTCGGCGGGCGCGAGAATTTCGAGCTTGTCGAAGGCGATGCGCTGGCTGAGGACTTGTGCGCGTTGGTTGCGCCCGCCGCCTCTGCGCGCGTCGTCGCCAACCTGCCTTACTATATTTCGACGGCCATCCTGCAACGCTTGATTGAGCAGCGCGTGTGCCTGAGCGAGATGGTGTTGATGCTGCAAAGCGAGGTGGTCGAGCGCATCACCGCGCCGCCGGGGACGAGCGAGCGCGGCTTTCTCTCCGTGCTGGTCGAAGCTTACTGCGAGGCCGAACGGCTCTTTGATGTCGCGCCGACCGCGTTTCGTCCTGTGCCGAAGGTGTGGAGCACGGTCGCGCGTTTGAGCGTTCGCGCTGCCGGCGAGACGTTGATAAAGGACGAGCTTTTATTCTGGCAACTGGCGAGCGCAGGCTTCGCGCAACGACGCAAGACCATCTTCAATAATCTGCGCGCCGCCAGCGGAAAGTTGCGCGAAGCTTTGGACGAAAGCGGCGGAACCAATGCTGTCCTTGCCCGCGCCGGGATAGAACCACAACGCCGCGCCGAAACCTTGTCAATCGAAGAATGGGCGAGCCTGACACGAGCCGTAAAATAAAGACAGCCCAAAGTCTAAAGTCCAATGTCCAAGGTCAGGAAGCTAAGCTCTTGACTTTGGACTTTGGACTTCAGACTTTGGACTGTCTTACTTATTTTCGACTGATGACGTTGCCTTCGGCGTCGTAGAGCGTGATGTCGCCGAAGGGCGTGATTTGGTCTTTGACCTTTTCGTAGTCGCCGACGATGACGATGGCGGCGCGATAGGTGTCGAAGTATTTCGAGGCGACCCGTTGAATGTCAGCGGGCGTCAGCCCGTCAATCTTGGGCCGGAAGTCTTCGATGAAGTTTTTCGGCAGGTCGTAGAGATAGACCGTGCTGATGCGTCCGGCGAGTCCGGCCTGGCTGGCGAGTTCGACGGAGAAGTTGCCGTTGCTGTATGCCTTCGCCGCCGCGAGTTCTTCATCCGTGACGGGAGCGACGCGCATCTTGTCCAACTCGTAAAACATTTCGAGCAGCGTCACGCCCGTCACTTCGTTGCGAACGGAAGCTCCGGTCAGAAACGAGCCTGCTTTGGCCTGCGTGTTCGACGCGCTGAAGGGCGAATAGGTGTAGCCCTTCTGCTCGCGTATGTTGCGCGTCAGGCGCGAGTAGAACGAGCCGCCGAAGATTGTGTTGGCCGTGCGGATGGCGAAGTAGTCTTTGTCCTTGCGCGGGATGGAGACGTTGCCGATGTAGATGGCCGACTGCACGGAGTCTGGCCGATTGATGAAATAAATCTGTCGCTTGTCGCGCGAGGGCGGCTCGGCAATCTGCTCTGCCGGAACCGTATGGTTCTTCCAGGAGCCGAACGTTTTCTCGACTTGAGCGAACATCGCGTCCGCGTTGAAATCGCCGACGACGACGAGGAAAGAATTGTTCGGAGCGTAGTAAGTCGCGGCAAACTCTCTGAGGTCTGCGCGCGTCAGGGCGTTGATGGACTTTTCATCGGCGACGAAGAAGCTGTACGGATGCGCGCCGAAGATGGCTTTCTGGAAACGCTCGCTGGCGAGAAAGTTTGGGTCGGCGCGGCCCGCGCGAATCCCTTGAATCGAGTTCTCCTTCGCCAGCGCGACCTCGTTTTCAGGATACGCCGGATGCTGTATCACGTCGCTTATCAAGTCGAAGAGCTTGGGCGAAAACTCCGCGAGCGAGGAAGAGAAGAGCGTCGTCGCGTCGGCATCCGTGAAGAGATTGAGCGAGCCGCCGATGGAGCGCAACTCTTCCTTGATTTGCTTGCTTGAGCGCGTCTCAGTTCCTTCGTTGGCGACGCTCGCCGCCAGTTGGGCCAGGCCCGGATGCTTCTCTCTGGCGGTCGCCTGCCCGGCGCGAATGGTCAACTGCGCCGTCACCTTCGGCACGTTCTGAAGCGGGGCGAGGATGACGGTCAGGCCGTTTGAAAGCTGCCGCTCCGTAATCTTCGGCATGTTCAAGGGACGCGCCGGGCCGGGCGCGGGCGGCGTCGCCTGCTGCGCTTGCAGAGACGGCGCGCAGGCGAGCAGAAGGAGCAGCAGCATTGTCAGGAGAACGACGGTCGTTTTGTTGAATCGAAACAAGCTCATGACTTGCCTCCTTTCGGCTCTGGCACGCGGTCAATGATGGTGCGGTTTTCGGGGACGAGATATTTTACAGCCGCCGCTTTAATCTGCGCGACGGTGACGGCTTCATACGGGTCTAAGACTTTGTTGATGAGAGCCGGGTCGTCGCGGAAGAGGGCCATGCTGGACAAGAGATGAGCTTTGCCGAAGGTTGATTCCAACTGGTTGTAGAAGTTGGAGCGATAACGCACCTTCGCGTCCGTCAACTCTTTTTCGGTGACGCCGTTCTGCCTGATGTCGGCCAGCACGGCGTCCATCTCTTTGACGATTTCGTCGCCCGTGTGCCCGGTCTTGTAGGTGGTGCGCGTCGTTATCAGCATCGGGCCGAAGTAGTCGAACTCGTTGCCGAAATAGTTGACCGCTCCAACGAAGTCGAGGCTCAAGCCTTTGTCCTTGACGAGCCGCTGGTAGAAGCGCGAGCTATCGTCGCCCTGCAAGATGAGATTGAGCAGAACCATCGGGGCGTAGTCGGCAGACTTTTGGTCGGGCGCGTGATAGCCGACGGCCAAAGCCGGAAGATTGGCGAGCTTGTCCGTCTGCGAGACGCGCTTTTCCTTCGTCTGCGGCGGCTCCGAAATGTCTGGCCGCGCGGGCTGCGGCTGCGCCGGGAGGGCCGCGAAATATTTTTCAATCATGCCTTTGACGGCGGTTGCATCAACGTCGCCGACAATCGTGAGAACGGCATTGTTGGGCGCGTAGTAGGTTTTGAAGAAGGAGCGGACATCTTCAATCGTCGCGGCTTCGATGTCCTTGAGGTCGCCGTAGCCGTTGTGCGAGTTGAAGTAGTTCTGGTTGGCGTTGCCCCAGAGGTCGATCCATTCAAAGAGAGCGTAGGGCGCGTTGAGCACGTTGACGCGCACCTCTTCGCTGACGACGTTCTGCTGGTTCTTCAAATTCTCAGCCGTCACGTCGAGCGAGCGCATGCGGTCCGCTTCGAGCCAGAGTCCCATCTCCACGCGGTCTGAGGGCAGCGTCTCGTAATAGTTGGTGTAATCGAAATCGGTGTGGCCGTTGAGCGAGCCGCCGTTGGCTTCGACATACTTGGCATGCTCAAACTTCTTCACGTTCTGCGAGCCCTGAAACATCATGTGCTCGAAGAGATGCGCGAAGCCCGTGCGGTCTTTCGGCTCGATGCGGAAGCCGACGTTGTAGTAGACGGCGACGGTCACGACCGGGGCCACGTGGTCTTCGGAAATGACGACCCGCAGGCCGTTCGGCAGTTTGTAATAAACGACTGGCACAACCGGCTGCTTGGCCGCCATGAGCGCGGGCGCAAGCAGAGCCATAACCACCAGCCCGCAGCAGACGCGGCAGGCAAGTTTGCGGAAACTGTTCATGATGAACCTCACGTTGATGAGAGTGAAACTGTCTCGAAATTCAGGATACCTGGCCGAGCGCAGGAGCTTTCAAAGGAGAAGCCGGGACGAGACACCAAGCCTCGCAAGCGCTGCTCCGTAGCGCGCCCGTTCAAAATTTTTTGGATGTAGGAGACGAAGCGTCGGGTTTGGCCGCCGCGCCAATAGAGCGCGAAAATCACATTCGATTGACGCCAGCTATTACGAAACGGCGTGGGAAAAGTTTCTTGCTTCTTGCGGCTGTGCCGGGATGCGCGCTGCCGTAGGATTTGGCGCGCTTAGCTGAGGATGGAGACAATCCGCTCGATGGCGCGATGCATTACCCAGAGCGTGTTCGGGTGCGTGGCGATGAGGGCCAGCGCGAGTAGAAAAGCGCTGAAGCCGAGCCAGAGCGTGAGCATCGAAGCGTTGATGCGAGGGGCGGCGAACGCGCTACCGGGCGAGGCCAACTGCGTCAGGCGGCGCACGCGCCAACTGACGCCGCTCGCGTCTTCGCCGACGAGAAAAGCTATGGCTGGCATCGTTGGCTTCGCCTGCGGCGGGACGATGCGCGCAATCTTGACAAGGGCCGAGGCCAAGTCCAGAGCCACGCTCGCGCCGCCGCGCGCGGCATACTCGTCAGCCGCCGCCTCCGCCGCTTCAGCCCAGGCGCGGTCGAGCGAACGCCCGCAGGGAACAATCGTCAGGGCGTCGCGGCAGGCGCGCAGGCAGGCGCGTTTCAGATTATCATGCGTCGCAAGATGCCCGCCTTCGTGCGCGACAGCCGCGGCGATTTCGTCAGCCGTGAGCGTGTCGAAAATCTGGCTGGCGATAAAGAGTCGCGGCTTGAATGCGCCGACGATAGCAATGACCGGAAATTGATGGTGGATGCGATAGGCCGGAACATTGACGCCTTCGACTTTGTGTGGTTGCGCGTTGCGCAGCCAGTCGGCAATCAATCGTCTGGTCGCGCGCCATGCGGCGAAGCCGCGCCAGAGAGCCAACGCAAGACCGATGGCCGACACGAAAGCCAGCGCAGCCAACTTCGTGCTGACCGTTTCGCCCGTCTCCGCCGGTTCGTGAAGAATGTAAGACGGAGCCAGCAACGCCAGCACGCAGGCCAGCGCGCCGAGCGTCGGGAAGATACGCAGCGCGAAGATGAGTTGCGCGCGTGTCTCCGCCGCCAGTTTCTGCGCGCGTCCTTCGACGGCCCGCCAGAGCGCCGTGGTCAAGAGCGTTGACAGAGCGTTGATGGTCAGGAGCGCCGCCAGCAGAATGCTGATTCCGAGCAGAGCGTACATAAACCTTCAGTTGTGCAAGAGCGAATCTATCGGCGAAGAGCGAGCCGGTTAGTCGTTAGAGCGAGACAGCCTAGTCTTGACGGCGCAACTCTCGTCGCTTCTCTTTGACGAGACGGTCGAGTTCGTCCAACAACTCGCGGTCGCGCTCGCTAACGGCGTCAACGATGCAGGCCAGCACAGGCTCGACGCCCGCCGCCGAATCGCTGCCGAGCAATCCTTCGATGACATCACGGGCGACGCCCTGTTCCATCTCCTCGCGGGAGACGCGCGGGCTGTAGAGAAACGCGCGCCCGCTTTTGCGGCGGGTGAGCAATCCCTTCTTGTGCAGGCGGTCGAGGGTGGTCATGACGGTCGTGTAAGCGACCTGCTCATCGAAGGAGACGCAGACATCGCGGACGCTGACTTCCTTGCGCCGCCATGTCTCATCCATCACCTTCCGCTCCAACTTGCCGAGCGTTTCGCAGACCACTTCACGCGGGCGCTTGAAGCCTAGAAGTGTGAATCCGGGTATTTTCATGCCGCAGAGTATCTGTTAACTCTCTTCTTCTGTCAAAGGAAAAGCGGGCGGGCTGCGCCGACGGCATTTACAACGCTGTTGGAGCGTCTGACAGCATTCTCCGGCTCGCGGATTCCGCCAGTAAGGCTGCAAATTCTACTGCAACATCGCGTGCCTCGCTCAAAAGCCTTGAAAATGGGGCCGAAAAGTCGTAAATAGCAGTTAATTTTCCGGCAGTTTGCCTGTTCGGCCTTGCTGTTTGCGCCAGCCGTCGCTTGGCGACAATGGGCAAGCCCTCAGAGGGCAATCGCCGGAGCCGCGCCATCACAGCGAAGGAGGTCAAGCCATTGGGAAAGAAACATAAACCGGCACAGCGGCGGATATACGGGAAACCGCTCCACAATGTTTACAGCACGACCGACCCGAATTTACCCAAAAGCCTATGGACGAAGCTCAACAAAGAGCCGATCGTTGAAGATGGTTTCACAGCGAAAGGGCTGAAAGGGGGCGTCACTTACTACTACTATGTGACATCCTTTTATCGCGGCGGGCCTGAGAGCGAACCGTCAGATGTAGTATCGGCAGTCGCGCGGGGAGAGGACGACCCCGACCCCAACCCGAACCCTAAGCCTGTAGAAGAAGGCCGCAACCTTGTGGAGGAAAGCAACCAGCCTGCCGAGAGTCTCAACAGCGACGCCGAGATAATCAACATTGATGCCGAGAGCGTCAACTAGGGACGCCGAGCGCCTCAACGGCGACGAAGAATAGCTCGCCCGCCATGCGCGGCAGGGGAACGCCGACGCCGTGTGCTATACTAACCGGCTAAATTTCTGCCGGTCGTGGTAGCTTGTTTGAGAGGCGCGGCGGGCAGGTCTCAGGAGAGTAGAGTAAAGAATATAGTGGGCAATGTATTAGAGCTTATCCCGCTCGGCGGCGTCGGCGAGTTTGGGATGAATTGTATGGCCGTGCGATACGCGGACGAGATGATTATCATCGACGCCGGCATGGGTTTCCCCGAAGAGAGCGTCTACGGCGTTGACGTTTCAATTCCCGATTTCGATTTTCTGGAAGAGTACAGGGACATCATCACGGCCATCATCCTGACGCACGGGCACGAAGACCATCTCGGCGCGCTGCCTTACATCCTCAAAAAATTCAACGTCCCCGTCTACGCTTCGCACTTTACGGTCGGGCTCGCCGAGCGCAAGCTCGAAGAGCACGACTTGATGAACGACGTGCTGATTCATCGCGTCGAGCCGCGACAGGTCGTAGAGTTGGGGCCGTTCAAAGTCGAGTTCATACGCGCCTCGCACTCGCTCGTTGATTGTTTCTCGCTGGCCATCAGAACGCCGGTCGGGACAATCATTCACACGGGCGATTACAAGGTTGACGAAACGCCCGTCATCGGCGAGCCGATTGACCTGCGCACGCTTCGCTCTTACGGGCAGGAGGGCGTGCTCGCGCTGCTGTCGGATTCCACGAACGCGACCGTCCCCGGTCGCACGCCTTCGGAGCGCGCCGTCATTCCAGCTTTCGAGGAAATCTTCGCGGAAGCTGCGGGGCGCATCGTCGTCGCGGCGTTCGCTTCTTCGATTCATCGCTTGCAAATCGTCCTCGATGTAGCGCAGCAGTTCGACCGCAAGGTCTGCGTGCTCGGTCGCTCGATGCTCAAGAACGTGGAGATTGCGGAAGAGTTGGGCTACCTTGACATCCCTGACGGCCTGCTCGTCTCGCTGCCGGAAACCAAACGGCTTGAAGACAACGATGTCGTCTTTCTCGTCACAGGCTCGCAGGGAGAGCCGCGCGCCGCGCTCTCGCAGATGGCGAATCAAAGCTACAAAGGCTTGACGATTGAGGAAGGCGATACGGTCGTTCTCTCGGCGCGCATCATACCGGGCAACGAGCGCGCCATCTCGCGTCTCATCGGAGCAATCTACAAGCGCGGCGCCAACATCATCGAAGAGAAACGCCGCCTCATACACGTCAGCGGCCACGCTTCGCAGGAAGACATCAAGATAATGACAGAGGCCGTGCGCCCCAAGTTCGTCGTCCCCATCCACGGCGAATATCGCATGCTGTTTCGTCATAAAGAGTTCATCAAAAACCATCTCGGCTACAAGGAAGAGGACATCATCCTCATCGAGAACGGCGACGTGCTCGAACTAGACGGCGAGCGCGCGACCATCACCAACAAGCACGACATCGGTCGCACCTTTATCGACGAAAGTGGCTTTGAGGAGATTGACCGCGAAACCGTGCGCGAGCGCAGGCAACTGGCTTTCGACGGCGTGGTCAGTCTCGTCGTGACGATTGACGAAGAGACGGGCGAACTGGAATCGCCGCCGCAAATCACCGCGCGCGGCCTGATTGGAACCGACGGCAACAACGGCTTTCTGAAGGAAGCGCAACGCATCGTCGCGCAGGCGGTCGAGAAGGCTCCGCCCGTCGAGCGTCAGGACACCAGCTTGCTCAAGGAACACATTCGTCTGGAACTCAAGCGCTTCATTCAAAAGCAGACCGGGGCCAAGCCGGTCATCATGCCGGTCGTCGTTCAGGTCTGAACCGCAAGAGAAGCGAAGGGAACCCTGGTCTGAATGGCGGAGACGGCAGAGGTGACAGAGTTGCTGCGCCGGACGCGCGTAGAGGTCGCTCCCGCGACCTACTTTCTCATCGGCCTGCGTCATGAAGACTGGCAACGCCTGCTTGAGAACCCGGAACTCAGCCCGCGCGGCAGCGCGCCTTTTATGCTCCTGCGCGACGAGCGCGAAGTGACGCTCTTGCTCGACGAAGCGGACTGGCAGACGATGCGACACGCCGCCCGCGACGCCCGCATCGAAGGCAACTTTCGTCTTCTGACCTTCGACATCGAACTCGGCTGGCAGGTCGTCGGCTACCTCGCGCGCGTGACGGAAATTCTCGCCGCCGCGAACGTTCCCGTCGGCGCTCTCTCGGCCTTCTCCCGCGATCATCTCTTGATTAAGCAAGATGATTTAGGCAAAGCCCTGCGCATTTTGGGCGAGCACATCGCGGAGTTGTGTTAAAGAAGCGAGCGGTCAAACGCTCTGGCAGTTCAGAGCTTGAGCTGAAGACTGGTTGCCGTTTGCTGACATTGTTATGAAGGTTGACTGGACACAAAAAGTAGTCTTCATCACGGGCGCGTCGAGCGGCATCGGGCGGGCAATGGCGTTGGAGTTGGGAAGGCGCGGGGCGGCGGTCGGGTTGCTGGCGCGGCGCGCGGATGCTTTGACGGAGTTGGTCACGGAGATTGAGCAGGCGGGCGGGCGCGCTCTGGCTTTGCCGGGAGACGTGCGTGAGGCTGTCGCGGTGCGCGCGGCGGCGGACGAGTTGCGCGCTCGCTTCAAACGGATTGATGTGCTCGTGGCGAACGCAGGGATTGCGACCACGGCGCACATCACGCAGGCGCTCCCCGAAGATGTTAAAGAAGTGATGAGCATCAACGTGGTCGGCGCGGCCAACAGCGTGGCGGCTGTGTTGCCGGAGATGGTGGCGCAGGGGAGCGGGCAGTTGGTGGCGATTTCGAGTCTCTCGGCCTATCGCGGCTTGCCCAAATCCGCCGTCTACTGCGCGAGCAAGGCGGCTGTCTCGGCCTTCTTCGAGAGCGTCAGGGTTGACTTGCGCGGGACGGGCGTGGACGTGACGATTATTCATCCCGGCTTTATCAAGACGCCGCTGACCGCCGGGCGCAAAGCCGAGATGCCGTACCTGATGGAACTCGACGACGCGACGAAGAAGATGGTTCACGCCATCGAAGCGCGGCGCAAGTCTTACGCTTTCCCATGGCAACTGGCGAGCATCGTGCGCGCCTCGATGCTCTTTCCCATTCCGCTCTATGACTGGATAGTTTCCAAACGCTCGTACCGCGAGTAAATCCACAAGCGAATCATGTCCATTATCCAAGCCATCATCCTCGGCATCGTTCAAGGGCTGACGGAGTTTATTCCGATTAGCTCGACGGCTCACCTGATTTTCGCCAGCCGCGCCACGGGCCTGCACCAGAGCCTCGGCGACCAGCAGACGACCGCCGTTATCGCCGTCATCCAACTCGGCACGCTCATCGCCGTGCTCATCTATTTCGCGCAGGACATCTGGAACATCACGCTCGCCTTCATCCGCGACCACCTTGCTCTCCTGCGCGGGCAGCGCAGCGAGGCCGCTTCCGAGATGACGATGACGGGCGTGCGCGTGCCGAAGCTCTCGCAGGAAGCCTGGCTCGGCTGGCTCGTCATCATCGGCTCGATTCCGATTGCGACCGTCGGGCTGCTGCTCAAGAAAGTCATCGAAGGGCCGTTGACTAAAAATCTGTGGCTGATTGCGACGATGATGATTGTCGTCGGGTTGCTGTTGTTGTTGGCCGAGAAGATTGGCAAGCAGCGGCGCGGGATGAACGAGTTGGGCGTCAAAGACGCGCTGGCTGTGGGCGGCGCGCAGGTGCTCGCGCTGCTGCCGGGCGCGAGCCGTTCGGGCTCGACCATCATGGCCGGACTCTTCGCGGGCGAAAAGCGCGAGGCGGCGGCCCGCTTCTCTTTCCTGCTCTCGATTCCGGCGGTTGCCGCCAGCGGCTTGCTCGAACTGAAACAGGAAGTTCCGCATCTGCCCGAAGGGAGCTTGCTGCCGCTGGCGGTTGCGACCATCGTTTCCGGCATCGTCGGCTATGCGTCCATCTTCTTCCTGCTGCGCTTTCTGCGCACGCACTCGACCGGGATTTTCATAGGCTATCGCCTCGTCGTCGGCTTTTTGATTATCGGTCTGCTGCTCGGCGGCGTGCTGCAAGCGCAGGGCAATGCGTCTGAAACCGCGCCCGCCACGCAGCCCGCCACGCCGGCCTCTTTGCTGGAAAACACCAAAGGCGCTAACAATAATTTGAAAGATTCGGTAAACTTATCTCGCCCCGCTTCACAACCAAGGAAGAAGTCTGATTCTAATCGGAAGAGGCGGTGAAAAGTTTTGATGCCTGAAGATACCAAACGAGTTGACGAAGCTCGCCTGCAACGCCCGCGCAGCCCGCGCGTGCCAGTTGATTTCTCTGTCGAACTGTCCGGCAAGACGCCCGAAGGCGAACCCTTTCAAGTCCAGGCCGAAGCTATCAAGGTCAGTCGCGGCGGCGCGACCTTGATAACCGATGTCATTCTCAACGTCGGCGATGTCGTGCGCCTGACGCCTCCGTTCGGGCGCGCGCTCGACGCCGAAGTCAACGGCGTCTGGACGGACGAGACGGATGGCAAACAGCGCATCGGCGTCAAGCTCCTGGACGCGCACGGCTGGTTTGCCGAGTGACGGGTGAAGCTTTGATGAAAACGAAACGTTGGATTGTGCGCGAGGGAGACTCGCAACGCGCCGGGTCGCTCGCGCGCTCTCTAAACGTTTCGCCCGTCGTCGCGCAACTGCTCATCACGCGCGGCCACGCAGACGAACTCTCGGCCCGCCGCTTCCTACGCCCCGCGCACGACCAGCTTCATGACCCTTCGCTGATGCTCGGCATGAGCGAGGCCGTCGAGCGCATCCTGCGCGCGATAGACAAAGGCGAACGGATTCTGGTCTACGGCGACTACGACGTTGACGGCACGACCGGCACCGTCGTCCTGCGCCGCGCGCTGCAACTGCTCGGAGCGCAGACGGGCTTTCACGTCCCGCATCGCTTCACGGAAGGCTACGGCATTCAGCGAGCGGCTCTCGAACGGGCGCGCGACGAAGGCTACACGGTCGTCGTCAGCGTTGACTGCGGCATCCGCGCGCACGAGCCGCTCTACTGGGCGCGCGATAACGGCCTCGATGTCATCGTCACAGACCATCACTTGCCGGACGAAGACGAAGGCTCGCCTCCTGCCTTCGCCGTGCTCAATCCGAACCAGCGCGGGTGCGATTACCCGGACAAGAATCTGGCGGGCGTCGGCGTCGCCTTCAAGCTGGCTCACGCGCTCTTCCGCGAGCGTGGCATGGAGAGCAAGGTCGCTGGCTTTCTAAAGATGGTCGCCATCGGGACGGTCGCCGATGTCGCTTCGTTGGTCGGGGAGAATCGCGCCATCGTCGCGCTCGGCCTCGCGGACTTGCCGGGCGCGACCAATCCGGGCTTGCGCGCTTTGATGGAGGTGGCCGGTTGCGGCGACGGGCGAGGGATGACGGCCTACGACCTTGGCTTTCGTCTGGGGCCGCGCATCAACGCCGCCGGTCGGATGGACGCCGCGCGCGCCGTCGTCGAACTCTTCGAAGCGACCAGGCCGGATGAAGCGCGCCGCCTCGCGCAGCATTTAGACGCGCGCAACCGCGAGCGTCAAGTGGCTCAAAGCGAACTCGTCCAACTCGCGCTCGATGAGTGGAACGCTGCCGACGCAGCCTCGACGGGCGCGCACGTCGCCGTCATCGCCGGAGATAACTGGCATCGCGGCGTCATCGGCATCGCCGCCTCGAAGATAGCGGAAAAGCTGAATCGCCCCTGCGTCGTCATCTCTCTGGAGAACGGCGTCGGCCACGGCTCCGCGCGCAGCATAGAGGCTTATCATCTCTTGAACGGCCTGACGGCTTGCGCAGACCTCTTTGAAAAATTCGGCGGCCACTCGCACGCCGCGGGGCTGACCATCAAGCGCGAGCGCGTTGACGAACTACGCCGCCGCTTAAACGAGCACGCCGCGGCCCTGCTCAGCGACGAAGATTTGCAGCCCGCCATCATGATTGAAGCCGAACTGCCAGCCGCCGCTCTGAGCCTCGCGCTCGCCGAAGAATTGCGCGCGCTTGAGCCTTACGGCGCAGGCAATCCGCGCCCGCTCTTCATGACGCGCGACTTGCGCCTCATCGCCGAGCCGCGCATCATGAAGGAGAAGCATTTGAAACTTCGTCTCGCCGGAGCGGACGGGCGCTCGCTCGAAGCCGTCTGGTGGAATGCGGTCGAAGAACTCGACGGGCAAACGCTCGCTCCCGGCGCGCGCATCGAACTGGCTTACACCGTCGAGGAGAACACCTGGCAGGGCGTCACGCGATTGCAGTTGAACGTCAAAGACCTGAGGGCAGGGGATGGGGGTTAGGGGTTGGGGGCTAGGGGAAGACAAGTTCAAGTTGAGACTATCGCTTATCGACTTTGTTTCCCTAACCCCTAACCCCCTGCCCCCAACCCCCAATCGAATATGCAGGAGATTAAACGAAGAAGAGCGATAGCGGTTGGCTTGCGTGCGCGTTTGCCGTTGGTGGCGCGCGTGCTGGCGCTCTTTATCCTCGTGGCGGGGATTGTCTTCGTGGCTCTTCAGTACAATCGCCTGCGCAAGAACGCGCCGTTCCGCATGCGTAGCGAGACGCCTGAGTTGTCAACGACTGTGACGAGCGTGGTCGAAGGCTACGAGCGGCGCGTGACCGAGGGCGACCGCTTGCGGCTCTACGTGAAGGCGGCCCGCGACATCACTTTTTCCGACGGCCATCACGAGTTGGAAGAAGTGCATCTGGAAATGTATCCGCAGGCCGGAGCCAAGCCCGACCAAATCACGGCCCACCGCGCAGTCTATCTGCCGGAAGCGACCGAGCAGAACAAGGCTCAAGCGGCAGTCAACGCCGGTTCCGCCGCCACTTCGACCACCGCGAAGATTATCTTCACGGGCGACGTGAACATCGAAACGCGCGACGCCTTGAAGGTCAAGACAGAGAAGCTCACCTACGACCAGAAAGCCGAGATGGGCGAGACGAGCGAGCCAGTCTCTTTCGTGCGGCAGAACGTGTCGGGCAAAGCGACGGGCGTTGTCGTGGACGCGAAGAATAAGAAGTTGGATATGAAGAGCGCGGTCGAAATCACGGTCGCGCCGGAAGTCTCCGAGAAGGCTCCGCCGAAGAAGGGCGCGCGCGCTCAACCCGTCGTGATTCGTTCGGCTCAAGCCTCGTTTGACCAGAACGCGCTGCACTTGCTTTTCACGGGCGGCGCGACCGCCGAGCAAGGGCAGGACGTGATGAGCGGCGAGACGCTTTCCGGCACGCTCAACGCGCAGAAGAAACTGCAAAAGCTTGAGTCGCGCGGCAATGCTTACCTGCGCTCGATGTCTGACGGCAAGGGCGGAGCGGAAGTGCATTCGGTTGATATGGACTTCTTTTTCAACGCGGAGCAGCAACTCGAACACGCCGTCGCCACGCGCGACGTGCAGGCCAGAAGCCTCGACGCGGACTCGCAGATGGAGTTGACCGGAGCGACTGCGCTCGACGTTAATTTTGAGAAGCAGAACGACCGCAGCCTGCTCAAAGAGATGCGCGCCGACGGGCGTTCCGTCATGAAGCTCTCCGCGCCGAAGTCGCGCGAGAGCGACCCGCGCGCGGCCAATAAGCAGTTGACCGCCGACGGCGTGAAACTGTTCTGGCGCGCGTCCGGCCGCGACCTCGAACGCGCCGAAGCGGTCGGCAACGCCGAACTCATCGTTGACCCTTTGCAGAAGAACGCGACCAGCGACCGCAAAACTCTGACCGCTCCGCGCTTCGATTGCGACTTCTACGAGACGAACAATCTGGCTAAGACCTTCACGGCTTCGGGCGGCGAAAGCAAGGTCACAATCGAGCCGCACCAGCCGACCGCAGACCGCGCGACGCGCACGCTGACCGCGCAGAAGATTGCCGCCGTCTTTGTCCGCGAGACGCAGGATATCGAGCGTCTCGACGCCCTGGGCGACGCGAAGTTTATCGAGCAGGATAGAAACGGGCGCGCGGTCAATGCTTCTTACACGGCGGCGGACGAAGTTGTGCGCCTTCGCGGCGGCGAACCCGTCGTCTGGGATTCACGCGCCCGCACCAAGGCCGTCGAGATTGACACGGACACGCGCAACGACACTTCCTTCACGCGCGGCAAGACCGCGACCACTTATTACAGTCAGGAGCAAACGAACGGCGCGACACCCTTCTCGAAAGCTAAAAGCCCCGTCTTCATCGTTTCCGACAACGCGGAGTTTCGTCATCTGACGGGCGTCGCCATCTACACGGGCAGCGCGCGCGCGTGGCAGGACGACAATTTCGTCAAGGCCGACCGCCTGACGATTTACCGTGAGAACAAACGCATGGAGGGCGACGGCCACGTTCAGAGCGTGCTCTATCAAGCGCGCAACAAGAAGAGCGCGGAGGTCGTCCCGGCCCTTGCGACATCCGACCGCATGTTCTATTCCGAAGTTGACCGCCTGCTTCACTACGAGAGCACGGTTGACATCAAGCAAGGCACGGACAGGATTCAAAGCGCCGTGGCCGATGTCTACCTGTTGAAAGAACTCAACGAGGTCGAAAAGACCATCGCGCAACACGACGTTATCGTCACGCAGCCGGGCCGTCAGGGCAACGGCGACTGGGCGCAGTACACAGCCGCCGACGAAACAATCGTCCTCAAAGGCAATCCGGCGCGCGTCGTTGACGTGGACAAGGGAACGCAGGAAGGCGGGCGTTTGACTGTCTACCTACGCGAAGATAGAGTTGTCGCCGACGACGCCAAAGGCCCCCAATCGCCCGGTCGCGTGCGCTCGACGCACAAGATTAGAAAGCAGTGACGAGTGACGAGTGACAAGTGACGAGCTAAGACAAGGAAGCCAGTTCGTCAGAAGTAAGCTGCTGGTTTTAACTTGTCACTTGTCACTCGTTACTTGTCACTGTTCTTATGAATAGCATGCAGACAGAGGAAGCGGTCGCGGAGCGGGAGGCGCGGACGGAGCGGGAGAGGGAAAGTGTCGCGCGGCGCGCGGCGGCTCCGGGCAAGGCTTCGCCGACGGCTCTGGCCGCTGCGGGTTTGTTCAAGAGTTACGGGCGGCGTCGTGTGGTTGATGATGTCAGTCTCTATGTCGAGCAGGGCGAGGTGGTCGGCTTGCTCGGCGCCAACGGGGCGGGCAAGACCACGACCTTTTATATGATAACGGGGCTTGAGCGGCCCGACCGTGGCTCGATTCGTTTGGGCGAGCGCGACGTGACGAAGTTGCCGATGTACTTGCGAGCGCGCCTCGGCCTCGGCTATCTGCCGCAGGAGCCGTCCATCTTTCGCAAGATGACTGCCGCGCAGAATATTCTGGCGGTGCTGGAAACGATGGGCCTTCGGCGGCGCGAAAGGTCAAAGCGGCTCGAAGAATTGCTGGAAGAGTTTGGCATCGCGCATGTTCGCAACACGCGCGGCGATTCGCTTTCAGGCGGCGAGCGGCGCCGAACGGAGATTGCGCGAGCCATCGCCACAGAGCCGCAGTACATCCTGCTCGACGAGCCTTTCGCCGGGATTGACCCGAAGGCCATTGATGATATTCAAGGCGTCATCCTGTACTTGCGCGACCGCGGCATCGGCATCCTGATTACAGACCACAACGTCCGCGAGACGCTCGGCGTCACAGACCGCGCCTACATCATGGCCGAAGGTCGCATCTTTCGCGCGGGCGACCCGCACAGCCTCGTCAACGACGAGGAAGTCCGCCGTTTGTATCTCGGCGAGCGATTCAGTTTGTAGAACGGTTGGCGTTCGCCAACAGCGGAGCGCCGCTTCGTTCGTTGATGAAATCGTCGCTTTCTCACCAGCGTGTTTCCAGCTTTAACCGCAGCCTCTCACCTCTCGCGCGCCATTTTTATTCGCAACTGATAACTGATTGCTGACGACTGGCAGCTTTTTCAGTTATAATCTCTCTCGCGCTCGAAAAAAGCGCTCACGTTAAAATTCAGCGGGTCGGATTTGGAAAGAAGCAAGTAGACGATTAAGGTATGTCCGTTAAACTCACGCTTGGTTTGAGTCAACGTCTGGTGCTGACGCCGCAGTTGCGTCAGCGCATCGAGATGTTGCAGATGACCACCATCGAACTCAGCGATTTGATTCAGCAGCAGTTGCTGGAAAATCCTGTGCTGGAAGAGGTCGCGCCGCAGGAAGAGACGCGCGAACTGTCGGAGAATATTCTTGACCAACTGGCCGGCACGGATGCGGCCGGCAGCTTTGACCTTCCGGCGGGCGGCGGCGACGAGGCGCAGCTTAACGGCTCGGCCTCCAACGGCTCCGGCGAGGCCGATGCAGTCTCGCTCTACGCGGACGCGGATGCGGTCGGCATGTCGGACGCGGCGGCGGCGGACGCGGGCGAAGCGATTGGCGAAGAGATGGGCGCGGACGAAGCTTCGCGCGATGCGTTTGAGGAGATAGATTTCGGGCGCGAGTTTCAGGACTATCTGGACCCCGGCTACAAGACGCAGGAGTTTGAGTACAAGGAAGACGCGCCGACCTTCGAGCAGTTCTTGACGCGCCCTCCGTCATTGGCCGAGCATCTCGAATGGCAGTTGCACATGATGCCGTTCGATGAGCGGGCGCGCGAGTGCGCCGAATGTGTCATTGGCAATCTGGACGGCGACGGGCGCCTCAACGCGACCAATGAAGAAGTCGCGGTGATGGGCGGTTGGACAAACGAGTTGGTCGAAGAGGCGCGGGCCGCCGTCATGCGGCTCGACCCAGTGGGTTGCGGGGCGCGCGACGCGCGCGAGTGTCTGCTCGTTCAACTGGAAGTGCGCGGCCAGAGCGAGCGGTTGGCGGCTCGACTTATTCAAGAGCACTTGATGGAGTTGCAACAGCACAAGCTGCCGAATCTCTCGAAGCTCATCGGCGTCGATGTCGAAACGCTGTTGGAGGAAGTCAGTCTCATCCGCACGCTCGACCCTTATCCGGGCCGTCGTTATTCTTCGGACGAGCCGGTTCTCATCTCGCCCGAAATCTACATCGAAAAGCTGGATGAACTGGACGACATGGAGGAGCTTGGCGGCTACATCATCTACTTTGCGGACGATGGCAGCCCGCGCCTTCGCATCAGCCAGAACTACCAGCAGATGCTCGGCCAGCAGACCACCAGCAAGGAGACGCGCGATTTCATCCGTGACAAGATGCGCTCGGCGGTTGACCTCCTGCGCAACATTGAGCACCGGCGGCAGACGATTTATAAAGTCGTCGAATCCATCGTCAGGCGGCAGCGCGAATTTTTGGACAAGGGCGTGCAGTACATCAAGCCGATGATGCTCAAGGACATCGCCGAAGACATCGGGATGCACCTTTCCACCGTCTCGCGCGTCGTCAATCGCAAGTACGCGCACACGCCGCAGGGCGTCATCGAATTGCGCCGCTTCTTCACGGAAGGCATGACGAACGAAGACGGCGAGGAAGTCTCGACTCGCATCATCAAGCTGAAAATCAAAAAGCTGATTGAAGAGGAAGACTCGCACAATCCGATTACGGACGATCAGGTCGTCAAAATTCTGCTCAAAGATGGCATTAAATTATCGCGGCGCACGGTGGCGAAATACCGCGACCAGATGCAGATACCGGGGTCGCGCGAGCGCCGCGCCGTAGTTTGAACAACAGCAGCGAGTGACAAGCAGCGAGTGACAAGTTAAGGCCGACTGCTCAACGCTCGCGGCTCATCTCTTGTTCTCGCTCGTCGCTCGTCACTCGTCACTTGTCACCGTGTTAAGGGAGGGAACCGATGGACTTTGAATACACTGGACGCCACGTTGATGTGACGCCGGCTATTCGCACGCACGTTGAGGAGCATTTTCAAAAGCTCGAACATATTTTTAACGACTCGTCGGCGCGCGCTCACGTTATCATCGAAGTGGAAAAGAACCGGCAAATCGGCGAGGTGCTGGTGCATTGGCGCGAGCACACCTTGACGGCGACCGACACCAACGCCGACATGTATCAGGCTTTGACGCGCGCCATCGCCAAGATTGAGAAGCAAGCCCTCAAGCTGAAGAAGAAAATCATTGACCGCAAGCAGGGAGCGAAGTCCATCTCGGCGGTCGCCCCGCAGCCCGAAGGCAACGTCGAAGCCAGCCCCGCGGGGCCGCGCATCATCGCTGCCCGTCGTTATTCCGTTAAGCCCATGACGGCCGAGGAAGCGGCCCTGCAACTCTCCGGCGAAGCCGACCATTTTCTCGTCTTCCGCGACGCAGACACGCAGCGCATCGGCGTCATCTACAAACGCAAGGATGGCAACTTCGGTTTGATTGAGCCGTGAACGGCAGCTCGACGAAGGAGAGCCCGGCCATCAGCGTCAGCGAGTTTCTGGTGCAGGCTCCGGCGCAGCTTGAACTCCGCGTGCTGGCGGGCGCGGCGGGCGCAGAGAGTCGTCGGCTGACGACGGCCCGCATACAGAAACTAGGGCTCGCCCTCGCGGGCTTCACCAACTACATCCACGCTGGCCGCTTGCAGATTGTCGGGCAGAGCGAAATCTGGTTTCTGGGCCAACTTGCGCCCGACAAGCGACGCGAAGCGATTCATAACCTCGCCCTCGAAAAAATCTCCTGCGTGCTGGTCACGAAGGGACTTGAGCCGCCGCCGGAAATGACACAGGCGGCCGAAGTCGCGCAGTTGCCGCTCGTCACGACGCCGCTCGTCAGTTCCATCGCCATCACTCTCGTCACAGATTACCTGCAAGAGCGTCTGGCTCCGTGCGATGTGCGCCACGGAGTCTTGATGGATGTCTACGGCCTCGGCGTGTTGATTGAAGGCGCGTCGGGCATCGGCAAGTCGGAATGCGCGCTCGACCTTGTGGCGCGCGGGCACCGGCTGGTGTCGGATGATGTCGTGGAGGTCAGGCGCATCGGCCACGAGCGCATCGTCGGCAGCGCGCCCGAACTCCTGCGCGAGCACTTGGAAATACGCGGCCTCGGCATCATCAATATACGCGACCTGTTCGGCGTCTCAGCCGTCAGCGTCGCCAAGAATATAGATTTATCAATCAAGCTCGAACGTTGGGACGATGCGAGCGAAGTTGACCGTCTGGGCATTGACGTGCAGACGATAGAGATACTCGACGTGCGCGTTCCGCAGGCCGTTATTCCGGTCAGTCCGGGGCGCAATCTTTCGACGCTGGTGGAGACAGCCGTGCGCTTGCAGATGTTGCGCGCGCTCGGCCACGACGCCGCGCAGAATTTCGTCACGCGCCACACGGAAATACTGAGCCGTGAAGCGGCAGCCAAGAGTCCGAAGTCATCATAAGAAGCGGGAGCCGGGAGCCGGGAGCCGGGAACGCGGATAGAGAAGCGGTCGGCGCCGTTCGCGCAGGCTGCTTAAACTCCGAATCCTGACTTTCGCTTGATACATGCCTAAGCCAAAACAGTTGGTCGAAAACGAGAGCGCGCCGGATATTGTTATCATCACGGGGCTGAGCGGTTCGGGAATGTCTTCGGCGACGAACGCCTTTGAAGACCTCGGATATTTTTGCGTGGACAATTTGCCTCTGACGATGTTGCCGACGTTTGCGCGCCTCGTCGAGCCGGACGAAGAGAACCACGCCCGCATCGCTCGCGCCGCGCTCGTCATCAACATCCGCGAGGGAGACTTCCTGAAAGAGTTCGGCTCACAGCTTGAGGGCTTGCGCGAGCGCGGGCTGCAAGTCTTCGTCCTCTTTCTCGAAGCCTCTGACGAAGCCCTGCAACGCCGTTTCAGCGAGACGCGCCGCCCGCATCCGGCAGACCGCGGCGGCGGACTTCTCGAAGCCATTCGCCGCGAGCGCGAAGCCATGGCTGACCTGCGCGCTCACGCAGACTACATCATAGACACGACCGACAACACCGTTCACACCTTGCGCAATCGCCTCGTCGAACGCTTCAACCCGACCACGCAGGGCACGCCGATGCGCGTTCAGGTCCTGAGCTTCGGCCACAAGTACGGCAGCCCGCCCGACATGGAACTGCTCTTCGACGTGCGACACCTGCCGAATCCTTTCTTCGTGCCGACCCTGCGCGACCTTTCGGGCCACGACAAGCGCGTGGTCGAATACTTGAAAGCTCAGCCGGATGTGACGGAGACGCTCCATCGCTTTTCGGATTTGCTCGACTACCTCTTGCCGCTCTACAAGCGCGAGGGCAAGTCTTATGTGACGGTCGGTATCGGCTGCACGGGCGGGCGGCATCGCTCCGTGATGATTGCCAACGCCCTCGCCAAACGCTTGCGCGGCGCAGGCTTCGACGCGCAAGCGGCCCATCGCGATGTCGGCAAAGCCAAGCGACGAAAGAAGAGATAACACGCGACGAGAGATGAATGACGAGCGACGATTGACGAGCGACGATTGACGAATGGCGAAAGATTAATGATGCGAATCAAGAGTAGAAAGCAGACGGCAGAAGAGGCGTAGAATTGAGTTTGTGGAACAACAACTCATCGCTCTCTACCTGCACGTCTGCCGGGCTTACGATAACCAGCCCGACTTGAAATATCAA
>JAWVFT010000058.1:0-60347 GCA_033855775.1 Blastocatellia bacterium | reverse complement strand
CAAAAAATGGTCTGTGATCGTCTGCCGTCCGGTCACAGAAAGCTCAATCTTCATGAAAGGGTAGCCACTGCGATTCTCTAATTCGACGGCATCACGCTCGCTTGAGAGATTGTAGAACTGAGGGTCGTAGAAAGTGAGCATCCTGTGGACGTAATCAATCTCGACGACGAAATTCTTGATGAAAGGAGCGCCGATAATGCCTTCTACGTCCCGCCCAAAGTAAGAGGGCAAAGCTCCAAGCGGGGCAGAAGCAGTGGCTTGCCTGTATGCTTCGATGCCGGGGAGTCTGACCGTCACGCCTTCTGTCAACGACACTGTGACCGCGCCGCCGCCACCGCCAGTTAAGTTGACTGCGCGTTCAGCGCCCAATCCTAAACTCTCGAAGAGGCGTTCGTTGATGAGGTTGATGTTGGCCCCGGTATCGAAGATGAACCAAGCGGGCTGTGAGTTATTAATTCTACATTGAATGAGAATGTTATTCTCAAACAAGTCGAAAGGAACTTTCACAAAACTCTTGTTTGAGGTGAGGCTAAAATCCTGCCGCTGCTGAAACGAAGCGGCGTTTACGGTTTGCCAAGCACTAACAAAAAAGCAGAGCAGAGGCAGTAAAGCAGAAAACAGGAGATAATAAGCCGACTTATAAAGCGTCCCGGCTGCCCTTTTATATATATTTGTTTTGCCCCCGCAGTTGGCTGCGACGCAATAGTCAATCATTCTCGCCTTCTTCATGAACCTCATCAATATCTGGAAAGCTTCTAATGAAGCAACTCTGCCGCACGTTTAACTTTAGTTGAGCCAGCGGGCTCGACTGGCTCGCAACCGTAGCCACAGGCGGCGGTGGATCGTCGCGCGCCCATCAAGTTGAATTATAGCCTTCAATCATGCGCATGAAGGCCGCGCTATATCCACTCCGGTTGAATGAGTTGTTATGCTTCGCCCCGATTAAAATCTCTCCACCACGAATATTATTAAAGCTCCAAGGGCAAAAACAAAACTTGTGATACTGATAATCTCACAAATTGAAACTGATTTCATTGATCTATAGGAATTGCCCGCACTAATGGAAACAGACATATGAGCCAACGATAGATAAAAGAGTGCGGTAGCTGATGAAATCACACTTATGATGAGAAGCCCAAATATAACACTAACAAGCCAGAGCTTCGGAGGATTCCCACTTTTATCAAGGAATGCGGCAAGAATTACAATCGCCCCTGAACTTAATGTGGTTAGATGTTTGAATGTGTCCTGCCAAAACTTTATGGTATCCAAAATTCTATCCTTAATTTTTCCGAATCTCTTTCAAGCTTATCTAATTCGCCACTCATAATTCAATCCTCGCAGAACACATAGGAGCATAACGCCTGAATTTGTATGTTGACTCCAGTCGAATGAGTAGTCAACATTCAACTCGACAATGGCGCCGGTGAAGCCGAGCCTGAATTGAGGCTTGATGAGCCTGACGGTTAGAACAGCTCCCGCGCACGGTCTCCCTCTCGGCTATAAGTCCTTTTTGTGGCAAAACCGAGATCATCTACATTATCTTTGTTGCCGTTGCGCTCGTCGTCGCCTTCTTCTTTATCTTCGGCGGGGGCGGGCGTCTGGGCCGCGCTCGCGGCGGGGCCGGCAAAGATTCTCTGGTTGGGGACGCCTTGTCGAGCGCTACCTTCCACTCGCCGCCCTCCCTGACCATCGGCATCGTCAGCGTGCCGCCCCCGCCCTTCAGATCAACGGTCGCCGTGCCGATGATTGGCGGGCATGTAATGTGGGCGATCGAAGCAAGCTATGAAAGTTGCCGCAAGTTGTTCGCCGCCTAACAACCGCATGCGGCGGACGCGCAATTAGCAGGGCTCTTATCCAGGTGACGCGAAGATAACGCGATCATCCGGTTTTTCTCCTGAACTCAAGCGCCTCTCCTGCTTTCTGCGAAAGCTTATTGACTGCCTCTTGCATCGTTCCCGGCGCGTGGCTATACCTGCGAACCATGTTGATGCTTGATTGTCCCAGTGGCGCCATCCGCACGCTTTCATCCACCCCTCTTTCTGCAAGGCGAGTGACGAACGTACGCCGCAGGTCGTGGAATGTGATTCCTCCCGGCATGTTCTGGCCGCAAGGAATCTGGGAGGCAAGACACGCGCATTGTTCGCCCTTAATGAACGCGAGCAGGTCGGTGTTCACCTGGTCTTTGTGCGTCGAGCACATGCCATGCAGCGTGCCCGGATAAACTTTGTCTGGAAAACTTGACCATTTCAGGTCTTTGTCTGTTGGCTAAACTCTACTCGCAGGCTCGGAGCCTGATATCGGCCTACTGCATTATGAGTTGAGTTCAGAATAAGGCGAGATACTGCGCGGCCTGCTCAGGCTTGTTCCATGCCTGGTAAAGACGCGCTAGTCGTCGAAGAGCTTCGATGGTTCGCGGATCTTGCAATCCCAGATGAGAGTTGAGCGAAGCATAGCTTTCAATGAGTAGCGGTTCTGCTTCCGCGAATCGTTGCTGTGTGGTCAGACATTCGCCGAGCGCGTTGCCAGCTAGAGCTATCCAAAAATGTTCTTTAGGCAGTGATTGGACGCGAAGTCTTAAGGCTTCGCGCAGGAAGCTTTCGCCTTCCTGTGATTTGCCGGTCTTGTCCAGAATCAAGCCTTTGGTGATGAGAACTGTCGGGTAATGGTCATAGCCGGGGCCAAAACTTTCCAGATATATTTTCTCTGTTTCCGTCACCTTGCTTTGTGCTTCCACATACTTGCCTTGTCGATATAATGAGATAGCCTGATTGCGAAGATTGTCGCCAAGCCACAAAGCAGATGGACTCATTCGTTGGCGGAGAATTGTCTCGGCTTCCCTGAGATTTGAATCGGCGTCGGCAAAATATCCTTTGTCTGCCAGAAAGCCACCGAGGATGGTCAATGAAAAACCGAAATTGGGCGTGCCGATTCGTCCCCTTTGACGCTCTTCAGCAACTGCTTCCCGCGCTGTTTGCAAAGCTTCATCAAACCTGCCCTGATCGGCTAACGTCGAAGCCAATGTGCTGCGCGTTAACACAATCCAGTATTGTTCCTCGACAGGAAGCTCCGAACTCAGGGATAAAGCTTCACGAAACAGAGATTCGGCTTCTTTTGAATCACCCTGGGTGCGCCTTAAATAACCAAAATTGTTCAGCGCTTCCGCCAAATCCTGAACCGCTATATTTCTTTTCCGATATTCCGTTCTCATGAGCGGCAAGACCCGGCGAAATATTTTCTCTGATTCTACGGAATCTTTATGCTCCAGAAGCATTGCCCATGTAGCGTTTGCCACTATCATCTTCGGATCATTTTCACCATACAGGCTCCTTTCAATGTCTATGTATCTCTTCAAATGCTGTTCCCATAAATCTTGTCTCCCCTGACCGCCGTAACTTTCCCCAATGATTCTTTCCAACTCTGCTTTAACTTCCAACTGATTGGAAAACTCTGCGCTGTCAAGTCGTTCGACGGCTTCATCCAAAACGTCCTTCATTGTCGTTTCGCCGCTGCCTTTTCCGGGGACGCTGATGCGAGGGTTGGAATATTTCAGCATCTTCTTAAGAAAGGTATTGACGCTTTCGGCTCTGGCCTTTTCCTGCTGCGCCGCCCGTGCCTGCCAGAGTGTTGCCACAATGCCGCCGAGCAAGGAGAACAAAATTATTCCTGCCGCCGTGACACCGAGGCGATTGCGGCGCACAAACTTTGCCGCGCGATAGGTGAAGGTGTCCTTGCGCGCGACGACCGGCAGGCCATTGAGGTGGCGGCGAATGTCTTCCGAGAATTGATCGGCGGAAGCATAGCGCCGCGCCGGTTCTTTCCTGAGCGCCATCAAGATGATGTTGTCCAGATCACCTAAAAGACGACGGCGCAGCTTATCCGGCTGCGTATCGCGAGCACGGCTGACGATTTCCGGCGTGATAGTGGTCTGCGGCTTTGGACGCCCGTGCGCGACCGTTTCGATGTGGTTGATGGTGGCGCTCGGTTTGGCCGGTTCCTGTTCACAGATGACGCGCGCGAGTTCGTGTGGTGGCGTGCCGATTGAACGATACGGGCGATGGCCTGTTAGCAGTTCGTACAGCACGACGCCCAAGCTGTACACGTCGCTCGTCGTCGTCAATGTTTCGCCGCGCACCTGTTCGGGGCTGGCGTAGTCAGGGGTGAGCACACGAAATTCCGTAAGGGTGCGATTCAGCGACGTGGATACTTCCGGGTTAATGACTTTGGCGATGCCGAAATCCAGCAGCTTGGGCGTGCCGTCGGGCGTGACGAGAATGTTTGAAGGCTTCAGGTCACGATGCACGACGAGACGTTGATGCGCGTGTTGGACGGCTGCACAGATAGTGCGAAAGATTTGCAGTCGTTCGCCGGTCGGCAAGCGATGCTCGTCGCAGTATTGCACGACGGGCAGGCCATGAACGTGCTCCATCACAAGATAAGGTAGACCGTCATCGGTCGTGCCGCCATCGAGCAGGCGCGCGATATTTGGATGGTCCAGATGCGCGAGGATTTGTCGCTCGTTGCGGAAGCGGCGCAGTATGTCTTCGGTGTCCATCCCGCGTCTGACAACTTTGATTGCTACAAGCTTTTGATACTGCTCATCTGCGCGCTCGGCCAGATATACAGTGCCCATGCCGCCGCGCCCAATCTCTCTAATCAGCCGGTATGAGCCGATGCGTTGCCCTTCAATCTGTTCGATAGGCGTTTCAGTGATTGCGTTGACGGCGTTGGCAAAAGCAGGCGCCTCGATAAAGGTTTCGGCGCCGTCATGAGAGGCGAGAAGAGATTCAATTTCTGCGCGGAGAGCAGCGTTATTAACACAAGCTTGCTCAAGATATGCGGCGCGCTCGGACGGCTCATGCTCGATGGCGACGCGGAACAACTCTTTCAGTTGCGCCCACTCTTCAAGCGATACTGCCATGCTCGCTTCCCCTTCCAATCTCGCGGCGCAACCAAGCCTTCGCCATATTCCAATCAACTTTGACGGTGGCGGGCGAAACGCTGAGAGCTTCCGCCGTTTCTTCAATGGTCAGCCCGCCGAAGAATCGCAACTCGACAATTCGGCTTTGTCGCGCATCCAGTTGCGCCAGAGCGTTGAGCGCATCGTCGAGCGCGAGCAGGTCAACGTCGCGCGGTTGTGAATAGTCGGCTGCTTCATCGAGCGTCAGTTTTTGTTGGAAGCCGCCACGCTTTGAAGCTCTATGACGACGCGCGTGGTCAACGAGAATGCGGCGCATCAACTGCGCAGCGACGCCAAAGAAGTGCGCGCGATTTTGCCAGTCAACGCGCTCTTGGTCTATCAGTTTGAGATAAGCCTCATGCACGAGCGCAGTCGGCTGCAAGGTATGGTCTTGGCGTTCCTGTTGCAGATAATGATTGGCCAGACGGCGCAATTCCTGGTACACGAGCGGCATCAGGCGCGCGGGCGCATCTCTGTCGCCACCGCTCACTTCGTGCAGAATTTGAGTGACATCGGGCGACGACACTTGTGCTAAACCTCACGCGCTGGAAGTCAGGCGATATCAATCGGGGAGCGCAGCGAAGTATAGCAAACCTGCACCGACGCCTCATCCCAAATCGGCGCGACGCAAAATTAATTTTACCCGCGACTAGCCTTTTCGCCGCGCGTTTGCGCGTTACTGCTGGAGAAGAATTGAAATTTAATCAGGCCGGGCGGCAACGGCGCGAGGGCGATTGTTGCCGCTGCGTAATCAGTGAATTGAAGGAAGCAAGAGAAAGTCGCTTGCCTTATCCAGTCTATCAACCATGAAACGCCCGGCCTTTGAGAAAGACCGGGAGGAGAACTCTTATGTGCGGTCACGCTATCTCATCCAAAAATATCATTCCCCATTTACCTGCGAGAGCCGGAAGCAGAGCCACCGTCATATTCTTTAGCGTCGCTGTGCTGGTGGCTTGCTGCGGGCTGAATATCCGTCCTGCCGCGGCGCAGTCTTTTGCCCCTAAGGTTGATTATCCGACCGGCGCAAACTCATTCCCCCATGCCGTCGCAGTTGGAGACTTCAATGGTGATAGCAAGCCTGATCTGGCAGTGGCGAATCAGTTTTACGACAATGTGGGTGTGTTCATTAACAACGGCAACGGCACGTTTGCCGCGGGTGTTTATTACGCTGTCAGCGGCGACCCTGCTTCAGTCGCCGTCGGAGATTTCAACGGCGACGGCAAGCCCGATCTGGCGACAGTGAACTTCACCGTCAGCAGCAATACTGTCAGCGTGCTCATCAACAACGGCAATGGCACGTTTGCCGCGAAGGTTGATTACACTCTTGGAGGCAATCCCACGTCGGTCGCAGCCGGAGACTTTAACGGCGATGGAAAACCTGATTTGGCGGTGACGGACTCCAGTAACAACGCGTTGAGCGTGCTCATCAACAATGGCAACGGTGCCTTTGCCGCGAAGGTGGATTATCCTACCGGCTCTAGCCCCGCGTTTGTCGCAGTTGGAGACTTCAATGGCGACGCTAAGCCTGATTTGGCGACAGCTAATTACGGCGGCAACACAATAAGCGTGCTCATTAATAACGGCAACGGCACATTCGCAACGAAGGTTGATTACCCGACCGGCGCGAACTCGCAACCCCTTTCAATTGCAGGCGGAGATTTTAACGGTGACGGCAAACCTGACTTGGCGACCGCAAACTTTAACAATAATACGATGAGCGTGTTTATTAATAACGGTGAAGGGACGTTCGCCCCTAAAGTTGATTACCCAACTGGCACAAACCCGTGGTCAGTCGCCGCCGGAGATTTCAACGGCGACGGCAAGCTTGATTTGGCTCTGGCAAACTACAGCAGTAATACAATGAGCGTGTTTACAGGCGGCGCGGGCGGCGCGTTTTCCCCTAAGGTTGATTACCCGACCGGCGCAAACTCGAATCCCATTTCAATTGCAGCCGGAGACTTTAACGCAGACGGCAAGCTTGACCTGACAACGGCGAACTACAATACCGGCGCGGTGAGCGTGTTTATCAACAGCGCTTCAACCACAACGTGCACTCCGCCGCCCGCGGGCATGGTCGCATGGTATCCGGGCGACGGGAACGCCAACGATATAGAGGGCGGCAATAATGGCACGCTTGGAAGCCAGACCGCTTTCGCGGCGGGCAAGGTCAGGCAAGCTTTTCAATTCAATACTAATAATGGCTCATCTGCAACGCAGGTTCACGTTCCCGACTCGCCGTCTTTGCGTTTGAGCAATGGCCTCACCATTGATGCTTGGATTAACCCGACTGCGCCGGGCGTTGCCGATAACCCGATTTTAGTTAAAGGCGATCTTTCATCAGGCAACAGCCAGCCCTACTCGATTCTGTTCGTCAACGCCGGGCAAAATGATAACCGAATCATCTTTAGAGTCGGCAATACTTCGACCTTTGACAGCCTGGTTAACACCGGCCCGATTCCTTTGAACGCCTATACTCACATTGCCGTCACCTACGACGGCACGACGATGAGCATTTACATCAACGGGACGTTGGATGCTTTCAAAACCACAACCATCGGAACTCTCAACCAAAATACTTTTCCGTTGACCATCGGCGGCGGCGCTGCCGACTTTAACGGAGCTGTTGACGAACTGGAAATTTTTAACCGCGCTCTCTCGCAATCGGAGATTCAAGCCATCGTCAACGCGGACAGCGCGGGCAAGTGTCAGGGCAGCAAGAAACCGACCTACGACTTTGACGGCGACGGCAAATCGGATGTCTCTTACTGGAATCCATCGAACCACAACTGGTATATCCAGCAAAGCTCCACCAACACGCTGCGCACTCAACTGGACTGGGGCAACGGCTCACTCGGAGATATCGCTGTCCCGCGCGACTACGACGGCGACGGCAAATGTGACATCGCGGTCTTCCGCCCATCGGAAGGCAATTGGTACATCATCCAGAGCAGCACGAACATCATCCGGCTCGTCAATTGGGGTAGTTCAAGCGATAAACCTGTGCCAGCCGACTACGATGGCGACAGCAAGACAGACATTGCTGTGTTCAGGCCGTCGGAAGGCAATTGGTACATCTTGAATTCAGCCACCAACACGGTCACGGTCAGAGGTTGGGGTATCTCATCGGACATTCCTGTGCCCGGTTTCTACGACGCTGACGGCAAAGCTGACATCGCGGTCTATCGAGCTTCGGAAGGCAATTGGTATATCATCAACAGTCTGTCGAACACCGGGCGGCAGGTTAATTGGGGCAGTGGCTCTGACCAGCCGGTGCTGGCCGACTTTGATGGAGATGGAAGAACGGACATCGCCATCTTCCGACCAAACGAGCGAGTGTGGTTCATCAACCAGAGTAGCGGCGGCGTGACCGTCAAGCACTGGGGAGAAATGGGAGACAAGCTAGCGCCAGCCGATTATGACGGCGATGGACGAGCCGACATCGCGGTCTTCAGAACGGGCGGTGGCGGCGGCGAATGGTGGATTATCCAATCCGGGACGAACACGTTGGCGAACCCGCGCTTCGGCTTCGGGGCCGCCGGGGATGTGCCCTCGCCCTCTACCTTCATTGCGCAATAATGGCGCGGCTGCAAGACAACGTTCGCACGCAGAATGAGCCGGCGACAACTATTAAATCCCTGCTCAATCTTTAGTCTTCGTCGTCGCGCAATTGAATCGCTTTCCCCGTTAGCAGGAGCGGGAGTGAGAGCGGCCAGTGTTGGCTACTCTCACTCCCGCCTTCTTGTCTATGACCGCGCTCGATTTGCCGTATTCGCTCAGGGGCGACAGGCTTCAGGGTTTGAGGACAATCTTGATGCAGTCTTCCCTGCTATCGAACATGCTGTAGCCTTGCGGCGCGTCTTCGAGCCGCATCCGGTGCGTGATGACAAACGAAGGGTCAATCTTTCCCTCTTGAACCGCTTTAAGCAGCATCGGCATGTAGCGTTGGACGTGGCACTGACCCGTCTTGATAGTCAGGCTCCGGTTCATCACTGACCCCATCGGGAACTTGTCTATCAGGCCGCCGTAGACGCCTATGACGGAAACCGTGCCGCCGTTGCGGCAAGCCATGATTGCCTCGCGCAGCGCGATGGGGCGGTCTGTCTCGGCGCCGAGAGCCTGCTTGGCGCGGTCATAGACGTAGCCGATGCCGTGCCCGCCGAACGCCTCCATGCCCACGTCGTCTATGCAGGAGTCCGGCCCGCGCCCGCCCGTCATGTCCATCAGCGTTTCGTAGACATCCTGCTCATCGAAGTTGATGGTTTCGGCCCCGCCCGCCTCAGCCATCGCCAAGCGATCCGGGAACTTGTCAATGGCGATGACTCGCTCTGCTCCGAGCATGAAGGCGCTGCGGATGGAGAACTGCCCGACGGGGCCGCAGCCCCAGATGGCGATGGTGTCGCCGGGCTTGATGTCGCACATCTCGGCTCCCATGTAGCCGGTCGGGAAGATGTCCGAGAGGAAGAGCACCTGCTCGTCCGTCAATCCGTCTGGAACTTTAATCGGCCCCACGTCGGCGAAGGGCACGCGCGCGTACTCGGCCTGACCGCCAGCGTATCCGCCCGTCAAGTGCGAGTAGCCGAAGATGCCCGCGGGCGAGTGGCCGAACATCTTCTCGGCCAGCCAGGCGTTCGGGTTCGAGTTCTCGCACAAGCTGTACATCTCCCCCCGGCAGAAGAAGCATTTCCCGCACGAGATTGGGAAGGGGACGACTACGCGGTCGCCAACCTTTAACCTTTTCACGTCCGGCCCCGTCTCGACCACTTCGCCCATGAACTCGTGACCGAGGATGTCGCCCTTCTCCATCGTCGGGATGAAGTGGTTATAGAGATGCAGGTCGGAACCGCAGATGGCCGTCGAGGTGATCTTCACGATGGCATCGTGGCGATTCAATATTTTCGGGTCCGGCACCTCTTCGATCCGCATGTCCTTTTTACCGTGCCAACAATTTGCTTTCATCATTTCCCCCTTTATCTGTTCACAATAATTCCAAGCCTCAATCTTCAACTGGATTTATGCTGCTCCCTGCGAGCGTCCGAGTTCCTCACTCGACACGGGCTGCGCCGCGCGTTGCGTCAACAATCCGTTGTCCCAGACTGTGCCGTCCGAGACGGTTATCTCGCCCGTCTCTATCAACTGCTTGAGCGCGCGCAAGGCTTCCTGCGCCTGCTGCCCCGGATCATCGCCCGTGAGCTTGGCTACCCATTCGCCAATCACTCCGCCCGGCGGGTTGTAGTCAATCTCCACATGAACGATGACGCCGCGGTCGCCCGGCGCACGCTCGAACCTGACAGACCCTGAGTTATCTACTTCCGAGCCTTCGAGAGAGCGCCATGAGATAAGTTCGTTCGGTCTGTCTTCCGTGATTTCGGCGTCCCACTCGACGCTTGTTCCGGCGGGCGCTTTTGCCACCCAGTGAGAACGCCCGTCGCCAGTGACGCGCACGCTTTCGAGTTGGCGCATGAAACGCGGCAGGTTCTCGAAGTCGCGCCAGAATTGATAAAGCTCTTCGGGCGTGCTGTTGATTATTAAGCTCTTTCTCACTTGATTAGTCCCTCCCTCAGTTGCGTTGCTATTGCTGCTTAGTTGTTGGGCGCAGAGCACGTCCAGCGCCGCCACCGCGAGCACGTTGGCCGTGGCGAACGCCAGCCGCCCCTTCTTCGACCGTGGCGAAGCGAAAGCCGCGCCCAGCGCCGCCAAATCCAACGCATCGCCTGCCACACGCGACCAGACCGCTGCTGCCGGTCTTCTCCCCTGCGCGAAGATGCCTATGCCGTGAAATATCTCCCGCAACCCGAACAGTCGTATCAGACCTGTGTTGCCCCGAACGCCGGAGATTTTCGCGATGGCGCGCGGCGCTAATAGTTCACTCAGCCCAAGGCCGATGCTGAACCAACCCAGACCGCGCGCCAGTTGTTCCGGTGTAATGTTCCTTAAGCTGCCTTGCTGGCCTCCGTATGTCCGAACAGGCGGCAGAGAGCTTTGCGCCTGTCTGGATGCTTGCGATGACGAGCGTGTGGATGCTTTCGGCCCGTCGTCTCGTTGTTCCGCTCTTGCTGTTTGTCTCTTTGTGGCTGTTGCCATTCTCCCTCTCCTCCCATGAGCTTGATGATCGCGACTTTAATCCATGACGTAGTGAAGAAGGCATACGGATATTGTTTGTATGCCTCTCTCGCTCTTTTATGTTGCTTGGGGTCTTATAGTTTTAGCAGGCGGAAAGATTTTTGGGTATCAGGAAAATCGGAGAATGTGGGTCAGGATTTTCCTGAGGGCAGAGCGAAGCGGAAAGTTTATCCACCATCAAATGTCTTGCAGCCAGCCTTGAAGCATGTTTGCGATAGGCGCAGGAGGTTGCCACCACATAAGAAAGCCCTCGCTTCTAACTCAACGCCGGAATTGAGAGCCGCGTGAGGCATCAACAGATGGTCGAGAAGCTTGCGCCGCTCAATTTGCCCACACGTCCATACTATTGATAAAGATTTTGAAATCATTAGCCGGTGGAAGCTCACATTCAAGAAGGTATAACAGGCGCTCATCATCACTCTTTAGATGTTCGGGGAAGCGAGGCCAGCAGCTTCTTGTCTCTTCGATAAATGAATGCTCGCCGCCCCACTCATTCATCTCAATCGCTTGCTGCCTTTCTTCTTTTCGAATATAACCCTGGAATATCCTATTAAGATGGCGCCTCATCAACCGCGAATCCATTTCACCATGTGAGGGAAAGGCTTCACCTTTCGTGCTTTCCCTTTCCAGCCCGGTTGTATTAAAAATCTTGCGGCGCGGCTTGAATGCTGCTCGCCCGCGCCCGGTTAATACGGGCGTTGAATAGCTTTCATGTCGTCCCAAACGCGGCGATGATTAATCGCTGCGGCTCAAAGTTGCTCGACATGAGTTGCGCGGATAATGAGTTGCTCTTGCCGGAATCGCTGTTCGAGCCGCTTTCTGTATTCAGACCACCAATCCCGGTCAAGGCTCTCGGTCATGACCTCGAAAATGATAACCTTGTCGCGGCTAACATCGTCTTCCCCTTCTCGCCATACGCCTTCTGCGGGTGAACGCCGGAAAGCCGTGACGCCGCCGAAGCGTTTCGCCAGCTCATCACTTACGCGGTCGAATTCTTCCTGCGAAAAGTGTTGTTTATTATTATCATAGAGTGGTAAAAGCAGTTGGATTAAATGCATCGCCCGTTGCCTTATGGAAACAATATGGCTTGATATTTTAACGGAAAAGCAATCAATAGCAAGCGCTGTCCATGTTAGTCGGAGCGCCGAAAATATCCTGCCGGCGATGGCTTAGTAGGAACAACGTTGGGTTGATAAATTTTGAAGGAGATAACTATGAAGGCGTTCAGATTGTTCGCAGCTTTGTTTGTGCTGACGGTGGGTTTGGCTTATCAGGCATCGGCGCAAGAGACGAAAATCAAGTGGTTCGGGCACGCGGCTTTTTCGATTACTACGCCCGGAGGCAAGGTGTTATTAATTGACCCATGGCTCAAGAACCCTTCCAATCCTGACATGAAAAACGGCAAAGACCCTTTGGCCTCCATTGCAAAAGTTGACTACATTTTGCTGACACACGGGCACCGCGACCACGTTGGCGACGCAGTTGAGATAGCAAAGAAAACGGGAGCCGCGCTTATTTGCAATCCTGAACTGGCCGGCAATTTAGTAAAGCTGGCAGACTTTCCGGGCAAGCAGGCCGAGACGGACGCGATTATGGGAATCGGCGGCGAAATTCAAATCGCCGATGGCGAAGTGACAGTTGCCATGACGCCTGCCGTTCATTCGAGCAGTGTGTTTAATCCGAAAGCCACTGCTACCGAAGCGGAGAGAGCTTACGGCGGGAACCCCGCGGGGTTTGTCTTGATAATCAAGGACGGCCCGACCATCTATCATTCCGGCGACACGGCATATTTCAAAGACATGGAAACCATCGGCGAAGAGTATCAAGTTGATTTGGCGTTGCTCAATATCGGCGGCCATTTCGGAATGGAGCCGCGCATGGCTGCGAAGGCGGCGAAATCTGTTGGAGCCAAACTGGCAATCCCGCAGCATTACGCCACCTTTCCGGGCATCACTCAAACTTCAACTGAATTTGCTGCCGAGCTTAAGAAAATGAGAATCCCTTTTTACGAAATGAAGCCCGGCGGAACCATCACCTTTCGCGGCAAACAACTAATGCGAAAATAAAGAGGCGGCTCACGATTCATGCAACCGGAGCGACTATCGCGCGGCTTGCGTCAGCAGGCTTGAATGCTTTTGCTTCATCATCTCCCGCGCCGTTAACTCTGGCGTGAGACGCCAAAGAAAGGCGCGATTGTTTTGAAAGTTCTTGAAACAGAGAGATTGATACTTCGTTGGCTCTCAACCGATGATGCCGACTTCATTCTTGAGCTTGTGAACGACCCGTCCTGGTTGAAGTTCATCGGAGATAAAGGCATGAGAACTATTGAGGACGCGCGCGACTATATTTTGAAAGGCCCGATTGAAATGTATCGCCAGAAGGGCTTCGGTCTGTACCTGACCGAAGTGAAGGAAGGCGGGATTCCGATTGGCATCTGCGGCCTGATTAAGAGGGACTCGCTGGAAGATGTGGACATTGGATTCGCCTTTCTTCCGGGCTATAGAGGTAAGGGCTATGCTTACGAGGCAGCGGCGGCCACGATGGAATACGGGAAAAATGTTTTGGGACTGAATCGCATAGTAGCCATAACCTCTCCGGACAATCATAGCTCGGCCCGGCTTCTCGAAAAGTTGGGCTTTCAATTTGAAAAGATGGTTCGGCTTACGACGGATAATCAGGAGTCAAAGTTATTTGCGTCGAACGTCTAGCAACTCGTTCAACCCGAAGCGGAGAGAGCCCGGATAGCATTGAGAGCTTGCAGGCTGCTCGCAATTTTCGCCCGCCCGTTTAGTTCAAGCTTAAGGCGTGTGCTGAGCCGTCATCCAAATTATTACGAACGGATTGAAGCACGCTTGACTGAAACTCGACATTAAACATACAGTCCATCTGCTCTTCAAAATCATCTCGGCTGATAGAAAAATCAGCTTCTTCATGGGAAAATGAAATCATGAAAATCACAACTTTTTCAAAGCTCAGCATCGCTTCGTTAGCGTTGCTCATTTCGGCTTGCAATAATACAGCCAACACGACGGCGAACAATTCGACGGCGAACACCGCCGGTAAATCAAACACAGCGGTGGTCGTCAACTCCAACCGGACGACGGTTAATAGCGCGGCTCCCGTCTCAAATACTGCGGCGACGCCAGCCACTTCATCCGAAGCCGCTGAAGTTCAAGGCGAACTGCAAGTCGGGAAAACCGAGTCGGTGATTTTGTATGTCGGCGAGGAAACCGGAGATTATGCGGCCTATTGTTTTACGAATGATTCGGAAGCCGGTCGCGCCATTTTAGCCGTGTGCAAAGATGGAGAGCAATGCGGAGTCAAAGCAACGCTTGAAGATTACAGGTGCAAAGTTCCGGGACTCGAAGCAGACCTTTCCGACAGCGGCAGGATAGCGAAAGTCGAGTCGGCTAAATCGCTCGGTCGCAAAAAGTAGTCGAGCGACGGCGAAGATATTGGCCGTCATGTGAAACACGTATTCTACTCTCAACTTCGCTTTGAATTTTGAGTCAGACAAAATCATCTTCTGGAAAGAGCAAATGAAAATTAGAATTGTTCTGCTGACAGCGCTCATTTTGGCTTTTAACTCGATTGGTTCCGCCCAATCAAAACCGACTTTCACGCGGTATGCCGCCAGGGTCGAGCACATCAAAAACGGCAAGGTCGATTTGAAGAGCCACAAGAATGCCAACATGTTCCGCACCAACTTGCGGAACGCCGCGAAGGAAGGCGTGAATTTTGCCGGACATTACATCTTGACGACTTGGGGCTGCGGAACGAATTGCTCTCAGAGCGCGATCATTGACGCGCGCAACGGCAGGGTGTTTTTCCCGCCCGTGCTTGAAGGCGCCGGTTCCGGCTTCTGCGACTTGCCCGACGAGACCGAGCCGCTCGTTTACAAAGCCAACAGCCGCTTGCTCGTCCTGAGCGGCTTCAAAGGCGGCGACCTTGACAGAGAAGACGGACAGTGCGGAGTCTATTATCTGGAATGGACGGGCGCGAATTTCAGGCAGGTCGGATTTGAGAAGAAAAAGAGAATCGAAACGCCCTGACTCCGGCAGCCGGGTTTTGCTGTCAGGTCTGTTTCGCTTCTGAGCCAACATCTATCGAGGCTCTTATTTTGAAATCGCTCTGCTGCTCAATTACCGGCTTCAACCAGCACAGGCTCGTTCAGCACTTCGCGCAGCTTGCGCGTCAGAGCGTTCGGCGTAAAGGGCTTCTCGATGAAAGCCATCCCTTCGTCTAAGACGCCGTGATGAACGATTGCGTCATCCGTATAGCCTGACATGTAGAGCACTTTCATCTCTCTTCGGAGGGGCGATAGTTGTTCGGCCAACTCACGACCGCTCATCTGAGGCATCACGACATCGCTAAGCATCAAGTGGATGGGGCCATTGTGTTGCTCCGCGACGAGCAAAGCCTCGTGTCCGTGCTTCGCTTCTATGACGCGATAGCCGCTCTCCTGAAGAATCTCTCTGGTCATCTCCCGCACCATCTCTTCATCTTCAACGAGCAGCACAGTTTCAGTCCCCAACTGCGCTTTCGTCTCAGCCGGGCTTGTCTTAAATTCTTCGGCGGGACTATCAACACACGGCAGGTAAATCTTGAAGGTCGTTCCTCGTCCCACTTCGCTGTAGACCCAGATGCTGCCGCCGCTCTGCTTGACGATGCCGTAGACGGTCGAAAGCCCAAGACCGGTGCCTTTGCCGACCTCCTTGGTTGTAAAGAAGGGTTCGAAGATGCGTTCCTGCGTCGGCGCGTCCATTCCGCATCCGGTGTCGCTGACGGCCAGCATCACGTATCGCCCGGGGCGAATGGAGAGATGACGGCTGGCGTATCCTTCGTCTATGTCAACGTTGGCCGTCTCGATGGTGAGCTTGCCGCCTTTCGGCATCGCATCGCGCGCGTTGACGGAGATGTTCATCAACACCTGTTCAAGCTGGCCGGGGTCTGCTTTGACTTTGCCCAGGTCCGGCATGAGCCCGATGAACAGGTCTATGTCTTCGCCGATGAGACGCTGCAAAATCTTGTTCGTCTCGAAGATGACATGGTTGAGGTCTAAGACTTTGGGTTGGAGTATCTGCTTGCGACTGAAGGCGAGGAGTTGACGTGTTAAGGACGCCGCTCGCTCTCCGGCTTCCTTGATGATTTCGAGCTTGTGATAGAGCGGGTTATCCTGCTCAAGCCGTCTCATGGAGAGAGCGGTGTGGCCGTTGATGACGGTGACGAGGTTGTTAAAATCGTGCGCGATGCCGCCCGCCAATTTTCCGACGGCTTCCATCTTTTGCGCCTGCCGGAGCTGTTCCTCGCTGCGGCGCAAGGCTTCCTCCGTCTGCTTGCGTTTCGTAATATCATTCGCCAGCACAAGCTCTGCCCGTCGCTCGGCAAACTGCAAGGGATACGAAGTAATCTCGGCGTCAATAATCGTTCCGTCCTTCTTCCGGTGCCGCCACACGCCCGCCTCGTCCAAGCCTGAGAAAACCTTCGTCACGTTATCGAGCAGGGTCGGAACATCTTCAAGCGGACGAATGTCTTTAATCGTCATCCTGAGAAACTCTTCCCGCGAATAGCCGTAGCTATGCACGGCGGCATCGTTGATGGCGAGGAAGGAGAGCGTTTCAAGGTCGTAGACCCACATGGGAAAAGGGTTGCTCTCGAACAGTAGCCGGTAGCGCGTCTCGGAATCGTGAGCCGCCTCTTCGGCCAGCTTACGCTCGACCACTTCTTTCTCAAGTTCAAAGTTGGCTGTTGCCAGTTGGGAGGTGCGCTCGGCAACGTGGCTTTCCAGTCCTTCGTTGAGGCTCTTGATTTCAGCCGTCCGCCTGGCGATGTCCCACATCTCGCTGATGCTGTGGCGGATTGCGATGAAGAGAAACGTGTCTTCAAAGAGAACCCATCCCGCGTGCTCAAGCCAACGCCACTCGCTCGCCGCCATCACGCCGTAAACCGACTGCGGCCAGAAAAGGCCGCGCAGGAAATGGTCTGCCGCCACCACGACCGTGGCCGGAACAAGCACGCGCCAGTCGCGGTAGAACGAGAGAAAAGCCAGCGAGCCGAAGACGTGAAAATGCGTCTCGATGCGTCCGCCCGTCAGATGAATCAGCAAGGCTCCCATCAACATCTGTCCGACCGCGATACTGTAGCGAGTTGAAGCGCGCCCCGGCTGCGTCAACGCCAGCACGATGGGAAGGGAACTGATTGCGCTGCCCAACAGCAGCGAAGCCCAGACGTGCAGGTGTGTGCGGCTTGTTGCTCCAGCCCACGTCTGCGGCGAAAGCCATAAAGCGGCGGCGATGCCTGCGACCCACTGGAGGGACATCAGGACCGCGAACATGCGGTCTGTGCGCTGGCAGATAAGTTGCCGGTGCTCGCTAAAGATGTTGGCCGCGCGACGCTCAGCCGCTTGGCGTTGACTCGAATTAACGCTCATTTCTCTCATCACCCAATCCCTGACATTCGGAGTTTTCGCCAAACAACCGGCAACCGAAAACAGCAGTCTTATCGCGCTCTGCCGCGCCCGTGTTCAAGAGCGAGACGATGGCGCTGCGGCCTGCGTTGTCGCCAGCATGCCCGCGCGAGCCTGTGATTCCGCCGCTGAACAGTAAACGCCCGTCGGCATCGTAGAGCATCGTCTGGCCGGAGGTCGCGGCATGAAAACGACGCGCCTCAGCGCCGTCGTCGTCAATCAGGACGTTGACACCGGGAATGCTCGCGGCGCTCTGCCAGAGGTCTGTTTTCTCCCACTCATCGGAAAAGCCTTCGGGTTTGAGAAAGAGAACGTAGGCCGTGACACGTCCCTGACTATGAGCCATGAGCAGAGCCAGTTCGCCAATGCTCGCGCGCGTGCAGGGACAGTGTGGGTGGGCCAGCATGACCAGCGTGGCTTGATTCGTCGCGCGTTGAATGTGGCTGTCGGCGGGCCATGAGCCGGGAGCCTGCGCGCTCACGCCCGGAGTGTTCTCGTAGCCCCATAGAATCCACAGCCCTGCGCTGACCGCCGAAAGCCACACGACAGCAGCGGCGAACAGATACAGCCGAATCCTTCCACGCCTGTGCGGACTCCGCGCTTTAATCCTTTTGGCGCGAGTTAACTTAAAAGCCAACTTCATTAAATTGTGTCCTGAGCAGAATGATGATTTTCAAATCTCGGTCGTCGCTCTGATTGAGCGGTATTTGTTTCGTGGATTTCTAAAGCGAGGCGGAAACCGAAGTCAAAATGGAAGGTGGGCGGGCAAGATGAACGATACATCGTTCACTTAGGCACGATTCCATGCCAAATCCACCTTAGCACATCATCTCAGCATATTCCATACCAAAAAATTATGGAGCCACGGTCTATTCATTCTTTGGACGCAGGGCAGAACCCCGTGGGACACAGAGGAGGAGATTCCAGTTGAAGACTTGCAGACTATCAAGGATGGTCGTGTTAAGATTCGCCTCGCCTTTAGCGTTTAATATTACTCCCGCTCGCAAAGTTTCCTGATGAGTTTCTGGCAAGACCTACAAATTGCGGCTGGCGTGGGTGGAGCGTTTCACTGGCTCACGCTCGGCTTTGTTGGCGTCGCGCTCACGCTCTCCGCTCTCGTTCCTGTCGAGCGCAGGCGCATCCGTATGGCGATGGCTCTGTTCCTGCTCTCGGTGGTCGGGTTGGCAGTAGCCGCGACGCTTCTTTACTACGGCTTTGACCCGCTCACAAACACGGCCTATCGTTGGGTTCGTTGGGCCGCTCTGTTTACATTGTGCGTCGCCCTCATCAACCTTATCAGCGTCGTTGTCTTTGAGGTCTTGTTGGGCGCGGTGAAGCTGAAGCCGCCGCGCATTCTTCGCGACTTGCTGATTGCCTTCGCCTACCTCGTCGTCGCTATCACGCTGCTCTCGCGCAGCGGCGTTGATTTAACCGGCATCGTCGCCACTTCAGCCGTCATCACCGCCGTGGTCGGCTTCTCTCTGCAAGACACTTTGGGAAATGTGATGGGCGGCATGGCCTTGCAGATGGAACGCTCAATCGTCGTCGGCGACTGGATTAGAGTTGACCAGCAAGAGGGAAAGGTGGTTGAGATTCGCTGGCGGCAGACTTCGATAGAGACGCGCAATTGGGACACGGTGGTCATTCCGAACAGCGTCTTGATGAAGGGACAAGTGGTGCTGCTCGGACGACGGCTCGGAGCCTCGCGCCAGCATCGCCAGTGGGTCTATTTCAATGTTGATTTCCGGTACGCCCCGACGGATGTGGTCGAGGCGGTCGAAACGGCCCTGCGCGCCGAGCCGATTCAGAATGTCGCCAGTGAGCCGTCGATTCATTGCCTCGTGCTGGATTTCAAGGAGAGCTACACGACCTACGCCGTGCGCTACTGGCTGACTGATTTGGCCCTCACAGACCCGACGGATTCCGTCGTGCGCTCGCGCATCTACTTCGCTCTGCGCCGCGCCGACATCCCGCTCTCGATTCCCGCCCAGTCGCTCTTCATCACAGAGGATGACGAGAAACGTCGCCAGCGTAAACGCGATGAGGAGGTTGAGAGTCGCGCCGACTCGCTCAGTCGTGTGGAGTTGTTCCACACGTTGACGGATGAAGAAAGACGGGCTATCGCCGACCGTCTCATCGTCGCTCCCTTTGTCCGCGGCGAAGCGATGACGCGGCAGGGCGCGGAAGCTCACTGGCTTTACATTATGACGGAGGGCGAAGCGGAGGTGCGCGTCGCTGTTGACGGGAATTTGAGCAAGCGGGTGGCAATGCTGCATGCCGGAGACTTCTTCGGGGAGATGGGATTGATGACGGGCGAGACGCGCTCGGCGACCGTCGTCGCGCAGACAAACACGGAATGTTATCGCCTCGACAAGAAAAGCTTTGAGGACATTCTTAAACGTCGCCCGGAAATCGCCGAAGACATCTCGCACGTCCTTGCCCGCCGCCGCGTCGAACTCGAAGCCATCCGCGAAGGGCTTAACGAAGAGGCCAAGCTCAAGCTTATGTCGCGCACACAGCGCGACATGCTCCGGCGCATCCGAGACTTCTTCACGCTCAGCTAAATTTTGAGAGCCGCCACCGTTAGACCGCGCTCAAGTTGTTAGCGAAAGATGCGCGGCGGAAGATTAAGGCCGGGCAATCGATGTGTGATAAAAATATATCTCTCCGGTTCACCGGGATGAAGCGCATGATTGATTGCGCGCAAGATATGGAGGACTTCGCTTAATGGCTATCTTCAAGATGAAGATGCTTGGGACGCTTTCGCTATTGCTCCTGACAATCGCTTCTACTGTCAACGCGCAGCGCGCGCCCGACGATTGCTCGTGGCCTTCAGGCAGCGGGTCGCGCAAGGCCGTCAAGCTGCGCACGGCTGACGAAGGCAAAGACTATACTGATTACAATCGTGGCAAGCAGATTACCATTGACCAGTGGTTTAAATTCACCTGCGGGCTTGACGCTTTAGTCCCGCGAGAGATTCCCGCAGAGCAACCAATCAAAGATGCCGAGACAATCCGCGTGACTCTCCGCGGCTATTTGTTGGGCGCAAGATTCTCGCGCGATGGCGACCATGATATTCACGTTGAGCTTGGCGCCTCGCCCGACTGGAACACAGACCATGTGGTGGTTGAGATGTCAGCCGGAACTGAATACTGCGCGGCGCGCAAGGCGCTCTGGAAGTTGGTTAGAAAAGATGGCTGTCAGGAAGACCAATGTGTCCTGCGAAAGCCCGTCGAAGTTTTAGTGACAGGATACGTTTTGATTAGCAATCCGCCACCGGGCGTCACTGACTTCTGTCATACAGTGTCAGGCAGAGGAATGCGTAAAGGCGAGCAGGCGGGGCGCGTCCGTGGACTCTGGCGACTTCAGCCCGTTCTGTCGGTCAAAAAAATCTAGCGGCCAGGCTCAGACAGAGCGCTATCTCACAACTCGCTTAAATCAGGGAGGCGGAAAATGCGGAAGGTCACTTTCGGCGGCGCGAATAGTCTGGACAATTTCATCGCTCGCAGGGATGACGCGGTTGATTGGCTTTTGTGGGGCAAGGAAGCGAACGCTATCATGGCGAAATTTTGGAAGACGATTGACACAATCGTGATGGGCCGCAAAACTTATGAAGTGGGGCTCAAGCTCAGCGAAGGCCGCAGCAATCCTTACGCCGGAGTGAAAAGCTATGTCTTTTCGCGCACGTTGAAACAGAGCCCGGACAAAGCGGTCGAGATTATTTCGACGGACGCCGCAGAGTTTGTCCTTGATTTGAAGAAGAGCGAAGGGAAAGATATTTGTGTGATGGGCGGAGGCTTGTTGGCGAAATCGCTGTTCGAGGCTGACTTGATTGATGAAATCAGCTTCAACATTCATCCCGTTCTGCTTGGCTCAGGGATTCCGCTTTTTTACGAAATGAATCATCAGATAGATTTGGAATTGCTTGAGTGCAAACCATTCAAGAACGGTTGCGTATATGTCTCCTATCGCGTGAAACACTGAAGCGTTTCGGCAAGCTTAATGCTCATCGTCCGGCTCATTGTCCGGCTCTGGCCACGCTCTCGCCGCCGGTTGATGGCCGCAAGTTAGAGTCTGGTCAAGTCAAATGTTTCTCCGTTGCGTCCGGTTGACGCGGAATCCGATGCACGCGCAAGATGTTGAGGCTGGCCCGTACGGCCCATACAACATATCCATCCATTCCCGTCTTTTCGCGCAACGCGGCGCTCAATCGGCGTTGTCACTCATCATCTCTTTAGCTGGCGTGCTGGCGTTCGCGGCGCTGTTCATCTCGCCTGCTTCTGCCGCGACAAAGGCTTTGCGGCAGGGCGCGCGAATCGAGGGCGAGGTGTTGGATGGATTCGGCGCGCATGTCGCTGGCGCGCAAGTCTCGCTCGTCGTCAAAGAGGCGGTCGTCGCACAGACCGCGACCGGCGACGACGGAAGATTCATTCTCGATGCGATGACGGGGACGGAAGGAACGCTCGTCTTCAGAGCGCGCGGCTTTGCGGAGATAAGGCGAAAGTGGAGCGCGACGGGTGTTGAGGCGACAGGGCTGCGAATCGTGCTTGGGCCTGCTCCTCTGGCGGAACAAGTCTCGGTCACGGCGACGCGCATGGAGACTCGCCTCGGCAACACGGCGGCGAGCGTCACGCTCGTCTCGTCAGAAGAGCTTGAGGCGACCGCCGCGCTCGAACTCGATGACGCGCTGAGGCAGATTCCGGGCTTCCAATTGTTCCGCCGCTCAGGCAGCCGCACGGCGAATCCGACATCGCAGGGCGTCTCTCTGCGCGGCGCTGGCGCGAGCGGCGCGAGTCGCGCCCTTGTGTTCATGGACGGCATCCCGCTGAACGATCCTTTCGGCGGTTGGGTCTACTGGGGGCGCGTCCCGCGCGCTTCCATCAGTCGCATCGAAATCCTTCGTGGCGGGGCTTCCAATCTTTACGGCGGCGGCGCGCTCGGCGGCGTCATCAACGCGCTCACGCGCCAGCCCTCCGCGCCTTTGCTCTCCCTTGAAATGTCGTACGGCAACCAGCAGACGCCGGACGCGACTCTGTTCGCCGCCGCGAGCAGAGGGAAATGGGGCGCGAGCCTGAGCGCGGAGATGTTTCATACAGATGGTTACATCCTCGTCGAGGAGCGCGAGCGCGGGCGTATAGACACGCCAGCCGGGGCGCGTCATTCGACATTCGATTTCGCTTTGGAAAGACGAGTCGGTGGGGCGGGGCGTCTCTTCGCGCGCGGTGCGCTCTTCGGCGAGTCGCGCACGAACGGCACGCCGCTGCAAACCAACCGCACACATCTACGGCAGTTGAGCGCGGGCGGCGATGTGCCGACACAGCGGCTCGGCAGTTTCAACTTGAGAGCTTACGGCGACACGCAGGTCTTCGACCAAAACTTCACGGCGGTCGCCGCCGACAGAGCAAGCGAGAGCCTGACGCGCGTGCAGCGCGTGCCTGCGCAATCCATCGGATTGACTGTTCAGTGGTCGCGCGCCATCGGCGCAAGTCATACGCTGGTCGCCGGTCTGGATGCGCGCGAAGTTCGCGGCGCGAGCGATGAGATAGCCTTCGTTCAGGGCCGCCCTTCGTCGTTCATCGGCGCGGGCGGGCGTGAACGGACTGCCGGATTTTTCCTGGAAGACATCGTGCGCCTGACGCCGCGCTTGTTCCTGACCGCGGGCGTGCGTGCGGACTACTGGCGTAATTATCGTGCGCAGTCCGCGACGCGCCCAATCAGGCCAACGGCTGCGACGATCATGAACGCCTTCGCAGACCGGACTGAGAATGCCTTTAGTCCGAGCCTGTCCGCGCTCTTCAAGGCGAGCGAAAATATCTCTCTCTCGCTTGCCGCCTATAGAGCGTTTCGCCAGCCTTCGCTTAACGAGTTGTACAGAAGTTTCCGCGTCGGCGACGTGCTGACGCTGAGCAATGAAAACCTGCGCGCCGAACTGATGACGGGCGGCGAGGCCGGAGCAAGCATCGCTGCCTTCAGGAACAGGCTCAACGTGCGCGCCACTTTTTTCCTCGCGGACATCACGCGCCCTGTGGCGAACGTGACCTTGAGCGTTACGCCCAACCTCATCACGCGGCAGCGGCAGAACTTGGGCCGCACGCGCTCGCAAGGGCTGGAGTTGGAGGCGGAGGCTCGTCTCAACGACCGCTGGTCTTTGACGGGCGGCTACATATTCGTTGACGCGAGGGTGCGCGACTTTCCGGCTAACGCGGCCCTCGAAGGGCTGCTCATTCCGCAGGTCGCGCGCCAACAGCTTACCTTTCAAGCGCGCTACACGAATCCTTCGCGCTTCATCATCGGCTTGCAAGGGCGCGCGTCGGGCAGCCAGTTTGATGACGACCAGAACCTGCTTCGCCTCGGTCGTTTCTTTACGCTTGATGCTCTTGCTTCGCGTCCCGTCTCGAAGAGCCTGGAAATTTTCGTCGCGGCGGAGAACCTGTTCAATCAGCGTTACGCCGTCGGGCGCACGCCGATTGTGACGCTCAGTCCGCCGTCCTTAATTCGTCTGGGCTTGAGGCTGCGCCTGGGCGCGCAACGCTGATAGCGGCGTCATTGTCAAGGTGGTTGTCAATTGAACTGTGCAGCCTTTGCTTAAGAGATTCATCAAGCCGTGAGCACGGATGTTCATGCAGTCATTCTATCGCGGCGAAACTCCGGGTCGCCGTAAAAGGAGAACAAAGTCATGTCTATCAAGCTCTCTATCCTTCTGCTCTTTTGCTTTAGTCTTACCGCCTTCGCGCAAACGCCTGACCGCCAGCCGTTCATTCGCGTTGACGCTCAGTTGGTAGTCTTGACGCATGTGCGTGTGATTGACGGCACAGGGGCCGCGCCGCTTGAAAATCAAACGATTGTCATCAGCGGCGGCAAGATTCAGTCGATAGAGGCGAGCGCGACGGCGAAAGCTCCGGCGACGGCGCAAACGCTGGACCTCACGGGCTACACAATTCTTCCCGGCCTCGTCGGGATGCACAACCACATGTTCTTCCCGATGGGCGGGTCGCCGCCGATGTACTCGAACATGGGCAGCAGCTTTCCGCGTCTCTATCTGGCCCTCGGCGTCACCACCATTCGCACGACGGGCAGCGTCGCTCCGTACACAGACCTTGAGATAAAGCGGCTCATCGACGCGGGCCGGATGATTGGCCCGAAGATGCATGTCACGGCTCCGTATTTCGAGGGCGAGGGAGCGTTCACGCCCGTCATGCATCAACTCGCAGGGCCGGACGACGCGCGGCGCATGGTGAACTTCTGGGCCGACGCGGGCGCGACTTCATTCAAGGCATACATGAACATCACGCGCGACGAATTGCGCGCGGTCGTCGAAGAAGCGCACAAGCGCGGTTTGAAAGTGACGGGCCACCTCTGCTCAATCGGTTATCGTGAAGCCGCCGAAATCGGCATTGATAATCTTGAGCACGGGCTGTTCGCGGATTCCGAGTTTGTCCCCGAAAAAAAGGCTGACCAGTGTCCGCCGGGCAACGCCGTCAGCGCGAGTTTGCGGCAACTGGATTTGAATAGCTCCGCCGCGCGGGAAACGATTCGCGCTCTGGTCGCTAAAAAAGTGGCGGTCACTTCGACCCTGCCGGTCTTTGAGGCTGGCGCCGCGCCGTTGAGCCAGAGCGGCATCGGCGCGGCGACGGCGTTGCTGAATCCGCGCATGCTGAGCGTGATGTCTGCGGATGCGCGTGTGCGTTATCTGCAAGCGCGAGCGCGCGTCTCGTCCGAAGCGAACTTCGTCCCGCTGTTGCGCAAGGCGATGGATTTCGAGCGCGCGTTTGTTCAAGCGGGAGGCTTGCTCATCGCGGGGCCGGACCCGACCGGCAACGGCGGCATCGTCGCGGGCTTCGGCGATTTGCGCGAAGTCGAGTTGCTGGTTGAAGCGGGCTTTACGCCGCCCGAAGCGATAAAGATTGCCAGCCTCAACGGCGCAAAGTTTCTCGGTGAAGACGCGCGTGTCGGCTCAATCGCCGTCGGCAAGCAGGCCGACCTTGTGGTCGTCAAGGGAAACCCCGCGGCGAATATCAGCGACATAGAGAAGGTGGAAATCGTCTTCAAAGACGGCGTCGGCTACGATTCGGAAAAGTTGATTCAATCGGTGCAGGGATTGGTCGGAATACGCTGAGCTATTTTCGGCAGAGACTAAACGGAAGGCGACGGGGAAGAGTTTAAGAATAGGAATCACGCTTTTATTCATCGAAGACTTTGACACATCGCCCGGCTGGAATTTAAATGAATGGATTATGCTGAAACCGAACACGACTAACAAAGCCGCAACGCCATCATGGGTGGATTTGCCACGGACGAACACGCGCGCCGGGGTGCGCCTCTTCTGCTTTCCATACGCCGGGGGCAACGCTTCTATCTATCGCGGTTGGGCCAACAACCTGCCGGAGTTCATCGAAGTTTGTCCGGTGCAACTGCCCGGTCGTGACAGGCTTCTTCACCTGCCCGCGATGACAAGCTGCGAGATGCTTATCCCGCCCCTGCGCGAAGAGCTCGCGCCCTACTTCGACAAGCCGTTCGCCTTCTTCGGCCACAGCATGGGAGCCACCATCGCCTTTGAACTCTCAAGGCAGTTGCGTCGAGAGCGCGGCCCGCGGCCCGTTCACCTCTTCGCCTCCGGCAGTTCCGCGCCGCAGTTGCCCGGCAGGCACTCGCGCACCTACGATTTGCCTGAGCCGGAGTTCATCGAAGAGTTGCGACGGCTCAACGGCACGCCGAAGGAAGTGTTGGAGCACCCGGAGTTGATGGAGTTGTTGCTCCCCACTCTGCGCGCCGATTTTCAAGTGTCGCAGGCTTACGTCTACACGGACGAGCCTCCGCTCGACATTCCTCTGACGGCCTTCGGTGGAATACAGGACGCGCAGATTCCACGTGAAGACATCATGAGTTGGCGCGAGCAGACGAGCGCGGCCTTCATCGCGCGCATGCTGCCCGGCGACCATTTTTTCCTCCGCACGGCGCAGCAGCCGCTCTTGCAAATCATCACGGAGACTCTTTTGCGCCCGGCCCAAACGCGGCCCTGACGCTCTCCTCGCCGGGCCGTAGCCAAATTGCTTGCCTAACTGCTTGCATAGTCTCGCATTTCAAGCCGTTTGATGAGCTTGAGGCTGAGGCTCAAAGAAAAGGCGCGAAGTTTTTTGCCATGAAACTATCTTGTGCGGTGTTAGTATAGATAGCACGATGAATTGAGCGCTGCGGTCATCAGCTTCAATTGGCGTGAGACGTTTTTTGGCTCAATGCAGCAACGAGGAGGAAGAACAGTGATGAGCGGATACATGTCTAAAGCTATTATTGCTCTGGCGACGATTTTAAATGTGATTGGGTGCGCCACCGGAGAAGGAAAACCTACAGTCATGAATACAGTCAATTCCAACACGAACGCCACAGCGCAGGCTCCTGCCTCACGGGACGCTGCCGCTTCGACGCAGGACGAGCGGGCCTATTCCGTCCGCAGCGAGATTAACGAAACCTATCAACTCTCGCCGGATGCGCGCGTCGATATTTCAGGAATCGAAGGCCCGGTCGAGGTCGAGACGACCGACGGCAACGTGGCCGAAATTCATCTGGTTCGCATGGCGCGGACGCAGGCCGATTACGATTGCGACAAGATTGATATTCAACACACGCAGGGCACTCTTGTCCTCCGTCATCAGCAAGACAAAAGCTGCAAGATTATTCACGCCCGCGAGCGCATGAAGCTCGTCGTCCCGCGTTCAGCCAATCTCAGCTTCAAGCAAATCGAGGGCGACCTTAGTATCGGCGCAACCGACGGCGCGCTCCGGCTCGACAGCATAGAAGGCTTCGTCAAGGTGGCAAAGGCGCAATCCGCCGACATCCGGTCTTTGGAAAAAGGCTTGTCGCTGATGGTTTCTCGCTTAGGCTCGCAGGGCATCAACATCTCTCAAGTTGAAGGCTCGGTCGAGCTTGGCCTATCGAGCGATGTCAATGCAGACCTGCGCATCAACTCCTACTCAGGCGACATCAAAACGGAAATTCCTGACGCGCAAGTCAACGATTCCGGTCGAGCCGGATACAGAGCGCGCTTCGGCAACGGCGGAGCCGACATTTCAATTTCTCACATCGAAGGCGACATCAGGATTCGCCGCAATTAGCGATTTCGGCAAACTAAATTCGCCGGACGCTAACATGCTGCCGCAACTGCTGGCCGCCTGAATTTCAACGCCGGAGCGCTTGTCGCAGTCTTTGACGCGATGCCTTGAGAGATGGACAACGGAAACGAGTTGCCACCATAAATGCTCTCAAAGCAGCGGCTGTCATGAAGACTATCGCAAGCGCTCTTGGCTCGTTGACAGAACGTTTGCAAGCATGTAAAACTACCGTCGAATGTTGGACTTCGATTCCGTCTCTCGCGCCCGTCCGGTGGAAAACCGCTGGCTGGAAAAGGGAATCAAGCGATGTGCAGCAATCTTCATAAAGTTGGAAGTTAGACGGTTTTGTTGAAGTAGCGTCGAAAAAATCGAGCCTCGTCACCGCCGTTCAAAGTCGTGACGAGGCTTTCTGTCAATTATCATCCTCCGCCGCTGTGTGTAGCGACAGATGCCATCCCCGACGAGCCTGCATCCGACGCGTCCATGCGGTCGAGGATTAACTCACAAGTCAAGGAGTTATAGACTGATGAGATAACACGGACGGCCTCTTTCCTTGCGATTCAAGCTGCGACTGGATTCAATTTGCCTCCATCCTCGACCTTAGAAGCATGAGCATTCTGAGAGTGTTGTCGTAAGAGGTCGCCGGATCAACTGTTGGTTCTTCATTGCTTTAGTCTCCTTATAATAACCCTTGCTTACGCTGGAGGTCTTGCTATGAGCTCTTCCGTATTTGGAGGAATCCCTAGCTGGTATGTCATTCATACCAAGCCCAAACAGGAACAGCGTGCCTACGTCAATCTGAGCGCCTGGGGCGTGGAAGCTTTCTCGCCATGTGTCAAGGAGCCGGTCTATGACACGCGCACTCTCAAGACGACTTATGTGAAAAAGATAATGTTCCCGCAATATCTCTTCGCGCGGTTTGATGCGAGCAAGCTGCTGCACAAAATCCGTTTTACGAGGGGCGTGCACAACGTGGTCAGATTCGGCGGCAGCCCTGTCCCGCTCGATGATGAAGTCATCGAATGCCTCAAGTCGCGCGTTGATAGCGATAGCCGCGCCCGTCCTCGTGAAGAGTTCAAGCCCGGCGATAAGGTCGTCATCAGGCACGGGCCTTTGAAAGATTTGGTAGGCATTTTCGAGCTTAACATCAGCGCTTGTGATCGCGTCTCAATCCTCTTGGAAGCGGTCAGCTATCAAGGCCGCATTCTGATTGAAAGAGAGTCCATAAAAAAAGAGCAAAGCCCGGCGGATAGTTAATCTCTCGACGGCGACGAGCATGCGTCGTTCGCTCGTCGTTTATGGCTTCAACGCGAAAAGTTTGAGTCACGAAAGACTAACGCAGATGCTATCCGCCAGAGCCGCTGTTTGCTGAAACTCCCGATTCCGTTTTTTCGCAGCGCAGAGGTCATCGCCACCGTCCGTTGCTCGCATTCCATGTCGTCAAGGGGTTGAGAGATAAATCATGAAGAGAGCTTCAATCTTAATAGCAGCCATCTTGCTTCTGAACTTCGCCGCGTTTGGGCAACAGCCTACTGCCGATTCCGCCGCCGGAGCGGCCACGCCGGTCGCTTCGCCGTCTATCCCGACTACGGCCCCGGCTTTAACGACCGCTCCGGCTTCAACGATTCCCGCCGGCAGAGCCGCGGGCGTCCTGCCGCCTGAGAAGGCGCAGCCCGTGCGGCTTCCGCGTTTTGAAAAGCCGCTCGTCATTGACGGCAAGCTTGATGATGAAGCGTGGAAGGATGCCGCCGTCCTCAAAGATTTCTACCAGATTCAACCGGGCGACAACATCGCGCCTTCGAAGCCGACCGAAGTGCTGATTGGCTACGACTCGACCAATCTCTACATCGGCTTTCGCGCCTTTGATGACCCGGAGCGCGTGCGCGTGAATGTCCCGAAGCGCGACCAAATCCTGGACGACGATTACGTCGGCGTCCTGCTCGACACCTACGACGACCAGCGCAAAGCTTACGCGCTCTATTTCAACCCGCTCGGAGTGCAGCAGGACGGCATCCTGACGGAGGCGCAGGGCGTTGACTATAATCCTGATTTCCTGATGGAATCGAAGGGCTTGATAACGAAGGACGGCTACACGCTGGAAGTCGCCATTCCCTTCAAGTCGCTCCGGTACAAGACGGGCAAAGAGTTGCTCTGGGGCATCCATGCTTATCGTCATATCAAGCGCTTCAACGACGAAGAAAGCTCCTGGATGCCGCGCTCGCGCGATAGATCCGGGACGCTCAATCAAGAGGGCCACATCGTCGGCTTCGAAGGCATCTGGCGCGGGCGCACGCTGGAACTGATTCCTTCCCTGACGCTCTCGGAAACGGGCAACCGGCTGCGGACGATGACCATCGACGCCTTACAGTCGAATCCCTTTTTTCTAGACCCCGGTCGGTTCCTCAACGAGCCGATTAAAGCCGACCCCGGCCTCACCGCGAAATTCGGAATTACGCCGACCATCACGCTCGACTTGGCCCTCAATCCTGACTTCGCGCAGATTGAAGCCGACCAGCTTGTGCTTCGCGCCAACCAGCGGTTCCCCATTTTCTATCCCGAAAAACGCCCCTTCTTTCTCGAAGGCGTTGACATCTTTCAAACTCTGATTTCCGTCGTCAACACGCGCACCATCGTTGACCCGGACGTGGCCGCCAAGCTCACAGGCAAAAAGGGGCGCACCTCTTTCGGGCTGCTTGTGGCTTCGGACAACGCCCCCGGCAATTTCACGGAAGAGGAGCGCACAGACCCCGCCATCCTTCCTTTCATCGAGCGGTTTATAGATAAGAATTCTTACATCGGCGTCTTGCGGCTCAAGCGGGATGTGGGCAAGGAGAACAGTCTGGGCTTGCTGGCGACCACCTATAATTTCATCGAGCAGCATAACCATGTCGGCAGCATCGACGGTCGCTTTCGCGTTGGCCCGCAGTCGACCTTTGAGTTTCAACTGCTCGGCACCAACTCGCGCAATACGTTTGATACGCTGACCGGACAGTTAACTCCTTATCAAGTTAAAAACGGGTTCGGCTATGCTTACAGCTACGCGCAGCAGGGCCGTCACTTGAGATACGGCGCGGACGGCGAGGGACGCACGCGCGATTACCGCGCCGATGTCGGATTCACACGCCGCGTCAATACCAATTACGATATTTTCAACATCGGCTACTACTCCGAGCCAAACCCGAATGCGCGGCTCACTTCATGGCGCGTCATCAATTACGCCAGCACCAACTTCGATTGGCAAGGCCGCCTACAGTACTGGAATAACGAGACGCAGGCCGGAGCTAACTTTAAAAAGCAGACTTATTTTCGCGTCGGCTTCGCGGGCGGCTACGAGCGTGTTTTTGAAGAGGAGTTTGGGACGCCGCGCAGCGCCACCGTCATAGGCGCGTTTGCAGGGCCTGACCCCGAACGCTCCGCTTATCTAAAAAACGTCTTCGCTTACGGTTCGACGACGCCCAACAAACAGATTTCGCTCTTTGTCTTCGCCGGTTACAAGTGGGGACAGCTTGACTTCGATTTCGGCGGCGGGCCGAAGTATGCGCGCGCCAGCCCGGCGGCGTTGCTCGACCCCAACGCCCCGCTTGACCCCGGCCCGGGAAACCAGCTTGAGTTGAGCGCTAACCTGACTTACCAGCCGACCGCCGCCTTGCGCAATACTCTCGATTATTCCAAGACCAGGCTCAGGCGAAGAGACACTGACCTTGTGGCTTTTAACGACAACATTCTCTCCCTGCGCTCGACGTATCAATTCACGCGCTTCACGTTCCTGCGCGCGCGTGTTGATTATGAGAGTCTCTTCTCAAACATTCGCGGCCAATTCCTGCTCGGCTGGACGCCCAATCCCGGCACTTCCTTCTACGTCGGCTACAACGATGATTTGAACCGCAACTTTTACAGCCCGTTCACGGGGCAGTTTGAGCCTGGATTCCGCCGCAACGGGCGAACATTCTTTATTAAAGTTTCATACCTTTTCCAACGAAACTTATGAGCAGAGGGACAAGGGGCCCGACCCGCGTGGATTGTTTGAGATGACCCTTTGAGAGCTTGTCGAGAGATGAAAGGGACGCGAAAATTGCTATCTCTCGGCGGATGTTGCTGAGCTTATTGCGGAGTCACAGAGCAAGCATGTAAGCTGAAAATCGTTTCGCGCTGAAACCTATTTGCAGGGAACGTGGGCCAACGGAAGCTTGAAACGGCCTGACATATGCTTGGGGCGATGGAGGATTCAATCGCAATAGTGTCATGAGCGGTTGCAAGAAAATTTGCAATTTTATACACTCTGCCTAGATTTTAGCGGGTGGCTCAAACTTTTGGCTCGATGTTTGGATGATAATTTAAGAGTTTAAGCGGCGATTATAAGGGCAAGAAAGCAGCGGCGATTGTTAGAAGGCTAGCTTTTTAACAAAACGACATCGTTATTAATTTATCCGGCGACCGGCCGCTCTTTGATTTCGATAGTTTTAGTTTCTGCCCTGTAGTTCCTCATTCCCGAGCGTTAGAGGCTGAAAAGGGAGCTTTTACAGTCTCTTATCGACCAGTTGCCAGCGAGCAACATCTCTTTTATCTGCCGTATAACGGCGGAAAGGGCGGTAGCTTGCGAGTTTCTCAAAAACCGCAGGCCGGGCAGGAGTTTTTGTTTTCGCTGGCAAGCACGGCGCGGCCCTTCAGCCAACGGCCCTCAAAGCCGTTCCATCATCTCTTAACTCGTCAAATCAATTCGGCAAGGGAGTTCGCTTGCCCGTCATAGATCATCATCAGGCAAATGGAGGCAAGATGAGTTGGCGTAATTCGGACAAGGAAGACACCACTATTTACAAAGTGGTGGTGAATCATGAAGAGCAATATTCTATCTGGCCCGCCGACCGTGAGAACGCGCTCGGGTGGAATGACGCGGGCAAGAGCGGGACTAAGCAAGAGTGTCTGGCCTACATCGAGGAAGTGTGGACGGACATGCGGCCTTTGAGCTTGCGCAGGCGGATGGCGCAGGAAACTCTACGCTCAGAGTCGCTGGCGGACAGTGGCAATGGGCAAGACTTGAGGACGCCGAAGCCCACGCTCGTTGAGCGTTTGTCTCAGGGCGAGCATCCGGTAGCTCTCGGCTTGCGACCGGAGAAAAGCGTCCACGCGTTGAAGGATTCTCTTGAGCGGGGCTACGTCTTCATCAAGTTTACGGAGACTGCTGGCGGGACGGAACTCGGAGTCAGGCTCAGCCGCGAGGGCACGGACTTGAGCCGCGCTGACCTTGACGCTCAAACCGGCGTTGTCCATTTGGAAGGCGAGTTGATTCTCAACCAGATAAAAGTCCGCTGCATGGCTGATATAGACCTCGACTCGTTAAAGGGAGCGGGGCGACTTCAACCCTTGACGGCTTGAGTGTTCCGCGGCGAGAAACCAGAAACGCTTCATTAATCAATCGTGGCCCACGCAATAAAAGGTTTGAGTTGAGGAGAATGAACGATGAGTAAATTGGAGTTGATTGAAGCTGTCAAGCAGGACGACTTGAATGCCGTCAAAGCTCTGTTGGAAACGAAAGAGTTGATTGAGCAGGAGGACGAATACGGGTGGACTGCCTTGCACTGGGCGGCGGGCAAAGGAGACACGGCGGTCGTTCATCTGTTGCTGGAGCATGGCGCGGATGTTTTGAAGACCGGGCGCGATCAAAGGACGCCTTACAAAACCGCTCTGGCCGCGAATCATGTTGAAGTCAGCAAGTTGTTAAGAGAGGCCGAAGGAAAGGCCGGGATGAACGACAGCAGCCAACCTTCGCGCGAATACTGCAAAGCCTATTATTTGAAAGACCTCAGACAGTTTCCGGGCTGGCCCAAGACTCAGGCGACCGGCCGGGAAGAGTCGAGCAATGGAACCGGCGCGGATGTAGTAAAGGGCGAAGCGGCAATGGATGAAGATGACATCGCCTTTCTTCATTCGGATTTGACCGTCACGAAATCTATGTGGCGGGACACGGAAGTCATCTTCAACGACATCACGCCGGAGTGGCAGCAGTTTTGCGCAAACGTTCTGAACTTCAAAGTCGCCGAAGACCTCGATTTAATCGCCCAGTGAGAGAACATCGCGGCGCGTCATCATGACAAGTCGTGCGATGAAATCCTTCGCCCGCGCTCAGCCACTCGCTCTCAATTCCCCGTAGTTGATTATGGCTCGCAGCATCAGCTATCCAATGCCTTCATCTTCAATTCAAGCGTCTGAACCGGACACTCTGGTGGACGCGCTGCGCCGGAGGGCTGCGCGCCAGCCGGAGCGTCGCGCCTACACGTTTCTGCTTGACGGAGGCGCGGAGGAATTGACGCTGAGCTACGGCGAACTGGATTTCCGCGCGCGAGCCATCGCCGCCGTGCTGCAAAGCTTCAAGGCTGAGGGAGCGCGCGTGCTGCTGCTCTATCCGGCAGGCTTGGACTACATCGCGGCGTTCTTCGGCGCTCTCTATGCGGGCGCGGTGGCCGTGCCGCTCTATCCGCCGCGGCAAAATCTCACGCTCCAAAAACTACAGTCCATCACCGCCGACTCCGGGGCGACAATCGCGCTCACTGTTAACTCCGTGATGACGAGGATAGAGCCTTTGCTGGCTGAGTCATCGGAATTGAAGTCATTGCAGTGGCTCGTCACAGACCGGCTTGAGAGCGAGTTGGCCGCAGCGTGGCGCGCGCCCGCGATAGAGAGCGACTCGCTGGCTTTCTTACAGTACACCTCCGGCTCGACTGCGCAGCCGAAGGGCGTGATGGTCAGTCACGGCAATCTGCTGCACAACGAGCGGATGATAGAGGAAGCGTTTCAACAGACGGAGCAGTCCGTCATCGTTGGCTGGCTGCCTCTCTATCACGACATGGGCTTGATTGGGACTGTGCTGCAACCATTGCACGTCGGCGCGCATTGCGTTTTGATGTCGCCCGTCAGTTTTCTGCAAAGCCCTTTGCGCTGGCTTGAAGCCATCTCTCGCTATCGCGGGACGACGAGCGGCGGGCCTAACTTCGCGTATGACCTTTGTGCGCGCAAAGTCACGCCGGAGCAGATAGCGGAGCTTGACCTCAGCAGTTGGAGCGTCGCCTTTAACGGCGCAGAGCCGGTTCGACAAGAGACTTTGGAACGCTTCGCCGCGACTTTCGCCTCGTGCGGTTTTCGTCGTGAAGCCTTTTATCCTTGCTATGGTCTGGCGGAGGCGACGCTCTTCGTGAGCGGTGGCTTGAAGGGCGAGCCTCCCGTCGTCAAAGCTTTCAGCCGCGAGGCTCTTGAGCAAAATCTGGCTGTCGAGACTATCGCCGATGAAGAGCCTGCAAGCCGTCTGGTCGGCTGCGGCCACGCATGGTCGGAGCAGCGCATCTTGATTGCCGACCCCGGCTCCTTGAGCGAATGCGCGCCGGGACAGGTTGGAGAAATCTGGGTCGCCGGGCCGAGCGTGACGCAGGGCTACTGGAACAAGCCATCGGAGACCGAAGGCTCGTTTACGGCGCGACTGTCGAACACGCTTGAAGGCTCGTATCTGCGAACGGGCGATTTGGGCTTTTTGCATGACGGCGAATTGTTCGTCACAGGGCGGCTCAAAGACCTCATCATCATCCGGGGCGTCAATCATTATCCGCAGGACATAGAGTTGACGGTCGAGCGCAGCCATCCGTCGTTGCGCGCGGGTTGCGGGGCCGCTTTCTCTATCGAAGTGGACGGCGACGAACGACTGGCGATTGTGCAGGAAGTCGAGAAGCGACCGGGCGCGGACATGAGCGTCGTCATTGAAAGCATCTGCCGCAGCGTCGCCGCGGAACATGAAGTTCAAGTCTCCATTGTGAAGTTGATAAAGCCGCACAGCATCTTGAAAACTTCGAGCGGCAAGATTCGACGGCAGGCTTGTCGCGCGGCTCTCCTGGAAGAGCAACTGCGTGTGCTGGCCGAATGGCGAGAGGCGGCTCCGCCGGAGAGCTTGATTGCGGATGCCGCGTCGTTGTCGTCAACCAACGCGCCCGGCGCCGATTCGCTCGAAGCATGGCTCATCGAGCAGTTGAGCGCGAAGCTTGGGATTGATGCGCGACGCATTGACACAGGGCAACCGCTGACGCATTACGGTCTTGATTCGTTGATGGTCGTCGAATTGATGCACAGCGTAGAGACTTCTCTGGGCGTCAATCTACCGCTGGCCGAGGCTCTGCAAAGTCCAAGCATCGCCAGCTTGGCAGAGCAGTTGCGCGATGCTTTGCAAAGCTCGTCTACGCAAGCGTCAAGCGAGGTTGTTTCAACTGCGGATGAGCAGAGAGCGCAACCGCTGTCGGCGGGTCAACAAGCACTCTGGTTCCTGCATCAACTCGCGCCCGAAAGCCCTGCTTACAATATCGCCAACGCCGTTCGCATCCGCGCGGCGCTCGATGTTGCTGCGCTGCGGCGCGCGATGCAAGCCCTCGTTGACCGCCACGGGATGTTGCGCACGACCTTCACGGCTGTTGACGGCCAACCGTTGCAGCGCGCTCACGCTTCCATGCAGGTCTGCTTTGAAGTGGAGGACGCCGCGACGATGAGCGAAGCGGCCTTTAACGAACTGCTGGCCGAGGCGAGCCGCGCTCCGTTCAATCTCGAACAAGGGCCGCTATTGCGCGTCAAGGTCTTCGAGCGCGCGGCTCAGGAATATATCGTGCTGCTGGTGTTGCATCACATCCTCGCGGATTTCTGGTCGCTCTCCGTGCTGCTGCATGAGTTGGCCGGACTCTACGAAGCCGAAGAGAAGGGGACAAGCTTGTCTCTGCCGCCGCTTCGATTGCAGTACACGGATTACGCGCGCTCGCAGCAGTCGATGCTCTCAAGCGCGACGGGCGAGAAACTCCGCTCGTACTGGGAGCGGAAACTCGCCGGTGAATTGCCCGCGCTCAACTTGCCTATTGACCATCCGCGTCCTCCCGTCCAGACTTTTCGCGGGGCGTCTCATTCCTTCAAGCTCGGCAAGGAAGCGGGCCGACGATTGAAGGAGCTTGGGCAAGCGCAGGGCGCGACTCTCTACATGACTTTGCTGGCGGCCTTGCAGGTTCTCTTATATCGCTACACGGGTCAGGATGATTTGCTCGTCGGCTCTCCGACGGCGGGACGCTGGCGCGCAGACTTCGCGCCGCTCGTCGGTTATTTCGTCAACCCGGTCGTCATGCGCGCGAACCTCGAAGGTAATCCGACGTTCACGCAACTGCTTGAGCAAGCGCGCGGCAGCGTGTTGGAGGCTCTCGCTCATCAGGATTATCCATTTCCGCTGCTCGTGGAGCATCTACATCCTGAACGCGACTTGAGCCGTTCGCCGCTCTTTCAAGTGATGTTCGTGCTGCAACAGTCGCCGCCGTTTCAGCAAGAGAATCTGGCCGCCTTTGCGCTCGGCGAAGCGGGAGCGCAGGCGAAGCTAGGGACGCTGCCAATCGAGTCCGTGGCCCTTGAGCAGAGAGTGGCGCAATTCGATTTGCTGCTGATGATGGCCGAAACGGAAGACGGGTTGGCGGCCTCTTTGCAGTACAGCACAGACCTCTTCGAGCCGACGACCATCGAGCGCTTCGCCGCTCATTTCAGCACGTTGCTCGACGGCATCATCGCGCGCCCGCAATCTCCCATCGCAGACCTTCCGCTCTTAACCGAAGCCGAGCGGCGGCAGCTTCTTCACGATTGGAACCAGACGCGCGCTCTCAACTTCGGAGCCAACTGTCTTCATGAACAATTTGAAGAGCAAGCTCGGCGGACTCCTCATCGCACGGCAGTCGTTGACGAGCAGACGCAGTTTACCTATCTCGAATTGAACCGGCGGGCGAATCAATTGGCGCATCATCTGCGGCGGCTCGGCGTCGGCCCGGAATCGCTGGTCGGCATCATGATGGAGCGTTCCACCGCGATGATTGTCGGGCTGTTGGGCATCTTGAAAGCGGGCGGCGCTTACGTTCCGCTCGACCCCGCGTACCCGCAAGAGCGGCTTCAGTTCATCATGGAAGACGCACAGGCGCGCGTGCTGTTGACGGAGCAACGGATGCTGGCAACGCTGCCGCCGTCGCGCGACGCGCACATCGTCAATCTGGACGCCGACTGGCCTTTGATTGCGCAGGAGAGCGACGAGAATCCGCCGCTGGCTGCGACCCCTGCCAATCTGGCTTACCTGATTTACACGTCCGGCTCGACGGGTTGGCCCAAGGGCGTCGCCATAGAGCATCACAATGCCACGACCTTTGTGGATTGGGCGCGGACAATCTTCACTCCCGAACAACTGGCGGGAACGCTCGTCGCCACGTCCATCTGCTTCGACCTTTCCGTCTTTGAAATCTTCGTCCCGCTCAGTTGCGGCGGCCAACTCATCATCGCCGACAACGCGCTGCAACTGCCCGCGCTGAAGGCGGCGGGCGAGGTCACGCTCGTCAACACGGTTCCGTCGGCCATGGCCGAACTGGTCAGAACGCAAGCCATCCCGGCATCCGTCAGGACGGTTAATCTGGCGGGCGAGCCGCTCAGCAATCAACTCGCGCAAAGCCTCTACGAGCAGTCGAACATACAGTTTGTCTACAACCTCTACGGGCCGTCGGAAGACACGACTTACTCGACGTACACGCTCACTGAAAAGGGCGCGACCAAAGAGCCGTCCATCGGTTGCGGAGTGGCGAACACGGAGTTGTACGTGCTCGACCGCTTCATGCAGCCCGTCGCCACAGGCGTCAGCGGCGAGTTGCACATCGGCGGCGATGGCCTCGCGCGCGGCTATCTCAACCGACCGGAGTTGACGGCTGAACGATTCATCCCGCATCCGTTTAGTCTTGAAGGAGGACGGCGGTTGTATCGAACGGGAGACGTGGTTCGTTACAGAGCGGACGGGGAGTTGGAGTATGTGGGGCGGGCCGACCAGCAGGTGAAGGTGCGAGGGTTTCGCATCGAGTTGGGCGAGATTGAGGCAAGGCTGCGAGCGCATCCGGCGGTCGCGGATGTGCTGGCGTTGGCGCGTGAAGAGCAGGCGGGCGACAAACGAATCGTGGCTTACGTCGTGTTGTCCGGCGGGCCGTCGCCGACGATTAGCCAGTGGCGCAACTACTTGAAAGAGCGTCTGCCCGATTACATGATTCCGTCGGCCTTCGTGCAGCTTGAACGCCTCCCGCTGTTGCCCAACGGGAAAGTTGACCGCAAGGCTCTGCCCGCGCCGCCGCCGCAGTCGGCCTCCGACGAGGGCCGGAGCGGCCTCGCGTTGACGCCCGTTGAAGAGATGTTGACGGGCATTTGCGCCGCCGTCCTGCGCGTCGAGCGAATGGGCCGCGCCGACAACTTTTTCGAGTTGGGCGGCCATTCGCTCCTCGCCACGCAACTGCTCTCAAGAATCAAAGAGAGCTTCGGCATTGACCTGCCGCTCAGAAATGTCTTCGAGCATCCGACGATGGAACAACTCGCGGCCAGCATCGAAGCGCGTTTGAGCGTCGAGACTTTGCGAGCGCACGTCGAGCTTGTTCCGGCGCGGCGCGACGAGCCGTTGCCGCTCTCTTATGCGCAACAAAGATTATGGTTCGTGCAGCAGTTAGAGCCTGAGAGCGCCGCTTACAACATCGCCGCCGCCGTGCGTTTGCGGGGCCGCCTCAACCTGCGGGCATTGGAGCAGATGCTCAACGAGATAGTCCGCCGCCACGAAGCCACGCGGACGCGCTTCATCAACCGCGACGGGCATCCTGTGCAGGCGATTGCCGAACGCCTCGAACTGAACATCGCCGAGGCGGACTTGAGCGGCGTCGAAGCCGGGGCGCGCGAACGCTTATCGCGGCGGTTGATGATTGAAGAAGCGCACAGGCCGTTCGACCTGGAGCATGACGTGTTGCTGCGCATGAAGCTGCTGCGGCTCGCGCCGGAAGAGCACGTTGCTCTGCTCACGATGCATCACATCATTTCGGATGGCTGGTCTATCGGAGTCTTGATTGAAGAGATGTCCGCGCTCTACGAAGCCTTCACGCGGGGCGAGCCTTCGCCGCTTGAGGAGTTGCCGATTCAATATGTTGACTACGCCGTCTGGCAGCGGCAGATGTTGCAGGGCGAACTGCTCGACGCGCACGTCGCTTACTGGAAAAAGCAGTTGCATGACAGCCCGGCTCTCTTGAAGTTGCCGTTGGACCATGCGCGGCCCGCCGTCCAGAGCGCGCGCGGGGCGCAGCAGCCTTTCGCGTTGAGCAATGATTTGAGCGCGGCCCTCAACGCCCTGAGCGGTCAGGAAGGCGTAACGCTTTTCATGCTGCTGCTCGCGGCCTTCGAGACGTTGCTCTATCGCTACGGCGGGCAGACGGACATCATCCTCGGAACCAACGTCGCCAACCGTCGCTCGACGAAGACCGAAAAGCTGATTGGCTTCTTCGTCAACATGCTCGTCCTGCGCACAGACCTCTCCGGCAATCCCACGTTCCGCGAATTGCTGGCGCGCGTGCGCGAAGTCACGCTGGACGCTTACACGCATCAGGACTTGCCCTTTGAAAAGCTGGTTCAGGAATTGCGGCCCGAAAGAAATCTGGGCCACACGCTCCTCTTTCAATCGGTCTTCAGCTTGCAGAACGCCGAGCAGAAGGCTTTGAAATTTTCGGGCCTCACCTTGATGCCGGAAGAGATTGACCTGGGAACGGCGAAATACGATCTGGTTCTCAACATGTGGGAGAGCGACGAAGGTTGCTTGCGCGGCGTGCTGCAATACAGCACAGACCTCTTTGAGGCGCAGACGATTGCGCGACTGCTCAACCATTTCACGCGCCTGCTCGAAAGCATCATCGCGGCCCCGGAGACGCGCCTCAACGCGCTGGAAATGTTGACCGCCGAAGAGCACAGCTTGCTCAAGCGAGCGATTCGCATTGACGAACTTGACATGAGCTTCTCGCTCTAACTTCTAACTGTTGCGCGCCCGCCGCGCAGCCGACACCGAAACTTCCTCTTTCCTGTAAAACTAAGATGAGCTATCGCAACGGTAATCATCAAAAGGGCCATACCATTCTGCTCGGCGGCATCGGCGGCGACTGTCATTCGGTCGGGCTGTCGATTCTCCGTCAAGCCTTGGCGGCCAGCGGTTATCGCGTCTCTTACATCGGCACGCAGAATCGTCTCGAAGACTTCTTTCAACTGGCGGGCTTCTGCAACGTGGTGATGATTTCAAGCATGGACGGGCATGCGCCTTATTACCTGCGGCAATTCCCGGAACTGGTTCAGCAGTATCACACGACGACGGGGCCGCTCTGGTACTTAGGCGGCAACCTCCACATCGGCGAGGGCCTCGGCTACGAGCGCGAATTTCTCAACATGGGTTTCGATAAAGTGTTTGTGAAGTTCGTTGACATCAAGGCCGTGCTGGAAATTCTTGAGCGCGATTTGCAGGAGGTCGAGCCGGTCGCGGAGTGTCCCGCGCTGTGGGAGCAAGCGTTGACGGACGAACGATTGCTCGTCGGCGCGGTCGCGGATTGCCTGCTCGACGCGGAAGAGTTTGAGCGGAACCGGAAAGAGGTGTTGGAGCATTGGCGGACAGGCCCGCTCGCGAAAGAGATGGTCGAGAACGCTTCCTTCATGAGCGCTCAGCCCTCCTTCGTGCAGGCGCAGTTGGCTGTCAACACGGGCCGCGCACCGATGTTGGTGCAGCCGCGCTCCGGCGTCCCGCTCGTCAACAAACAGATACGCTTATTCAAAGCCTTCAAGCAGGCGGGCGCGCGTGTGCTCTCTTATCAAGTTGATTCGCTGACCCGCAACAACAACTACGTGGGAGCCGAAGAGGCGATTCGTGAGAGCCGCCTGACGGGGAGTTCGACGCTCAACGGTTATCCGGTCGTCAATCACGGGCCGAAAAGCCTGCGCCGCATCATCAGCGAAGTGAAAGTCCCTTTGCAGACTCGCCATAGCACGCGCGACCCGCGCCTGCTGGCCGAGATTTCTTACGCGGGCGCGGTCACTTCTTACGAAGGCGGCGCCATCTGCTACAACATTCCTTATTACAAAAATTATCCGCTCGACGAATCAATCAAACGCTGGCAGTACGTTGACCGCCTGACGGGCCTGTATCAGGAGCGCTTCGGCATTATTCTCGACCGGGAATTTTTCGGGACATTGACGGCCACCTTGATTCCGCCGTCGCTGGCTCTGGCCGTCGATATTATCGAAGCGATGCTGGCGGTGCGGCAGGGCGTGAAGTCAGTCAGCCTGGGCTACGCGGAGCAGGGGCATCGCGTGCAGGACATCGCCGCGATTCGCATGCTGCGGACGCTGGCCGCCGAATACTTAGCGAACCTCGGCTACAAGGATGTTCACATCAGCACGGTCTTTCACCAGTACATGGCCGCCTTTCCGCCGCATCCTGAGCGGGCCGCAGACCTCATCTACAACTCGGCTGCGACGGCTGCGCTCTCCGGCGCGACCCGCGTCATCGTCAAGACTCCGGCGGAAGCCTACAAGATACCGACGATGGAAGACAATATTTACGGCATGGATTTGGTTCATCGCGGCATCGCTGAGGCGAAAGGCTCGCCACTCATCGAGGCGCGGCTGGCCGAAGAGTGCGAGCGCATTCGTCAGGAGGTCGAAGCCATCATCGAGAGCGTCATCTTTTGCGGGCATGGAGACATCGCGCAGGGCGTCGTCACGGGCTTTGAAAAGGGTTTGCTCGACATTCCCTTTTCGCCGAGCATCTACAATCGCGGCGAGGTGATGACGGCCCGCGACACGGAAGGCGCGGTCAGGTTCCTTTCGCTCGGCCAACTGCAACTCGGTCGTGAGTTGCGGCAGTTTCATGAAGAGAAGATGAGCGAGCGTCGCAGAGCCGAAGGCTTGGTTTCGCGGCGGATGGATTACCTGCTGGTGCAGCAGGACGCGATGAAGATTGCGCGCTCGGAGTATGAAAGCTGGCCGCTGTTCGGATAGCGGCACCGGGGCTGCTCCGAAAGCGAAAGAGCGGTCAACAAAGAGAAGAGGTTTCGGAAGATGTGCGGGTTTGCCGGATACATCAATCTGCGTGATGAGAGCCGCGTTGACGAAGCGGTGTTGCCGCGAATGACGCGCACGCTCGTTCATCGCGGCCCGGATTCCTGCGGCTACTTCACGGACGACAAGCTCAACATGGGCTTCCGTCGTCTCAGCATTATCGACCTGGAGGGCGGCGACCAACCGCTCTTCAACGAAGACCGCTCGGTCGTCCTTTTGTGCAACGGCGAGATTTACAACTACCGCGAATTAAAGAAAGAGTTGACGGACAAAGGTCACACGTTTCGCACCAACAGCGACGTTGAAGTCTTGCTGCATCTCTACGAAGAGGACGGCACCGGCTTCCTGAACAAGCTCAACGGCCAGTTCGCCTTCGTCATCTACGACCGGCGAGCGCAGCGGCTCTTTCTGGCGCGCGACCACTTCGGCATCAACCCGCTCTACTACACTCTGACGAACGGCGTCTTCATCTTCGCCTCCGAAATCAAGGCCATCCTCGAACACCCTTTGGTCAAACGCGAAGTTGATTTGACGGGCCTCGACCAGATTCTCTCGTTCCCCGGACTCGTCAGCCCGCGCACGATGTTCAAGGGCATCGAGAGCCTCAAGAGCGGCCACTACATCGACATCAAAAACGGCGATGTCCGCGTCGCCGAGTACTGGGACTTGGACTATCCGCGGCTTGGCGAGTTGCCCTACGACAAGCCCGAAGCCTTTTACCGCGACGGCCTCAAAGAGCGTTTGGCGCAGGCCGTCAGCTATCGCTTGCAGGCGGACGTGCCGGTCGGCTTTTATCTCAGCGGCGGCCTTGATTCATCTCTCATCGCCGCGCTCATCGAGCAGGTTTCGCCCGGCAATCATCGCCATTCTTTCTCCATCGGCTTTAACGACAAAGCGATGTGCGAGACGAAGTACCAGCGTTTGATGGCCGAGCACGTTGGCTCCGTGCATCACGAAATCATCTTCGACTGGCCCGAAATCGCGGGGCGGCTCAAGGCGATGCTCTATCATTGCGAGAGTCCCGTGAAGGAAAGCTACAACACCTGCTCGATGGCTCTCTCGGAGGCGGCGAAGGCCAACGGCATCACCGTCATCCTCACGGGCGAAGGCGCCGACGAGTTATTCGCGGGCTATGTCGGCTATCGCTTCGACCGCTTCCGTGCGCGCAGCGCCAAGAGCTACGACCTCGAAACAATTCTCGAAGATGAGTTGAGAGCAAAGCTCTGGGGCGACAAGGATTTCTTTTACGAGAAGGAGCATTACGCTTTCAACGAACTGAAGGCCGCGCTCTACTCGCCGCAGTTGGCCGAGCAGTTTGACGACTTTGATTGCCTCAACTTTCCGCTGGTGAATAAGGAACGGCTGCGCGGCAGAGACTACATTCACCAGCGCTCTTATCTGGATTTCAAGCTCAGGCTCTCAGACCATCTCATCTCCGACCACGGCGATAGGATGGCGCTCGCCAATTCCGTCGAGGCGCGCTATCCATTCCTTGACATTGATGTCGCCACGTTTGCCACAGAGATTCCGCCGCATCTCAAGCTCAACGAGTACACGGAAAAATATCTCTTGAAGCGCGTGGCCGAAGAGTACTTGCCGCCCGAAGTCATCAATCGAGAGAAGTACGGATTTATCGCGCCGGGCAGCCCGTACCTGCTGCGACAAAATATAGAGTGGGTCAACGACACGCTCTCTTACGCCCGAATTAAGAGACAGGGATACTTCAACCCGGAAGTGGTCGAGAAACTGAAAGCCCAATACGCGGAGCCGGGATTCAAGCTCAACTTCCCCTTCGATGACGACCTGCTTATCGTCGTCCTGACGTTCGGCATCTTCTTAGAGATTTTTAACCTGCCCGATTTGAATTAATCGGAAACGCCCGCGCATAACAGCCGCCGCACAAGGGCGCGCTGAAAGCTCAAGACTTGAGAATGAAAGAGCGCGCCGCGCTGATGATGGAGAGATAACGCGATGAACGGCAAACACCTTGATTGTGTGGTAATCGGCTATAACGAGACTCCCTTCGAGCAGTACGAAGAGTTTCTGCGGCAGTACGGCGAGGACTCGGAAGCCTACCGCGATTTGAAGTTCAGCTTCGTCAACGTTGACGAACGAAAGCTTAACTACATGGGCCTCTTGAATCACGCGCAGAGCCTCGCCGCCAACGGCTCTGCGCGAGACGGGGCGAGCGATGAATTTAAGTCGTGCGATATTCCCAACCTCGCCGCCGCTTACCTGACGCACTTTCTCCGCAAACGAAACGTCGAAGCGCGCTACATCAATCTCTTTCAATACGAGAAGGAGAAGCTCGGCGAATACTTAGACCAGAATCCTTACTGCGTCGCCATCACGACGACCTTCTACGTCGTCAACTTTCCGGTCAGCGAGATGGTCGAGTTTATCAAGGCGCGCAATCCGCAGGTCAAGGTGGTCGTCGGCGGCCCGCTCGTCGCCAATCACATCAGAAATTATCAAGGCGACGATAGCGCCGCCGCGCTCGCAGACATCGGCGCGGATATTTACGTGGTCGAAGGTCAGGGAGAACTAACGCTCTGGCAGCTTGTCGAAGCGTTAAAGCAGGGCGGCGATTTGAGCCGCGTGCCGAACATCATCTACGTCGAAGACGGCAAGCTGCGACGCACCGAGACGAGGCCGGAGAATAATTCGCTGGATGAAAACTACATCAACTGGCTCGACTTCCCGGAGGAAAATTTAGGCGTCACGCTGCAAACGCGGACGGCGCGCAGTTGCGCTTTCAAGTGCTCTTTCTGCAACTATCCGACGAGGGCGGGCGCGCTCACGCTGACCAGTCTTGAACTCATCGAGAAAGAGCTTGATTCGATGATGGAACTCGGCAACGTGCAGAACGTGGTCTTCATTGACGACACTTTCAACGTGCCGTTCCCGCGCTTCAAAGATATTTGCCGGATGATGATTCGCAAGAAGTATCCGTTCAACTGGTTCTCTTATTTCAGGTGCAGCAACTCGGACGAAGAGGCGATTGAGTTGATGGCCGAGAGCGGTTGCAAGGGCGTCTTCCTCGGCATCGAATCCGGCTCGCCCACCATTCTCAAGAACATGAACAAGGCCGCGACCATCGAGAAATACGCGCAGGGCATCGAGTGGCTGCGCCGTTACGGCATTCTCACCTTCGGCTCTTTCATCATCGGCTTTCCCGGCGAGACGGAAGAGACTGTGCAGGAGACGATTGATTTTCTGAAAGAGACGAAGCCGGATTTCTTCCGCGCGCAACTGTGGTACTGCGAGCACGGCACGCCCATCGAATTGCAGCGCGACAAATTCGGCATCAACGGCGAAGGCTTCGTCTGGACGCATAACACGATGGACAGCCTCGAAGCGATGGATCACATCGACAGAATCTTTCTCACCACCAAAGACTCGATTTGGCTGCCGCAATGGTCGTTCGATTTTTGGACTATTCCCTATCTGCTCGGCAGAGGCATCACGATTGAGAAGTTTAAGAAACTGATGTCGTCGGCCCACAAGCTGCTGGCCCTTGAGATAGCCTCCGTGCCGGAGGGGCAGAAGCGAAGCATGCAACAGGAGTATGTGAGCAGCATGGCGCGTTTGATGGCCAACTGAACATCCGAAGCGGGGCTGCCGCTGCCCTCGCGTGTGGCAGGAGAAGCATGATGAACAAGACAGACTTGAGCGCTCTTCCCAGAACCTTCGTCAACGACCAGCTTGAGGAAGAGAAAGAATACTGGCTCAGGAAATTGGGCGGCGAGTTGGTCGTCTCAGGGCTGCCGCTCGATTTCAAACGGCCCGCGGAGTTCAACGGTCACAAGGCGGCTTGCCCGCTCGACCTGGAGGCGCAGACGAGCGCGCGGCTGCTTGAGGTGTGCCGGGGCAGGGAATCGATGGTCTTCGCGGCGCTCGTCACCGTCTTGAAGATTTGCCTCTTCAAGTATGCGGGCGCGGAGGACGTGATTGTCGGCACGGGCATTCACGAGCAGCACGGCGAAACGGCCTCGCTCAATAAACTGCTGGCCCTGCGCTCCGCGGTGAATGGCGAAACGACGGCCCGCCAATTACTGGAAGACGTGAGGGGCGCGCTCTCCGAAGCTTATGCCAACCAGCGATTTCCCTTCGAGCGCTTGCTTGAGTTGCTGAGCGTCGAAACGGTCGCTAATCGCGCGCCGCTCTTCAACGTCGTCGCCATCCTTGAGAACATCAACAGCCGCGCTCATATCGAACACTTGATGAACGATGTGACGCTGGCTTTCATCATCACGGACGGCCAGTTGAGCGGCGCAATCGAATACAATCCAGAGCTTTTCGAGCGCGCGAGCATAGAGCTTTTCGCGCGCCATTACAGAACTATCTTACGAGCCGTGCTCGATTCGCCGGAAGCGAAGATTGCGGAGATGAAACTGCTCTCGCCCGCTCAAGAGCAAGCTCTGGTCTTCGACTTTAACGCGACCGGGCTCAGCTATCCGAAAGATAAAACAATCCACGCCCTCTTCGCAGAGCAAGCCGCCGCAACGCCCGACGGCATCGCTATCAGTTGCGACGGCCAGCGCGTTAACTATCAAGAGCTTGAGCAACGCGCCGCGGCTTTAGCGCGTTACCTGCGCGCCAACGGATTCGGTCGCGGCATGCGCATCGGCATCTATCTGGAACACTCTATCGAAACTCTGGTCGCGCTTCTCGGAGTCCTCAAATCCGGCGCGGCCTACGTCCCGTTCGAACCTGCGCATCCTGTCTCGCGCCTCGCTTTCATGTTGACGGACGCCGCGATTCCGCTCGTCATAACGCAGGAGCGTTTGGCCGAGCGCGTCACCGCGACGGGCATCAACGCGCTCTGTCTGGATGCAGATTGGGCCAACGTAGCGGCGGCAAGCGATTCGCCTGCGTCGGCCGGCGATGCGAGCGGCGAAGATGAAGCGAGCGGCGAAGATTTGGCGTATGTGATGTACACGTCCGGCTCGACCGGCGAGCCGAAGGGCGTCGAGATTCGTCACGCCTCGCTGGTCAATTACGTCTGTTGGGCCAGAGAGACATACGGGTTCACAGCGCAGACGGCGGTTCCGCTCTATTCGTCGCTGGCCTTCGATTTGACCGTCACTTCCATCTACACGCCGCTCATCGCGGGCGGCACGGTCGTCGTCTACCGGCAGGAGGGCAGAGAGTCGCCGCTGACGGATGTGTTGCAGGATAACGCGGTGGATATTTTGAAGCTGACGCCGAGCCATCTGGCGTTGATTAAGGAGCAGGACAACAGCCAGTCGCGCATCAAGCGATTGATTGTCGGAGGCGAAGCGTTTGAAACCGCGCTGGCCGCGCGTGTGCATGAAAGCTTCGCTCGCCGCGTTGACATATTCAACGAGTACGGCCCGACGGAGGCGACCGTCGGCTGCATGATTTACCAGTTCGATGCGGCCAAAGATAAACGAGCCTTCGTTCCCATCGGCAAGCCCGCGGCCAACGCCCAGATTTACATTCTAGACAAAGACCTCGCTCCGGTCGCGGAGAATATCGTCGGCGAGCTTTACATCGCGGGCGACGGACTCGCACAAGGCTATCTCAATCGCGCCGAACTGACCGCCGAAAGATTCATCGGCAATCCCTTTCTTCCCGGCTCCAGGATGTATCGCAGCGGCGATGTCGCGCGCTGGCTTCCCGAAGGCGAGATAGAGTTTGTCGGGCGGGCGGATGACCAGGTTAAGTTTCACGGCTATCGCGTCGAACTCAACGCCATTCGTTGCGCGCTCAATCGTCACGCGCAGGTCAAGGATAGCGTCGTTCTCATCGCTAAAGACCACAGCGGCCATGATGTGATGATTGCTTACTACGTTTCAAGGCAGGAAGTGGAGACGGGAGAACTGCGGGCCTTTCTGGCCGAGAGCATCATCGAAGAGATGTTGCCGAACGTGTTCGTCCACCTGAAGAGATTGCCGCTCACCTTAAACGGCAAGATCAACCATCGCGCGCTGCCCACGCTGGAGGAAGCGCGCAAGCGATTGAAACGCGCCTTCGTCGCTCCGCACACGCCGATGGAGCAGGCGGTGGCGAAAATCTGGGCGCAAGTCCTCGGCGTCGAGCAGGTCGGCCTGCACGATAACTTCTTTGAGCTTGGCGGACACTCGTTGCTGGCGACCCTGATTGTCTCAAGAGTGCGCGAAGCCTTTCAGGTTGACTTGCCGCTGCGCAGCCTGTTCAAAGAGCCGACGGTGGCGGGCATCGTCGAGCACATCGAAGCCATCCGTTGGGCCGCGCAAGGCTTGCAGCATTCGAGCGCGGCTGCGGTTGCCGCCGGGGAAACTTACGAAGAAGGCTTGTTGTAAATCGCAAAGTTGTGAACCGCAAAGAGGATTGGCTCTGTGAACACGCTTGAGTTTCTTTCATGCCTGCGCTCGGCGGGCGTCACTCTCTCGCTCGAAGGCGAACGCCTGCGCTATAGCGCCGCGACGGGAGCCTTGACGCCTGAGTTGCGCCAGGAATTGAGCGCGCGCAAAAGCGAGTTGATAGCTTTTCTGCGGATGGCCCAGACAGCCACAAGCGTCAAGAGCCAACGCCTTGAGCCCGTCTCAAGAGATGCAGCTTTGCCGCTCTCGTTCGCGCAGCAGCGTCTCTGGTTCTTGCAGCAGTTGGAGCCGGAAAGCGTCGCCTACAATGTGCCGGTCGCGTTGCGTCTCGAAGGGCGACTCAACCTTCAGGCGTTGGAGCAAGCCATCCGTGAAATCGTGCGACGACACGAAACGCTGCGCACTACTTTCAAGCCAACCGATGACGGCGCGGCGCAAGTCATCAGTCAGAAAACCGATTTTCATTTCTCGATAGCAGACCTCGGCGTCGTCGTTGAGAAGGAAGCTTTGATGCGCAGGCTGATGCGAGCCGAGACGACGCGCGTCTTCGATTTGACGGCGGGGCCGATGCTGCGCGCTCAGTTGTTGCGCCTTGCGGAAGAAGAGCAAGTCATCTTGCTGACGATGCATCACATCGCCGTCGATGGCTGGTCAATCGGCGTGCTGGTGCGGGAAGTGGCCGCGCTCTACGAAGCTTTCGTGACGGGGCGGCCTTCGCCGCTGCCTGAACTGACGCTGCAATACGCTGACTACGCCGCGTGGCAACTCGATTGGCTGACGGGCGAGGTGTTGGAAAAACAGCTTGCTTACTGGCGAGAGCAACTCGGCGGCGCTCCTGCGATGCTGGATTTGCCGACCGACAAAGCGCGCACGGGCGCGGCGGGCGCGACGGGCGCAGAGCACATCTCCGAACTGCCTTTGGAACTGACGCAGGCTCTCGGAAAGTTGAGCCGACGCGAGGGCGTGACGCTCTTCATGACTTTGCTGGCGGCCTTTCAAGCTCTGCTTCACAAGTACGCGGGGCAGGAGGAAATCGTCGTCGGCATGCCCATCGCCGGGCGCAATCTGCCGGAGATAGAAAGCCTCGTCGGCTTCTTCGTCAACACGCTCGCCCTGCGCACGGACTTGTCCGGCGACCCGACGTTCAGCCAACTCCTGCAACGCGTGCGAGAGACTTCGCTGCAAGCTTACGCGCATCAGGACGTGCCGTTCGAGATGCTGGTCGAAGAGTTGCAGCCAGAGCGCAGCGTCGGGCGCACGCCGCTGTTTCAAGTTTTGTTCGCCTTGCAGAATGCCCCGCGCGGCGGCCTCCAACTGCCCGGACTGCGCATAGACATCATGGAGGTCGAGGACGCTTCGACCAAGTTCGACATGAGCTTTGACCTCTCGGAGCACGAGCGCGGGCTGCAATGTCGCCTGCGCTACAACGTGGATTTGTTCGAGGCGGAAACCATCGAGCGGATGGCCGGACACTTTCGTCGTCTGCTTGAATCGGCCTGCGCTGCGCCGGAACAAAGAATCTCCGCGCTTGATATGTTGCTGCCGGAAGAGCGGCATCAACTGCTCCGCCAGTGGAACGATACGCGGCGCGGCTATCCGCTGGAAAAATGCATACACCAGTTAATCGAAGCGCAGGTCGAGCGCACGCCCAAAGCCGTCGCCGCCGTCTTTGAAGATGAAGAGCTAACTTATCTAGACGTGAACGAGCGAGCGAATCGTCTGGCCTGGGCGTTGATGGAGAGAGGCATCGGCAGGGGCAGTTGCGTGCCGATCTTGTTGGAGCGAAGCGCGGAGTTGGTCGTCGCCTGGTTGGGCGTCATGAAGACGGGCGCGGCCTTCGTCCCGCTCGACACGGCTTGGCCGCTCCAACGCTTGCGGCAGGTTCTGGATGATTTGGGCAGCGACGCTATTGTGGTCAATCGCCTGACGCCGCAGCGGGCGGACGAGTTGGGCTGCGCTTTCATCACGGTCGAAGAGCATCAACACAGCGGAAAGGCTGCTAATCCAAACGTCGAGATGAGCGCCGAAGAGCCGCTCTATGTGATGTACACGTCCGGCTCGACCGGCAAGCCGAAGGGCGTGGTCGTGCCTCATCGCGGCATCACCAATCGCTTTCTGTGGATGGATGATTTCTTCGGGCAAGCGGCGGCGCGCTCCGTCCTGCAAACGACGCGGCAGGTTTACGACAGCGCCGTGTGGCAACTGTTCTGGCCGATGTTGAGCGGCGGCCAGACCGTCATTCCGTCGCCGGAGATGGAGTTGACGGCGGACTATCTGACGGCCTTGATAGAGAAGCGCGGAGTGACCTTGACGGACTTTGTGCCATCGGTCTTCAACGTCATCGTGCCGCAACTGGTCGAGAGCGGGCGTTGGGAAGAACGGATGCAAACCTTGCGCTCGGTGATTGTCGGCGGCGAAGAGATTACAGCCGCCACCGCGTACCAGTTTATGCAGCGCTTTCCCTCCGTGCAGGTCGTCAATCTCTATGGTCCGACGGAGGCCAGCATCGGTTGCATCGCTTACGAGTTGACGGGGGCCGAGGCCGCCAGTTCTCGTCATAAAATCCCCATCGGCAAACCCATCGCCAACGCGCGCGTGCTGATTCTGGACGACCATCAACGATTGGTTCCGGTCGGCGTCAAAGGCGAACTCTACTTGTCCGGCGTCTGTCTGGGGCTCGGCTATTACAACGACGAGGAGAAGACGAAGGCGGCCTTTGTCGCCAACCCTTACCCGGAAATCGGATGGAACACTCTTTACAAGACGGGCGATGTCGCGCGCTATCTGCCGGACGGCAATATAGAGTTCTGGGGACGCCGCGACCAGCAGGTCAAGATTCGCGGCTTTCGCATCGAGTTGGGCGAGATTGAAACCATCCTGCGCCAGCATCCGCTGGTGCAGGAATGTCTGGTCATGAGCCGCGAAGACCGCCGTGGCGAAAAGCGTCTGGTCGCTTATCTGGCGCTGCGTGAAGCCACGGAATACGTCGCCGCCGATTTGCGAGAGTATTTGAAAGAGCGACTGCCTGACTACATGGCGCCGTCCGTCTTAATGAAGATTGATGCGATGCCTTTGACGGCTGGCGGCAAACTTGATTATCGAAGATTGCCGGAGCCGGAGTGGGGCAGCGATGAGACGGCGGCGGGCGCGCATGACGCAGGGCCGCGCACGGCCCTTGAAGAGATTATCGCCGGAACGTGGGCCGAGTTGTTGGGCCTTGAGCGCGTCGGCGTCAACAACGATTTCTTCGCCCTCGGCGGCCATTCGCTGCTCGCCACGCAGGTCATCTCGCGGCTGCGCTCGGCCTTGCAGGTCGAAGTCCCGCTCAGATACTTGTTTGAATATTCAACCGTGTCGGCTTTGGCCCGGAGCATCGAAGAGTTGCTCAGAGCGAAGCAGGGCTTGGCGGCTTTGCCTCCCTTGCGTCCGGTCACGCGCGCAGATGGCGGCTTGCCGCTCTCTTCAGCGCAGCGGCGTCTGTGGTTTTTAGACCAACTGACGCCGGGCAGCCCCGCCTACAATCTCCCCGGCGCGGTGCGGCTCGACGGCCCCTTGAGCGTCATCGCTTTGGAGCAGAGTTTTACGGAACTCGTCAGGCGACATGAATCGCTGCGCACCAGCTTTGCCTTCGACAAAGGCGAGCCTGTGCAGGTCATTCATCCGCCCGCGTCCATGCGGTTGCCGCTCTATGATTTGGTCGATTTGTCGGACGGCCTGCGACAGTCGCGCTTGCGCCGTTTGATTGACGAGCACGCGCGCCTCTGCTTCGACTTGAGCCGTGGCCCGCTGTTGCGCACGGGCCTAGTCAGGCTCACGCCGGAAGAGCACGTCCTGCTCTTCAGCATTCATCACATCATCTCCGATGCGTGGTCAATCGGCGTGCTCATCTCGGAACTCATCACGCTGTACGAAGCCTTCTCCGGCGGCCAGCCTTCGCCGCTCGCGGAACTGGCCGTGCAGTACGCGGACTTCGCCGTCTGGCAGCAACGACTAATGGAGCAGGGCGCGCTGGACGGAGAGTTGGACTACTGGCGCGAGCAATTGGCGAACGTGCCGCCGCTTGAGTTGCCGACGGATCGCCCGCGCCCTGCTGTGTTGACCTATCGCGGCTCGCAGGAACCCTTAACGCTCTCGCCTGAGTTGACGGCGGCTCTCAAAGCCCTCAGTCAACGCGCGGGCGTGACGCTGTTCATGACGCTGCTCGCCGGTTGGGAAGCCCTGCTGCATCGCTACACAGACCAGGAGGACATGGCCATCGGCCTCGCCGTGGCGAATCGCAACCAGATCGAGACGGAGAGCCTCATCGGTTTCTTCATCAACATGCTGGTCTTGCGCTCGGACCTCTCCGGCAATCCGAGTTTCATGGAACTGCTGGAACGTGTGCGCGAGGTCTGCCTTCAAGCTTATGCTCATCAAGACCTGCCGTTCGAGAAACTGGTCGAGCGATTGAAGCCGGAGCGCGACTTGAACCGCACGCCCTTCTTTCAGGTGGTCTTTCAAATTCTCAACAATCCGAAGCCGCGGATGGAGGTGTCGGGCCTGCGCATCACTCCGCTGGAAATCGAATCCGGCATGCCGCACTTCGATTTGATTCTCAGCATGGCCGAGGGCGCGCAGGGCTTGACGGGCATCCTTGAATATAACTCCGACCTCTTCAACGAAACGCGCATCAAGCAGATGTTAGAGCATTATCAAGCCTTACTCTCGCACATCGCGGAGCAGCCTGAGAGCAGCCTGCTCTCGATACCGCTCGTGACCGAAGCCGAAGATGAAAGAATCGCTCGCGGCGATTTACAACTACAGTACGAAGACCATCAATTCATGTTTGAGACGAACTAAGAAAGAGGATTCGCGTCCAATGAATACAGGCATCAGCGAACTCAACCTGGTTTCCATCGCGCCTAGCAGGACGGTTAAGAAATCCCCGCAGGCGGGCGGCATCATGCTTTTCAAGCCACCTTACTTTACGCCCTGGACGCCACCGCTCGGCATCAGCATCCTGAAGTCGTTCCTTCAGCCACACGGCTACTCCGTCAAGTGTTTCGACTTCAACACCGACCCCGAATTATGGGGCATGCATCATAAGTATTTCGGGATTGTCCAGACGCTTGAAGATGTCTCCATCAACGACGGCTACTCGAAGCTCTGGTGGATTCTCAACGCGCACATGCTGGCTTACGCCAACGGGGCGAGCGTTGAAGAGTGCGCGCGTGTGCTGGAAACCATCATTCCGCTCTACGGCATTCCGCGTGATGAAGGCGTCATCAAGGCTCTGCTGCCGCTCGTCGAAAGATTCTACAAGCAACTCGAAGAGGCTATCGAAAGTCTGGACCTGACGGGCTACACAGTGGTCGGCACCAGCACGTACAGCACGTCGCTCGGCCCGTCGCTCTTCCTGCTGCGAAAGATTAAAGAGAAGCATCCGCACATCAAGACCGTGATGGGCGGCGGCATCTTCGCCGACGACCTCGCGCTCGGCTCCGATAATCTGGAGACGCTCCTGCGCGAATACGATTACATAGACCATGTGATTCTGGGCGAAGGCGAGTTGCTCTTTCTCAAGCTCTTGCAGGGCGAGCTATCGCACAAGCGCGTCATCTCAATCACCGACTTGAAGGGGACGACCTTAGAGATGAAGGATGTCCCGCCGCCCGATTTTTCTGACATGAAGGTGGATAACTATTATCACCTGACCATCGAAGGCGCGCGCAGTTGTCCCTTCCAGTGCAGCTTTTGTTCGGAGACGATTCAGTGGGGCGATTATCGCAAGAAGCCGATGGACTTGTTCGCCTCGCAGGTTATCGCCCTGGCCGAGCAGAACAACATCAACTCGTTCTTCATGGGCGACTCTTTGATGAACCCTTACGTGATGCAGTTTGCGAGCGAGTTGCTGGAGCGCAAGGCCGACATTCTCTACGACGGATACCTGCGCGCGGACAAGCCCGTCACGCACCGCGACCGCACGGGCATGTGGGCCAAGTCCGGCTTGTACCGCGTCCGGCTCGGCATCGAGAGCGCGTCGGCGCGCGTCCTCGATTCGATGGACAAGATGACCACACCGGCTGTCATCGCGGACGCCCTCAGAAGTTTGGCGACGGCGGGCATCAGGGCGACGACGTACTGGATTGTGGGCTTCCCCGGCGAGACGGACGAGGATTTCGAGGAGACGCTCGATTTCATTCGTGAGAATCACCGCAACATCTACGAACTGGAAGCGCATCCTTACTACTACTATCCTTACGGGCAAATCGGCTCGCGCCTTTACCAGTGTAATTCTCTATACCCGGATGACGTGACGGACATCATCAAGTTTCGTGTCTGGGACATCATCGATGTCAGGCCGACGCGACACGAGCGCTACGAGCGGCTGCGTCGCATCTCCGACCTCGCCTCGAAGCTTGGGCTGCCGAACATCTACAACATGTCCGACCGCTATCAAGCGGAAGACCGCTGGCTGATGCTGCATCCTTTGACCACGCAGGTCTACGCCGGAGTCAGCCCGCACCGCGACGAAGCAAGCCTGCCGGACGAAGCCGTCGCGGTCTATACGGACGATTATGGAAAGCTGTCTGCTCATGAGACGACGAGCCTGGATTCCGTGCTCTGCCACAAAATAGCCGTCAAGAAAAAGCTGGACGAGAAGACGTTGGCCGGGGCCGTCGCGCAACTCATTCGCTATAACGAGATGCTTCGTTTCAGCTTGCAGGACGGCCAGTATGTGCCTGCCGATGAAGAGTCTCAGCAGGGCGAAGTCCTGTCCATACATCAAGTCGAAGGCGAAGATGAAGCCGCCGCCGAGAGACGCATCATCGAAAGCTTGCTGCCCGAAATGAGGCCGTCGGCTGGCTCGTCGTTGCGCGTCGCCTTGCTCAATCAAGGCGCGTCGTGTCGCTTGCTCGTGCTCGCGCACAAGGCCATCGCCGACAGTCGCGGCGTCGTCCTGCTGTGTGAAGACCTGTTCCGCTTATACGAGCAGGCGGCGCACGGCAAAGAGATTTCGCTGCGGCAGGTGGCTAAGAGTTACACCGCTTTCATCACCGAGCGGAAGACGGATGAGGAACAAAAGACGGATGAGACGGCACGGCTTAAAGCCGTCGAAGTTGAAGCCGTGGAGGTTGAAGCCGTAGAGAGTGAAGCGCAGGAGCCCGTCACTGAAATTCTTCTGCTCGATGAAAAGTTGGCGCGCGACATTGCTTCCGAAACGCTGCCGGAGTATGGAGCGTTGCCGCCGGCTGTGATGCTGAGCGCGCTCTCGGAGTGTCTGAAAAAGATGGCGGCGAGCGACTCTCTGAAGCTCTACGTCAAGCTTGATTATCGAGTGGCCGACACGGCTCTGGCGCACACGATGGCTGCTCTGACTCGCACACATCAAATGCCCGAACAGTTCATCGCGCAGGCGGGCGACCCGCGGCGTGTGCAGGAGACTCTGCGGCAGTTGCCCTTGAGCGGGGCGGGAGACGAAGCGGGCGAGCGGGCCGGGATTGAAGCGGGCGAGCGTGTGTTGCTGAACCTTGAATACTTCGTCAACCCGCCGTGGCTCGAAGAAGACGAATGGCGCTCGGAAGGGTTCATCACGGATGGACGGAAGCTGGCCGCCCCGTACGTTTTGGAGATTGCTCCCGTGATGGGCGACGGGCTGAAGGTGATTTTAAAATCGCGCGCCGGAGTTGTCCCGCAGATGCTTGTCGAAGAGATTTCCGCGCATCTGGCCGGGGAATTGGAAACGATTCTGCAACGCTTGAAGAGCTACGTCGGGGCAAAGGAATTTTGGCTCAAGGAGTTTGGCAAGAACGACGGCCAGCCAAATATCTGGATTGAAGGCCACGCCGAAGTGGCCGCGGGCGAGTCTTATGCCTCCACTGATTTCGCCATCGAGGACGATTTAACGAAGGCTCTGCAAGACGCATATCAGGCCAGCTTGCCGGACGTTATTCTGTCCGCTTACGCCATGCTGCTCTCGCTCTTGAATGGCCGCGAAGAGGTGTCGGTCGTGGCGTCGCTCGCGGCAGGCGAGGCGCGTCCGGTAGCTCCGCTCAGGCTGCTCGTGCCGGGCGGCTTGAGCTTCCGCCAGTTTGTCGAACAAACCGGAAAGAAGAGCGCGCAGGCAGCCCAACACGCGGCGCAGGCGTTTGAAATCTTAGCCGGCGAAATTCCGCATGGTGAACTCAGCAGGGCGCGTCCGGTCTTCGATGTCGGGTTCGTTTTCGCTGAAGCAGGTGAAACCGAATCGGCTGCGGCTGCGGTCGAGCGAAAGCTTGAGAGCTATCAGGGCGCGGAGCGCAAACTGGCTCTCTCGCTCGAAGCGGTCGCCGTCGCGGATGGCTTGCAGCTTCGCTTGCAGTCCTTGAAGAATTTGTTCGGGCAGGAGAGCACGGAGAAACTCGCGGCCTACCTGCGCGCCATCCTCGAACAGGCCGCGGCGAACGCGGAGCTAAGGCTTGAGGAGATAACGTTGGAGCGAAAGACCGAAGAGTTTGCGGCGGCGGAAGCGCTCGCCGTCGATACTTTCAATTTCGGATGAGCCTTGCGCCCGCCCCAACGGGGCAAGGCGTCGCTAACGTTTAAGACGGAAGATAATCATCGGCGTTAAGCAGGGTCGAAAGGAAGATGCGATGAGCGTCGCAGAAACAGAGATACTGGTTTTCGACACGGAACTCAAAGAGCAGCGGAGCTACTGGATTCACAAGCTCTCGCGTGAACTGGAAGTGTCGAATCTCTCGCCGGATTACGAAAGACCCAGAGAGTATGCGCCAGCGATTGATAGCGTTCCGGTTCATCTCGAAGGCGAGTTGTACCAGCGGCTCTGCAAGCTCACGGGCCGCTCGCCTTTCCTGCTCTACACGACCTTGATGGCGTCCCTGAAAATCTGTCTCGACAAATATCATCGCGGCGACGCGACCTTCATCGGCAGCCCCGCGCTCGACTTCATAGAAGGAATCAAGCAGAAGACGAACGCCCTCGTCATCGTCAACGAGACGGATGAGGAAGCGACCTTTCGCCAATTGCTGCTCAAAGTCCGCGAGACGCTGTTGGAAGCTTACGCGAAGCACGCCTACCCGTTTCAAAGGCTGGCTCAGGATTTGGGCCACGGCGACTGCTCGAACAAATGCCCGCTCTTCGATGTTGCTCTGGTCTTGAAGGGCTTGCACGGCGAGTTGCCCGAAGTCAGAAACGACCTGACGATTACCTTCGAGGCCGGAGAAGAAAGAGCCTCCGGGCAAATCGCTTTCAATCGCGCGCTCTTTGAAAAAAGCAGCATCGAAAGATTCGCGCGTCATCTGGTTCACATTCTGGGCGAGGCTCTGGATGACCCGAACCGTCAGGTCAGGCAGTTTGAGATGTTGACGGCAACGGAGCGCACGCTGCTATTGGACGAATACAACGAGACGGCGCGCGATTACCCGCGCGACAAATGTTTTCAAGAGTTGTTCGAAGCGCAGGTCGAAGCGACGCCCGCGGCTCTGGCCCTCGTCCACGGCGAGCAGCAGTTGAGCTACAGCGAGTTGAACGAGCGGGCCAACCGGCTGGCCCATTATCTGCGGGCAAGGGGAGTCGGCCCCGAAGTGCGCGTCGGCGTTTCAATCGAACGCTCGATAGCGATGGTCGTGGCCGTGCTCGGCGTGCTGAAGGCAGGCGGAGCCTACGTGCCGCTCGATTTCAACTACCCGCAAGACCGCCTCGCCTTCATGCTCTCGGATGCGGGCATCTCCGTGCTGCTCACGGAGCGCAGCCTGTTGCCGGTCTTGCCCGCGCACACGGAGACGATTCTCTGTCTGGACGACGAGCCGGAAGAGTTGGCACAGGAAAGCGTTTTGAACTTGCCGCCCACGGCCACGGCCATGAACACGGCGTATGTGATTTACACCTCCGGCTCGACGGGCAGGCCGAAGGGCGTGATGATTCAACACGGCGGGCTGGTCAATTATCTAAGCTGGTGCGTCGAGGCGTATCGCGTGCGCGAGGGCAGCGGCGCGCCCGTCCATTCGCCGCTCGGATTCGACTTGACCGTGACCAGTTTGTTCGCGCCGCTGCTGGCTGGCCGTCATGTGTTGCTCTTGTCGGAACGCGACGGCGTTGAAGAGTTGAGCCGCGTCTTGCGGCAGGAACAGGATTTCAGTCTGGTGAAGATTACGCCCGCGCACCTTGAGGTGTTGGGCCAACTCATGCGCGACGAGCATGTCACGAAGGCGGCGAGATGTTTGGTGCTCGGCGGCGAGGCTCTGCGGGGCGAGAGCCTTGAGTGGTGGCGCGAGCATGCCCCCGCGGTGCGCGTGGTCAACGAGTATGGCCCGACGGAAACGGTCGTCGGGTGCTGTGTCTACGAAGCGACGGCGGGAGAAATCAAAACGGGCGCAGTCCCGATTGGCCGCGCGGTGGCGAACACGGAGTTGTACGTGCTCGACCGCTTCATGCAGCCCGTCGCCATCGGCGTCAGCGGCGAGTTGCACATCGGCGGCGATGGCCTCGCGCGCGGCTATCTCAACCGACCGGAGTTGACGGCTGAGCGATTCATCCCGCATCCGTTTAGTCTTGAAGGAGGACGACGGTTGTATCGAACGGGAGACGTGGTTCGTTACAGAGCGGACGGGGAGTTGGAGTATGTGGGGCGGGCCGACCAGCAGGTGAAGGTGCGAGGGTTTCGCATCGAGTTGGGCGAGATTGAGACGGTCTTGCTCGCGCATCCCGTCATCCACGAAGCGGTGGTCGTCGTGCGCGCGGATAGAGAAGGCGAAGCGCGGTTGATAGCTTACGTGGTGGCGAAGGAAGATGAGGCGGTCGCGCTCGGCGAGTTGCGTGATTACTTGAAAGAGAAGCTGCCCGATTACATGATTCCGTCGGCCTTCGTGTTGCTCGACGAATTGCCTCTGACGACCAACGGGAAAGTGAATCGCCGCGCCCTGCCTGAGCCGCCGAAGGGCGATACGATGGGGCAGGACGATTACGTCGCGCCGCGAACGGAACTCGAAGAGATGGTGGCGGGCATCTGGTCCGAAGTCCTCAAGGTGGAGCGCGTCGGCGTGGAAGATAACTTCTTCGAGTTAGGCGGCCATTCGCTGCTGGCGACACAGATTATCTCAAGGGTGCGCGAGGCGCTCGAAGTCGGCTTGGCTTTGCGGACGTTGTTCGAGTCGCCGACCGTGGCCGGTCTGGCCGCGCACATCGAGAGCGCGCAGCGCGAGCGTTGGGGCATTGAGCAACTGCCGCCGCTCGTCGCGCGCGCGAGGCAGCCGGGCGAACCCATCGTCCTCTCTTATGCGCAACAGCGTCTCTGGCTGCTGCATCAACTCGAACCCGACAACGGCGCTTACAATGTTCCAGTGGCCGCGCGTCTGTCGGGCGAGCTTAACGTCGTCGCGCTTGAGCAGACGCTCGACGGCATCATCGCGCGCCATGAGATTCTGCGGACGACTTTTGACCTCGCGCAGGGGCAGCCACGGCAG
>JAWVFT010000057.1:0-27491 GCA_033855775.1 Blastocatellia bacterium | reverse complement strand
TGCGCGTCGGGTTACTGCCGGGATTGGCTGGCGTCGTGGTCGGGAGCGGCGCGCGCCTGTTCGTGTTCAAGTTAACCGGGTTGCGATTGACGGGCGCGTTGGCATTGCGATTGGCATTGGCATTGCGATTGTTCGTGTTGTTGCCGTTGGTCGCGTTGCGATTATTCGCGTTACGATTGTTGGCGTTACGATTCGCGTTGCTGTTGTTAGCGTTGTTGCTATTGTTCGCGTTCTTATTATTAGCGTTCTTCGGTCGCTTGTTCTGGTTCTGATTATTTTGATTCTGTGCGCCGTTGTTCTGATTCTTCGCCGCCGCTTCGTTGGCGTTCTGATTCTCGTTCTTCTGTTCGGCGTCGGGTTTCGCTTCGGTCGTGGACGAGGGAACGTACTCGCCGTCCTTCGGCGCGCGGCTGACATCGACGGCGACGGTCTGGCCGACTTTGACGACGACGCCGGGGCGCGGCAACTGGTCGAGCACGACGTTGGGCTTGTCTGCCGTGGGGCGCGCAGCGCGTTTGCGGACGTTGAGGCCCGCATTGGTGAGCGTCGTTTCAGCCGCCAGAAAATCCTTGCCAACGATGTCCGGGACTTGAACTTCCGAAGTGCGCAGCGAGAGATAAATCGTCCCGGCCAGACCGAAAAGGAAAGCAATGGCGATGGCAATGATAATGCCTAGCTTGCCCAACGCCGAGAGCACGCGCCTTCCAAAGCTCACAGTTTGCTCTTCCTCTTCATTAAACGCCCGCCCGGAATTGGACAGCCGCGCCTCTTATCGACCGCGCAGTCTAACATCCGTCTCTGCCCGCCCGCAAGCTAGCGGTCGCCCCTCAACTTCGACGCTCAAACGCCGCGATGAAGAAACCATCCGCGCCGTCTCTCTGCGGCCACGTTCGCGCCGTCGTTCCCTGCTCATTCAGTAAGCGCGCGGGCGTCTCCAATTTCAACGGCCTGAACTCTTCGCTCTCATGCAGAAAGGCTGCGACGACCGACTCATTCTCTTCCGGCTCGACGGAGCAGGTCGAGTAAACGAGACGACCGCCGCTTGCGACCGTTTGCGCGGCGTTGAGTAAAATGCGCCGCTGCCGTCCGGCAAGCTCAGCCACGTCAGCGGTTGAGATGCGCCAACGGATTTCGGGGTTGCGCCTGAGCGTGCCTGTTCCAGTGCAGGGCGCGTCCACCAAAACTCGCTCAAAAGCGCGCTCGGCAAACGGCAAACGGGCGGTCGCATCGTGCTCGACCAAGCTCACTTGACCAATAGACAAACGCGCGCCAGCTTCGCGCACAAGCTGAAGCCTGTGAAGGTGTATGTCGCCCGCGACGAGCAGGCGCAAATCCGTCGTACGAGCGGCGATGTGCGTCGTCTTGCTGCCCGGCGCGGCGCAGGCATCGAGCACGCGCTCGTGGCTCCGCGCGTCCAGCACGTGCGCCACCAACTGCGAGGCTTCGTCCTGAATATAAACGGCTCCCTGCCGCGCCAACTCGCGCAACGCGCCGCTCGCTCCTTCAATTCGCCAAGCCTCCGGCGCAAGCTCGGACGGCGTGAGAATCGCTCCGGCGCGCGTCAGTTTCTCCAACACGTCCGCTTGGTCACGAACTAAATTGTTCAGACGAAAAGCGACGGGCGGCGCTTCATTGTTAGCGTGAGCAAACGCGCGCGTCTCTTCAAAGCCGAAGGCGTTGGCCCAACGCTCGATTAACCAGAGCGGATGTGAAGACTCGATTGAGAGACGGGCGAGCGGCTCTGTGATGTGTGCCGCGGGGTCAAAGTCAGGCTCGCGCACGGCGCGGCGCAGGACGGCGTTGACGAATCCGGCAGCCGAGCGAACGCGCGCCGCGTAAGTAAGATTGACGGATTCGTTGACGACCGCCGAAGCCGGAATCCGCGTCAGAAAACGTAACTGGTAAAGCCCCAGACGGAGCGCGTGGCGCACGGGCGCGTCGAGGCTCGCGGCGCTGCGGCCTGCATAGCGTTCAATCAAAGCGTCGAGCCAGAGTTGCCAACGCAGGCAGCCTAAGGTCAACTCGTAACAGAGAGAGCGGTCATCGGCACGCATCTCTTCATCAGTCGCCGCGAGCAACACGGATGCGTAAGCTGCTGCTTCTTCGACTCGACGCAGAATGTTGAAAGCCGCGCTCCGCGCAGCGGACACAGGCGTCGTGTTGCGCCTGCGCGCCGACTGCCCATTGGGCTTTCGCCGCGCGCTCATCCGACTTTTTCCCCCACGCTCACACGCGCGCCGTTAACGAAATCCCGCGCGCTCATCAAACGCTTCCCTTCCGGCTGCACTTCCAGCAATCGCAACAACGATTCACTGCCGCACGCGACGACGAGACTATCGCCATGCGCTTCGATAATCTCGCCCGTCTTGAATTGATGGCTCGCGCGCTCTGCTGCGGCTCGCCGGATGACGAGGCGGCGCGATTGATACGTCGTGTAAGCATTGGGCCACGGCTGAAAGCCGCGCACGCGCCGCTCGATTTGAAAAGCGTCCAACGCCCAATCGACGAGGCCGTCTTCCTTTCTGAGCACGGGCGCAAACGTCGCCTTCTCTTCGCTCTGCTCGCGCGGCTCGATGTCGTCCAACCGTTCCAGCGTCTCGCTCAACAACTCCGCGCCCATCACAGCCAGTTGCTTCATCAACTCCGGCGCGGTCGTCTCTGCGCCGATGCTCGTCTCGCGCTGCAACAGAATCGCGCCCGTGTCCAGGCCCTCGTCCATCCGCATCGTCGTCACGCCCGTCAAGCTCTCGCCGCGCACGATGGCCCAGTTGACGGGCGCGGCTCCTCTGTAGTTTGGCAGCAGCGAGAAATGCACGTTGAGGCAACCGCGACGCGGGGCGCGCAGGAAGCCTTGCGGCAGGATGCGACCGTAAGCGACGACGATGGCCGCGTCCGCTTCGTAAGAAGCGAACAACTCGCGCGCTTCATCCGTCCTGATTTTCAAAGGCTGCTCGACGATGAGGCCGCGACCGAGCGCGAACTCCTTGACGGGCGGCGGCGTCAAACGATTGCCACGCCCCGCGGGTCTGTCCGGCTGCGTCCACACAGCCGCAACCTCATGCCCGTCCTCAAGACATCGCTGCAATGTTGGAACCGCCGCCTCCGGCGTCCCCATGAAAATCAAGCGCATAAAGACAGTGACAAGTGACGAGTGACAAGTGACGAGCAAGCAGTAAAGCAGTTATGCGTGACAAGCGATGAGTGATGAATGATGAGCGACAAGCATGAAGTGATGGACGATGAGCGATGAGAAATGAGTGATGAGCAAAAGCGTTTGTCTTATCGCTCATTACTCATCATCAACTTGTCTCTCATCACTCATCACTCATCACTTGTTCTTGCTCGTCACTCGTCACTCGTCACTGCTCTTATATCGCGGTTCGCTTCTCGGCTTTCGTGTTGGTGGCGACTCCGATTTTTTCCGACGAGACTTTGGCTTGCATGAAGAGGCCGAGGTAATCGCGGCCACCGGCTTTCGAGTCCGTGCCGGACATGTTGAAGCCGCCGAACGGATGAACGCCGACGAGCGCGCCCGTGCATTTGCGATTAAGGTACAGATTGCCGACGTGGAACTCGTGACGCGCGCGTTCCAGTTTCTCAGGGTCGTTGCTGTAGAGCGCGCCCGTCAGCCCGTACTCCGTGTCGTTGGCTATCCTGAGCGCGTCGTCGAAATCCTGCGCGCGGATGACGGCCAGCACGGGGCCGAAAATTTCCTGCTGCTCGATGGTGTCGCCGGGTTTGACATCGGCGATGACGGTCGGCTCTATAAAGAAGCCCTGCTCGCCGTCCGCGCCGCCGCCCGCGACGACGCGCCCGCCTTCGGCTTTGCCCTTCTCTATGTACTCGTTGATGGTCTTGAAAGCCTTCTGGTTGATGACGGCGGACATATTGGTCGCAGTTTCAGTCGGGTCGCCAACCTTAATCTTCTGTGTGCGCTCGACAATCTTGTCCAGCATCGCGTCGTACACATCAGCGTGAATAATCGCGCGCGAGCAGGCCGAGCATTTCTGTCCCTGAAAGCCGAAGGCGGACTGCACAACTCCGGTCGCGGCGTCGTCCAGGTTCGTGTCCGCGTCAACGATAATGGCGTCCTTGCCGCCCATCTCGGCGACGACGCGCTTAATCCAGATTTGACCTTTCTGGGCTTTCGCGGCGCGCTCGTTGATGCGCAGGCCAATCTCTTTCGAGCCTGTGAATGCGACGTAGCGCGTCAGCGCGTGGTCAACGATAATGTCGCCCACTTCTGCGCCGGAGCCGGTCATAAAGTTGACGACGCCGGGCGGCATGCCAGCCTCTTCGAGCAACTCGAAAAACTTGTAAGCGATGGTCGGGGCGTCGGACGAAGGCTTGAGGACGACCGCGTTGCCTGTGACGACGGAAGCGACGGTCATCCCGGCCATAATCGCCAGCGGAAAGTTCCAAGGCGGAATGACGACGCCGACGCCGAGCGGCAGATATTCGAGATGGTTATCTTCGCCCTCGCTCTTGATGAGCGGCTGCCCTTCGGCGTAGCGCAGCATCTCGCGCGCGTAGAAATCGCAGAAGTCAATCGCCTCCGCAGTGTCGCCGTCGGCCTCGGCCCAAGACTTCCCGACTTCGTAAATCATCCACGCAGACATCTCGTGCTTGCGCTGGCGCAATAGCTCTGCGACGCGAAAGAGCAGGTCGGCGCGCTGTTGCGGCAGGCGCGTGCGCCAGGTCTTGAAAGCCTCGGCAGCCGTTTCGACAGAGCGGCGGGCCAACTCTTCGGTCGCTTTCTGAAAACGCCCGACCACTTCCGTCTTCTTCGCCGGATTCAAGCTCTCAAACTTCTGCTCCGTCTCGATGCGCTCGCCGCCGATGACCAGCGGATAATCGCGCCCCAATTCATTTTTGACCTTCAAGATGGCGGCGCGCATCGCCTGCGCGTTTTCGTCCTTCGTAAAATCCGTGAACGGCTCGTTCCGAAATTCGCTCTGCATACGTTGCTCCTCGAAATAAAGTCGGGCGTCAGGCTTCCTTCAGTTTGAAGTCGAAGTTACAGACGCTTTCATCTTTGACTTCAAGCTTGCGGGGCCTGACGACTCGTGATTGTTCTTAGCTGATGGCTTTATGTTAGCACACCGCGCACGAAAAAGCGGTCGCCGCTCGCTGAGCATGCGCGACCGCTCTTCTCTCATGCATTTGGCCTTAAGGACTTGTTTAGACCCAACGGCTCTGCTTCTGCAATTTTTTCATCTTGCGCTTGACCAGTTCGCGCTTGAGCGGCGTCGTGTAATCGATGAAGACGATGCCGTCGCAATGATCCGTCTCGTGCAGCATGCAGCGCGCGGTCAACTCAAGGCCGTCCACCTCAAACTCTTCGCCGTTCACGTCCTGCGCTCTGACCACGGCGCGCAGGTCGCGCTTGACGTTAAAGAAGATGTCTGGAAACGAGAGGCAGCCCTCTTCGCCTTCCTGCTCGCCTTCGACTCTTAAGATTTCCGGGTTGATGATGGCGATGCGCTGTTCGGGGTCCTGGCCGCCGGAGCAATCCATCACAAAGAGACGCTTTGAGACGCCGACTTGCGGCGCGGCGAGGCCGACGCCCGGAGCCGCATACATCGTCTCGAACATATCGTTGACCAGCTTTTTCAACTCGTCGTCAAACTCCGTGACGGGTTCGCCCGGTTGCAGCAACACGGGCTCTGGATAATGCACAATCTTCAGCAATGACATCTCTGGTTTCCTTAATCGAAGGGCCTTCGGGCGCGCTCTCACGCTCTAAAAATCGAACCCGTTCTGATGCCAATTCTACGCCAAACGCTGCCCGTCGCGCCAGTCGCCCCGCCTGCCGTTTGACGCCCCGCGCGCGGGCTGTAAACGTCAGCTTTGCCGGAGCGAAGAGCGCGGGTTAAAGAGCGCGCTGTTCATCGCCGGACAATTGACTCGCTTCTGGATTTGGCATAGAAGTAGACTGTTTTTTCAAGTCCACGGATGAAAGGCCAAAACCTTGACACCTAAAACTCTTCGCCTGATTGGAATCCTGTTTCTGGTCATGGCCGCAGTGGTCGCTGTCCTCAACTTAAAAAGGGTGGCTGATTTGGGCATGACGTGGGCCGCCCCGATGTTGATGATTATGGGCGCGGCTTTAGTCACGCTGGCGCGAAGCAAAGAGAGATAAAGACGGCCTGACGGCACACGCGCTCGCCCAACGCGCCGCTGGCTCAGAGCGCGGGGCGCAAGATAACAAGGGGGAATATAAGCTCAACTCATGCCCGGCGTTGCTACGAAAAGAGCCAAGGCTCAGTCTAAAACAACCGCTGAAAAGACGGCTGAAAAAGTGGCTGCGAATCCCTGGATGCAGCGGCTGGCGCGCTTCGGCTACGCGGCGAAGGGCGTCGTCTATATTGTCATCGGCGCGCTGGCGACGCTGGCGGCGACCGGATACGGCGGCGAGACGACGGACACGCGCGGCGCGCTGCAAACCATCGAGACGCAGCCGTTCGGCAAGGCCGTCCTCGTCGTCATCGCCGTCGGGTTGGTCGGCTACGCGCTCTGGCGTTTGATTCAGGCGTTGGCCGACACGGAAGACAAAGGCGCGAAGTTGAAAGGCATCGCGGTGCGCATCGGCTACGCATGCAGCGGTCTGGTCTACGCAGGGATGTCTCTGACCGCCGCCCGAACCTTGATTGAAGCCGGGGAGCAGGACAGCACGAGCGAAGTGCAGCAGCGTTGGACTGAACGTTTGATGTCTCTGCCTTACGGCTCATGGCTGGTTGAATTGGCGGGCGCGTGCGTCGTCGGCTTCGGCCTCTATCAAATCTATAAAGGCTGGCGTGCCAAGTTTCGCAAACGTCTCAAGCTCGGCGAGATGGGGAAAGCCAAGGACAACTGGGCGACCTGGAGCGGGCGTTTCGGATACGGCGCGCGGGGCGTCGTCTTCATCCTCGTCGGAGTCTTTTTGATTCAGGCCGCGCGACATTACAACCCTGCCGAGACGAAGGGACTCGATGAGGTCTTGAGCGGGCTGGCGCGTCAAGCCTATGGCCCATGGCTGCTCGGCGTCATCGCCGCCGGACTCGTCAGCTACGGCTTCTACATGCTGGTCGAAGCCCGCTATCGCCGCATCAACGGCTCTTGATACGCGCGCATAATTAGCAAACGAAAGCAGTCGAACGAAAGCGGTTCACGCAAAGGCGCAAAGAAAAAGACGAAAGCTCGCAAAGGGTTGACTGCTTCTTTGCGAGCTTATGTTTCTACCTTTGCGCCTCCAGCGTGAAACCGCCGGTATGCTTTCGGGTTAAACTTAATAACCGCGCAACTGCTCGCGGTAGCCTTCAAAGTTGCGCCGCATCTCGCCGATGCTGTCGCCGCCGAACTTGTCGCGCATCGCGTCTGCAATGACGAGCGCGACCATCGCTTCGCCGATGACGCCCGCCGCCGGAACCGCCGTCACATCCGAACGCTCGAAGGCCGCCGACTCTTCCTCTTTCGTGTCTATGTCAACGGAGCGCAGGGCGCGGCGGAGCGTCGAGATGGGCTTCAGATGCCCGCGCACGCGCAACTCTTCGCCGTTGGTGATGCCGCCCTCAAGGCCGCCCGCGCGATTCGTGCGACGAATAAATTCTCTGGTCGTTTCGTTGTAAGCGATTTCGTCGTGGACTTCGGAGCCGGGCAGATTGCTGGCCTCCATGCCCGCGCCGATAGCGACGGCCTTGACCGCCGGAATGGACATCACAGCCTGCGCCAGCCGCCCGTCCAATTTCTCATTCCATGAAGTGTGTGAGCCAAGTCCCGGCACGCACCCGCGCGCCACGACTTCGAAGATGCCGCCGAGCGTGTCGCCAGCGCGCCGCATCTCGTCAATCAACTCAACCATCCGCGCCTGCGCTTCCATATCGGCGCAGCGCAGCGGCGCGTCATCCGCGATGGCCGCGATAGCATCCCATGAGAGTTCGAGCGCAGACGCAGGCACGCCGCCGAGTTGGACGACGTGGCTGCGAATCTCTATTTGAAAAGCGCCGAGAAGTTGTTTCGCCAGCGCGCCGCAAGCGACGCGCGCCGCCGTCTCTCGCGCCGACGCGCGTTCCAGCACGTTGCGCAAATCGCGCGCCCCAAACTTTTGCCCGCCCGCGAGGTCTGCGTGTCCGGGGCGCGGGCGTTTGACGCGCCGCGATTTTTCCGGCGCGATGTCGCGCGGCTCCGCGTTCATCACTTCCGTCCAGTTGGCCCAATCTTTATTTTCAATCATCAGCGCGAGCGGCGAGCCGAGGCTGAGGCCGTGCCGCACGCCGCTGATAATCTCCGCGCTATCCTTTTCAATCTTCATCCGCCCGCCGCGCCCGTAGCCCCACTGCCGCCGCTCCAACTCACGATTCAACTGCTCCACATCAACAGGCAATCCGGCGGGCAAGCCCTCGACGATGGCGATTAGCGCGCGTCCGTGCGATTCTCCGGCGGTGGTGAATTTGAACATATAAGAGCAGTGACAAGTGACGAGTGACGAGTGACAAGCAACGAGTAACGAGCGATGAACGACGAGTGACAAGTAACAAGCGATAAGTGATGAACGACTAGCAATGAGCGATTAGCAATGAACGACGAACGACGAGCATTGTAACTCGTCACTCGTTACTCGTCATTCTTCGCTCGTCATTCTTCGCTCGTCACTTGTCACTCTTAACTTGTCACTGCTCTAAAAACTCCTGTGCGAAAATGTTGCCGCGTCCAAGAATGCAGGCGGGGTCGAAGGCGCGTTTGATGGCGGCCATCTCGCGCAGTTGCTCTTCGTTATAAAGCAGGCGCAGGTAGTCGCGTTTGAGCTTGCCGATGCCGTGCTCGGCGGAGATGGTGCCGCCGACCGCGACGGCGCGGCGCGCAAACTCTGAATACAGTTCACGCGCGCGGGCGGCTTCTTGGTCGTCGCGCGGCATGATGTTGACGTGGACGTGATTGTCGCCGATGTGGCCGAAGATGACGTATTGCAGGCGGCTCGCGGCCAGCGTCTCTTTGTAGAGGCGAAGCATCGCGGCGAAAGCCTCGTCGGGGACGGCCATGTCGGTCGAGACTTTGCGCTGGCCGTGGCGCGCGAGCCATTCGTTGACGAGCACGGGCAAGTGATGACGAAACTCCAGTATCCTTTGGCGGTCTTGCTCGTTGGTCGCAAACCATGAGTCGTCCAGGAGCGCGTCGTGGCGTTCGAGCAGCGCGAGCCACTTCGTCATCAACCCTTCTTCCGTGCGGGCGGTCGTCTCCTGCTCGAAGAAGATTGCGCCCGCCGCCCAACGCGGGATGAGCGCATATTTTTGATGAAGAAAGCGCAGCGATTCGTCGTCGAAATATTCGAGGGCGCGCGCTTCCAGGTCGTCCGTCGCGCCTCGCTCGCGCGTCCGCAAAGAGACGGCCCGCGCCTCGCGCACGAAGCCGAGCAGACGCTCTTCCGTCTTGAAAAAGACGACGCCGCTCAAGACGTTTTCGGGTTCGGGCAAGAGCCGCGTTTCAATCTCCGTGATAACGCCGAGCGTGCCTTCGCTGCCGATGAAGAGGTCCAGCGCGTCCATGCCGCGCGCGACAAAGTAGCCGGATGCGTGCTTGCGCGTCTGCGGCATTTGATAAGTGGGCAAGCGCGCGTCGATGCTTCCGCCGCGCGGCAGAGGAATATGTAGGCGGCCTTTCTCGTCGGCTTGAATCTCGCCGCGCCGCAAGTCGAGCACGTCGCCGGTCGTTAGAGCGACGGTCAGGCGACGCACGTAATTGCGCGTCGGGCCGTACTTGAAAGTACGCGCGCCGGAAGCGTTCGTCGCCACGCTGCCGCCTAAGTAACAACTCCACTCGGTCGGGTCTGGCGGGTAAATTAATTTATGCGCGGCCAACGCGCGCTGGAACTCGCCCAACGACACGCCCGCTTCCACGACAGCATAGCTTTCATCGCTCGCTTCGTAGCTCTCATCGCCTGCGCGATTGCCGCCGCCGTCGCCCGCTTTGACAATCCGCTTAATTTGATTGAGCCGGTCGGTCGCCAGCACGATGCCGCCGAAGGGGACGCGACCGCCGACGATGCCTGTGCCTGCGCCCGCGACGGTGACGGGCGTTCCTTCCTTCGCGGCCAGGGCCAGAGCCGCAGCCGCTTCAACGGTCGTTTCGGGAAAGATAACGCGCGCCGCCTGCCCGCCCTGCATCAGGCTCGCATCAGCGAGGAAAGATTGAATCTCGTCCGGCTTCGATTTGGTTATCATAACGACAGGCGGAGGCGCGCGGCGGAAGTCGTCAAACGGATTACGAATCAGTAAAGAAGGCGTCGAAGATGCTCTTCAATTCGGCTGCGCTGTCATACTCTTTGACGATGAGAGCGTCGCTTCCGGCAATCATGGCCGAGAGCAAACGATTATCGCCGGGACGAAAGAGACAAAGGACGGGCTTGCCCCACTGCGTCGCCTTGCCGATTTCATAACCGACGCCGAGGCTCGGCGTTGTCACTTCGGCCACAAGACAGTCAGACTCTTTCAGCCACGCCAGGTCGCGGTCGTGAATCGCGCGGTCATCATCGAGTTCGCCAAGCGAGGTCAACTCCGCATCAGCAACGTGCTCGGTCAGGACATGGCCGTAGTCTTTCAACAGCCCGGCGATTTCAAGGTAGAGAGCCTTGTCCTGCCGCCCGCCGCGGATGGCTCCGGCGAAATAGATGTTCATCGTTTCTCGTCTTTGAAGCTCAGGAGCAAGGGCGCAAGTTTCGTCTTCATCATCAAGCTCTCAAGTCATCTGTAGCTCGCGCTCGCGCAAGTATTTTACGCGGTCGCGGAGTTCGGCTGCGCGCTCAAACTCGAAGCGGCGGGCGGCCTCGCGCATCTCCGCTTCGAGCCGGTTGATGGTCGCTTTGATATTGTCGCTCGTGTACTCGTCAAAGGCGTCCAGGTTGAGCGGGACTTTGAAATAGTCCGCTTCGTAGGCCGTGACGAGCGTGGCTTCGACGGGCTTGATGATAGTCTGCGGCGTGATGTTATGCTCGGCGTTGTAGGCTTCCTGAATAACGCGGCGGCGATTGGTTTCGCCCATCGCGCGCTTCATCGAATCGGTGATGCGGTCGGCGTAGAGAATGGCTTTGCCGCGCGAGTTACGGGCGGCGCGACCGATGGTTTGAATCAAAGAGCGTTCGGAGCGAAGGAAGCCTTCCTTGTCTGCGTCGAGGATGGCGACGAGCGAGACTTCCGGCAAGTCCAGGCCTTCGCGCAAAAGGTTGATGCCGACGAGCACGTCAAACTCGCCGCGCCGCAAGTCGCGCAGGATTTTGATTCGCTCAAGTGTCTCTATGTCCGAGTGTAGATAACGCACGCGCACGCCGACCTCCGCGAAGTATTCCGTCAAATCCTCTGACATCTTCTTCGTCAAGGTCGTGACCAGCACGCGCTCGTTCTGCTCCGTGCGCTGGCGGACTTCTTCAAGCAAGTTATCAATCTGGCCTTTGACGGGTCGCACTTCGACCTCCGGGTCCATCAATCCCGTCGGGCGAATAATCTGCTCGACCACTTCGCCGCCCGCCTTCGTCAACTCATACGGCCCCGGCGTGGCCGAGACATAAATGGTCTGTCCGATGCGCTGCTCAAACTCTTCAAAGTTGAGCGGGCGATTGTCCATCGCCGAGGGAAGACGAAAGCCGTACTCGACGAGCGTGCGCTTGCGGGACTGGTCGCCCTTGAACATGCCGCCGATTTGCGGGATGGTCTGGTGCGATTCATCTATCACCATGATGGTGTCGCGCGGCAGATAATCGAGAAGGGTGGGAGGGGGCGAACCCGGCTCTTTGCCCGTCAGGTGGCGCGAATAGTTTTCGATGCCGCGACAAAAGCCCATCTCTTTAATCATCTCAAGGTCGTACATCGTGCGCTGGTGCAGGCGTTGGGCTTCGACAAGCTTGCCTTCCTGAATCAACTTCGGCTCCCACCATTCAAGCTCGGTCTTAATCGTCTTGATGGCGCGCTTAATCGTCGGCTTCGACATGACGTAGTGCGACTTCGGATAGATGGGCAGGCGCGACGTGTGCTTGTGCAGGACTTCGCCGAGCAGCGGGTCGATGGTCGAAACCGAATCAACTTCGTCGCCCCACAACTCGATGCGATAGGCTTGCTCCTGATAACTCGGATAAATCTCTACGACATCGCCGCGCACGCGGAAACTGCCGCGGTCAAACTCTATGTCGGAACGCTCGTATTGCAACTCGACCAACTTTTGCAGCAGAGCGTCGCGCGTCATCTTCATGCCGGGCTCGACGAAGAGCAGCATGCCGTAGTAAGCGTCCGGGTCGCCGAGGCCGTAGATGCAGGAGACGGAAGCGACGACGATGACATCACGCCGCTCAAACAAGGCGCGCGTCGCGGACATCCGCAAGCGGTCAATCTCGTCGTTAATCGTCGCCTCTTTTTCGATGTACGTGTCGGAGGCCGGGACGTAAGCCTCCGGCTGGTAGTAGTCGTAGTAGGAGACGAAATACTCGACGGAGTTTTCAGGAAAGAAGGTTTTGAACTCCTGATAAAGCTGCGCGGCGAGAGTTTTATTATGGGCGAGCACGAGCGTCGGGCGCTGCGTGCGCTGGATGACTTGGGCGACGGTGAAAGTCTTGCCGCTGCCCGTGATGCCGAGCAGAACTTGATCTTTCGCGCCTTCGTCAAGACTGCGCACGAGCGCGTCAATGGCTTGCTGCTGGTCGCCCTGCGGTTGATATTCGGAACGTAGTTGGAAAGGCATAAAAACAGTGACAAGTGACAAGTTAAAAGTGACAAGTTAAGACCTAAGTTTAACTCGTCATTCGCTGCTTGTCACTTGCCACTGTTTTACTTGTCGCTCTTAACTCGCTGCTTGTCACTTGTCACTGTTTTTTTACGCAGCGGTGGGCGACTGGCTGCTGATTTGATAGATGGCTTCCATGACCGCCGAGCGCACTTCGGTCGGCAAGGAGCCGCGCACGGCGAGGCGGCGGAAGGCCGGAAGAATTTCCTGTTGACCGCTCAAGGCCAGCAGCTTGACGACCGCGAGGCGCACTTCGTTATTCGGATGCTCTTCGATGGCACGCATCAAGGGCTGCACCTCGCCCGCCTTCGACATCAGGAAGAGCAGCGAGAAAGCGTCGTAAGTCCGCTCGCGGCTTTCGCCCATCAGATGACCGATGGCTTCAGCGGCGAGGCCGGACGAGGCGAGGGCCGCGCCGATGTGACGACGCCGTTCAGCCGGAGCTTCGCGCAGGGCGCGCGTGAAGGAAGCGGCGCGGTCTGTGTTCAAGTCGAAGAGCGAGCGGGCCGCGGCGTTGCGCACTTCCTGCGAAGGGTCGTCAAAGGCCGCGCTGATTTCGCGGAAGGCGTCGCCGCCGCCGAGCCGACCCAGATTAGCGACCGCTTCGGCGCGCTCGCTCGCGTCCTCGCTGCCGAGGCGGCGCAGGATTGAATTGGGGACAGTCGAAAACTCATCTTCCGGCTCTGCGATTCCCTTCTCCGTCACAACGCGGTCGATTTCTCTTGAGACTTCAGCCGGAGCTTCTTCCGTCAACTCAATCGCCGATGACGAGATTGTTTCATAAGCGGCGGGCTGCGGCTCCGTCATTTGGAACTCGGTAATCGCAGTCTCCGGCGTGGCAGTAGAAAGCCCGCCCGACGCGTTTGCAGCGGGCGCGGCGTCCTCATGGCCGACATCTATATTGAACCAGCCAGCCTCGCTTCCATCATTGCGTTCGATTAAAGAATCGCTCGCGGAAGCCGCGGGAGCAATCTCCGTGATGAGGTCCGCTTCCGTGACGCGCACGGCCTCGGCCTCTTCCGCCGCGCGCCGCGATTCTTCGGCAGCGCGGGCTTCCTCAGCAACGCGATGCGCTTCCTCAGCAACGCGTGCTGCTTCGGCTACACGCTGCGCCTCTTCCTCTGCGGCGCGCTGGCGGGCTTCTTCCTCAACACGCGCCCGCTCTTCTTCAGCAACTCTGCGCGCATCTGCTTCGGCGCGCAGGCGCGCGGCTTCCTCTTCGGCCTTGCGTTTCGCTTCGGCCTGCTGTCTGGCCTCAGCTTCGGCTCGCGCTTCTGCTTCGGCACGCGCCTGCGCTTCGGCTGCGATACGTTGCTGCTCTTGCTCAGCGCGTTGACGCTCTGCTTCGGCGCGTTGGCTTGCGGCTTCGGCTTCGAGGCGCTGGCGTTCTTCCGCTGCGCGACGCCGTTCATCTGCTTCGGCCTGCTTGCGCGCTTCCTCTTCGGCACGAAGACTCGCGGCCTCTGCCTTGACGCGCGCGGCTTCTTCGGCCTCGGCGCGTTTCAGTTCTACCTCGGCCTGACGAAGTTCCTCTGCGGCGCGCAGGCGCGCAGCCTCAGCTTCAGCCTTGCGGCTCGCTTCGGTTGCGACGCGTTGACGTTCCTCTTCCGCCGCGACGCGCTGGCGCTCTTCTTCCGCCGCACGCTGTCGCGCTTCCTCAGCGACCTTGCGCGCTTCTTCTTCGGCCTGCCTGCGCGTAGCCTCTTCCGCTTCGGCCTGACGGCGCGCTTCGGCTTCGGCGCGCTCACGCGCGGCAGTCTCTTCGGCCTTGCGTTGAGCTTCTTCTTCAGCTTTACGTAGAGTTTCCTCTTCAGCCTTGCGTTGCGCTTCGTCCTCAATGCGCAGGCGTTCCGCAGCCTGTCTTGCTTCTTCCTGCTGGCGCGCTTCGGCTTCGAGAGCGCGTTGCTGCTCTGCGGCGAGCAGGCGCGCGGCCTCTGCTTCGGCTGCTGCCTGCGCCGTCGTCTCCTGTTCCTTCTGCCGCGCGGACTTCGCTTCGGCAATCTTGCGCGACTGCTCTTCGGCGCGTTTCTGCCGCGCCTGCTTCTTGCGCAGCTTGCGCGAATCTCCGCGCTGCGACGGCGCGACCAGTTCACCGCTCAAAGGCGTAGAGACTTCGGCGGGCGGCTCAGACGGCGCGGCTTCGCTCAACAACGAAGCGGCAGCGACTTCCGCGACGACAAGGCCCGCGCCCGTTAGCGACGACTTTTCGTCCGCTGTCCTGGGCTGTTCAGCAACAGCGTCAACGGCGGCTGCGTTGACAGGCGCGCTCTCAATCGTCTGCGCCTCTTCGTCAAGCGCAGCGGGCGCGACGGCTTCCGGCGTTGGCGACTCTTCCAGAGCAGCGACGAGTGGAGCCGTTGTCTCGACGGTCGGCTTCGCCGTCTCGACGGTCTGTGTCTCTGCCTGTTCCGCTTCGGCGGGCTGGCTGGCTTCAATCGCGCGACGAATCAGGCCGTGCGGAACTTTCCTGTCATGCTCGCGCTTGAGCAACTCTTCGAGCGGCGCGACGGCAGCCGGGTCATGCAACTCCGCCAAAGCTTCGATGACGGCGCGGCGCACTTCCGGCACGTCGTCATCGAGCGCGGCGATGAGATGCGGCGTCGCTGTCTGGTCTTGCGAAAGACCGAGAGAGCGCGCGGCGGATGAACGCTCGGCTGGCGCTTCGGCGGTGCGCAGGTCGAAGGTCGCTTCGTCCAGATAATTGTGTTTGATGAAAGCTGCGCGGGCGCGCTCGCGCCGTTCAGGATTGCGCGAGGCGAGCGCGGCCAACAACTCCGCCGCGACCGCTTGACGAGTTCCACGGTCGGAGGAACCGACGACCGCATCGTTATAACTTGAGCCCGCGAGCAAGTTCTTAACTTCCGCTGACGCGCTCTCGATGTCCGCCATCGTGACCGGCGCGGCTGGCTTCGCCGGAGCGCTTTTCTCAACCGTCGCTTCTTTAGCCGGAGCTTCTTTCGAGGGAATCGCCGCCGTCTCTTTAATTGCCGGAGTCTCTTTAAAAGCGCTCTTGCGTTCGACCTTCTTGGTCGCCGCGCCGGTCTTTTCCTGCTCGGCCTTTTTCGCCGCCGTTGTGGCGGCCACTGCTGCCGCCGTGCTCGCGGCGGGAACGGCTCTCAGCTTGGAAGCCTCCGTCGTCGCCGATTTCTCGTCGAGGATTTCTCTCTTCCCCTTCGGCTTCACGTCCGTCCGGCGAGCTTTGGCGCGGGCGGCGATGACGAGGCCGAGGCTGACCAGAACCAGCCCGACGATGAGCAACAAAGGCCAGCGGCGAACGAGCGTTGTGGCAAACGACGGGCTGACCGCCGCGGGCTGCTGCGGAAGATTGTTGGCGGGCTGCGCGTTGGCCGGGTTTTGCGCCTGCGCGATTTGGTCTGCGGGCGGAGTTAACATCGGACTCGCCGCAGGACTTTCAACCGTCGTCGGCGGCAGAGTTTCGTTCTGCGGCGTCGCAGTCGGAACGAGCGGCGTCGCGCCCGCAGTGTAAGGATTGGTGTAAGGAGTTTGCCCGCTTGCGACGGCGCTTATCGGATTCGTGTTGCCGCCGGTCGTCGCGGCTCCGTTGGGCGCGGTCGTCGTCGTTCCTTGAGTTTGTGTTGGAACGGTCGCGCGCGAGCCGTTCTGGTTAGCGTTAGCGGCAGGCGTGCTGCTCTGCGTTTGCGTGGCGGAGTTTTGGTTGGCGGTCGCTGCTGCGCCGCCGGGCGTGGTGAAGACAACATCGAGGCGATTGAAGCGCTGCCGCACGCTGGCCTTCGCGCCGGGTTGCAGGTGAAACATCAAGACCGTATCGCCGCCGCTCTTCTGCACCTGCACGTTCTCGAAACCGCGCCCGCGCAAATTGCTCTGCGCGCGTTGCGCGTCAAGGTCAGGCACGACCACATAAAACTTGTCGCCGCTGCGATAGGCCGAATACTTGTTCAGCACGCCGTCCGATTCGAGGCTGACGTTCGAGCCGTCGGACGTGTCGCTGGTTCGCATCCGCACCAGATTGAGCTTCTGCAATTGTTTCGCGGGCTGCTGTTGACCGGCTTGCGGCGTCGCCGCAGGGGTCGCTGCGGAACGGGGCGCGGGCTTCTGCTTCTGCTTCTTCTGCGCTCCGGCTTGCCCGCCGATGAAAAAGAGCGTGCCGACGCAGGCCAGCAGGACAAGGACGATTCGCCATTGAACCGGGGACAGGTGTGAACGGGGCATGATGTATTTCACCTGAGCTATGACTCCAAAGACTTACCTTCGATTACTACGCATTATGCAACAAACAGAGTCTGAGAGGCTAGAGGTTAGATATTAGTCAAAGCCTTTCGGCTCAGTTCCAGCCCACGCGCTCCGCCTTTAGACCGGCAACGCCTGGTCAATCTTGTAAACGACTTCGAGCAGCGAAGTGCGGACTTGTTCGGGCAGCCCGTCGCGGACGGCGAGTTGACGAAAGTTCTGCGCGACTTCAGGGCCGCCCGTCATGCCGAGCAGACGAATCGCGGCCATCTGCACATTGCGTTCACGATGCTCGGCAATCGCATCCAGCAGCGGCGCAATCTCGCCCGCCTTCGCCAACAACGAAAGCAGCGAGAAGGCTTCGTAAGCCTGCCGACGATCTTCGCTCGCCAGACGGTCTATCGCCTGCGCCGCCATGCGCGCTTTGATGCAGGCGCGGGCCACGCTCTTGAGCGATTCTTCGTCCGCCGTCTCGATGATGCGGACGTAGGCGTCCGCGCGATTGAAGCTCAAGCGCGAGAGCGAGCGGGCGGCTGCCGCCTGCACTTCGCGCGCTTCATCCACGAAGGCCATCAGGACTGGCGCGAAGACCGATTCGTGGTCAATCTCGCCGAGGCTCGAAACGGCTGCGGCGCGCACAGACGATTCGCTGTCGCGCGCGGCCAGAGCCGTTAACGCCGCGACGCTCTGTTGCGTCTGAAACTGCCCAAGCCGACGCGCCGATGCCATGCGAACTTCGACATCCATGTTTTCGAGCCGCTCCAATGCTTCAGCCAGCGTTTCATCTTCCAGAAACTCCGGCAACTGCTCGTAAGAACCGGACGGTTCGAGACGAGTTATCTCGCCGTTGAACTCATTGCTGCCCGCGCCGACCGCCAACAGCGGGCGTTCGGGTTCAAACACGCCGCCGATGTCCAGACAATCGAGCGAGCAAGCACTCAAGGCTTGGCTCAGCAGCGCGGCTGGCATTTCGGGATGGCGCCGCGCCATGTCGAGCAGCGCGCCGATGGCCGAAGGAAGCTTGAGCGCGCCGAGGCTGCCGACGGCCTGCGCGCGCACGCTTGCGTCCGCGTCATAGAGGGCTTCGAGCAGGAACGGCAAGGCGGAGGTAACACCGATTTCGCCGAGCGTGCGCGCCGCCGCCGCGCGGTCGCAAGGCTCTTGCGCCAGCAGCAACGCCGCCGAGTGACGCGCGATAAAGCCATACTCTTCGAGAGCCTGTCGCGTGCGGCGCCGCCCGTCCTCGTCCGTCTCCGTCGCATTCATCACCTTCAACAGAGAGGTTTCGATAGCGCGACGGTCATCCAGAGCGCGCGAGGCCAGCACGTCCATCCGGTGCGGTTGGCCGAGAGCAAGTTTGCCGACTTCCTGATCGACACGATACGCGCCGAAGAGCACGGCGGAAGCCGACGACGAAGGCTGTGTGCGGGCCTCCAACATTTGTTCGGCGTTGCGCGCCGGAGCAAGATTCGCCTTCGCTTGCGCGGCAGCGAGCTTGTCGCTCTTGCGGCGCATGAACCTGCGCCGCTCGCCCTTGCGCTCTTCGTTCTTAACGACCGGCGGGGCGGCTGTCCTGACTTCGAGAGCGACCGCTGGCGCGATTGCTTCGACTTCTTCTAAACCATCTTCGTCTTTCCCGGACTTCGGCCCGCGCAGCCGCAGGTAGACGAGCGACAGCAAAGCCAGCGAGATAATTATCATCACTCCCGTGGTCGAAAAGATAGCCGAGAAGAGGCCGCTGTTTTGAGTCGTCTCGCTCTGAGCGCCCGGCGGTTGAACGGCGTCGGCTGCGGCGTTCGCATCTTGAGTAGCGGAGGCGGCAGGCGAGAGATTCTCTTCCTGCGCCGGGACCAGCTGCGTCGAGTTGGGCGTGTTGGCTGGCGTCTCCGTGTTGGCTGGCGGCGCGACCTCCGCGGGAGCGGCGATGGGCCGCGTTTGATTCGGAGCGTCCGGCGAAGCTTCGTTGACCGAAGGCTTTTGCGCGCTCAACGACGCAAGAGACTTTGCGCCCGCAGTTGTCGAACGGCTCTGCGCAAACGGATTGAGCGAAGCGCTCTCCGCCGGGAAGTTGCGCTCGCGCGCGAATCTTGACTGAGGCTCGATTGTTTCGCGTGTTTCGCGCGCTGCTGCGCTGCCAATCGTGCGCGCGGCGCGCGGCGTCGTGTCGGCTTCGTCATCCGCATCCTTCGCGGACGAATTGAGGCCGCCGTTGACAATCAAGTTCAAGCGATTGAAGCGCGGGTCAACCGTCACGCTCGCGCCCGACTTCATGTTGACGACAATCTCAAGCGAGTTGCTGACGCGATTGACGCGAACGCCGCGCGGCAGATTCTTGAGTTGGCTGCCCGCTGCATACGGCAGAATCAGGTGGAACTTGTCGCCGTCCTGCCACGTCTGCGTGCGACTGAGCGGCGCATCGGCCGAGACTGTGACGACCGCTCCGCCGCCTGTCTGGCGAACGCCGACGCCCGTGACGTTGATGGGCGACTGCGATTCTTTGACGCGCTGCGCCAGCGGAGCCAGCGTCGGCATCAACGCGAGACCCGCGACAATCAACACAGCGGCCAGAGCGCGCAGAGATAGCGACCGGCGCCTTTGCCCTTGGGCGCGCGCGCTGGCCTGTGATTTTGCAGAAGCGGATGCAGCTAAGACTTTGCTCATAGGTTTAACTCTGGAACAGGCTCTTGTGGTTTGAAGCCCGCGTTTGGAACGAGCGCGCGTTGACGTGGAATGTCGGTCGGCAGCGCGCTGGCGGAAAGTTGGAGTCAAAGAAAACTTGCAGTAACGTTGCTGGCCCGGAGCGCGAGAATCGTGTCGGGCGGTGTGAAAGGTCAGCCCCTCTTGCTCGCCTTACTCATCGGAGAATTTATATCCGATGCCCCAGACGGTCAGCACCATCGAGGGATTTTCGGGATTGTCTTCTATCTTGGCGCGCAGGCGATTGATGTGGGAATCAATCGTGCGGTCGTAGCCCTCGTAGGAGTAGTCCCAGATTTTTTCGAGCAGATACTTTCTGGGAAACACTCTGCCGGGGTTGGAGGCGAAGAGACGCAGCAGGTCAAACTCCTTCGGCGTCAATTCAACTTGTCGTTCGCCGACCGTCACTTCGCGTTTGGCCGGGTCAATCCGCAGCTTGCCGCGCACAATCGGCGCTTCGTCGCCGGAGGATTCCGTGCTGGCCGCGGTGCGCGCGCGCCGGAGCACAGACTTGATGCGCGCCTCAAGCTCGCGCAGGGCGAAGGGCTTGGTGATGTAATCGTCCGCGCCCATCTCAAGGCCGAGCACTTTGTCAACCACGTCGTCCTTCGCCGTCAACATCAGAATCGGGATGTACGGAGCCTTTTCGCGCACCTCACGACAAACGGCGAGGCCGTCCATCTTCGGCAACATCAAGTCGAGCACGATGACATCCGGGTGATCCTGCAAAGCCGCCTGCACGCCCGCCACGCCATCTTCGGCGGTCTTCACGCTATAGCCGACTCTGGAAAAGTGTTCGTTGATGAGCGTCGAAATATTCTCGTCATCTTCGACGACGAGCAGGCTAATCTTGCGCTCGCCCGTCGCAGTCGTCCCATCATTTCCTGTCTCTGTCGCTTTGGCTCTGTCGGTGGTTTGCATCAGATTTTATTTGTGAAAGGCGCGCGGGCTGTCCGCGCAAAGCGCGCCTATGGCGGTGGCGCGTTTTGAGACGCGAAGACTATAGCAGGTAAACAGCCCCAAACTCAAGCAATAAGTTAAAGATATAACAGAAGGGACGCGACAACACGGACGACACGAGACGCGGCGACTAGCGCGACACGGAGACGCGGAGACGCGGGGAGAAAGCTTATAAAACAACGCGGCGGCGCGGGGAAAGTGATGAAAGCTGAGCCTTTACAATCTTCCCGCATCGCCGCGTCGCTTTCTCCCCGCGTCGTCGCGTTGTTATCCAGCTTTTCTACGCGTCTCCCTGGTCGCCGCGTCCCCGAGTCTCATGTGTCGCGCACGCCCGGCCTTAGTTGCCGGGCGCTTTCGGCGTCGTCTGTTGTGTGCTGCTTTGCTTCAGTCGCTGCTCGAATTGCATGATGAAGAACTGCGCCTGCGGGTTACTGGTTTGCTTGAGCGCCTGTTCAAAGAGGGCCACGCCGCGCTGGTCGCCGAGAACCACTAAAGCTTCAGCCGCCGTGTTGGCGAGGTTGAAGTCGGAACCGGCGAGTCCCTGCGAAAAGGCGTCGCCGACGAGTTGGAACACGCGCGGGTCGTCCTTGCCGATAGAACTGAGCAGCGTGATGGCTCCGGCACGCAGCGGGCCCGGATTGGTCTTCGCCGCGTAGCGGACGGCCATTTCCAGAGAACGCTTGTCGCCGAGCGCGGCCAGCCCGTTCATCGCCGACACGCGAATGTTGTCGCGCCAGGAGGGCGTGTCTAGGAGTTTGGTCAGAGCATCGTAAGCCGCCGCGTTTTTCGTCTGGCCGAGGGCGTTCGAAGCGGCGCGGATGACGCCGTAGCTCTGGTCGTTGAGAGCTTGAAGATAGACGCTCGCAAGCGATGCGTCCTTGCTCGCGGACAAGGCTGTGACGGCGCTGGCGCGGACGCGCGCGTTCTTATCCTTGACGGCGGCCAGCAGAGCTTTGCGCGCAACGTCTCCCGGCGCTCCGTTGAGGGCCGTTGCTGCATCCTGCCGTATGCCCCAGAAGCTGTCGCTCGTGGTGGCTGTGCTGAGGGCGGCGACGATGCGCTGCTTGTCGGCCTCGGCGGTCGCAGTCTCTTTCAAGCGCGCGGAGAGTTGACCCATCGCCCAGAGGCGGCCAAGCATGTCCGCGTCGCGCTCGACCTGATAGAGCAGGTCGTCGGTTGACTTCTCAAACTTCAACTCCTTGATGAGCGTCCCGCCGTGGTCGAAGCTGACGAGTTGCGGCTTCACGTCGAACGGAATCGTGATGGTCTGCTCGGCCTTCGGCTCAAGCTGGACGCGCGTGACGGTCGTTTGCGAGCCTGCGCCGAGTTCGATGTCAACGGGAGTTTGAAAGAACCCGGCCTGCGGGTAAGCCGAATCGGGGTCGGGCTTCTGCTCTTGCCGGATGGTCAGCTTGACGGCTTTGGCCGCCGCGTCGTAGTCCTGCGTGACGCGAAAGACGGGATGTCCCATCTTGTAGAGCCACTGGTCGAAGAACCAGTCCATGGATTGCCCTGTCGCTTCCTCGATGGCGATGCGAAACTGCTCGGTCGAGACGGGCTGGTTGGCATACTTGCGCAGGTAATGATTTATCGCGCGCCACCAGTTATCCTCGCCGAGGGCTGTGCGCAGCATGTGCAGGACGGCGCCGCCGCGCGGGTAGGCGTAGGTGTCGAAGACGGCATCGGGGCCGTTGTAATTTTTGGTCACGATGGGGCGGCGTTGCCCGCGTTCCCATGCGCCGTAGTAAGCGTCCTGATTGCCTTTCACGTCGCGGTAGAGAAAGTCGTCGCGGCCAAGGCTGTGCTCGTCCCACATCGCCTGAAAGTAGGTGGCGAAGCTTTCGTTGAGCCAGATGTCGGCCCACGTGCGGGCCGTCACGTAATCGCCGAACCACTGGTGCGCCAACTCGTGCGACTGCAAGCCGTCGCTCGTCTGGTCAAGCTCTGTGCGCGCGTCGTGAATCATGTTGTCGGTCTGCGTGGTGGCGGAGATGTTCTCCATGCCGCCGCCGAAGTCGCGCGTCATCGTCTGCGCATACTTCGGGTACGGATACTTGAGGCCGGTCTTCTCGGAGAAGAACTTGACCATTTCGGGCAGCCGCGCCGTCGTCGCTTTGCCTTCTTCCAGTTCGCTCGGATAGACGTAGCTGATGACGGGGATGTCCAGATACTTGCCTTCGACCGCCGCGTATTCGCCGACGACGATGGAGGTCAGGTAGCTGGCGTGCGGCGTCTCCATCTTCCAGTGGAAGGTGCGCGTGTTGTCGGCGTTCTCCTTGGTTTCGAGAAGACGCCCGTTGGAGATGACCATCAAAGGCTTGTCAACGGTGGCGATGAGTTCGGAGGTGGCGAAGTCGTTCGGGTGGTCGTAACAGGGAAACCATAGATGATTATATTCGGATTCGCCCTGCGACCAGATTTGACGCGGGCGCTTGGGGTCATCGGTGGTCGGCTTGATGAAGGCTAAGCCGCGACCGAAAGCGCCGATGCCTGTGCCTTTGTCGATGCCGTTGGTGTGATAGTCAACGACGACGGTTATCGCGTCCGTCATCTTATAAGCGCGGTCGAGCGTTATCCTGAGTTTCTCGTTGGGCGCGTCGGCGGCGAATTGAAGCGGAGCGCCGGAAGAGAGTTTGACGGAGTTGAAGGTCATGTTGGCGGCGTCAAACTCGACGCTGCGCAGGTTGTCGGCGAGCGGCGCAAAGGTGATGGTCGCCGTCCCCGTGGCCTGCTCCTTTTCCCAATCGAAGCGCAGGTTCAAGCTGATGTTGCGCGTGTCGTAATTGCGGCTCGGAATATATTGCGCGGGCGGCAGTTGCTTTTGCTTCGTGGTCTGCGGGGTTTGTTGCGGCGGCAGTGGCCGCGCCGCGAGCGACGACGGCAGACCGAACAGAAGCGCCAGAGCGAGCGAGAGCGCCTTTGCGCGCGTGGTGGATGCAGGTCGAAAGAATCGCATTGAACTCTCCAAAAGTGTTTAAGTTTCCGGCCCTTGCATGGTCAAGCGCCGGACAGTGGATATAAGATGCTTCAGTTGACGAACGGTTTCTCAGAATTTCAGGAGACGTTGAGATAAATTTTTACGTTTGGGGAGCCGCTATTGTTGCATAGATTTTCTCTCAGATGAAAGGAGCGAACGATTCTTGACAAACGAAGAAAGAGAAACCCTGATTGCCCTCTACGCGGACGGCTACGATGAAGTGATGCGCAGCCTCGAAGGCTTTCCCGCGGAAGCTTTGACGGCCCGCCTCATCCCCGGCAAGTGGACGGCCCGCGAGATAGTCCATCATCTGGCCGACAGTGAAATGGCCAGCGCGCTCAGGCTGCGCCAACTACTCGATTATGAAGACCCCGTTATCGAAGGCTACGATCAGGACAAGCGCGCCATCCGTTTGAAGTACAACGAGCGCGACCCCGCCCCGGCCCTTGAAGCCTTTCGCGGCGCGCGCGCCACCACCGTTCAAGTGTTGGCCCTGATGACGGAGGACGACTGGAATCGCGAAGGCACACACACGGAGAGCGGTCGCTACACGATGGAAAACTGGCTACGCATCTACGCCGCCCACGCCCACGGCCACGCAGACCAGATACGGCGACTAAAAGCGGTGATAAGTGATGGGTGATAGGTGATAGGCAGTAGGAAAAAGCAAGCGGTCTTATCATCCATCGCTCATTACCTATTACCCACCAACTATCACATATCACTGCTGACTTATCACCTATCACCCATCACCTATCACCGCTTGAGTTCTTGACAAGAGACGGGCGGGGCGAGCACAATCTCGCCTCGCTCCTGCAAGGCTGGTCGCTCAGTCCGCTCAATTCGCTTTCGTCCCTGAATCATTATGGCAACCACCGCAATCGTGTTGGAAACATCTTTACCGGAGTTGCGACTCATCCGGCGCGGGAAGGTGCGCGACGTTTACGAGATAACGCCGGAGAGTTTGCTGGTGGTGGCGACAGACCGCATCTCTGCCTTCGATTGCATCTCTCCGACGCCGATTCCGCGCAAGGGCGAGACGCTGACCGCGCTCTCCCGATTCTGGTTCGAGCGTTTGGCGGGCATCGTGCCGAATCACTTGTTGACGACGAAGGTTGAAGAGATGCCTGCGGTCTTGGCGCAGTATGCGGCGAGCTTGCGCGGGCGCTCTATGCTGGCGCGGCGGGCCGAAGTCTTCCCGGTGGAGTGTGTGGCGCGCGGCTACTTGTCCGGCTCAGGCTGGAAGGACTACTTGCAGACGGGTGAAGTCTGCGGTCATCGTCTGCCCGCTGGATTGCTTGAGTCGGCGCAACTGCCGGAGCCGATTTTTACGCCCGCGACTAAAGCCGAAGCGGGCCACGACGAAAATATCAGCGAAGAGAGTATGGCGGAAATCGTGGGGCAAGATGTGATGCGCGAGTTGCGCGACATCACTTTGAGATTGTATGAGGAGGCGAGCCGCTACGCGCGCAGCCGCGGCATCATCATCGCCGACACGAAGTTTGAGTTCGGGTTGGATGCGGCGGGGCAAATCATTTTGGTGGATGAAGTCCTGACGCCGGACTCTTCGCGCTTCTGGCCCGCGGAGCTTTACGAGGCTGGACACGCGCAGCCCTCTTTCGACAAGCAGTTCGTGCGCGACTATCTGGAAACTCTCGATTGGGACAAGCAGCCGCCCGCGCCGCCGCTGCCGCCGGAGGTCGTCGCGGCCACGACTGCGCGTTACCTTGAAGCCTACAGGCTCTTGACCGGCCATGGGCTTGAGACATAAAGGCCGCAGGCGAGCGGTTGGAAGTTGGTTTAAGAATCTTGCCAGCCGCAAACCGTTTGGCTCTGACCACTGCTCTTAAATGACTATCTTCGACTTCATAGTCTTCGCGCTCATCGGAGCCTCCGTCGTCGCGGGAGCGTCGAGGGGATTGCTGAGAGCATTGATAACGTTTGCGGCGTTGATTGCAGGGCTGGTAGTGGCGGCGCAAGGTTATGAAGCGGCGGGAGCATTGTTGCGCGGGGTCGGCTTGGTCGAATCGAAGGCGGCGGCGAACGCGGGCGGCTTTCTGTTAATCATGACGGCGGCGCTCATCGCGGGAGTTTTGGTGGGGCGCATGTTGCGCGGCGGATTGCGGCATGTGAAACTCGAATGGTTCGACCGCGCGCTCGGCGGAGCCTTCGGGTTGCTCAGAGGCCTAGCCGTCTGCTCCGTGATGTATCTGGCGTTGACAGCCTTTCCGGTGCGTCTCGAAGCGGTCGAAAAGGCTGAAACCGCGCCGCTCTTGAACGAGGGCGCGCGCTGGCTCGCGTACTTCACTTCGTCAGACCTGCGCCAGCGTCTTTACGAACAATATACCGGACAGACCAATCGCTCTTAAGCCTTTCGCTTGAATCCTGAATCGAATTGCCGGAGAAGTTAATGCAAATGCGCGCCCGCCTCGAAGCCCTGATTGAAGAGATGCTCGACGGCCAGATAATGCTTGACGAAGCCGTCGCGGAGTTTGAAAAACTCTACATCCAGAAAGCCCTCTCGCGCCACAAAGACCATCTCTCGCGCACGGCGGGCATCCTCGGCATACACCGCAACACGCTCTCCAAGCGCGTCGCCGCCTACCGCAAGCAGGAACGCGCCGCCAACCGCCCCACCAAGCGTCCCCCGCAACGCCCCTGAGCACGATGCCCAACGCCCGAAAGCGGCCCTCGCCCCGCAAATCAAACGCTCAGCCGCCAAAATCAACAACTTAACGCCCGCCGCAGCCCTTCTCAGGCTGTGGAAACCGATTTTCGCTCTGTCGAAATCAATTTCCACCCTGCGGAAACGAGTTTTCACTCTGCGGAAACCGATTGTCACGTTGCGGAAGCCAATTGTCAGGGTGTGGAAATCAATTGTCGAGGTGTGGAAACCGATTGTCGCGCTGCTAACGTCAGTTGTCACCCTGCTAAAATGAATTGTCACGCTGCTGAAGCCAGTTTTCACTCTGCTAACGTCGATTGTCACGCTGCTGAAATCAATTTCCACCTTGCTGAAGCCAGTTGTCACCCTGCTGAAACCAATTCCGACACTGCTGAAATGGATTCTGACGCTGCGGAAACCAATTCCAACACTGCTGAAATGAGTTCCAACACTGCTGGAACCAATTCCGACGGTGCTGAAGCCAATTCCAACGCTACTGGAATCAATTCTGAGGCTGCTGAAATCAATTCCGAGGCTGCGGGAGGCGGTTTTGCGGTGGATTGTGTAGGGTTTTCATACTCGGAGCCCGGTTTTGCCTCGTCCGTTGTTGAATCTTTGCGCGCTCATCGCAACTTGACAGAGACGGACTCAAGTTTTGGGCGGAGCCATGTTGACAAGCGGGCTATGGATGCTATATCTTTAGCGCTCGCCATTCATGAGTGCTAACATTTATCTAGTGGCGAATTGTGCAATACAAGCTAAAGCGTTATTTCAGGTCAGTTGAAAGGAGTGTTGAGAAGCATTATGGCTATAAACATCAAACCCTTGCAGGATCGTGTGATCGTGCGACGCATCGAAGAGGGCGAGCAAATGCGCGGAGGGATTATCATCCCGGATACCGCCAAGGAAAAACCGCAGGAGGGCGAAGTGGTCGCCGTCGGCGAAGGCAAGTATAGAGACGACGGCTCGCGCCAGACGTTGGACGTTAAGGCGGGCGACCGTGTGCTGTTCGGCAAGTATAGCGGCTCTGAGATTAAACTCGACGGCGAGGAATTTCTCATCATGCGCGAGGACGAGATTCTCGGAATCATCCAGCGCGCAGGAGCGGCTAACACTTCAGGCGGCAAAAAAGGCGGCAAGTAGTCTTACAGAGTTAAGACACTGGCCGCTTTTCCATTAACGGGATTCGACCCGCAGACAATTTTGAGTTAGGAGAAAAGAGTTATGGCAAAGCAAGTTGTT
>JAWVFT010000056.1:0-20456 GCA_033855775.1 Blastocatellia bacterium | reverse complement strand
TCAAGGCTCGCCCGCGTGATGGTCTTCATAAGCGTAAGCGGGGCCGCAGACGAGCAGAATCATCATCGCAGTCTGCCCCGTGTTTTCGAGCGTATGAGCGAAGCCGCGCGGGATAAAAATCGCGTCACCGGCTGCGACCTCTTTCGTCTCGCTCCCGACCGTCATCCGCCCCGCGCCTCGCAGGATGTAGTAGACCTCTTCCGTTTCCAGATGATAATGGCGTTGGACGCTCTTCCCCGCGGGCAGCGTTTCTTCGGCGAGGCTGCACCGCTCGATGTCGGAAGTGGTGCGGTCAACCAGCGGTCGAATCTCCGAGCCGTGCGGAGTCTTGATAACGGCGGCGTGTTGGCGATTAACGATAATCATGCGCTGATTTATGCTTGCCGCAGAGAGCCGTGTCAAGAGCCTTAACGCAGAGTGGCAAGCCAGCGTCAAGCTATGCTATCTTTCCAGCGCATCACTTACGCGCCCGCGTAGCTCAGTGGATTAGAGCGTTCGCCTCCAGATTTCCAGACATAACTATCTAAAGTTAAAAGAGGAGAGCTTATGCATAAGTACGAGCTTGGCAATACGAGCGAGGGAATTGTGCTAAGCGCGTATCTGTGTGAAGGATTCAATGTCAGCATACCGTTTGGAACAGGGGCTAGCTACGATCTTGTCGTTGATGCCGGATCTCGCTTATACAAAATACAAGTTAAGACAGGTTGGGTGAGTGCTGGCTGCGCGCAGTATAAAAGCCAGCGCAGACAACCGGGAACAAGCTTGACCCGCAGACCATATAAACATGGTGAAGTTGATTACTTTGTGGTGTATTGCCCAAGCAATAGAACTATCTATGCCGTGCCAGCAGAGAATCACGGCGGACAGGGTAGATTGAGACTTGAGCCTGCCAGAAATGGTCAGTCAAAGCTTGTCAGGTGGGCGGAAGACTATACGTGGGAACGACACATCAAAGAGTTAAAAGACGAATGCGCCCGGCAGGACTTGAACCTGCGGCCCCCTGCTCCGGAGGCAGGTGCTCTATCCGCTGAGCTACGGGCGCGCAAAAGGGATTCTCGCACAGGCAAGCATTTTGCGCAAAATGATAGGGGCGATAGATAGTTTCCTAAAAGCGTATTGCCGGACCATAGGAATTTCCTGTCGCATGTATACCAATTTTCTTTTCCTTCCTTAGCTATCATTCCAAGCCTGACAATCCGGCGGCTCGGTCGTCATTCGAGCGGCGCGAAAAAGATTTCGGCGCGCGTGTATTTTTTGGCTGCCTCGCCGGACTGTTGCTTTGGTCGCGCCTCTGGGGCTATGCGCAGCGGGGGAGGGTCTCCTCGGGGCCCTTTTGCAATTAGCCCCTGAGTCGCGCGGCCTAAAAATTCGCCGGAGGCGAGATGCCTTCATCCAACTCTCCTCTTTCTTTCCTGCGCTTTTTCCAAGCTAAAAAAATCTGCGGCATCAAGTATTTTTCGCGCGCTGCGCCGGACTGTGAGGTCGAGCGCGGCACGTCTGGAAGAACTTGAGCGCGCCCGCTCAAAGCGCAAACCCCGCGTGGCATCAACTCGCTTCCCTCCCGTGGAAGTTTCCGGCTTCGAAGAAAAGGCAATGGAAAAATTTCAAATCACATTCCGACATAGAACTTTGATGATGGCTGTGTTGTTGGCCGTTTTGAGCTTGTGCTCGTCCGCCGCTTACGCGGGTAAAGATTGCAGCGGAGCTTTCACCGTCACGTTGTCAGATGGCCGCGCGTTTAGCGGCGCACGCAGCGCGACGATTACGTCGAGCGCGGGGCTGACGCTGATGCCTACGCCTTCACCAACTCCGACGCCAAGCCCGAATCCGACGCCTTCGCCCAATCCAACGCCGTCGCCGTCGCCATCACCATCGCCGTCACCTTCGCCGACGCCGGGAGATGTCGAACACTGCTCGATTCGCTTCAGCGCGCCGAGCTACAGCACGAACGAAGGCGCGGGCGGCGCGACGATAACGGTTCTTCGCACGTGCGACAGGGTGAGAGATTCCAAAGTTGATTTCTTCACGACGAGGGGAACGGCTTCCGACCGCGCCGACTTCACCTTCACGTCGGGCAGGCTCTTCTTCGCCCCCGGCGAGACGAGCAAGACTTTCAAGGTGCTCGTCACAGACGACCTTTTTGTCGAGGGCGACGAATCGTTGACGCTCTCGCTCGCGGACCCGGGCGGCAGCGCGATGCTCGTCAGCCCAAGCGTCGTGCAGTTGACCATTGTGGATAACGACACGACGCAGGCGACCGGCAATCCGATTGACAATCCATCGTTCTTCGTCCAACAGCACTACGCAGATTTTCTTAATCGTCGCGGCGACGACGGCGGCGTCGATTACTGGAAGCAGCAGATAGAAGCTTGTCATGACGATGACTGCGTGCGGCGCCAGCGCATCAACGTCTCCGCGGCCTTCTTCGTCGAGACAGAGTTTCAGGAGACGGGCAGCTTCGTCTATCGAATGTACAAGGCGGGGCTTGGACGCCAGCCAAGGTTCGCCGAGTTTGCGCCAGACCGCAGCCGCGTCGTCGATAGTCCAGACCTCGAAGCCAACAAGACGCTGCTGGCGACCGAGTGGGTCGAGCGTCCAGCCTTTAAGGCTCTCTATCCGGACACGCTGACGATTGAGCAGTTCGTCACGAAGTTGATGGAGACGGCGGGCCTCGCGCGCTCGACGGACTTGCAGCAGCAATACATGGCCGAGATGAGAAACGGGGCAACGCGCGCGCAGATTCTACGCGAGGTTATCGAAACGCCAGAACTCAAGCAGCGCGAGTACAACTCTGCCTTCGTGCTGATGCAGTACTTCGGCTACCTGCGCCGCGACCCGGACCAGGGCGGCTACGATTTCTGGCTTAACATTCTGAACAACAAAGTCCCGAACAACTACAAAGCGATGGTCTGTGCCTTTCTGACTTCCGGCGAACTTCAGGAACGCTTCAGCACGCAGCAGACACGCAACAACGCCGAGTGCGGGCCGTGACAAACAATGGTCAGGGATGAGGGACGAAAGCGCGGCTCTTCAATATTTGAGTAGCTCTTCAATGTTTGAGTAGCCGAGCTTTCATCCTTCGTTCCTTCCTTCATGGAGAAAGTATGACGAACAATCGAATCAAATCTATCATCCTGCTGGCGGCGGTCTGTCTCGGCTGCGGCTGGCTCTTGTTTCGCGTAAATTTCCGCGCGGGCGCGACGCCGCTTCATCAAACGCTCTCGTCTGCTTTCCTGCGGCGCATTCTGGCGACTTCGCCGGAGGCGCCGTTTCAACTGCGCTTCTTCACGACGGCTGTGAAGACGGATTCCGAGGGCAAGATTATCACCGGCCCGCAGGACGACCCGGTTAAGAACGTCGTCGGGGCGGAGCCCGCGGGGACGCGCGCAGGGCTCCAACGCTACACCAAAATCATGTACGGCGCGGGCTACATAGACGGGCGGCCAGACCCCGGCACGCGCATCGACCCGAACAATCCAGTGGTCAAAAGCGGCAACCAGTTTTGGCCCAACCGCAAGCAGCCGTTTCGCAGCGAGCCGCGCGCTCTGGCTTTGACAGCCGACGGGCAAAAGCTCTATGTCACGCTGCCGGGACGCGAAGGCTATCCGGACTGGCGCGTCGCCGTCGTTGAGACAGCGAGCCGCCGCGTGCTCTCATGGATCGACTTGAGGCCGCCGGGCATGACGCTCGGCACGCGCCCCATCGGCATCAAAATCGCGCCCGCCAACACGGCCATCTCGCCGCGCCCTTACGCCGTCGTGCTTAACCAGTACGGCAACTTCGCGAGCGTCATAGACACGCAGAGCGACAGCATCATCGGCGAGTTTGAAACAGGCTTCTACGGCGAAAAGCTCGTCTTCAACGCGCAGGGCACGCGCCTCTACATCACAGACCGCTTCAAAGATCAGGTGCGCGCCTTCCGCGTTGACCCCGGCCCGTTCTTCACGCAGATAGCGGAGATTCCGACCGGCACGACCGAGCTTGAGCGCGCGAACCCGCGCGACCTGGACTTGAGCGCAGACGGCAAGACCTTGTACGTCGCCAACACGCTCGGCCACACCGTCGCCGCCATCAACGTCGAAGCGGACGCCAACACGCTCATCAGGAATCTGCCGGTCGGCGGTCTTTCGACCGACGTGAAAATCGCGGGACGATGGGGCATCGTCAGCGGGCAGGAGACGAACACGAAGTTGAACCAGCCGGAGTCGGGCCATGGCTTGCCGACGAAGACGGCTGACGGAGTTGCTATTAAGAACAACGGGCAGCCGCTCGGCTATACGCCCGTGATGTCGGACGCGACGAAGGCCACGACCTTCGACGACATCGGCAGCGAGTTGAACATCTTCGACACGACGACCAATCTCTTCGTCTATCGCTACGTTGACGAGGGGCGAGACATCTCGCAACTCGTCACGCCCGGCCAGTACGTTGACCTCGGCGACCACGCCGCCGCGCAAAAAATCATCAAGGGCAGCGGCCCCGAACAGATGAGCATTCGCGGCAACACGCTCTTCGTCTCGTTCGCTCACTCGGAGAAGGTGCAGGCGTTTCGCATCAACGCGGCAGCCTCCGACCCTTCACAAATTCTGACGCCGCTCGACATCGAGTTGACGGGCGGCATCACGCCGCAGGGCCTGGAAGTCTCGCCCGACGGGCGTAACGTTTACGTCGCCAACTTTCAGACCGAAGACGTTTCGTTTTTGAGCGTTGACGCAAACGGCAATCTCGCGCGGGTCGCGCGCGTTGACGTGGGGGTCACGCCCAACACGCCGGACCCGACGACCGGCGGCCACGGCTCGAACCTCTTCGCCACGGATGAAGAAGTGGGCTTGCGCTGGTTCTTCTCCTCCGCTTATTCCGACGACTTGCAGAAGTCTTGCGGCTTCTGCCATTGGGACGGGCGGCAGGACGGCTGCCAGTGGAACGTCGCCGCGAACGCCGTCGGTGGCACGAAGGTCTGCCCGCAGAACAAGGATATCTCCGACAACTGGCCGGAGTGGTATGAAGGCTTGAACAACGACTTCATGGCTTACGCTTCGGCCTGCAACGGCGAAGTCCTGCTCGGCGAACGCGCGCCGACGCCGCTCTTTCCGCAGACGGACGCGGTTGACCGTTTCCATGCGCGCGAAGACTATGTATTGCGCCGCACAGCCGAAGACTCAAGCTCAATCGGTCGCAACGATTTGAACGGCAGGGCCTTCAAGGTCGGCTATTACGATATGGCTTACCTGCAAATTCTCTGGTCGCAGAACGAGACGCGGCGGATGCCGAACCCGCTCGAACAATTCCCGGACGAGGCCCAGGCGGCGAAGATAGCGCGGGGCAAAGATATTTTCTCGAAGAGCGTGGCGCAGGGCGGCTCAGGCTGCGCCGAGTGTCATCACAACGGCAACAAGTTTACCAACGGCGCGCTCGACGACACGTTTCAGGATTACAACATCCACGAACCCGGCGTCATCAGCGAATCAACCGTTGACGGCAACGGCCCTTTCTATCGCCCGACCAACGATTACTTCTTCACGCCGTTTGCCCCGCCGCAGGATGTCGGCACGCCGCAGAATTTCAGCAGCCGCAACACCAAGCACCTGCGAACATTCTGGGACTCTGTTCCGCGCTGGCTGCACTACGGCGGCGCGCATACCGTGCGCGAGTTGTTGTTGCCGCCCGACTCGCCGCTCCTGCAACCGGGCGAGCGCGGCTTTAACTTCCGCACCGTTCGCACAGACCAAAGGCGCGGCGCGAACAACCTGCCGACGGAAGTTCCCGTCACGCTTGGCCACAGTCGCGGCGGGCTCGCGGGCGACGGCATGGGGCCAATCTACGTCAGCCTCGACAGCCCGTTCATACGCCAGACGGACGGCAGTTTCCAGATAGACCGTTTGGGAACAAGCAACGTCGCGCCGCTCGTCACGGGCGGGCAAATCAATCCGGCTCTGGCCGCCAACAACATCGAAGTGATTAAAGAGACGCACGGCAAGACCTCGCATCTCTCCGCCGCCGATTTTGAAGCCTTGACGCTCTACTTGAAATCGCTCGACGGCGCAAACGCGCAATCACCCGGCCCGGAGCCGACGCCGACACCGACAGCGACTCCAACGCCGAGTCCAACTCCAACGCCGACACCGACGCCAACTCCGTCACCGTCGCCGACGCCGAACCCAACTCCGTCGCCGAGTCCATCGCCAAGTCCGTCGCCGACTCCCGGCAACGAAGCGCGCACCGTGCGCTTCAGCGCGCCGAGCTATACGGTCAACGAAGGTGCTGGCAGAATCAACATCACGGTCTTGCGCGCGGGCGATTTATCGCGCGACTCGAAGGTTGATTATCGAACCACGGACGGCACGGCTCTCGACCGCTCGGACTACACGCGCGCCGCTGGCCGTCTCTTCTTCGCGGCGGGCGAAGCGAGCAAGACTTTCACAGTGCTCATCACCGACGACGCTTTCGTCGAAGGCGACGAGTTTATCAACCTCGCGCTGCTCGACGCCTCGAACAGCACGCAGATTATCAGCCCGGCGGCGGTCGTCCTGACGATTAAAGACAACGACAGCCAGACGGCGACGGCCAATCCGTTTGACGAGGCGCAGTTCTTCGTCAAGCAGCAGTATCACGACTTTCTCAACCGCGAGCCGGATGCGGGCGGGCTTAACTACTGGGCCGGGCAGATTACCGGATGCCGCGATGCCTCGTGCGTCAAGTCGCAACGCATCAACGTCTCCGCGGCCTTCTTCGCCGAAGGCGAATTTCAGCAGACCGGCTACTTCATCACGCGGCTCTACACAGCCGCCCTTGGTCGCAGGCCGCGCTACGCGGAGTTTATGTTCGACCGCAGCGGCTTGATTGACGTGGCGAACGCGGAGGCCGCCACGCAAGCCTTCGCCGACGAATGGGTGACACGCGCAGAGTTTCTGCAAGCTTATCCTTCGGACATGATGCCCGAACTGTTCGTCACGAAACTGATGAACACGGCGGGCCTCGCGCCCTACACAGCGGAGCGGCAGCAGTTGGCCTCGGACTTGCGGCAAGGCTTGAAGACACGCGCGCAAGTCTTGCGCGAGGTCGTCAACTTCGACGAGTTCGAGCGGCGCGAGTACAACTCGGCCTTCGTCCTCATGCAATACTTCGGCTACCTGCGCCGCGACCCGGACGACGGCGGCTACCAGTTCTGGCTCGACGTGCTCGACAACGGCGTGCCGAACAACTACAAGGCGATGGTCTGCGCCTTCATCACTTCGGCGGAACTGCAAGACCGCTTCGCCGGAGTGCAGACGCACACCAACTCCGAGTGCGGGCCGTAAAGAACAAGCAGAAATCGTTGAACGCGGAACGATGAACGCGAAACACTGAAGCGTGAAGTCTGCAAGATGAAAGCGTAGCTCACTCAAGCTTTGAGTAGCTACGCTTTCATCTTTCTTTGGCTCTGTTTCCTAGCTGGTCGTTTCCGCTTTGAAAATTTATTGAACGGCGAGGCTGGTCGTGGCTGCGCCCAGGACCTTGCGGCTCGCGCGCTCCTGCACGAAGACGACGGCGCGCAGGTTGTCGCGCTTCCAATCTTTGGCAATCGTCACGACGGGCGAAGCCTTGAAGGCTGCGTTGCTCCCGGCAGTTCCAACGATGCTCAGTTGGCGCACGACCGCCGTGTGCGTCAGGCGTCTGCCGGAGTTCTCGCCGCGCGAGACGCTGGAAAGCAGGTCGCTCTCTGTGACGGCCAGCAAGACTTCGGCTGTGTCGCCCGCGCTGATTGGCGGAAGATTTTCGATGCGCAATTGAAGCGGCGCCGTCGTCGCGTTTGCCTGCCCGCCGCTCTCATCTCTCTTCAATATAACGGTCGCCTTCGGAGAGCGCGCCGCGCTTGTAATCGCATCGCGCGCTCGTTCGCGGTTGCTGCCGACAAACTCCGCCTGACCGTCAACCACCATCTGCGGCGTGTAAACGCCGTCGAGCTTGAAGGCCGCAGAGTAATCGCTCTGCCGCGCGCTGAACTCGGCAGTCGAATACGGGTCGGCCCATCCGAGTTGGTTCCAGTAATCAACATGCTGGCTCAGCGCGATGACCTCGACGCCTGCGAGAGGCTGCGTTTTGTCCAGTTGACTCAGGAGGTCATCGGCGGGCGGGCAGCTTGAACAGCCCTCGGAGGTGAACAACTCCAAGAGCACAGGCACGCGCGGGCCAGCGGCGGAAGACGACGGAATATTCATCGCATTCTCTTCAACGAAGTGAGTCGCAACGGGCTTGCGATTGATGAGCGCGCCCGCGACGACCAGCAGCGCGACCGCTCCGAGCAGAACAGCATTCCAACGTTTCATCGGCTGCTTCTCCACAGCTTATTCATGACGACCGGCGTTTGCTGGCCGCGACGGCGGCGCAAGACATTTGACTCCAACGCCTTTCCGGCAGACGACTGCCGCGCGGACATCAAGTTAAAGTCTTCTTCATCAAAGCGCATCAGATTTACGCGCGCTTCAAGGCAAACGGATTGCGGGCCGTCCTTCCGTGCTCGCTCTTGCGGGCGGCTCTTACTTTTTGCCTTCCGCTTCAATCGTGTCACGATAGATGGGGTCAAAGGTGCGCGTCGTGTTTTCGGTGACGCTGCCGAAATTGGCGGGCCTCGGCGGCAGTTGGGCGGCGGGCGGCGGCGCATAGATGTTGGGCTGCGGCGGCGTTTGCACACGGCGCGGCTGCGACGGCGCGCTGAGGCCGTTGACTTGCGACCAGAGCCGTATGAGCAGCGCCGAGACGCCGAAGAGCATCGCCAGCCCGGACAGCGCCAGCAGCACGACGATGGGTTGGTCAAGACCATGCCTCAGAAACTCACCGGCGCTGACGAAGACGATAATCATTCCGATGATGAGCATAAAGCCGATGATGAGCGCGAGCTTGGTCAAACTCATCTGAGCGGCTGGCGGCGCGGGCGCAGTAACCGGAACATTCAAACTCGCCCCGCAGCGATTGCAGTAATTCAATTCCCCCGGCGCTTCAGCGCCGCAAGCCGAGCAAAACATCTTCCGTCTCCTTACTGGATTGACCTTGCGCTTTCTTCTTCAAGGCGAGCGATGAGCCCTTTAACTCGCTGTTGATACGACACGCGCTCGCGCGAAGTTCGCCCGCCGTTTCCGTCTGGCCGTCGAAGCACGCGCTTCATTGAGGCTTCGAGCGAGCTTCTATGAAAAGCTTTTACGGAGTTTCATGTTCTTCCACGATTACCTGAGTGTCCGCAGGCACATTGCGCATGGCCGCGCGCACGCGACGATTGGACGCGGCGGCCGCGTCGTCGAGCACGCTGTTGACCAACAGCATGCGCGCCACCATACGCACTTCATTCTGCTGAAACCTTTCGGCCAGAGCGCGCGTGCGGTCAAAGTCGAAGGCGGCCAGAGAGCGCAGGTCGTTCGTGTAGATTTCCGAGAAGGCCGGAATCATGCCCATGAAGACTTCCATCCGGATTTCGTCGCCGCGTATCATCTCGTCTTCAAGGAAGAACCCGCCGAGCGTGACGGCAGCGGCTAGCAGTTCGTTGAGTTGGTCAACGATGGGTTCCAGCATCGTCAGGCTGCGCTCAGGCTCAAGCTTTGCGTAGGCTTGCGCGACCATCAATTGCGCGCCCAGTTGCCGGATGTTCCTGGCTCGATAGTTGACCATGCCCTGCGCTTCGATGAGCAGTTGACGGGCCACCTTCTTCTCGCCCTTGGCGATGAGCGCGGTGGCTATCTGAGACAAGGCCGTCGCTTTTTCTTCGTTCGTCTTCAGGTTCGCCAGCGACTTGCGGACTTGATCCATCTTTCCCTGCTCGGCGGCGCTCAAAGAACTCTTGCGCTCCAACTCGGCCAACATTTGTTGGCGCGTTGACACATCTGGAATGTTGTTGATGATGTCGCGGGCGCGCTCTGTCTCGCCTTTGTCGGCGAGTTGCATGGCCGCCGCTTCATACATCATTTCGCGTAATCCCGGCGGAGCTTTCGCGGCGGCGGCCACTATTTCGTCCGGCGTTCCATTCTCCATCACCGTTTTGTACTGCGACATATACCCGGCTGTCTCGTCAGCATCAGTGTCGGCTTCATCGTCGCCCGTCGCCGTGACAGCAACATCAACCTTTTGCGACTCGCCGATTTTGCGGCGCAACTCTGCGCCACGCGACGGGGCATACTTTTCCGCCTGCTGCAAGATGTTTGGGAGCGCGCGCAACTGCGCCAGATGTTGCGGAGAAGCGAGCGCGAGCGAGATGTTCAAATCCATCAACTCGCGTAAGCTCTGCTCGCTCAACAGCGGCTCGGCCTTCTTGTCCTGCTTGCCCGCTTCCTGAGCCGCAGACTTAAGAGCTAGGCTCAGGAGATTGAGGGCGACGCTCGCCCCTTCTCGATTCGCCGACAGATTCTGCGAACGCAGCTTGGCCACAATCTCGCCCGCCAGTTTAGCCGCCGCCTCCGAGTCTTTCTCCTGAAGCGCCTTGAGCGTGTTCAGCAACTCGTAGGAATAGCCTTTGGAAAGATTCTCTTCGGCCAGTTCCAGAGCTTGCTTCGGGTCGTTTTCGCTAATCTGCGTGGCGAGGCTGTATTCGAGTTGGAGGTCGTTATCGGAGTCTACGTTGTAGGCGTTGGATGAGTGGCGCGAGTTTGGCGGTCGTCGCGTGGCGCGCAGGAAATCGCGGGCCATGCGCGCGTCGTGCGGAGCCAACAACTGCGCGACTTCACGCCGCAGGTTCAACGCTCCCGACATCATTCGCGTCGAAGCTTCCTCCGGCTCTTCCTGATTATTCAAGAGGTCAGTGATGCCCGCGAGCGTCTCTTTGAAGAGCAGGCGGGCGCGCGTCGCGTCGTGCTTCCAGAGGATGTCGGCGGCGAAGGCTTGCGTGCGCAGGCGATTTTCAGGAATGGTGAAAGACTGCGTATCCTTGATGATGTCGTCGAGCAGCAAGAGCGCTTTTCGTTCCAACTCTTTCTGCGTCTTTTGTCCGGCGGGCGTTTCCGTGGAAGCAGTTTGCGCTGTGACGGCGGCGGGCGCGAGTGAGAGCAGCAGAGAGAGCAAGGCCAGCGCGCCGAACAGATGCTTTGAGTTCATAGAAACCTTTCCGAAGGCTAACGAGTTTAGTTTCCGGGGAGCATCAATTTCCTGCCGTGAGTCCGGCCCCAGCCTGACGCTTTGAGGCCGCCGGTTTTCGCCTCAGATGATAGCCGATTGCGGCACGGCAGAACAGCGTTGCGCGCCGTTTCCATCAAGCCGCCCCGCGAAAAAGATTGAACGCCCGCCCGTTCGCTGATAGCATCTGCCAGACCAAACTTCGAACACGAGGGAGCCGAAAATCAATGTCGAACCGAAGAGCCGTGACCGCCGCGCCGGAAGCCACCGAAGAGCCGAGCAAAGCCCAACTGCAAAGACAGATGGAAGCGGCGCGCGAGTCAATCGCGCAGACCGTCGAAGATATTAAAGAGACTGTCTCAGATCAGGTTGAAAGCGTCAAAGAGACGGTCAGCGATGTGTTGGATTGGAATGAGCACTTCACCAAAAATCCTTTGGTCTGGGGAGCGGCGGCGGTCGGGGCGGGCCTCGTCGTCGGCTATAGCATCGCCGTCATGCGTCAGGGCGAGCATCACAGGAAACGGCGCGGCGCGGGTGATTCCGTGGCCGAAGGCTTGCTCGGCGAACTGGCCAACGTCGGCGAAAATATTCTCCTGCCCGCCGTCAACGACCGCATCAAGCAACTCTTCGGCATCGACCTCTCCGAGCATCTCTTCCGCCACGAGACAGCAAAGCCTCGCAGCGCGTCGAGCCGAAAGAGCAAGAAAAAGAGCGCGTCCAAAAAAGGCTCTGCGAAGAAGTCGGCGGCCAGGAAACGCGCGACCGGCAAGTAAGCGAGACGGGCGAGCGTTTCCACACATCCAAGCCTCGCGCTGTTGGCCGGAAAAATCCGAAAGCGGCCTCACGCCGTATTGTTGAATGTTCGGGCCTGACGAAGTATCGGTAGAGTTGCCCTTGAGCATCAAGGGAGAGAGCGAGGCATGATGCCTGTGAAGAGAGAGAGCGACATCAAAGAGAGCGAGATTACAGACAAGAGCGTTTACCTGAACCGGCGCAACTTCATGCGCGCCGCCGCGCTCGCCACCACGACGGTCGCCACAGGCGCGCTCTATCGCAAGCTCAATCCGCCGCCGCCGCCGCCGCGCGTCGGCCAGAAGTTGCCCGATGTCGTCAAGCCCGCCGCCGCGGATGCGCAGGCTTCCGGCTTCACCGTCAACGAAACGCCGACGCCCTTCGAAGACATCACGACCTACAACAACTTCTACGAGTTCTCGACAGACAAAACGGAGGTCGCCGACGCGGCGCGGAATTTTGTGACGCGCCCTTGGAGCGTCTCGGTCGAAGGCTTGGTCAACAAGCCGAAAGTTTATGACATCGAAGACCTGCTGAAGATTGCTCCGCGCGAAGAACGCATCTATCGCTTTCGTTGCGTCGAGGGCTGGTCAATGGTGATTCCGTGGGTCGGCTTCTCGCTCTCGAAATTGCTGGAACGAGTCGAGCCGAAGGCAGAGGCAAAATTCGTCGCCTTCGAAACCGTCTACGACCGCAAGCAGATGCCCAACCAGCGACGCCGCGACATCCTCGACTGGCCTTACGTCGAAGGCTTGCGGATGGACGAAGCGATGCACCCGCTGACATTGCTCGCCTCCGGCCTTTACGGTGAAGCTCTGCCGCCGCAGGACGGCGCGCCCCTGCGTCTCGTCGTGCCATGGAAGTATGGCTTCAAGAGCATCAAGTCAATCGTCAAAATCCGGCTCGTCGAACAGCCGCCGCCAACCACCTGGAATCTGTCCGGCCCTGGCGAGTACGGCTTTTATTCCAACGTCAATCCGAACGTCAATCACCCGCGCTGGAGTCAGGCGACAGAGCAGCGCATCGGCGAATACACGCGCCGCCAGACGCTCATCTTCAACGGCTACGCCGAGCAGGTCGCGGGGCTTTATGCGGGCATGGACCTGGCAGTCAATTTCTGACGGGAGCGTAGATGTTTAAGGATTGGAAGTTCGACAAGTTTTATAAAGTCATCATCTTCGTCAACTGCCTTGTGCCGCTCGCGTTGATGCTGTGGGACGTTTATCAAAAGCGGGCCGGGGCGAATCCGGTTGAGTTCGTCACGCGAACGACCGGCATGCTGACGCTCGTGTTCCTGCTCATCTCGCTGGCGGTGACGCCGCTGCGCAAGTGGACGAGCGTTCAATGGCTGATTCGCTTTCGCCGGATGCTCGGGCTCTACGCTTTCTTCTACGGCTTCCTGCACCTGCTCACTTACGTCTGGTTCGACCGCTCATGGAAGCTCGGCACGGTCGTGCCGGACATTCTGCAACGCCCGTTCATCGCCGTCGGGATGTTGAGCTTCTTCATCATGGTTCCGCTGGCGATTACTTCGACCGACAAGATGCTTAAACGCCTGGGCGGCAAGCGTTGGCAGAAGCTGCACAAGACGGCTTACCTCTCGGCCATCGGCGGCGTGCTGCACTACTTTCTGCTCGTCAAGAAAGACACGCGACTGCCGCTCGCGCTCGGCTTCGTGCTGATGATTCTGCTCGGCTACAGAATCTTCAACGCCTACATGAGCCAGAAAGTCCTCTCGCCCGTGCCGCCGCGCAGCAAAAGCTGATGTTGATTGTCCTTATTTTTTAACGCTGGATATTCAAGCCTGCGGTCGCGCGCTTGAAGCAGGCTCTTGGATACTGCACGAGGGTTTCAGCGCACGGCTTCAAACTCGTTGCGCATGTGTTCGCCGCCGACGCCTTCGAGGGTCACGCGGTTGCTTGGCAGCAATTCGAGGATGCGATAGGTGCGTTCTGAAGCGTCGCGGCCCGGCATCAATTCGGCGCGGAAGGTGACGCTCATGCCGGGACGCGCCCAACGATTAGCGATGGGCGAACGCTTTTGTCCCTTTCGCTTGCCGAGCAAGAGGAACGTGCCAACCGTTCCCGCCGTGAGGGCGAGGCTGCCGAGCAAACGCTTTGTCTCTTTCTTCATGTTGCTTCTTTACGGCGGAGGAAAGCGGCGCGGTCGCGCCATTAACCGAACAGCGGCGAGCCGTCGTAGATGATGTTCCAACCGTTCTTGCGGCTCGTCGCCACGCTGCGATTGAACCATTTGGTGGCCGCGACCGCATCATCGTAAACCTGCGCGGCAGGCTTCGACTCACGCGGGTCAACGCGCACAATCAACCCGCCGCGCTCAGACTTTTTCAAGCCGAGCAGAGCCAGCATCTCGTTTTTGCTCATCACCACCGTGCGGACTTCGACCGTCTCATCATCATCTTCTTCTTCATCGTCATCCGGCTCTGCATCCCACTCCGCATCGTCCGCTTCCAACTCGTCGCCAATCACATCGTCGAAAAATTCGTTCTGGTCGTTCATCTGAAAATCTCCGTCCAACTCATTATTAAACTGTCCGTGAAACTTTTATTCAATCACGCCAACGGCTTCGTCCGGGGCCGGCGAAGTTGTGCATCATACTCTCATTATCGCCGCCGTCAAAACCTGCGCGGGTTCGCTTCGCAAGCGGACGCTGGCGGCTCAAGCCGTTGATTGAGACGACAAGCGAAAGGGCGAAGCGTCAAACGACGCCTCGCCCTTTCCGCTTCGTGCCAATTGTCGGCCTGAGCTTACTTATCTTCGCTTATCTTCCGGCGAAACGTGCGCGGAGTCGGCGGGCCTTCCTTGATGGTGTAGTCCGAAGGCACCTCGAAGAGCGAGCGCGCGGGTTCGCTGCGGTTGATGCCGGTCAAACGAAAGGTCGTCTCGCCAAAGCGCGGGTCGCTGTGCTTGCTGAGCACGACGGTTTGCAGCGCGGGAGAGAACCAACGCTCGGAGACAATCTGTATCGGTTGCTCGTTGCCGATTTCGCCGGCGGGAATGGTGAAGGTTTCGCGCGTGCCTTCGGCTTCGACGCCTTCTATGTTCTGCTTGCCTAGAGATTCGCGGCGCAGGTTTTTATTATCCTCCGGCTTTTTATCGCGCATCACTCGCTGGCCTTCGCCGATGGTCACGTCGCCGTCATCGCCGTTATTGATGATGACGGTCTTGCTCGAAGACTCCAGCGGCGGAGCGCCGACGCGAATCCTCACATCGTTTCGGCCTTCGCCGCCGGATGAGGGTGGCGGCGGCTGTGGCGGCAAAGGCGGCAACGGCAGCTTGCGCGCGACGCGCGTGCGCGGCTCAAGCACGTAATGAGCGTGACCAACGGGGTCGTTGATGAAAGATGTCTGCTGCGGCTCGCCCTCCGCCGCCCACGGCCCTATGGAACTGAGCGTCTGGTCGTGGCGCGTGCGTCCCTCGCTGTCACGATAGACGGACGCCACATTTTTACGGACGATGCGATTGCCGTCGCCTAGAACCTGCACTGTCTCGTTGACGGCTTGAGCCGAGTAAGGAGCGTTCTTGACAATCTTGTTGCCGAAGCTCATCTCGGTCGAAACGAAGATGAAGGTGTCGCCCGGCCCATGGCCTCCGCCCGGCAGAGTATCGATGCGGGGCATCTCGCCGCGCACGCCTTCGCCCGGCGGCGGCGGGCCGACGTGACGCTCGAAGATAAACACGTCGCCTCCGCCATTGGGCGGCGGTGGCGGCTTCGGCGGCGCGTCCTGCGCGAAGACGCTGGCCGCTCCCGCCAGCATCGTCAATATAAAAGCGACGAACATCAATCTCTGTTTCTCTCTTCTCATCATCTATGCTCCTTCTCTACACATTATTCGCGTCAATATTTATTCGGTCATCGCAACAGCCGCTTCGGCCCCTTTGGCGACAGGCTCAACGAACGAAGCGAATCGCGCGAGCCAGTCCGTCGTGGCCGAGGAACACGTCCGCTTTGACGCGTTCGTCAGGCCGTTCCACATTCATCGGGAAGCCGAGCGACGCCAGCGCAGAGCGCGGCAACTCGACGCGCACCAACTGCCCGCCTTCGCTCGGACTGAGAGCCGCCCCGTATGTCAAAGGCATAAACTCCGTGACAATCTCCGGCGCAGCCTTGCTTGTTAGCGCCGGGCGCGACTGGCGAGAGCCGCGACTGCTGGCCGCCATGTAGCGAACAGCGACCGCCTGTTGTCCGGCCGCGCTCTTCGGCCCACTCGCTTGAGCCAATCTCTCATCCTTCGCTTCGACCAACTCGTCCGGCGATGTCGCGCCATTTGTTGGCGTCGCTTTCGTCGGCGCGGGGCGAGGTGTCCTGATGGCTGAAAGGCTCATCGAATCGTTTGCCGTGTGCAGCGGCGCCGTCGCCTCGCGCAGGCGGAAAGCCTGAATAGCGCAGACGGTCAGAATTGCCGCCGCCGCTGCCGTCGCCCAAACTGTCCAAGGTCGCCCGCCGCCCGCAGCTTTGGCAGAAGCGGGCGCGTCCGTGATTGCCGCCTGACGTTGACGAAAAGCCTCGCGCAACTTCGTTTCCAACTGCGCGGGCGCGCTCATCCCTTCGACGCTCGAAGCGTAGGCGCGCAGCCCTTGACTCAATGCCCGCTCCGCGGCGAGACGCACGGAGCAACGCGCGCACTCTTCGGCGTGCGCCAACGCATCCTCGCGCGCGTTGGCCTCCATCATTCGCCCGCGCGCCAAATCATTCACCGTCGGCTCGAACGTTTGACAGTTCATGCAAAGCACCCCGCAGTCTTAAAAGGTTCGCTGGCCGAATCAGTCTCGCCGCCCGTCGCGCGGAGTCGCTCGACGAGCAGAGCGCGGGCGCGATGCAGGCGCGAGCGCACAGTTCCGACCGCGCAACTCAAAGCTTCAGCCGCTTCGTTGTAGCTCATCTCGTGCAGGTCGCAGAGCACGACGACTTCCCTGTAGTGCGATGGCAAAGCGAGGATGGCTCGACGCACGGCGGCGATGGTTTCGTTGCGCGCCAACTCGCCGAGCGGGTCATCCTGCGCGACGAGTCGCTCTTCAATCGCGCACGCCTTGTCGTCCGCCTCGCCGTCGGCCATCGGCACGAAGGGACGGTTGCGGTCGAGGCACCGCAGGACTTGATTGCGCGCGATGCCGTAGAGATAGGCCGCGAGCGACCCACGCGTCGCATCGTAACCATGGCTGTCGCGCATCAAGACCATAAACACCTCTTGCGTCACGTCCTCGGCAATCGTCTGCGAGCCGCTCATGTGCAGGGCGAAGCGATAGACGCCGCCGTGGCGTTGCCTGTACAGCGTCACAAAGGCTTCTTCATCTCCGGCTGAAACCAGCCGCAGCAGTTCGCCGTCACTGGGAGTTGTGGAGACTGGCATCGCTTCCTTTTCGCTCAGGTTCTAACCCGCTGTCATACTTGATTCGCGCCAGCCAACAAAAAAGTTCCAAAGAATGAATATAAAAAAAAGTCGAAAGTCCAATGTCCAAAGTCAGAAGGCATCACTTTGGACATTGGACATTGGACTTTCGACTTTCGACTTTTTAAGCTCGTCCCGCGACTTCGCCCGTCTGCGTGTTGACGCGCACGATTTCGCCTTCTTTGATAAAGAGCGGGACGCGGACGCTCAGGCCCGTTTCCAGCGTCGCCACCTTGTTCGCGCCTCCGGCGGCTGTGTCGCCGCGCATCCCCGGCTCTGTCGCCGTGACTGCGAGTTCGACGTACTGCGGCAGTTGCAGAGAGATGGGCGCGCCGTTGTATTTCAAGACCTGCATCGAGACGCCTTCCTTCAGATAGCCGCGGTCGTCGCCAATCTGCTCGTCCGTGAAACTGAACTGCTCGTAGGAAGATTCGTCCATGAAATGAAAGCCCTCGCCGTCCGCGTAGAGGAACGACACGGGCGTCAACTGCACGTCCGGCTCGGCGAATTTCTCCGTCGCCTTGAAACTCTTTTCCAGCACCGCTCCCGTCAACAGTTGACGCAGCCGCGTGCGAACCATCGTCGCCGCCCCGCGCGCCGTCGGCGACGCGAAGAAGACCTCCAACACCGTGTACGGCTGCCCGTCCACGGCAATCAGCATTTTGCGTTTCAGTTCATTAGCTCCGATGAGCGCCATTGTTTAAGTCTCTCTTTCAGATTTTCTTTTGGCGAAAAGCTCAAAAAGGCAAATAACGAATGATATTCATCCATTCATCCGCTTCGGTGCAAGTTATTATCAACACCAATTCCTCAATCACTTGATGAATCGGCAAACGACGAGGCACAACTATGAGACCGGCGATATTTATTCCCTCGTTCATCAAATCTGCTGCATGCCCCGGCATGGTTCTGCGGTCATGCGTAACTACGATGCGTCCCTCTTGCCCTGCCCTAACTAACAACTGCGGGTCAGTCGCTTTGCTCATTCCGATTTCAAAGGCTGTCATAGCATCAAGCTGCGGGAAGCGACGTACCAATCCGCGTAGTATGTCTTGGTCAAGGTCTTGGTCTATTAACAACCGTAGCATAGATCCGCTTCTCAAAATCATATGAACTCTCTGGCGTCTTTCTCAACATCGCCCTTGATGCAGCATAATTCATAAAGCTTAGTCTGTACGTCACTAAGTTATTGATGCTGCCCCGCTGATAATTTATACGAAGCCTGCCAGAGTGGCGAGAACTTTATGTCGCTTTGTTGTCTTAAGTCTTCATAAGTCTTCTTAAGTCTTCTTAAGAGGTTAGTGATGTTCACAGGCGGGCTTTTTAGACAGTTATCAGGCTTACTTGAGTTCTGATTTGCGGGCCAGCACGCGGGCGCGAAGTTCAGCGATTGTTTTTTGATATTGCGGGTCGGACTCTATCTTCCTTTGGACTTCATCGCCCTGCGCTTCCTGCTCTCGTAGATATTCCTCGACGGCTTCTTCATGATTGAGATAGTAGGCAATGGTGGCGTAAACATCCGCTAAATCAAGCGCGAAAGATTGGGCTATCTGCTCGGCGGACGCGCCAAGCTTGTAATGATGCACAACCGAGTCCAGGCTCACGCGCGTGTCCGCGACGCGAATGGTTCCGTCTTCCGTCAATCGCAAAGGCAAAGTCTGAGTTGTTTCCAGAGTCGTCATGATTAGGTGGCTCTCTAATGCAGTTTATTACTTTAGAGCGCTGTTTTCTAGTTCCTCGGATAAACCTGAAGCGTCGCTTAGGCTCACGCCAATTCAGGCGCGCGTCAGTTGGCGATACTTGATGCGGTGCGGTTGGTCTGCGGCGGCTCCGAGACGCGCCCTTCGGTCGGCTTCGTAGTCGGAGTAGTTGCCTTCGAACCAGACGACGCGGCTCTCGCCTTCGAAGGCGAGGATGTGGGTGGCGATGCGGTCCAGGAACCAGCGGTCGTGGCTGATGACAACGGCGCAGCCCGCGAAGTTTTCGAGGGCTTCTTCGAGGGCGCGCATCGTGTTGACATCGAGGTCGTTGGTCGGCTCGTCCAGAAGCAGGACGTTGGCTCCCTCTTTCAACATGCGCGCGAGGTGGACGCGGTTGCGTTCGCCGCCCGAAAGAGTTCCGATTTTCTTCTGCTGGTCTGAGCCGGAGAAGTTGAAGCGCGCAACGTAGGCGCGAGAGTTGACTTCGCGCGCGCCGAGCTTCACGGTGTCCTGCCCGCCGGAGATTTCCTCCCAGATAGACTTGTTCGCGTCCAGAACTTCGCGGCTCTGGTCAACGTAGGCGAGCGTGGCCGTCTCGCCAATCTTGAAAGAGCCGCTGTCCGGCTGTTCCTGCTTGGTAATCATCCTGAAGAGCGTGGTCTTGCCCGCGCCGTTCGGGCCGATGATGCCGACGATGCCGCCGGGCGGAAGGCGGAACGCGACATCCGAGAACAAAAGTCTTGAGTCGTAAGACTTGCTAACGGCGTCGGCTTCGATGACGACAGAGCCGAGACGCGGCCCCGGCGGAATGTAAATCTCAAGCTCTTGCGAGTGCTTTTCGCTCTCCTGGCTGAGCAGGGCTTCGTAGGAATTGATGCGCGCCTTGCCTTTGGCCTGACGGCCTTTGGGCGACATGCGTATCCATTCAAGCTCGCGCTGGAGCGTCTTCTGTCGCTCGCTCTCCGACTTCTCTTCCTGCCTGAGGCGCGTCTGCTTCTGCTCAAGCCATGACGAATAGTTGCCCTGCCAGGGGATGCCCTGCCCGCGGTCCAGTTCGAGAATCCAACCGGCGACGTTATCGAGAAAGTAGCGGTCGTGCGTGACGGCGATGACCGTGCCGGGATACTTCTGTAGATGCTGTTCGAGCCATGCGACCGATTCGGCGTCGAGGTGATTGGTCGGCTCGTCCAATAGCAGGATGTCCGGCTGTTGCAAGAGCAAGCGGCAGAGCGCGACGCGCCGCTTCTCGCCGCCGGAGAGAACACGGACGGGCGTTTCACCCGGCGGGCAGCGCAAGGCGTCCATCGCCATCTCAAGCCGGCTGTCCAGGTCCCATGCGTCCGCCGCGTCGAGTTTCTCCTGCACCGTGCCTTGACGTTCGAGCAGTTGAGCCATCTCGTCGTCCGACATCGGCTCGGAAAATTTTTCGTTGATTTGGTCGAACTCCTTCAACAGGTCGACCGTCTCCTGCACGCTCTGCT